>CAYZEV010000006.1:0-77135 GCA_964477865.1 uncultured Methanomassiliicoccaceae archaeon | reverse complement strand
GGCCCGGTCCCCGGCTGTGGAATTGCCAGTGGCCGCGCCCGTTCGCGGCCGTGTGTTGGTGCCCTGGCTCCGGGCCTATGTTACCTCGGCCGGGACCGGGGCGCAGGACCTTGACGATGACCGCTGGCAGCTGGGCCCCGGCCAGGTAGGAGATCCCTTCCTGCATGAGGCTGACCCCCGGCCCGGAGGAAGCGGTCATGGCCAGCTTGCCGGCGCTGGCCGCTCCGTAGATCATATTGATGGAACCGGTCTCGCACTCCGCCTGCAGATATTCCTTCCCCAGCTGGGGGAAGTACTCGGCCGCGCCATGGGCAATCTCGCTGGCGGGAGTGATAGGATAGCCGAAATAAACGTCACAGCCAGCGTAGAGCGCACCGATGACCACCGCATCGTTGCCTTTCACGAACTTCCTCACGAGCTCCCCTCCTTGTCGGGGGTGTGGACCTCGATGGCGTAGATCTCCGGGCAGTTGTAGAAGCAGATGGCGCAGCCAGTGCAGCCTTCTCCCGCATACTCGGCGGGGACGAAGCCCTTGCGGTTAACGTGCTTGGCAGACCGAAGGACCTTCTTGGGGCAGGCGGCGATGCAGCGGCCACACCCCTTGCACTCGTCCTCGATGATGACCGGTCGAGGGACCTCTTTGGCAGAGCTCATGGTTCCCGTCCAGAAAAAGGTCGAGCGTACTTAAACTTACGGAGAGGAGGTCATGGACGCCGGGACAAGAAAATTCAATAGTCGAGAGAATGCATCCTTCTGCGATAGCTATGCCCAAGACCGCTCACGGAAATCGCATGCCCCCGCTCGCCCTGCCCATCTGCTTGGTGGGAGCGAACGTGGAGGGCAAGGCCAACTTCTGCACCATCGCCTGGTTCACCATGATCGACGATGAGCCCCCCACCATCGGCCTGGTGATGGGCAAGCAGCGCCGGACCAAGGACGGCATCATGGAGAACAAGACCTTCAGCATCAACATCCCGGCCACCGAGCTGGCCGTTCCCGTTGATTACTGCGGCATCCGCTCCGGCTATAAGGTCGACAAATCAGAGGTGTTCCGTACCTTCTACGGCAAGCTGAAGACCGCCCCCATGGTCGAGGATTGCCCCCTCACCATGGAATGCACGCTCAAAAAGCTCGTGGAGTTCGAGGGCACCGACATGGTGGTAGGAGAGGTGGTGGAGGTCTACACCGACGACGGCGCCCTGCGCGGCGACGGGCGTCCGGACCCCACTGTCCTGGACCCGCTGATCTACCTGTCCTCGGCGTCAGCGTACCACCGGCTGGGGGATCGGGTCGCCGACGCGTTCCAGATAGGTAAGGCCTATCGCCAGGGATGATCGAACGTCATTGATCCATGAGGCCCTCCCGGCCCTGCCGCCGGGTCTCTGGATATCAATGCCCTTCCGTCAAGGCCGTGAGTGGAAATCGATGCGATGGGTGATAAAAAATGACGGAATGGTCCGACGGCCAGGGGCCTTGGACCATTAACGAAAGGGTTCTACTCGAGACTGGTCTTTACCAAGTAGTAAGCTACGGCGTTGTTGTTCTTCCGCTTCTTGGCCACTCCCATCTTTTCCAGCTCGGCCAGCGCGTTCATGCACTGGGCTTTGGGAAGCTTGGAGAGTGAGGTTGCCTTCTCGGCGGCGATAGCCTTGTCCTCGGAAGTGGCGCCACCAGTCTTCATCGCGTTGAACAGTTTCTCAACCTGAGGTGATACCATAACGGGCGGGAATATTTTGACAAGTAAATACCTTGCGGTCCTCGCTGCGTCCGGGAACACAAGAGTGTGGCTATCTTTCGGTGGGGCCCTCCCCCCGCGCCAGGTCCCCGATGCCTTTAGCAATGTCCAAAGCTAAGTTCGAAAGAACGAAGGCCGGTACCAGGGGAAGGAAGGCGAAGAACCTCCTTTTCGATTTCTTTCCTTCGTTCAGCACTTCGACGATCAGGCGTATGTTCTCCTGGGAACGCAGGCAGAGGGCTCGCACCTTCCCCCGGTCGTTCCACCCCGGATCGGTCATGGCCTTCTGGACGGTGGTCATGATCGTAGGGACGTCGAGGTCCTCGGTCGGTATGAGATACTCCTCCCGGCCGATGGAGGACATGAACGATCGCAACTTGGGAGCATAGTCGAACGCGATCAGGGGGATGCCCTGGTCCGAGGCGATCAGCAGGGTGTGCAGTCGCATGGCGATGAGGAGGTCCAACTGGCTCAGCAGGCCCTTCAGCTCGTCGGGCGCATACTCCTTTTCCAACACGGAGAAACGGTCCTTTCGGTCTATCTTGTTCAGGACCCGGCGGCCCAGCATGTCATCGAAGATATGGTGGTGATATTCCTTTCCCCGACCGCAGGTCTCCATGGGGAGGAAAAGGATGTGGGCGTCCAGTTCCTCGATGAGCCTGTTGCAGGTACTGGTCATGGTATCGAGGAAACCATCCTCGTCCCATTGGGAATAGAAACGATACATGGGGTCCTGAGAGCGGACGTTGATCCCCACGGTGATCGATGCTCCATTGTTCCCCTCGACCTCGGTCAGATGGTCTCCGTGCAGCTTCGGGAGAAGGAGGAACGCCAGGTCCGCGGTCAATCTTGTCGGCACTGCGGTCACCCCCAGCTCCTCCAGTCGCTTCATGGAATCCGGGTCCCGCAGGGTGATCAGATCCAGGGAGTTGAGGGCGCTCTGGGCCAGGGCCCTCTGCACTGGGTTCTCGATGGGCAGCACCCCCACGCCGCAGCAGACCACCGGCACGCCGAGCATTTTGGCCATCCGAAGGAACGAGAGACTGGTCAGATCGCCGTTGAGCAGGTCACCGCCCCCGTAAATGACCAGATCGGAGCGTCTCAGGAACCCGAGGACCCGGGGCAGGTTCTCCGGCCGGTAGTACTCGAAAATGGGCGCGGTGCCGTCGACCTTGTACTTGCGTTCGATCTCCCGTTCATTGTCTGATAGGACGTAGATGCGCAGCTTGCCCGGGATGTTCGAGCGTAGGGCCGAGAGCAGCGAGGAGAATATGGCATCATCGCCCATATTGACCCCGGCCCAATTGGCGATAGTGATGGTCGTCTCCGCCCGTCCATGCAAAAGCGTCCCTTCCCCTCGAAGATTTGGACCCCCTGTATTAATAAAACTTGCACCAACTTCCTCCTCGGTGCGATTTACATGTCCACGATCGGCGCTCAGAACCTGGAAAAGGTCGTAAGGTCAGAGGACGAATGGAGGCGGCTGCTTGGTCCGGAGCGGTTCCTCCTTTTGCGGAAGGAGGGCACCGAGCCCGCGTTCCAGAACAAGTACTGGAACAACCACGATCAAGGGACCTATGTATGCGGCGGATGCCGCCTGCCATTGTTCTCATCGGAGGACAAGTTCGAGTCCGGCACCGGGTGGCCGAGCTTCAAAAAGCCCATATCCGACCAGGCGGTGGAGACCAAGCCCGATGATCGCTTCGGTATGAGGCGGACATCTGTGGAGTGCGCCCGCTGCGGCGGCCATCTCGGTCATGTCTTCGATGACGGTCCGGCGCCCACCGGCATGCGCTATTGCATGAACTCCGGGGCCATGGACTTCGTTCCGAAAAAGTAGCTTACAGCCCATTGAGGACTGCGATGACCTGGCGAAAATCGGTGAAGGCGTGGTGTCCCCTGCCATCGCGCTCCAGCGCACGGTCGAGCTTCGAACCTTTGACCGCAAAGGCGAGGTCGGCGGCCAGGGCCGCCCAGTGGTCCGACGTGCCGTCCCCGATGTAGGCGACCTGTCGCCCCGCCGCCTGCTCTTCAAGAACGTTATCCTCCTTGAAATTGCGCGCCCGGGAATCTTTCTTTGGCGGGAACTCGAACCGCACTCCCGGCCCCACATCGATGAGCCGAGGGGCCACCACCTCCGCGTCCCGGTCCCATCCGTTGGCCGCCAGAAAGTGCCGTATATAGAAATCCAGCCCGGCGCTGGTGATCCGGAACCGGTGGCCGTCGGCCCGACATAGTTCCAGCAGGTCCTGGAAGCCCGGACGGGCCTTGACCACCATATCAAGATTTTGTTGCATGTTCTCCCGGGACAGGGCGATCATCTCGAACTGGCGGTTCATGCTCTCCTCGATGGTGATCGCCCCTTCTTCCAACAGATGCTCGACCCCTCTCCAGTCGCCGAGGGCGAAATTGTCCAGAATGTACTCCGCGGTGTCGATCATAGTGATGGTGCCATCGAAGTCGCAGAGGATGCTCATATCGTTCAGCCTCCTCACCTGGGGACCGGTAGCTCGTTCCATGCCGGCCTAGGAATGACGGTCGTTCGATAAATAGCCCGCAGCTCCGGCCAGGGCGGCGCCCTCGGCACGATGATACTGGGTCGGTCGTAATCGCATCAATATCGTGGACGGTACGCCCTAGGACCACGGTCTGGCCACCGCGGCCAAGCAAAGACCACAGAATCTAGATAAACAATGCTGGTGAAAAAAGAGTTGGCCGTTGAGCCAGGAAGAGCCAGCCTCACCTTCCGGTCCTCGGGCGGAACAAGTGTGGCAGATGGCACGGACGACAACAAGATCGGTCAACTGGGCGGTGGAGGTGGCCTCAAGGTTGAAGGGAGCGCATTTCCCCCTTGAAGAAGCGGAGGCCAGGGAACGGCTGGAGGGGGTCAAGGTCAAAGGAAATGATATCGATGGCATCCTGGACCGTATGCGGTTCCCCATAGCTACGCCCGCCGAGATGCTCCGGCTGATCTCAGAGGGTGCGGATTGATCGGATCGATCTCTGCTCGACGCTAGCGAAAAAATTGTAAGCCCGGCTTTCGATAGCATAGGGAGGGGGAGCACGCTTGATATTGAAGAAGGTGAAATCTGAGGGCCTGGCGCACCTGTCCTATCTGGTAGGTTCGGACGGAAAAGCGGCCGTGATCGATCCCCGGAGAGATTGCCAAATCTACCTGGACATCGCCGATGAGGAGGGGTTGAGGATCACCAATATCTTGGAGACCCACCGCAATGAGGACTACGTCACCGGCTCCCGGGAGCTGGCCTCGATCACCGGCGCAACCATCCATCATGGAGAACTTGATTTCCAATATGGGCGGCTGATCAGGGAAGGGGACGAGATCGATATGGGCCAGGCCGTCCTTAGGGCCATCAGGACCCCGGGGCACACTCCAGAGAGCATGTCCTATGCTCTGATGGACCGCTCGGCCGGGCCGGAGGTCATCGGCGTGTTCACGGGCGATGCCCTTTTCGTCGGCGAGGTGGGCCGGACCGATCTCTTCGGCCCCGAGCCGATCGAGGAACTGGCCGCTCAATTGTTCGATTCATTGCATACGAAACTGATACCGCTTGGTCCGGGAGTGATCATCTACCCCGCCCACGGTGCCGGGTCCCCCTGCGGCGGGAGCATCTCCAACCGAGAGGAGAGCACCATCGGCCTGGAGCTGGTCCAGAACCATGCCCTCAAGCTCACCGATCAAGAAAGCTTCGTGGCGATGAAATTGGGCGAGAAAATGGAGAAGCCGTACTATTTCACGAAAATGGAGGAGATCAATATTCAAGGGCAACCGATCCTGGGCCGGTTGCCTCAGCCCCCCTCCCTCTCGCCGAAGGGGTTCAAGGATCTGGCCGGAGATGGTCGCATCGTTCTCGATGTCCGGATCCCCACGGCGTTCGCCACCGCCCATGCGCTGGGCGCGATCAGCATCCCGACGGAAGTGCTGCCCAACTACGTTGGATGGATGCTCGGTTACGATCGCCCCCTCCTCCTCGTGCTGGACGAGAACCGGGACATCCAAAAGGTGACCGCCGAGCTCATTCGAATAGGTTATGATCGCATCGATGGCTATCTTCGCGATGGCATGGAAGGATGGACCAAGGCGGCTCAGCCCATCGCCTCGTTCCCCGCCATCACCGGGCTCGAACTTCACGACCGCCTCGCGGCCGGCGAGGATATCTTCGTCCTCGATGTGCGCACGAACAAAGAATGGGTCGACGGACGGGTCGAGGGAGCGGTCCACATCTTCGCCGGGTATCTTCCAAAGAGGATGAGCGAGGTGCCCAGGGATCGCCCGGTGGCGGTGATGTGCTCATCGGGGCTCCGGGGAAGTCTGGGCGCGAGCCTTTTGCAGAACGATGGCTTTGACCTGATGTTCAATGTTCTAGGCGGCATGAACGGATGGAAGAATGCAGGCCTGCCGGTCGTGAAGTGATCCGTGCGCCAAGCTAACACGATTCGGCCTAGTTATAAATACGAAGCGTAAATAGTCCTCGAAGTAGAGCACAAAAATAGCAAAATATTTTCATAATACCGATTGTGAATGTAACAATGTTGCATATTAACAATATATAGATTCTATGTTTGGAACATTGTTGCGTTCCTGAGTAACAAGGATTATATATCCAAAAACCAGTAAAGAAATAGGGATTATATGGGCTACGAGGATCTATTTCCGCCATATGACATGGAGTGGCACGGTAAGGCCACTAAGCGCTTCGCGAATCCCTTCGTCGACAACAAGTTCGACAGGGTTGATGTAGACCCCGTCATGCTATCCAACGCAGCGGTCGCATGCGGCTACACCATCAGGGATTTCTATGAAAAACCGGAACTGGGTATACACTGCCTGGCGTACATCTATCAGCTGTACGACCTGCTGCCGGTTTCCCACTGGTTCTACTCTACGCCCTGGCTCAAGGAGCTTGGAATGGAACTGACCCAGAAGGACACTCTGCCGCCAATCGCCGAGACTCCTATCATCAGTGAGCCGGGCCAGGTTGACGACATCGAGGTTCCGGACGAGAAGGCAATAAGGAACGGCTATACCTACCCGCAGTATCAGCGGCTGTACAGCTACGTGCAGAAGCACATTCCTCAGACCTTCGTGCCGATCTCATACGGGTTTGACCCGGTTGGAGAGGCATCGCACATGTGCGGTGTTGAGAACTTCATCATGTGGACCTTCACTGAGCAGGATGCTGCCCACAAGCTGCTGAAGAAGTTCACCGACACTGCCATCGAAGGCGCGCTATGCACCGCCAAGGACTACGGCATGGCCATGCTCGTGCTGGGATCCGTTCTTGCTAACAACGACATCTTCTCTGACGAGGCTGTCCGCGAGTACGGTGTCAACAACATGCGGTACTATATCGACAAGTGCTTCAGGGGAGGCGCCGGTCCGCAGATATTCTACCACTGCTGCGGTAACCACGAGACCGACTACAAGGAGTTCCACAACCTGATCTGGTCTCCCTTCACTGTGTTCCACATCGGCTACAAGGGCCGGGAAGTGTTCCCGACCGAGCTGCTGAAGCAGGAATTCGGCAACAAGGCCACCATCATGGGATCGGTTGACACCAAGCTGATGATCAACCCGAACCCGAAGGCAGTATACGACCAGGCCGCGGCGTCCGTCAAGGCCGGTCGCGACAGCCCGAGAGGTTACATCCTTGGTTCGGCTTGCGAATGCCCCATGTACACGCTCCCGTCCAGCATCCTGGCAATGACCAAGGCGGCAAAGGACTATGGAACGTACGGGAAGTTCTGAGGTGAGCAAAATGGACGCACAGTTCTCCGCTAACGCCAAGGATCTGCTGGGCAAGAGGGGTCTGAAGGAAGCCGACGTCGCTGACGTCGTCAAGTCCGCAGAAACTTCCAGCAGGAAGATCACCGACGGCAACAAGAACATCGCCAAGAAGCGCATCGGTGAAGTCACCATATACGCTTTCTACGACAACGCTGGCAATATCGAGTCCGCATACTCCCACCGCATGGTCCTGGGCGAGCCGGTGAAGACCACCGACACCCCTGAGATCACCAACTGGGTATGCCCGCATTGCAACAACGAGAAGGCCATCTCCGGGACCGTGAACATGACCTACATGGGCATCACCAGGTCCGGGCCGGCCATCGTCTGCCCCAAGTGCGGCGACTCCTGGGTCGAGGAATACCTCGCCACCAAGACCATTGCAGCAGCCGAAGGTCTATTCGAGAAGAAGAAGGCGTAAAAATCCACGGCCGCAGCGCGGCCCCTTTCCACATTTTTCCTTTTTTATTGTGACACTTCTAGATATCTGGGCTATCTCAGAAAACCATAACTATGCTGAAACCATTGGAGCCTACAATTCAGGTGCCGATCATGAGAGAGAATTTGGGGGAAAGCGAGAGCCTATGCCCGGAGTGCCTCAAGGTCATCCCGGCGGTAAAGTACGCCGAGAACGATAACGTCTATCTGGAGAAGACCTGCCCGGACCATGGCTACTATAATGTTCTGATCTGGCGCGGGGTGGCCGATTACAAGTCGATGAAGGCCTACGCCTGCGTCCCCTCCAAGCCGGAAAAGTACGCCGTGAAGAACAAGGCCACCTGCCCCATCGACTGCGGCCTGTGCCAGGATCACACCCAGCACACCTGCCTGGTGGTGCTGGAGGTGACCAACGACTGCAACCTCAAGTGCCCCATCTGCTTCGCCTCGGCCAATGAGCGCTACCACTTCAACCCGACCATGGACATGATCAAGGGCATGTTCCAGACCACCCTGGACTATGTCAACCACCCCATCTGCATCCAGATCAGCGGAGGGGAGCCGACCATCCGGGACGACCTGCCCGACATCCTGGCGCTGGGCAAGAGCATGGGCATCGACTACATCGAGGTCAACACCAACGGCGTGCGCTTCTCCCAGGACCTGGAGTTCCTGAGGAAGTGCAAGGAGGCCGGCATGGACTCGATCTATTTCTCGTTCGACGGCCTGAGCAGCGACATTTACATGAAGACCTGCGGGAGGGACCTGCTGGCCATCAAGTTGAAGACCATCGATAACTGCCGTGAGGCCGGCGTCGGCGTCACCCTGGTCACGGTCGTTTCGCCGGACATCAACATCAATCAGATCGGCGAGCTGATAAATTTCGCGAAGAAGAACATCCCCACCGTGAAGGGGATCCACTTCCAGCCCCTCAGCTACTTTGGCCGCTTCCCCATCGTGCCAAAGGACGAGAACCGCACGGTGCTACCCGACCTGCTGAAGGAGATCGAGCGACAGACCAAGGGCGAGCTGAGGATGGACAATTTCATACCCACTTCCTGCACCAACGTCCACTGCGACGTCAAGTCCATGTCGGTGCTGATGGAGGACGGCTCCCTTTTCCCACTGACCCATCGGGCGATGGGGCCCCCCAAGGACACCTGCTGCGTCGCCACGAAGACGAGGAAGGAGATCAGCGACCTGTGGCGGTACATCGATGAGAGCTTGGGAACGGAGGGTGGAGAGGCCAAGGGCACCTGGGACGACTTCATCCAGAGGGCCCGTACCAACTACCTCACCATCTCCAGCATGCCGTTCCAGGACGTCTGGAACGTGGACACCGACCGGCTCAAGGGCTGCTGCATCCACACCGTTACCCCGGATGGAAAGCTGATCCCGTTCTGCCTGTTCAATATCAACAGCGTGCACGGGAAGACCCTCTATCGCCACGAGATCCTGGAGAAATACGCCACGAAGGGCGGCAACTCCTAGGCGAAAGGCGAAGGCGGTCGCTCCATCTGGCCATGGCCAAGATCAAACTAGCCTTGCCGTGACGCCATCTGCTCAGCTATGTCAAGAACAGAAAGTGGGAGCGGTCAGGGCCTGGCCACTCCCATCAATGGTCAATAACCTAGGGAAAGAGGTTGATCGAAGGAACGCCTAACGCGTACCCTTCTTGCCCACGCTCTTGTTGTATTTGCCGACGATGTTGTTCATGTAATCGGCCAGGAGCTTCTGCTTCTCCCAATCTTTGGTCAACGGTCCCTCCAGGGGGAACTCCATATCGCAGCGGAGGCACCGGGCCAGCTGGCAACCGAATGTGGCCTTCTTGCATCCCTTGCAGGCGATGGCCCGGGACTGGAACAATGAGAACTCGGCTCCGCAGTTGGGGCACTTGATCTTCTTTGTTGTTTTCATCAGTGCGGGCGTGACGCCCAACTGCTTCATGTGATCCGTTAGTACCATGTTACCGGCTCCAGCGTCTCGAATATCCAGTAGGCCCTATTAATGTTTCGTAGGTCTTATCATGGACTACTCCAGGTCGTTCTCCCTAGGCTCGAAATTTGGCGGGAAGATGGCCGACCACCGGAGGAACGGTTTGTAGGGATAGGACGCGACCGCCTCGGTGTTCCTTAGCCCTTCCATTAGCTCGTCGATCCTCGATGCGGGGAAGACGATCAGTACCTCGAACTCCTGCACCAGGCCGTAGGCCCGATCGCCCATGCAGGGCACGTCCACGGTGACCCCCTCCTCCTCCACCGCGCGGGCGATGCCCGAGCATAATGAGGCCTGGCCGGTCATCCTGGTGACCACCGGCTCTCCCTTCTCGTAGGTGAAGGCGATAATGAAGCGCAGCACCCGGGCCGGGGAAAGGTAGATGGCGATGACATCCGGCTCGAAGGGAGCGAGGTCCAGGGGTGCCATTATCACGCCCTCGAACCGCTTGCCCGTGTTACCGAGCATGGTCATGTTCTCGTGGAGCCTCTGCGCAGCCGGAACGTCCCGCACATACGGGAGGTTCAGATCGCCCTCGGCCAGCCGGGCCGGGGTCTTGCAGAGGCCCAGGCAGGCCGCTCCCCACAGACACTTCGTTCCCTGGCCGGAGGCGCCCACCACGCCGTCCCCCCGATTGTAACGAGCGATCGCGGCCATGTGGCAGGGGGTGGTGTTGGTCAACAATCTCGCCTCGTTGTAATCGAGGAGCTCCCGAGCGTGCGGCAGCAATTTAATGGCCACAGGGTAGGCTGGGAGATATACAATGTCCCTGAGCTCCTTGGTAAAGGCCTTCCAATCCTTCCCGGGCATGCACCGTCGATGGTCTTTCCGGCTCTTTATTGTGTTGCTTCAATCTACGTCTGGGAGCGAGAGTTTATCTCTTGAGAATCCACTGAGGGTCCGTCCTTAAATACCAACGGGGATTGGCCCGGTAAAGGACCCGGGCGAACGGAGGATGCACATCATGGTAGATTCCATCAGCGACCAGCCACTGCCAAGTTCAGAGGCAGAGCAGAGCGCTTTAGAAGATCACATCGCACTTATCTATGAGACAGCCGAGGAACGCCTCGCGGCCATAACTCCCTTGATCAAGGTGGGTCTGGAGAAAGGAGAGCTTTGCCTCTATATCTCCAATGACGAGAACGACCGGGGCATCGTCGAAGCGCTCAAGGCCGAGCATATCGACGTGGAGAAAGCAGTGGGTACCGGCGGACTGATCCTGACCAGCAAGAAGGAGATGTACTTCAAGCTGGGAAGGTTCGACCCCGACTGGACCATCCGGGTGCTCACCAACATCGCCGACCTGGCCAAATCCTATGGTTTCACCGCCATGCGCATCATGTCGGAGATGACCTGGACCCAGGAGCACGTCATTGGAGTGGAACGCTGGCCAGAGTATGAGGCCAAGATGAACTCGCTCAACGTGGGCATCTCGCTCCGCATCATATGTCAGTACGACCGTAACGCTTTCCCTCCGGCAGCCATGCTGGCGGCGATCCGGACCCACCCCAAGGTGGTGTCCCAGGGCTCGATCAGCAAGAACAACTTCTACGTTCCGGCCGAGCAGCTGCTCAACGGGGACTACGCCGCCCTGGAACTGGAGCGCATGCTGGACAGCATCCGGCTCTCCAACAATACCGAGTCCGAACTGCAGAACAGGGACCAGCTCATCGACCAGATGCGCAAGCACGTGGAGGCCAACAATGCCTCGAAAAGGACCATCGAACTGGCGCTGGAGGATTCCCGCCGCCGCTTCATGGAGTTCGCGGAGAGGGCTTCCGATTGGGCCTGGGAGCTGGACCCGCAGGGCGCATACACCTATTCCTCGCCGCGGGTCAAGGACATACTGGGCCTGCAGCCGGAGGAAGCGTTGGGCCGCACCACCCTGGACCTGGTATCCTCCCAGGAGGAAGCGGACCGGGTCTCGGCCATCCTGACCCGGACCATGGGCTCCCGGGCCCCCATCACGGCCTTGGAAAAGGAGATGCGCCACAAGGACGGCCACGCGGTCTTCCTGGAAATGAGCGGCACGCCCCTTTTCAGTCGGGAAGGCGACTTCCTGGGCTATCGGGGCATCGACCGGGACATCACCGGGCGAAAGAGCGCCAAGTGCGCGATCGAGGAGAGCCGGAAGAAGGCCGAGGAATCGGTGGCCGAGGTCCAGGCCAGGGACCAGCGGATCCAGGGTCTGGAGGAAGCGATCTCCCAGCTTAGGGCCGCCCAGGCCGATCGGGATGCGGCGCTTACCTCCATCAAGGAGGCCTTGAAGGCGAGCCAGTTAGAAATGGTCAAGGCAGGAGAGGACCTCGGGCGTCTGCGCGATGCTCTCCTTTCCAGGGAGGACGAGATCGTCGCGACCAAGGCCGCGATGGAGGCGAAGCAGGTCGATCTCGAGAAGCAACGCGCCAGCCTGACCCTTCTCCAGCAGAACCTCATGGACAAGGAGAGCGAGCTCTTGACGGTGCGCGCCGATATGGAACAGCTCAAAGGCCAGCACCAAGAGAAGGACGGGGCACTGAACGAGCTAGCCGCCAGCTATAAGGTGCAGGCCCTGGAACTTATCTCCGTTCGCGGCTCCCTGAGCGGGATGGGCGAAGGCATCGCCCGTAAGGAAGAAGAGCTGGTCACCCTCCACCAGCAGATGGCCCGGATGGAGGTCGAGCTTAAGGAAGCGACGCAGGCATACGCTTCCAAGGTCGGGGACCTGGTGCACGCCCAGGACCAGATAAAGCAGCTCACTGACGCTCTCGACATGAAGCAGGCGGAGATGGTCACCGTGACCGAAGAGGTCCGGGCCAAGGACATCGCTCTGGCCGAGACGTTGGCCGGGGTGAGCGCCCTGCAGATCACCCTGACCTCCCGGGAGAGGGAGCTGGGAGACCGGTCGGAAGAGCTAGCGGCACGCCAAGAGGAGGTTCGCCAGGCCACCGAGTCGCTCGAAAGCACAAAGGCCGAACTGGCCGCCAAGGAGATCGCCCTGACCGAGACCATCGCCCTGGCCGAAAGGACCAAGGCGGACCTGGCGATCCGAAGCGAGGAGGCCCTCCTGGTCTCCGAGGACCTGACCCGGACAAAGGCCGAACTGGCCGCCAAGGAGATCGCCCTGACCGAGACCATCGCCCTGGCCGAAAGGACCAAGGCGGACCTGGCGATCCGAAGCGAGGAGGTCCTGCAGGCCCGAGGGGACAAGGACCTTTTGGAGCAGGAGAAGGATCGGCTCGTCCAATTGGTGCAGGTGCGTGATTCCGACCTGGCGGAGAAGGTGGCCGCCATCGGTCACTTCTCCGGCGAGCTAAAAGTAAAGGAAGAGGAGCTGCTGGCCTCGCAGGCCCGTCTGGCCGAGGCCGAGCGCGCTCTGGCCCAGCAGACGGCCCTGGCCGAACAGCGGGGCCTGGACCTGACCCTCAAGGAAGAGGAGCTACGTGCCTTCAAAACCCAGCTAGCGGAGCGGACGGCCCTGGCCGAACAGCGGGGCCTGGACCTGACCCTCAAGGAAGAGGAGCTGCTGGCCTCGCAGGCACGTCTGGCCGAGGCCGAGCGCGCTCTGGCCCAGCAGATAACAATGGCTCGACAGAGCCGCCTTGACCTAGATCTCAAGATCGAAGAGCTGCGGACCTCTCAGGGTCGGCTGGCCGAGGCCGAGGATGCCCTGTTCCAGCAGACGGCCCTGGCCCAGCAGAGCAGCCTGGACCGAAACCTCAAGGAAGAAGAGCTGGCCGCTTTCAAGAGCGAGATGCTCGGAAAGGAGAAGGACATCAGCGATCTGCGGGCCCGACTTGAACAACTGCGACTGGACCTGATCGCCCAGGACGCCGTGGTCTTCGGACTGCGGGAAGCCCTGGTCCGGCGGGACGCGGAGATAAGCGAACAGTTGGCCGCAGCTAATGCCGCCAAGGAAGCGTTGGCGGCGAGCAACGCCGATGTGATGGCGCTTCGGCGATCGGCCGATATCCTGGGGAGCGAGGTCTGCGCAGTGCGCGAGGCCCTGGGCAGCCGGGACACCGAGCTGTCGGTCAAGGGGGATGCGCTCTCCGAGAGCAATGATCGGTATCAGGCCATCTTCGAGCAGGCAGGGGCGGGAATAGCCCGCATAGGACTCGATGGTCGCGTGCTCGAAGCTAATGATAAGTTATGCGACCTGCTTGGATACCCTGCGCGGGACCTGGTCGGGAAGACCTTCCGGGAGATCACCCACCGCGACGACCTGGCCGGAAGCGCTCAGCTGTATCAGCGGCTGGTCAGCGGGGAAGTGACCTCGGCCTCCATCATGAAGAGGTATGTCCGAAAGCTCGGTTCGACCGTCTGGGCCAACGTCACCATTTCCTCGGTCAGGGATGCCCAGGGTAACCTGAGGTACATCATGGCCATAATCGATGATCGGACCGATCAGATGCTGGCGGAGCTCGCCCTCAAGGAGAAAGAGGACAGGGAGAGCGAGGAACGTTACAAGAACGTCATCGAGAACGCTCCGGAAGGGGTTTGGGTCCTGGACATCGAAGGACGAACGACCTTTGTCAACCAGCGGGTCGCCTCCATGCTCGGTTATGCGCCCGAGGAGATCATGGGCCAGCCGGCATCGAGGTTCATGAACCCCCTATGGATGGAGCAGCAGGAGGGGAACCCCGAGAACTCCGGGAACGAGATTAGGTTCACCTGCAAGGATGGGACCGATCTCTGGGTGATAATCTCCTCCATGCCCATACTGGACAAGGATGGTCAGAGCAAGGGCGCCATCGGCCTGGTCAATGACATCACCGCGCTGAAGACCAAAGAGGTCCTGACCGAGGCGTCCCGGTTCAATGCCGCGAACGAGGCGGCTCGGCTCAGGGCAATAATCGATGCGGTAAAATCACCCTTCGCAGTGGTGGCCGCTGACGGCATGGTTATCATGGCCAGCCCGGCCTTGGAGCGCCTTCTGGGCACCTCGGGACTGGAAGGCCGCCCCATCGGCGAGGCGATCCCCTCCGTGGACCTGAACGGCCCGTTCCGGATCCAGGTCACCGCCGATGGCCAAGAGAAGGAGCTGGAGGTCGTCCCGTCCGCTCTGGCGACCGGGGACGGAACGGTCCTCACCTTCGCCGAGGTCATCAAGCCGGCGGAGGCCACCAAGAAAGAGGTCCTGAACATGCCATCGGAGAGCCTGGCCCACGATCTAAACAATTCCCTCACCGTCATCATGGGCAGCGTGTCCCTGGCCAAGGAATATGTCATCCCCGAGGGGCGGATGTACAACAAGCTCGTGCAGATCGAGACCGCCTCGGTCACCGCCCGGGACCTGGCCGGCCGCCTGATGGCCACCGCCAAGGGAGGCCCGGCGGGGGAAGCAACCGTTCGCGAGCCCTCCACCCCCATGGTCAAAGGAAAGGGCAAGATACTGCTGATGGACGATGACGAGAGCATCCTGGAGGCCACCGGCGACCTGCTCCGCTACCTGGGTTACACCGTGGACGTGGCCCGGGACGGCGAAGAAGCGCTGGCGATGTGCAAGGAGGCCCGGGATGCCAGGCAGCCGTTCGATCTGGCCATCCTCGATCAGGATGTGGGCGCAGGCATTGGAGGAAAGGAGGTCGGGCAAAAGCTCCGATTCGAACAACCCGCCCTGCGGCTGATCATCTCCACCGGCTATGCCAGCGACCCGGCGCTCGTCGACCCCGCCTCGATGGGATTCGCCGCGGCGATACCTAAACCCTATGCTGCCGACGTCCTGTCAAAGGTCGTGGCCAGCACCCTCGCCCCCCGGGCGTAGGGCAAAACCTATTACTTTAGCATGTCATCCAGAGCGCCGATGCCCCTGCTTCAGAGGTTGAAGATAGTCATCGCCCGGCGCAGGTTGACCTCCTTGAAAGTGGAGGGGACGGCCAATCCCCTCGAGGAGTGGATCCACAATAAGATGCGGAAGGAGTTCAAGGGGTCCAAGGAGTTCCGCGGGTCGATCGGTCGGGAGGAGCTGGGGGAGATCAGCCGGCAGGACGTCCGGGAGTTCCAGCTCCATAAGCTCCGGCTGCTGATGGCCTACGCCATCGAGAACTCGTATTATTACAAAAAGAAGCTCCAGGAGGCCGGCGTACGGCCCGAGGACATCCGGACCTGGGACGATCTGGAAAAGATCCCCATGACCGACCCGGCCGACCTGGCGGCCGAGCCTCTCACGTTCCTATGCGTTTCCCAGAGCAAGGTCATGAGGGCGTTCACCACCTCCGGGACCTCGGGCACCAGGAAGCGCCTGTTCTACACCCAGGACGACGTGCTCAACATCATCGATTCCATTGCCGCGGCCCTCAAGTCGGTGGGCATGACCGGGGATGATACCTTACAGATCATGTTCCCCGCGGTGTCCGCCTGGGACCCCGGGCTGATGCTGGACGGCGCGTGCAAGGTCGCCGGGATGCGCTCGGTAGTGTGTAGCGCGGTGGACGTCGACGACCAGATGAGGACGATGCGGGAGAACGGCGCCACCCTGATGATCGGCCTCACCTCGTTCCTTTATCGGATAACCGTGCTGGCCAAGGGCCAATATGACCTGCGGGCGTTGGGCATGAAGGCCATCATCTGTTCGGCGGAGCCATTGCCGGAGGCCATGCGTCGGGAGATGCAGAACGCCTGGGGGTGCAAGGTGCTCAGCCACTTCGGGATGACCGAGATGGGGTTGGCCACCTCGATCGAGTGCGAGGCGTCGGACGGGCTGCACATCAACGACGCCGACTTCCTGGCCGAGGTCATCGATCCGGTCACCGGCAAGCATCTGCCGGACCGGCAACAAGGGGAACTGGTGTTCACCTCCCTATCCATGCAGGGCACCCCTCTTATCCGCTACCGCACCCATGATCTCTCCTTCACCATCGAACCGCCCTGTCATTGCGACTTCCGCACCATCGGCCGCATGGGAAAGGTACAGGGCCGCATGGACGCCCAGACCAAGATCGGCTACGGTCAGAAGATCTACCCGGTACTGTTCGACGAGGTCCTGCTGAACATTCCCGGCGTGATCGGCTATCGTCTCTCCCTGGACAGGGAAGGCTACCGCGATCGGCTGACCTTCCGGGTGGAGTATAAGGGCGATGCCGAGGTCGGCCGGAAGCAGATGTTCGAAGCGCTGGTCTCCCTCGACGAGATCAAGGAGGCCCTGGAGAACGACCTCATACTGCCGCCGGTGATCGAGCTGGTCGCCGCGGGAAGCGTGGCGTTCGCGCCTAAGAACAAGGTCATCGAGGACCACCGGGGCGGGTACGACGCGCCGGCCGAGGCGAAAGTTTCTTGACCGCCACGCCGCTTCAAGGGACCGCATGAAGGCTGGTGTCATCGCCGTCCAGGGAGCCGCCCCCGAGCACGTGAAGGCGCTGCAGTACGCCATGATGGGCCTGGGTATCGCCGGCAGCGTAATTACGGTCAGGAGACCGGAGGAACTGGCCCAGGTATCCTGCGTGGTGATCCCGGGAGGGGAGAGCACAACCATCTCCAAGCTCCTGCGCCGCTTCGAGCTCCACGAACCGCTGGTCCAGAGGGGGCGAGAGGGCATGCCCATCCTGGGCACCTGCGCCGGATGCGTCCTGTTGGCCAAGGAGGGCGACCTGGAGGTGGAGAAGACCGGCACCAGGCTCCTGGGCCTCATGGACATGGGGGTGGACCGCAACGCCTTCGGCCGCCAGAGGGAGAGCTTCGAGGCGCCCCTCGATATCAAGGGGATGGGCGCGCCGTTCCCCGGGGTGTTCATCCGTGGACCGGTCATCCGGAGGGTCTGGGGCGACTGCGAGGTGCTGGCCACCTACGGGGACAAGATCGTGATGGCCCGGCAGGGCAACATGCTCGCTCTGAGCTTCCATCCCGAACTGGCCGGAGACGCCCGGGTGCACGAGATGTTGCTCAGCATGGTCTAGGGATCCGGGCCTTTTTCGGACAGGTTCTTTCCATTGGCCGATCCCACCATAACCATCTGCTGGCCCTCAACCGCCATATGGACCGGGGTCCCCGGTATTCGCCTTTTTTTCTTAGGCGAGAGGGAAATCCCCTGCGAATGCGGGAGGTCGAGGGAGCAGGATGGAGGGCTTACGTTTCCGCAAGCAGGGATTGAACAAGATCCAAACGCTCCCCCGTCCGACATAGTATCTTGAGAATTTAGAACAATCGAGCTCAATATCTATAGATGAGAACTTATTTAAATTGGGCTGCGAAGGAATGGAACGAGCCGATAACAATGGCCTCGGCACTGTCCTGAGCGTTCATAGGGAAGGCGCCCTGTGGTCAGCCTGTGACGGAACTCCCCTAAGAACAGCCGCCGAACTCCGGCCGGTCTAGGACCGGAGCGCCTTGATGATGCTCTCCAGGCGCCCGGTGTAGTTGCCGTTCTCCACGACCGTGCCGGTGACCACGATGTTGGCCCCGGCGTTCTTGGCCCGGGCGGCGCTCTCCGCGTCCCGAATGCCCCCGCCGACCAGCAGGGGTATGGTGATGGCCGCTCGAACCGCCTTGATCATATCCTCCGGTACCGGCTGCGGCGCGCCGCTGCCGGCCTCGAGGTACACGTATTCCATGCCCAGGTACTGGGCGGCTAGGGCGTATGAAGCCGCCAGCTTGGGCTGGTCCCGGGGAATGACGTCCGCTTCTCCGACCTCGCCGACCTTCATGCCCGGGGCGACGATGATGTACCCCATCGACAGCGGCTCGAGGTTGAGCTTGCGGACGATCGGCGCGCCCTTGATCTGCTCGCCGATGACCATCCTGATGTTCCGGGAGTTCAGCATGCTCATGAAGAATATCGCGTCGCTGTAAGGCGAGATGGCGTTGGCCCCCGACGGGAAGTAGATGACCGGGACCTTGGCCTGGGCCTTGATCGCCTGCACGGTCTGGTCCAGGTTCTCCTGGGTGACCCCGGTGGAACCCCCCACCATGATGGCATCGGTCCCCAGGTCATAGGCGACCTTGGCGATCTCCCCGGCCCTGGCCGGCTCTTGCTTGGCCGGGTCGATCAGGGTCATGTGGAGCGTTCCGTTCTTCATCTTCTCCTTAAGGATCTCTTTCACAGTCATAGCAAGCCTCCCAACAAGAACGCCACCAGGGCCACGAGCATACCGTACTTGGCCCACCGCTGCCCCTGCCTGGGATTTCGAAAATGAACTATGGAGCAGTATATAAATATTGCATCGGCGAACAAAACCGCCGCCAGATATTCCCATCCGAAGATGCCCAGGATGACTGGTTCGAAGGAAAGGGCGACCGCGATCAGGAAGGCGGCGCTGGCCGCGATCCCGGCGTTGCGAGCGCCGATCCTCTGCGGCAGGGTCCGGCGATCAAAATCGGAGCCCATGTCCTGCACGTCCTTGACGATCTCCCGGCCCAGGGTGGCCAGGAAAGCCATCATACCTATGGCCACCGTCGATTCCACCTTGCCCACCACCGCCCCGCCCAGCAGGAACAGGGCCCCGGTGAGCCAGGCGATGGAAAGGTTGCCGGTGAGCCCCAGCTTCTTGGTCTTCAGCTCGTAGGCCAGCATTACGGCGATGGCCGATACCACGATGAGGAACGATATCCAGTCGAGGAACAATGACAGTATGAAGGCCAGGACGAACGAGGCGATGGAGATGTTGCGGGCGGTCTCGGGCCTCATCCGACCGGAAGGTATGGGCCGTTCCGGATGGGCCAGCTTGTCGACCTCCCGGTCCAGGTAATCGTTCAGGGAGTTGCCTCCCATGATGAACAGGAAGACCACCGAGGCGGCGATGAGCAGCGTGGCCGGATCGTTGACTATGCCGGTACCCTGGGCCACCAAGGTCCCTAGGATGAGGCCCACCACACCCATAACGCAGTTGCCGATCCGGATCAGCTGGACATACCTGTTCACATGGGTCGATTAATGTGGGTCTAATAATTCTTTTCCATCAGGCCCTCACCTTTAACCGTTCTCCTCCTGCACCATATGCCGCGAGATCTATCGGCAACAGCGGGACGGAACAGTGTCTGCACTATCCAGGACCTTGCCGCTACGACCGCCGGAAAGCCGCCCCGAACTGCCTCTCCTCGAGCTCCAGCATCGCCTTCATGTCCCTCGGGATGCGCCGGACCGAATAGCAGCACTGTGGGCTGCATGGGATGGAGAACGCTTTGGGGTTGGGCCGCGGGGAGTACTTGGCCCGATGCCCATTGTATACGAACCGGATCTCCAGGACCATGTTCTCGTAGGCGGTGCACTCGTCCCCCTGGACCTCCCCATCCCCGGCCCGGTAGACCTGCAGGAGGTTTTCCTCCTCCTCCATGAGCCGGCGGCACAGGCCACGGACGTAACAGGTATTGAACTCCTGGTGGGCCAGCGCCTTGGCCGCCCGGATCGGGTCGGTCTTTCTGATGCCGCCCTGGGGCGAGGGCTCGTACTCGGACCACATCTCCTTTGGCTCCAGGTCCTTGGCCAACGACTCCTCCTTGCCTCTGGCGATGGCCCGCTCCACGATCTCTGGGAATTGGGCCCGCCCTTTGGCCGAAAGGTTCGGGCTCCGGTAGGGGCGCCGAGACTCCTCTTCGCGGAGCTCGATGAGCATCCACACCTTCGTTTCCTCGTCCAGGTCGTCGTAGCGCATGAGCAGCATCCGAATTGACCCCGGAAATAAAGAATATTGCCCCGACTGGAGCGTTCGCTAGCCACGGGGGCGTTTCCGGTGACTATAAATGTGACGGCCCGTTTGTGGGAAACGATGTCTCAGATCGATGTCGCGGCCGACGTCGAGCTGGTCCGGTCGCTGGTGGCCAAGTATTTTCCCATCTACGATGTCAAGGTCAGCTACGAATCCGTGACTCTCCTGGTCAGCCCGGACAAGAGCACGTTGGAGAAGAACTTCGAGAGCCTACGCAGGGACCTGAAAGCTAAGCGGTACATTCCGCTCATTAATTATGCGGGCGGGGAGTACACCATTTCGGTGGTCCGGTTCCCCGAGACCAAGAAGGGCAACCTGTGGATCAACCGGGCGCTCCTGGTCGTGACCTTCATTACCACCACCCTGGCCGGCATGATACTTTGGGCCGACTACGATGGGGCGGCCGAGATATTCACCGTCAATAATTTCGCGATGGGGGCGGTCTTCTTCGCCATCCCGCTCATGGCCATCCTGGGCGTGCACGAGCTTTCCCACTACATCGCGGCCAAGCGCCACGGGGTGGAGGCATCCCTGCCGTACTTCATACCATCCATCCCGCCCTTCGGCACCTTCGGGGCCTTCATCTCCTTGCGCGACCCCATGCCCAGCCGCAAGGCCTTGGTGGACATCGGCATCGCCGGTCCCCTGGGCGGGTTGGCGGTCACCATTCCAGTGGCATTGCTCGGTCTGTACCTGACCGCGAACGGCCATGCCGTCTCCGGCCCCATCGGCGATGGCGGCGTAATGGCCATCATGATCCAACCTCTCTACCAGATTCTGGCCATGCTGGTGCCGATGGCCGATAACATGGCTCTGCACCCCACGGCGTTCGCCGCGTGGGTGGGCTTCCTGGTCACCGCCATCAACCTGCTGCCGATCGGTCAGCTGGACGGGGGCCACGTGGCCAGAGGGCTGTTCGGGAACAACGCAAAATACCTGGGCTACGCGACCTTCGGCATCCTGGTCCTCCTGGCCCTGTTCTTCGACGGTTGGATCCTGTTCGCCCTGCTGGTGTTCTTACTGGGCCTCAAGCACCCTGCGCCATTGAATGACATCTCCAAGCTCGGCTTCCGCACTAAGGCCATCGGCGTTCTCGGCCTGATCATACTGCTGGCCACGTTCGTTCCCCAGCCAATAACGACCATCGCTCCCGACCATTCGTTCGACCTGAGCGTGGCCGGGGGGAACAACACCACGGACATGGCCGGCGGGATCGCCGAGTTCCATATACTGATCAACAACACCGGTAACACCAATAGTCAGATGACCTTGACCCTGGACCATATCCCGGGTGACTGGGCCGCCTCGGTGTTCCTTTCAAATGGGAGTGCGGAGAATGCCACCAACTCGCTGACGTTCGCGTTGGACCACGAGTCCAACGCCTCGGTCACCGTGCTGCTCATGCAAGTGGCACCGACCACAACGATCGTCCAGAAAGAGCTGTTGCTGACCGGCAAGGCCTCGGACGCCATCAGGGAGCAGGTTCTGACTGTCAACGTGGTCAACGCTTCCTAAGAATGCAGTAGTTGCGGGACAGAGAGCGGTGCACCTTCTGGGAGTGATGGTGCACCAGCTCCAGGCCCTCACGTTCCTCTGGGCAGGTGCGGGGGAGGACGATGCCGACCCGGCTACCTCTCTCGAGCACCGTGGCGATCGATGGAAGCGATCGGGCATACAGCTCGCCCAGGGGCTCCTTGTTCGTGCTGGTCGCCCGCCCGTAGGGTGGGTCGGTCGCCACCGTGTCCACCGGGCCGATCACTTCAGCGATATCCCCGATGTCGGCGACCTCCATCTTCTCGAACGGCAGTCCGAAATGCTCCATGTTCTGGATGCATCCTTCGATCATCTCCGGGGAGATGTCGGAACCATAGGCCTTGACCCCTATGGACGCGGCCTCGATCAGGACCCCGCCGGTCCCGCAGAAGGGGTCCAGGAGCTTTTCGCCGCGCTTGACGAAGGTCATGTTCACCAGCGCCCGGGCGAACTTCGGGTGCAGCGAGATCGGAGAGAAGAACGGCCTTTCGGCCACCTTGCGCTTCTCGAACTGGCCACGATCTATCTCCGCCTCGGACAGGAAGAAGTGCACCCGCTCGGAGACGAACATCCGCAGCTCGACCTCCGGACGCTCGAGATCGACCTTCTTCCCCTTCGCCACCACCCCGCCGACCTGGGCCGCCAGCTTTCCGGCGTCCACATCGAGATGGTTCTCCTGATATCGTTTGACCCGGACCGCGATGGAGCCGTCCGGCAGCTCCAGTCCTCGGGCCAGATGTTCAACCTCGGCGGGAGGGCAGGAACCCAGATAGCGGCCCAATCGATGGGTCAGCGCCAGCCGGGAAGCTATGCTCTTCAATGCTGACGGCTCAAATCCAAATATGGCGTAGCCGGGGCCGGAAGTTGTGAACTTGAAATAGTCGCACTCCGCCGCGCAGCAGCCATAGGCCTCTGCCTGGGGCAGGGTGGGATGCTCGCCAGACAGTTCAAAAAAATATGGAATAAGGCTCACGCCGATCCCTCCCCGGGAGTGGGCGTGGCCCTATTTCCTCGTTCAGTCTCTGATGCCTTCTTCGCCAACGCTAATGACCGCCTCGGCCTCGGGAAGGTTAGGGGAGTCGATTAACCTTGCTATGCGCTTCCCTCCCTTGCTCTTCCTGAGGTAAAGCCTGTAGGTGGCAGCGTGGCCCACGATGTGCCCGCCGATCGGTCTGGTCGGGTCGCCGAAGAAAGCGTCGGGCTTGGCCGACACCTGGTTGGTCACGGCGATGACCGAGTTGTGCAGATCCCCGAATCGAAGCAGGTCGTGCATGTGCTTGTTGAGGTTCTGTTGCCTCTCGGCCAGGGCGCCCCGTCCTACGTACTCGGCCCTGAAGTGGGCGGTGAGCGAGTCAACTATCATCAGGCGGACATTCAGTTCATGGGCCAGTTCCTGGGCCTTGTCCACCAGCAACATCTGATGATGGGAATTGAACGCTCTCGCCACATGTATCTTCTTGAGGCATTCCTCCGGGTCGAGGTCCAGGGCGGTGGCCATCTGGACGATCCTCTCCGGACGGAATGTGTTCTCGGTATCGATGATGAACACGTTACCATCCAGCCCCCCTTCGCTGATCGGGCGTCCGACGTTCACGGCCAGCTGGAAACACATCTGGGTCTTCCCACTGCCGAACTCGCCGAAGAACTCGGTGATGGCCTGTGTCTCCAGGCCTCCGCCCATAAGCTCGTCGAAAGCCTTGGAACTGGAGGTCAGTTTGTGGATGTTCCTCCTTCTTTCAAGTATCAGATCTCCGGTCTCGAACCCTCCGACGTCCGCAGCTTGCTTGGCCGCAGCGATGATCTTCACTGCGGTGCTCTCCCCTATCTCCGCCACTTCGGCGAGGACCTTGGGAGATTCTACTGCGATCGCCATCAGGTCAATATAGCCGGCATCGCGCAGCTTCTCTGCAGTTGCGGGTCCTACTCCAGGCAACCCTTCTATGCTGTTTGCGGGCATTCTATACACCTTCTTTTTCACGAACCCCATCTGAATATAAAAGGACCCCCTCGGATAATTGAAAGTACCTACCACAGTTAGCAAGCCAGTAGGTTACAGGCCACCGAAAAGCGAACCCCCCCGGGTCCGGCCCTCATCTATACAGTAAATAATACGGGAACTAGAGATGGTCACCATTTTCCAAAAAGTGGTTATGGTTGGTGATGTGACCCCCTTGTATTACGTCTCTACCGTCGCCATACTTATACTCCATATGGCCTAAATGGTCTAACATCTGGACATTGTGACGGTGGCTGCGTCTTCAGAAAAGGTTTATTATACGATTGTGTTTAGGGAGTCCCCATGGCCCGGAAAAAG
The DNA here is from genome assembly GCA_964477865.1 of uncultured Methanomassiliicoccaceae archaeon. Lineage (GTDB taxonomy): Archaea > Thermoplasmatota > Thermoplasmata > Methanomassiliicoccales > Methanomassiliicoccaceae > UBA6. The sequence continues at coordinate 52,692 of CAYZEV010000006.1, read as the reverse complement.
AGAAAGGACGAGAAGGAGGAGGAATACGAATGGGTACCTCCAGAATTCGACGAGAAGGCCTTTCTCTTGAAAGATATCGTGGGCACCAAGGCCCTGATGTTCACTGCCGCGATAGCTGTCGTTTTCGGCATACTATCCTTTGCGGTGGGTGCGACGATCAACAACTATGTCGGGTTCATTGCCTACGTTGCTGGCGCCATAGTGCTCAACTATTCTTACAAGCCCCTAAAGATAAACCGGGCTGACATCGACAAGAAGACCATAATCGGCAACGTCGCCCTCTATTTCCTCCTCGCGCTGGGCGTCTGGATAATCTTGATGAACCCGCCGTTCACTTAACTGCGGGTCAAACTTCCCAGTTCATCCTTTTATCCAACAATGCGGAAAGGGCCGCTCGATTCCCTTCTTTTATTGCATTAGGTCCGCCCTCGACCTCAAGTCCCTTTAACGCTCTGAGGTCGCTGCCCAACGCCGCGGTCGAGAACTTGGACCGGACCAGGTCCGTTGCGGCGGGATGAAGGCGGGGGGCGATGACCACCCAGTGGCCATCCTCTAAGAATGGCCGGCCCATTCCTTCCGGAGTCCAACGATCCAGGAACGAGGAGGCGTTCTCTATCCAGGCTGGCGGTCCGGTATGCCTCCGGGCCGGGGAGAGATGCAGCGATTCCAACTCGACGATGAATCTCAACCCTTCGGCCACTTGATAGGCGCGATCGACGATCTTGAAGTCATGCGATTCCAATAAGGCGCACAGCCCGTCCAAGCTCCTTCTTACTTGTGGATATAGGTTATCATCAATGAGGTCCGGCCTTTCCATCGTGGCCATGACGACCCCGGTGCCTCGCTCCCCTAGGATATCCTCGATGGACCTTAGGTCCAACGGTTCTCGGGGGAGGGGGAAGAAGAATCGGTCGGTAGGGTCAAGGAGATATGATCTCGATGCATGGATGAACACGGCCAGACTTTGGCAGGAGACCGCCGACGCCACGTTTCTGTTGCGGTCCACCGGGTCATAGAACACCAATGGTTCATTGAACTTCCTCACGCCCTGGTCGTCCAGGCCCAGGACGGTCCCCTTTCTCCATTTTGAGGCTGCTTCCAGCACCTCCCTGAAGCTACCATACCGCATGGTGAGCAGTTCGATGAGGTATCCCGAGAGGCCCTGGGTCTTGGCTTCGGCCCCATATACTCCCACCCCCTTGGCGAACTGTTTCAGCAGTCGGACATGGTCCTTTTGCTCCTCTCGCAGATTGGCCTTTACATACCTAGTATGGAACGGAGTGCGATCTACCGCCGACATCAGCCGGGAGGTATCCTTGACATGGTAGCATGGTACCAGATCTACTTCCAGGCCCTCCCACATCCCATGGATGTATGGATGCTCTGCGTATCGCTCCTCGCCCGTTCCGAGCACTCTTCTTCCTAGTTCAAGCCCGATGGCCTCTAGGCGGCTACGGGGCACGCCCTCCGGAAAGAGCAGGAAGATATCGATGTCTGGCTCTCGGAGGAACGTATCCTTGGCCACCGACCCGACCAAGGTCACTTCGAGGCCGATCTCTTTCTTGCGAGCCTCCTCTTCCGTCCTGGCCAGCAAGGTCCTTACCTTCCTGTCGATAACCTCCCGCCTCTCCGGGGATGGCAATATCCTGTCTAGGACCTCCTGCTCCAGTGCCATGAGGCGGTCATGAACATCCTTGACGAAAAGACTTTGCTACACCAGAAGAAATATGACATTCTTAGTGTCCAAGGCCGATGTGGTGGGGATTCAGAAATAATTGCTTAGGAGGAAAGTTGAGCCACCGGCCTCGGACACCATCACAAAATAATCTCGCCCGTTATTAGAAATCTATTGTCATCCGAAGCGGTTGAAGTGATTGTTTATTAATAATCGAGCGGGCCGAAGGCCTTGATTATATAAAATCAATAATCAATAGATCTCCCGACTGCTTAAAGATCAACATCCGAGACCCATCGAAATTGTCCCGATGGCCATGATTTTTTTCATTCCTCTCCTATCAGCGATCGAGGTTTTTTACTCCGCCGCTATACAATCTGGCCAGGCGGAAAAAATATCAATTCTTTAACCATAGAATGAGTAGAAAACTACTTTTTTACTTTTTAGCGTTAATTGTCTTACAATCGACGGTTAATTTCATATATCCCGGAGTAAAGTCTAGAATTAGAGAGCGTCGAATGATGCTCTTTACCCTATAGGAGGATAGGGTTGAGGTGCGAGCATGTTAGACCTAAAGAGTGTGAACTATGACCGGGTTCTAAGACGGTACGATATCCAGATGGAATCGAAGGAGACCCCGGAAGAGCTTGCAGGAAGAATGGTTCCGAAGGACCCACTTCTTAAGAAGATCGCCGAAGACGTTGTGTTCATGCGTTATAAGAATGTGAACGACGACGTGACCGCGGCGCTTAAGAATTTCAGCCCGGAGGAAGTAATCGAGCAGGGCTTGATCAAGGGCATGGACGTTGTCGGTGAATTGTACGGGCGCGGTATCTATTACCTCCCGCACGTCATGGTCGCCGCTGATGCCATGGACCGTGGTGTAAAGCTCTGCGAGTCCAAGATGAAGGGCGCCCGTGAGACCAAGGGTAAGGTTGTTATGCACGTTGCCGAGGGAGACCCCCACGACATCGGCAAGAACATCGCAGCTGTTCTGCTCAAGTCCAACGGCTACTCTGTCGTTGACATGGGAAGGGACATCGCCGTAGTCGACGTTGTCGCCACCGTTGAGAAGGAACAGCCCCAGATCGTGACCGGCACTGCTCTGATGACCACCACCATGTCCGCGTTCCCCAAGGTCGCGGAAAGGTTGCAGGAGAAGGGAATCAACATCCCGTTCATCTGCGCCGGCGGTGCAGTTAACAGAGCCTATGTTGAGTCGTTCCCGATGGGTGTCTACGCGGCCAAGGCCATACAGGGCCCCGTGATTGCCAATGCGGCCCTCGCGGGCTCAGACTGGAGAAAGCTCAGGGAGAACTGGGACAAGCTGACCGCAGCTAAGGAGCAGTAAGAGGTGACTAAAATGGCAATCAAGAGGTACACCAAGATGGAATACGGTTCTCCGGACGAGATGGTCTTCGGTGAGGCGAAGTACCCAGTATCCTACGGTCTAGGACAGACCGTTGGTGCAGGTATGGTCGTCCCTGAGATCAACTTCGCCCCCCGGCCTGGCGCTGAGAAGAACCCCGAGACCCTAAGAAGGGAGTATGTAGACTACATCACCAAGGACATCCTCGACAGGGCCATCACCCTGGGATTCCCCGCGGTCCAGCTGGAGAATGAGCACATTTTCCAGATGGTCAACGACCCAGAGAAGTTCGAGAAGCCCGTCGTCGCTGGCCAGAAGGAGCTGATGCAGAAGTACCACGATGAGTACGGCATTGCGCTGTCCATCAGGCACACCATTGCTGACCCGAGGCTCGCTGAAGAGGGCCTGAGGCCCGGCATGGACAAGAAGCACAGCTATCCTGAGAAGACCATCGAGGCCTTCGAGGTCGCAGCCGCGAACGGCGCCGACCTGCTATCCGTCGAGACCATGGGTGGAAAGGAAGTCGCTGACTACTCTATCCTGAGACAGGACATCCGTGGCTGGCTCTTTGGTATCGGTTACCTGGGCAGCCTGGACATGGAATGGATCTGGCCCCAGATCGTAGAGATCGCCAAGAAGAACAAGGTCCGCGCTGGAGGAGACACCAACTGCGCCGGCGCCAACACCTCGATGTTCATGGCCGGCGGTTACCTGGACAAGGATATCCCCAGGACCTTCTCCGCTGTAACCCGTGCCATCGCTTCCGCCAGGACCCTAGTGGCCTGGGAGTGCGGTGCGACCGGACCGGACAAGGACTGCGGCTATGAAGGACCGATCGTGAAGTCCATCGCTGGTAAGCCCTGTGCCCAAGAGGGTAAGAACTGCCAGTGCGCGCACGCCGACCTGATGGGTAACCTCATCGCTCAGGTGTGCGACCTGTGGTCCAACGAGTCGGTGGAGTACCACCCTGAGTTCGGCGGATCGTCCGTCCAGTGCTGGCTCGGCTCCATTGGCTACGAATGCGCCCTCATGAACACGGCCAAGCAGCTCAAGCAGGACAAGCTGCTCCGTGACATGTACATGGCTACCGACAGGTACCGCTGCCCTGAGGCCTTCATCCTGGCCTACGACAACGCGTACAAGATCGGCCAGGCAATCGTTGAGAACGGAAACGACCTGTACCTGAGGTCCAAGGCTGCCGGTATGACCGCAGCCAGGCTCATCGAAGAAGAGGCCAAGAGCGGCAAGCTGAAGCTGTCCAAGCACGAGCAGGACATGCTCCGCAAGATGATAACCGATCTGGCTGCCCTACCCGATGAGGAGTCCAAGTTCGTCGAGCAGTGCCTCAAGGCGTACAAGGACGTTCCGATGTTCAACCCCAAGAACTACGGGCTATAGGTTGAACTAGACGATTCCCTCAAACCAAACCCCTTCCAATTAACTTTTTTTATATCTATTCTGAGCTAGGCGTCCTTCTCGATGGTCGTGCATTGATACGAAGCTGGCGTGTGTTCGTCCGCCCAGCTCATTCCAGCTGTGGCCCCCGATCAAAAAATGACAGACCCACAGGGCCAAGAAAAGAGCTTGCCGGAATATAATGGCCGAAGGCCAACCCACCACCCTGTGTTCGTCCAGTCCACCGATGTCCATTGCAGGGTTCTGCGACAATCATGCCCGGTGGGACCAATGGCGGAGAGTCGGAGCAAAAATGAGGTACGCTCTGATACATCATGAAACCTCATTGGCACGTTGGTCGATCCGGAATATGTTTTAGGTACCGGGCGCAGGGGCCCGGTACGATTCCCCTAAACCGCTCAGGCCCCGACCAGTCCCTTATGCAGCTCCTTGAACTTGAAGCATTTCTGGGGGCAGATGCGCTCGCACCTCATGCACGCTGTGCCGTTGCAGAGATCGGACGCCACCTCCACTTCGAAGCCCTTGAGCCCGCCCTGGTGGATCTTGATGGCCCTCTCAGGGCACTCGTTCATGCATGCCTCGCAGCCAGTGCAGCCTTCGAAACTCCCCTTCACATATATGCCGATGTCGCGGAGCACCTTCAGGCCCTTGTAACCCAGGTCAGGAATATCCCTCAGAACGGTCCTGGTGACCTTGGCTGGCTTTATCTTGCTCGGCAGCGGCTGTATATCGGCGATCTCCAGCATCATGTTGTACATCTCGATGGGCATGCCTTCCGTCCAAAAGGCCAGCTCCTGGATGAACACCTTTTCGAACACCTTGTCGGTGGCGAACATGATGTGGTTGGCCCGGACCGTGTTGGCCAAGGACTGTAGACTGTCCAACATCTCTGGGTCCTTGACCAGGTCGAGGGCCAGCGCCAGAGAGGTATTGCCGAACTGGAAGATCTGACCGCACGAGGGCGGCAACAGACCCACCCTCTGGGCCTTGAGCGCATCCACATACGTACCGGACGCGCCGCTCATGTACATTATGTCCAGCTCATCGAACTTGAGCCCGGCATGCTCCAGAAGGGTGAAATGCCCGGCCCTCATGGCTCCAAAGGTCTTGGAGGCCTCCACGATGTCATGCTCATCGAGGACGATGCCGTCCTGGAGATGGATCTTGTTGTCCCACGTGTTGATGTGCGGCATCTTGATGATGCCATTGGCCAGACCCTCGGCGATGGCCGCTATTACTCCTGTCCCGGTGATGCCCTTGGCCTTTCCGTGCATCGCCCCTTCAATGATCGTGCCTCCGCTGCTGGGATCCACGGAATCTCCCTCCTGGGGTAGGATGCCCTCATCGAGCACGGTGCACTTCCAGTCCAGATCGGCGTTCACATCGCTGATCGCTCCGGGAGACGCGAGCATGCCCGCCCTGATCGACTGCCCCTCGATGGCCGGGCCAGCCGCGGCCGAGCCAGTGATGATGTTATCCCCCACCTTGAGGGCCATCTCGGCATTGGTGCCGTAATCGGTCACCAGGACGTTCTCTTTCCGCTCCAGCAGGCCGGTCTTGTACATCATGGCCAGGGCATCCGCGCCAATCTCATGCCGTATGGCCGGCGGGACGAAGAGCTGCGCCCTATCCGGTAGGTTCAGCCCCAGGTCGACCGCGTTGATGACCCGAGCATTTCTAGCCTGGGGTTCCACCCCGCGGTTCTTGAGGGCCTTCTCGCCGACGAAGGCGAGATCCCGTGTCTCCATGTTCTGGAACATGGAGAGCTGGATGGGGTTGCCGCAGATCGCAACCCTTTCCACCTTGTCCAGCTCGATGTCCAGCATGGTCATCAACTTGTTAGCGGTATCAATGAGCAAACGGTGAGCGAGGGTCGCGTCCACCTCTATGCAGAAGGTGAGATGGTCCATCACGTTCGCTCCGGGGACGGGATGTCTCACAGTTATCGCCGTGGAAATGATCTTCTTCGAAGCCAGGTCCACCGCATGCATCCTCGTTCCGCTCGTTCCGACATCTATAGCTATTCCGTACATTTCACCCACCTCAATCCTCGTGCTCGTGTTCGTGCTCGTGTTCCTCGATCTCGAGATCCAGGGGGCCCTTCAGGGACTCCAGACTTTCCTCCATGATCTCTTCCACCGCATGGTCGCTCAGACCTATCAGCGCGGCCATGAACTTCATCTCCCCCTCGGACACCGCCGACGAGCTGATGCGATTCAAGCTGTCCGGCCCCAGCTCCAGGTCGATGAGGTTGACCTTGAGGGTCCCGTGGGGCGTGGTTATGAACGCTTTGATGTGCCCCAGCAGGCTTCCGCGCTCTTCCATGACCCTCTTACCGACCTCGGTCAGGACATCTTCTATCATGGATACGAAGCGTTCCGTGGGGATATCCTCGTGAGAATGAAAATCAAGCTTCAGGCCGAACGAACCCGCATCGGCCAGCTCCTTCGAGTCTTCGCTCATGCGCTCCCCCCCAGCATTTTAACGAGTTGGTCCAGTCCCGTACCATCCTTGGCCGAGATGTAAGCGATCTTGGATTGGGGACTGATGTCCTGGATGATCTTGGTGACATTCTCCCGGAGCTGGTCGTCCACCAGATCGATCTTGTTCACCGCCACGATGTCGGCCCCGGCCACCTGCCGGCTTAGGAACAGGTGGGCCTCGTTGAAGAGCTTCACCGCTCGGAAAGCATCGATGAGGCAGATCGTATACATGTGGTCCTCGCCCACCATGGCGGTCCTGACGATCTGGTTGATCTTGGAGGCCAGGGCGATGCCGGTCGGTTCGATGATAATGACGTCTGGCTGGTATTCGCGCGTCACCATCCTGAGGGTGTTCTGAAGGCTGCCAGACAGGGAGCAGCAGATGCACCCTTCGGTGATCTCCACGCTCTTCAGGCCGAAGGAGTCGATGACCGCTCCGTCCACTCCTACCTCGCCCACCTCGTTCACAATGATGGCGACCTTCTTGCCAGCCTTACTGAGCTCCGTGCCCATTTTGACTAGTAAAGTGGTCTTCCCGCTACCTAAAAAGCCCGCTAGCTGGCAGATAATCATCATAAAATTTAGGGGTTGTTCCCGATATAAGTGTTGCCATCGAAAGTAGTCAACTATTGTGAAAGGTGAGAATTATAAATAATGATAAAAAGGCGATGGTTATGAGTCCAGGTCCACCGGGGCCTTGGCCTCATCGATCAGCTCCTGTCCCCTCGCGCGGGTCGAGCGGATGGTCTTTCCGACCTGTACGGTCATGAGGTCCTCGGCCGCCAGGGTCCGGGAGCCAGACAGTTCCTCGATGAAGGCTGCCTGTTTCTTGATCCCCTCATGCACCAGGCGCATCCCGAAATGGGTGAGCAGGACGACCTCCGGTCCGATCTCCTTGGCCAGCGTGGCGGCGTCCTCGGTGCACAGGTGTTTCGGCACGCGAGAGCCCAACGGCCTGGTCAGGTTAAGGATGAGCACCCGGCATCCCTTGTGGGCCGCGGCCAGATCGGGCGTCAGTTCGGAGTCTCCCACATATGAGATGTCCCCCGTGGAGGCGTGGAAACGGAAACCCACCCCGGTGGGATCGCTGTGTGATGTCCGGGTGGCCTCGATCCGCATGCCCTTGATCTCGAACGACGTCCCCGGCTCTACGTTGAGGACCTGGGCGGTGATGGACTGGTGGTAGGCCGACACCGCCGGGCTGAAGCCGTTGGCGCCCTCGATGGCGCTCTGGCTCCCCACCAGCACCCCGGTCTTCTTGAACCCGCCCTTGGTCATCCCTTCGATGAGCATCTCCGCGTCGGCGTAGTGGTCGGGATGACAGTGGGAGATGAGGACCGCATCGGTCTTGGCCGGGTCCAGGGCCAGGTGGCGCATGTTCATCAGCGCCGATGGTCCGGGGTCCAGGTGAAGGCGGGCGCCGTCGTTGATGTAAATGCCCCCGGTGGCCCTGATCTGATAGATGGTGGCGAATCGGCCGCCCCCGGTACCCAAGAAAGTGATGCTGGTCGTGTTCCTTCCTCATTTCTCTGTGCGACCCTAACGCCGTTCATCGATAACTAAGCTTTTCGTGGTCGAAGATAGGTTCATTAGAGCCGAAATCATTGTTCGGCCGATCAAGATGCTCACGCTAATCAAGGATGCCCGGATCGTTACCCAGAATGTCGGACGCCAGGTGATCGATGGAGACATATTGATCGAGGACGGCACCATCCGGCAGGTGGGAGGGCAGGTCCGCGGCTCCGCCGATGTGGAGATCGACGCCTCTGGGGACATCGTCATTCCCGGCCTGATAAACACCCACACCCACGTTTCCATGGCCATCCTCAAGGGCATCGCCGACGACCTTCCATTCCCCCAGTTCCTGGACAAGGTGTTCGCAGTGGATGCCCGGCGCACCGAGCGGGACATCGAGGCCGGCGCCGTCCAGGGCTGCCTGGAGATGATCCGCTCGGGAACGACCACTTTTCTGGACCTTTACTATGCGGAGGACGTCATCGCCCGGGCGGTGGAGAAGACCGGCATAAGGGGCATTCTGGGCTGGGCCGTGCTCGACCAGCGGTTCACCACCCAGAACGGGGTCCCCCTGGAGAACTGCAAGCGGTTCCACCAGCAGTTCAAGGGCCGGCCGCGCATCTATCCGGCGGTGGGGCTCCAGGGCGTCTATGTGTGTTCGACCGAGACCTTCCTGGGGGCGAAAGAGTACGCCCTGGAGAACGACCTGCTGCTCACCTTCCATCTCTCGGAGACCCGGAAGGAGGTGTCCGACTGCAAGCGCAAGGAGGGCAAGCGACCCGCTGACTATCTTGCCTCCATCGGCTTCCTCAACGATCACTGCGTGGCCGCCCATTCGGCCTGGCTCACCATCAACGAGGTCCGCGAGCTATCCCGCAGCGGGACCCGGGTGGCCACCTGCCCGGTCTCCAACATGAAGCTCGCCACCGGAGGGGTCGCCCCCATCCCGGAGATGCTGAGCAATGATGTCACCGTCTCCATCGGCACCGACGGGTCCACTACCAACAACAGCCTGGACATGTTCGGTGAGATGAAGACCCTGTCCCTACTGCAGAAGGCCAGCCGTTGGGACCCCACCGTCCTTCCTGCCCAGAGGGTTCTGGACCTGGCCACCATCGAGGCGGCCAAGGCCGTGCGCATGGACCACCTGATCGGCTCGGTCGAGGTGGGCAAGAAGGCCGACCTGGTCATCCTGGACGGTAAGGCCGCCAACCTGCGCCCGGCCCGACCCGACACGGTGGTGTCCAACCTCGTGTATTCCGCCTATGGTCTGAACGTCAGGACCGTGCTGTGCGATGGGGTGCCGGTCATGCTCGATCGCAAGATGATCCCTGTGGACGAGGAACAGGCGCTCCGGGAAGCGGAGGAGGCGGCCCAGGCCCTCCTGGGCTAGAGGCTCTTCTTCAGGAAATCCCTCACCTGCTCCGATTCCAGCCACCCCTGGTCCAGCTGGCTCAATATGTCCTCTATCTCTGATGACCTCTGGAGCAGCTTCTCGGAGATGTCCCCTCCACCGGCGTCGGCCTGGGCCACGATGGCCGATAACGGATTCCTTATCCGATCGACCAGGGTGGCGAAGTGCTCGATGTTCTTCTCGATCTGGGCGAAAGCCTGGCGGCGAAGCTCGGCCTCGCGCATGCGCTCGGTAACGTCATCGAAATTGACGCACAGCTTATCGTCCGGCAGGCAGAAGGCGCGGAATGTGAAGTTGCCATTGACGGAAATGTCTGAGTAATAGACGCCCTCCCTCCAGATGGTCCTCCCGCTCCTTACCACGTCCAGGAACTCCTCCTTGGTGGCGAAGAATGCCCCCTCCTTCCAGATCTGATCGAAGTCCCGGCCCAGCTTGTTCTCCATCCCTCCCAGCAGGATGTTGGCGGTAGGATTCACGCTCAAAAGCGTCAGGCGGTCCGGTTCCCGGTATTGGAAGAGCAGCATGCCTGAAGGTATCTGCTGGATGATGTCGTCAGAGGTCTTCAGGGAGATGCGGAGGGCCCTCTCCGTCATCATCGCGGCCGTGACGTCCTCCATGGAAACGATGACTCCGTTCATGATGCCGGAATCATCGTAGATGGGCGCGGCGTTCAATAGGAGCAATATCATCCTCCCGTCAGGCCATTTTATGGCGTGCCTTATGCCCTGGACCGGCCGGCCGGACGCGGTGACCACCGCGAACGGCAAACCCTCCGAGGGAAAAGGACCCCCGTCGTAGTCGGTGATGGACCATTCAGGAGCATCATAGCTCCGTCCGAGGACCCGTTCCCTGCTGAGCCCCAGAATGATCTCGGCCGAGCGGTTCACGAAAACGATGCGGCCTTTACGGTCGATGAGGGTGATGCCGGAGGGGGTGGTCTCCATCAGGGTGGCCATCTGTTCCTTCTCCCGGACCAGCTGTTCCTGGGCCCTCCTCTGCTCGGTTATGTCCCGGCTGAACATGATCACCCCTACCACATTACTGGCCCCGTTGAGGTACGGCATCTTGTCCGTCATCAGCCATATTTCCTCTCCACGGCCGTCGACGGCCCTCTCCAGGACCCCCAGTTTCGGTCTTCTCCGTTCGATCACCTCAAGATCGTCCTGGTAATGTCTCTCAATGGCAGTAGGATCTCGGGAGATGGTCCACCGCTCGACATCCTCCTCGGTCAGGCCGAAGGTGTCCCGAAATGTGTGATTGGCCATCATCACTTTGTTCTGAGTATCCTTGATGGCGATCAGCGCCGGCACCGATTCAAAGACCGTCTGATAGTCCCTCTTCTGCTTTTCCAGGGCGACCTCGTACCGGGCCTTCTCCTCGAGGGTCCTGGCGTTCTCAAGGGCGACCGCTGCGCTGGAGGCCAGTCCTTCCAGGATGGTCACGTCGTCTGCGGTGAACACCTTGCCCTCGGCCTTGTTATGGATCTCGAAGCAGCCCAGGAGCTCGCCGCGGGGGTCCAGGATGGGAACGTTGATGAGATTGGTGAACCCCAACCTCTGCCGGACATCCGGGATGACATGGACGTCCTGGGCCGCGTTATTGGTCATGTAGGCCTTTCTAGTGTTGATGATCCACCCGGGTACGCCATAATTTTTGGGGAATTGGAATTCTATGGGGAAGAGTCTCCCTTTCTCATTGTATTCCCTGAACACCATTTGTCCATCGACAAATTGGCCGGACGTCCCCGAAGTTCCCTCGGTCAGTTCCATGGCCGCTCGCACCAGGGAGCGCAGGATAGTGTCGGTCTGCAGATGGGAGTTCAGATTGTTGCTCACTCCGGTAAGCACTTCCAGCTGGTGGGTGCGCCGCCTCAGGATGTTCTCCGATCTCTTCCGATCAGAGACATCGGTCAGGGAGGCGATGGCGCCGCTGAACTCTCCGCCGGGACCGAACAACGGGGTCATGTTCGTCGAGAGAACGACCTCCTCGCGGGTCCCGTGATGGAGCTTGAACTCCTGACCATGGACCGCTCGTTTGCCGCCCTTGACTTGGCTGAAAGGTGTCCTCCCGGATGAAATGGCCTCATCATCAAGAGACCGCAACCCCCATCGTGGATCATCGTGCTGGCGCAGCAGGATGGAATCGCGCGGCAGGGCGAGGAGCCGTTCGGCCTCCTTATTGGCGAAGGTGAATCGGCCGCTCTGGTCCAGGACAACGATACCGTCCGGTACAGTTTCCACAACCCCTCGCAGGAAGTCCTCCGTCGCTCTCTCCGACTCGGACAAACGGGCGTTCTCCAGCAGCAGGGTGATGGAATAGGCCAGCTTGTTGGCGAAATCGACGTGGGCATCGGTGAACACCCCCTCCCGATGGTGGCAGAAGAAGCCCAGCAGCCCGATCGTTCTCCCTTTCACTTTCAAAGGGGCCATGAGGAGGGATCGAATGCTGTACCTGGCGGCGAGGTCCTGGTTCAGTCGGGGGTCCTCCCGCACGTCGTTGATCAACAGCACCCGCCCGGTCCTCTCCACGATCTTGATCGCAACTGATTCATCGGTGATGAAGCCCCCTATTCTCCCATACTGGGCGAACCCGTCCTCGTAGCGGACGGTCCAGGAATCGCCCTCCCTGAGGATGATCGACGCGCTGTCCGAGCCCAAGGCGGAACGAGCGGTCATCACCGTCGACCTCAAGAGGTCGTCAAAATCCGGCCGAGAGCTTATCGATGAGCTCATACGATCCAGGGTAGAATTCAGCATCTCGGCCAGTCGGAGATCGGTGATGTCCCTGCCCACGCCAACGATGATCTCCCGCCCATCGATCTCCATCCTCCTCGTCCGGACCTCCGATTCGAAGGTGGTCCCATCTTTCCGCCTATGGCGGGCTCTGAAGGTCAGCTCCCCATATTCGCTGACCTTCTCGACCCGCTTCTTCATCTCCTCATCGGTCACCAGGACCATATCGAGGATGTTCATCTCCTCCAGCTCTTCAACGCTGTAGCCAAGTTTCTCCTGGGCGGCGGGATTAGCTTCCAGTATGCTACCGTCCAGATCGTGGATTAGAATGACATCCGAGGAGATCATGAACGCCGTCCAGAACGGGGATTGGGTCTGCCGGGCCCTGCTCCAGAACTCCTCCTTCGACCTTCCGACCATCAAAACTCCTCTCGGCCTGCGGTGATCGAGCTGGTACCGAGGACAAGCAAAGCTCCACCACATTGTTCTTTGGTGCAGACAATATTTAAGCCGTTCCGAGGCCTATGTACTCCGAATGAGTTCCTTGATCCTGGTCGTCGATGATGATGATTTCATCAGAGAGGTCCTGCGGGAGATGCTGTCGGATTACGATCTGGTGGAAGCGGACACCGGCGGACAGGCAGTCCAGGTGTTCAGGGAGAAGCACCCTCGTATAGTTCTCATGGACATCCTAATGCCGGACATGGATGGGATCGAGGCGACACGAAAGATACTCCAGATCGACGACACCGCCATTGTACTGGGCATCAGCGCCTTCGCCGCAGTGAAGGGCGAGCAGATGCTCAAGGCCGGGGCCAGGGAGATACTGTCCAAGCCCGTCCGTATGGCGGAGCTGCAGAAAAAGATAGAGAGTTATCTGGAGGAGAGGAAATAAGAATGGTCCCGACTCCCGGATTTGAACCGGGGGCCTGCTGATATCGGCGGCTGTGATACCGGTAGAACCGGAAACCCACTACAGTCAGCCGCTCTAGCCAGACTGAGCTAAGTCGGGGGGTACCATCCTAATTACGGATAGTGTATTTGAAACTTCGCCTGGACCGGATTGCTGGCGAACCGGGCCAGATGACCATTCGTGATACATGATGGCCACCGATTATTATCTATGCTGATATTTAGATTTTACCAATTTATATATAGTTCTCCGAGTATACCTTGTCAGACAAAAGAGGTCGGATAGGCCTCTTCTGTTACATGGTGCGATAATGGAAGATCCTGAGTTAGAGAAGGTGACGGTTCGCCTTCCCGAACGCTACGTAAGAGCATTGGACTTCCTGGTCAAGGTAGACGATTTCCCCTCGCGTTCGGAGGCCATCCGGGCCGCGATCAGGGACTTCATCTACCAACGGGTCGATGTCGTAATGGACAAGGTAAAGAAGATGGAGGAGGCAGAGAAAACCCTCGCCGCCATGGAACAGTTCGAATCAGAATACTTGAGGAAGTAGGGCTGTAAGATTGGGATGGGATGCACTCGAACACTAGCCTGCCTTCAACCTCCCCCTTCTTATTTTTTAATTTTTGATAATAACGACCAGCCTCGGGTCAGCCTCTAGATTGCTTCTTTTTTAACGTGGCGGTCAGCTTTGGTTTTCGTATTGCAGCCGCACCGACCAATGGTCCAAATTGTCAGTAATCATTAAAAAATGGAAGGGAAGGGAAGTTGGTTTAGCCGATGTAGCCCAGGTCCTCGCGCCTTGGCTCGGCCGGGTTCTCGATCTCCTTGAGCTTGGACGTGATGAGGTCGATCTGTTCGGCCTTGCTTACCAGATCGGTAAAGTCGATCTCCACGTTCAGGATGGTGGCAAGTATGCGCAGTACGGCCTCCGCTCCCTTGGGATCCACAAAGTAGCCGGAGGTCTCACCCATCAGGCAGACGGCGTCGAGGCCATAGACCTTGCCTAGGCCAAGCAGCAGGCCGCTGGCACCGACGATACCCGAGCCCGGCTCCCCCTTGGAGAAGATGACGCCCTTGCCCTTCATCTCCTCGACCAGCTCCTTGGTGGTGGCGGCCCCGAGCACCCGGGGACTCTCAACCATCTTGCCGATACCATACCCGCCCAGCGTGAATATGGTCTTCACACCCCAGGTCTTGCACAGTTGTAGGATGTGGTCCGAGAGGTCGTACTGTCCTTCCGGGGTGAGGCCCTGGTAGTCCCCAACCAGGATAATTAGGTCAGGGTGCTTCCCATCGGCCTTTGAATAGTAGATCTCGTTGTTAACGAGCTTGATGACCCCTTCCTCGTCAACGATGACCTGGGGAGGGAAATGCGATGAGTAAATGTCAGCGAACTTCTTCGCCTTGAGCTGGTCCAGGAGGTGCTCCGCAGCGAGCTTTCCGACGTTACCTACGCCTGGGAGTCCCTCGACCAGCACGGGGCCGTCGAACTGAGGTTCCTCACTGAATACTGCCTTGATCTTTTCCACAAGCTTCACACTCCTTTCTCAATCTTCTACGATATTCGCCATACCGGTCCTCAGGGGAATATCTGGGAGGCATGGGTGTGTCTGTCCTTGACCTGCAGCGGGGGCACTGGTCCGATAGAGTGTACTCCACGCACTGGGGGCACTTTCTTAGGGACGTTCTCATGCTTAGACCTTTTGAGTCTGGCCAGACCGGTTCGCGGTCCGCTTTCCAGAAATATCACATGGGGTCCCGGTTATAATCATTTTGCCTCGCGGTGGAAAGTCGCCTTGCCGCCGCAGGACTGCAGGTTGGTAACTATTTGATTAGTGACCAGTTTCATCTCTTCTTCCGCGGTCTTGTAATCCGGCGCGGCCACTACCACACGATATTTGGGGGCACCGATGTACTGGATCTTGACCTGCTCTTTAGAAGAGACTATGCCGGCGATGAGCGCATCCTTGATGCGGTCCACACCATCCGGCGTGTAGCAGGTCATTTCCATATAGCCGTCAATTTGGACGTAGGAAGGGGTGACGTTCTCCTTTGCCACTTCGACGAAGATCTTCGTCCAGTTGCCTTCCATTCCCTCTTCCTCAAGGGAAGCGGGATGGGTCGCCACTGTCTCGAACGCTCCGAAAAGGGTGCCGAATCGGTCGATGAGGTCGTAACCGAACTGATCGTACGAGTCATCTTTCTTGATGCCCATGCGTTCGGCCACGATCTCGATGAGCTTGTCGGCCTTGTTCTCGTTCTTCCATTGCTGGATCTTCTCCCTCTTCTGGTGCTCGTTGACCGACTTGAGGGAGAGATCGATGTGCCCCTTGGAAGAATCGACTCCTAGTACTTTACACACTATCTTCTGTCCTTCCCGGACGTAGTCGCGTATGTACTTTACCCAACCGGTAGCGACATCCCTGATATGGATGAAGCCTTCCTTGCCATCGTACTCATCGAGAGATACGAAGGCGCCGAAGTTCTTGACGCTCTGGACCGTGCAGACGACCAGTTCGCTCTCTTCAGGGAAATCGCTAACCCGCGACATTCTTAATCGACCACCTCAACCAGCGTACCGCGCAGTTCGCCCGCGCCGCCTCTGGTCTTAACGAGTGTGGACCCGCATACATTACATGCTACGTTGGTGGCCGGGTTCTTGAAGGTGATCTGTTCGTTGCCGCAGTCGGGGCACTTCACCTTGATGAACTTGCCAGTGTGAATCTCTGCCATGTAAATCACTCCTCCAGTTCGAACTTTTTGGCCCTGAAGCAGGGCCTCTGCAGCGCCTTCTTACAGATCTTGCATCTGTAACGAAGAGCGACCCTCTTGGTCGGCTTCTCTCTCCCCTCTGGCTTGGGCCTGGGGAATCCGCCGTATCCGGAAGTCGCACGCCTGAATCTCCTCTGCCCCCACTTGAGCTCACTGGCCTTTCTCTTTTTTACTCTCTCAACTTCATGAGCCGTATGAAGCTTGCACCAGGGGCAATATGTCTTGACAGTGTGAGGCATTTTCATTGTAACACCTAACGAAGTGAACTCACCTAATACGCATTATCTATTTAAAATGTTAGCAACGGGAGAGGGGGCAAAAACAGACCATCTGGATAACGTATTTTTTACCATCTCGGGACATATATTAGTGGGGACATGTGCCGTGGCCGTCCCACCCGTCTGCGTCGAAGCCCTGATCCCAGCTTCATATTGCCATCCGAGGTACGCATGAGGCATAATTTTTAAATATAATCTGAATAGATAACACTAAAAATGCCATATCATTTTTTGTTTGTAAGATTTGATAATATTGTCATCATATGAATGGAAAAAAGATAGCTGGCTAAAGGTAGTTGCACGATATCACTAGGTGAAATAGAAAGTGATATATATGCTGTCATTAATAATTGATTAAGATAAATTATGAATGAGAGAGGCTTTACGAAAAAGGACGAAACGCTCGTCAAGCTCCTTATGCGCACCGACATGCCCAAGAACGTGGCAAAGACCCTGGTGTTTCTGCGCAAGAAAGAGGAGACCACATCGGTGGAGATAGAGATCTCCACTGCGCTGAGGCAGCCCGAGGTTTCCATTGCGATGCAGGAGCTACGCCGACGCAAGTGGGTCATCAAGAGGGATATCAAGAAAGAGGGTAAGGGAAGGCCGGTCCACTCCTATAAGCTGGCCCTGCCGTTCGACAAGATCATCGAGACCTTGGAGAAGGACGAGATGAAGAGGATCGAGGACATCCAGAACAACGTCAAGGCCCTGAAGCAGGCCGCCATCCAGCAGGGCTAGATCTTCTCTTTCACCACAGTACCCCTTTCCGTCCCCACGACCACACAGGTCGCCAGCCCGAGGAATAGGCCGTTCTCCACGACCCCCGGGATGGAGTTGAGCCCGGACTCAAGCCTCTCCGGCTCGCTTATTTCTTTGAACTTGCAGTCATAGATGACGTTGCCATTGTCTGTGACGAACGGGTTCGTGCCCCCCCTCAGTGTCGCCACACAGCCCAGCGCTTCGATCGATCGCTTGGTGCGCAGGTGGCTGAATTGCACGACTTCCACCGGTAAGGGGGTCTTGACCCCCAGGGTCTCGACCATCTTGGAGTCGTCCACGATGATTATCTCACGTTTGGAATGGTAGGCCACGATCTTCTCCCTGAGAAGCGCTCCGCCCAGCCCCTTGATAAGCCGGAAGTGGGGGTCGACCTCGTCCGCGCCGTCGATGGTGAGGTCGATGTGGTCGACCTGGTCCAGGGTGGTGAGCGGTATGCCCAACGAGCGGGCCTGCTTCTCCGTCTCCACCGAGGTGGGGATGCCCACCAGCCGGTAGCCGTTCTTGACCAGTTTGCCTATCTCGTCGACCGCCAGCCGGGTGGTCGAGCCGGTGCCCAGGCCCAGCACCATCCCATCCTGCACGAACTCCACGGCCTTCCTGGCCGCCTGAAGCTTCCGCTCGTTCATCGTTCCACCCCGAAGGACCGCTGCACCTCGGCGGTCAGCTGGTCGATGATGTACGAATTTAGCCGCTCCCCCAGATCGGCCGAGGCGGCGGGGGCGTCGCCCACGAAGCCGTCGGGCATGGACCGCTCCGGGTCCGAGAGGATCATGTATCCTTGGCTGACGTACCTCCCGACCTTCTTCTGCGGCTTCACCAGATGTGGGGCGATGGCCAGCATCCGGGACGTTTCCATCTTGCCGCCGTGGCCGTCTCCCCTCTGGTCCTCAGGGAACCGTTTGGCGATGTCATAGTCTGTCAGGAGCATCAGCTTGACCCCATGCTCCTCCACCACCTCCACGCAGGCCTGCCGGAGCGCGTTCATGTGCGACGAACCGGCGTGGCCGCTGATGACCACTAACTTATCTGCCCCGTTGTCCACGAGCGAACCCAGGATGTCCCGGACCACCCGGATGGTGGTCTCGAACCCGAGGCCGATGGTCCCCGGCATGTTCCGGGTCGATGAATGAAAAGCATAGCGGAGGGAGGGGGCGACCAGCCCGCCGACCCTTTCCGCCACGGCGTCGGCGACGAACTCCGGCTGCAGGGAATCGGTGCACAGAGGGAGGTGGGATGAGTGGGCCTCGGTGCCTCCGATGGGGAGGAAAACGATGGGCTTCTTCTTCATGATCTTCTTGAACTCGGTGGATGACAGCTCGTCCAGCCTCACGTTTGCACCTTCTTCTTGTTCAGACTTATGAGGGGTGTACCGCAGACGGGGCAGTCGCCGTGCTCCAACGAATCCTGGTCGAACTTGGCCTTCAGCTCCTTGTTCAATTCGTCCAGGTTCTTGTCCTTGATGCTCCGTTCACAGCGCGGGCAGTACATGGACGGTCCATTGGAATTCCTCGATATAAAAAGTTCATCGAAATCGTGTGCGGCGGAGGCCCCCTGCGAAAGCGGGGGGAGGAAGCCGCACCAGGATGCGTACTGAGAGCATACAGGTAAAGGCAATGGTATTGTCCTGACACAAGGATATGGTGACGCCATGATAGTGACCGCCAAGCTGAAACTGCTACCCACTGTGGAGCAGCACGCTCTCCTGCTCCAGACAATGGAGCGCAGGAACGAGGCGTGCAACAAGGTTTCAGCGATAGCCTTCCACGACCACGATTGGAACCAGTTCCGTCTTCACAAGCGGTGCTATCGTGGCATCAGAGCAGACTTTGGCCTATCGGCCCAGATGGTCGTTCGTGACATCAAGAAGGTCCGGGACTCTTACGTCACCGATGTGGAGAACCTCCGCATCCGTAACCGGATGCGGGAGAAAGGCACGCCGCCCGAGGAACTCGTGCAGCACAAGTTTAAGAAGCAAGGGGCGGTCGCCTACGACGCTCGCTGCCTCTCGTGGAAAGGACGGGACAAAGTATCCATCCTGACATTAGGCGGTCGTGTGGTCGTATCGATCGTCCTCAGCGGCAAGTACGCCGACCTCGACATTAGCACGCTCAGGGGCGAGTGTGACCTGCTCTACCGCAAGAAGGAGTTCTACCTCAGCGTCAGCTACGAGGTGCCTAACGAACCGCCGATGGTCGTCGCCGATTACATCGGCTGCGACCTCGGTAGGAAGAACATCCTCTCCACATCGGACGGCCAGCTCCACTGCGGCGATGCCTGCGAAGCGAACCGCAAGAAATACGTTCGCCTTAGACAGAAGTTCCAACGAGCTGGGACGAAGTCGGCGTACAAGCATCTCAGCAAGCTCGACCGCCGCGAAGCGAACTTCAAGGCCGATACAAACCACTGCATATCGAAGGAACTGGTCGCCGAGGCCAAAGGCACCGGACGAGGGATAGCGTTGGAGGAACTGACGTACATCCCACGCCAGGTCACGGCTAAGAAGGCGTTCAACGACGGCAGTTCAAAGTGGGCGTTCCACCAGCTTCGCTTCGACATCGAGTATAAGGCGAAGTTGGCTGGCGTCCCCGTGGTCCTGGTAGACCCGGCGTACACGTCGCAACGCTGTAGCGAATGCGGGTTCGTGCACGAGGACAATCGTAGGTCACAAGCATCGTTCGTATGCCTAAGCTGCGGTCACGCGGAGCATGCCGACCACAACGCATCGAAGAACATACGAAACAAGGCAAGGGCCGCCGTCAACCGGCCCCTGGTCGTCCGTCATGCCGCCGAGGCATATGAAGTTGGAACGGCAAGCTCCTCTCGCAAGGGAGGGGTCGTTGACTAGGCTGAACCTATAAGGCAGGGAGCTGCATTCTGCAACCATGCGTTTGGCCTCTCTGTTCTCCGGGGGAAAGGATTCCACGTTCGCTACTTATCTTATGGAGCAGCAAGGGCACTCCGTTGATACCCTGGTCAATATCCGGCCGAGCGATCCCCATTCCTGGGTCTTCCATACTCCGAACCTGGACGTGCTTCCCCTGATGGCCAAGGCCATGGGGAAGGAGCTGGTCGTGGCCAGTAGCGTCGGAACAGAGGAGGACGACCTCCGGGCGCTGAGGGACGTGCTGTCACATCTTGACGTGGACGGCGTCATCACCGGGGCCATCGCCTCGGACTACCAGTGGGACCGCATCAACCACGTGTGCGACGAGCTGGGCCTGAGGGCCTTCTCCCCGCTGTGGAGGAAGGACCAGGGCTTGCTCATGGAAGAGCTGGTGGACGCCGGTATCCGGGCCATACTGGTCAGCGTTTCGGCGGAAGGGCTCGACAGCACCTGGCTGGGCCGGGAGATAGATGCCCGCTCGCTCGTCGAGCTGCGGGCCATCGCCTCTAAGAAAGGCATGAACCTAGCCGGCGAGGGCGGAGAGTACGAGACCCTGACGATGGATTCTCCGTTGCACCGCCAGGCGATGCGCATCGTCGATCAGGAAGTGGCCACGACCCGGGACGGGGGGTCGTTGAAGGTCACGAAGGCAGTGTTGGAGGAAAAGAAATGACGGGTCATCGATTTCACGCGGGAGATATGAAGAGATTGAACGACGAGCACCGCCGCCAGGTCCAGCCGGCCGAGGGGATCGTGGAACGGATGGACCCCGCCCCAACGGAGGTCGCCGCCGACCTGGGGTGCGGGAATGGTTACGTGACCGTACCGCTGGCGCGCCGTGTCACAAAGGTCCTGGGGTTGGACGCTCAACAGGAGATGCTGGACGCCCTCATGGCGAACGTGCCGGCCGACCTAAAGACAAAGGTTGTTCCCGTTCTCGGCGAGCTACCCCCGTTGCCCTTCAACGACCGGTCCATCGACCGGGCCGTCATGGTGAATGTCGCCCACGAAGTGGCGGACAAGCCGCTTCTGGCATCGGAGCTCCGGCGCTGCCTTAGGAAAGGAGGGAGGCTGAGCATCGTGGACTTCCCCAAGAATGAGACCAGCTTCGGGCCTCCTCTCCATGAGAGGATGAGCGAGGAGGAGATGCTGGCCGCGTTCCCCGGCTTCAAGAAGATCAGGTCGTGGAGCTTCCCGGAGTTCTATCAGCTGGAACTGATGATGGAATAATGATCAGCGTTACAGAAGAGAACAGACGTCGAGCAGTTGTTCGTAGTCGGGCTCGCTAGCATTATCATAGGTCACCCATCGATACCTCACGATGCCCTCGCGGTCCACGATGAACACTGCCCTCATCGAGCGCCCCATCATATATCCCTCTTCCCCCACCAGCACGCCATAGGAGTCGCTCACCTGGCCGTCGAAGTCCGCCAGCAGCGGGAATGTGAATTTCATATGGATCTTCCAGGCCGAATGGCAGAAAACGCTGTTGGTGGAGATGGCCACGACCTGGGCCCCCACTTCCTCGAACTTCGGCCCCAGGCCCTGGAGCATCCTCAGCTCCACCGCGCACATGACGCCCCAGTCGGACGGATAGAACACCAGGACCACGGAGCGCCTGGCCAGCGCCTCCGATAGGCGGACGGTGCCGCCGTACGCCTCCGGAAGCTCGAACTCGGGTGCCCTCGCTCCCACCTCCGGTTCCCAGGCCATGATGTCCGTCATGCTCAGCGGAGGTATTATTCCTTGGGCCGTTCGGTCCCCGGCGAGGTTCAGTCGGTCCCGGCGACCTTCTCCACCTCTTTTCCGTAGACCGAAGTGACCGCGATTCCGATCACCAGGGTGATGATGGCCAGCGGAAGTCCGATGATTATGGGGTCGATGACGCTGAAGGGCGTACTCAGTAGGGTCACTTGCCCGAACAGCGCCTTGCAGATCCCCAGTTGTGCCGCTTCGGCGGTGTGGACAAATATGGTCCATAGGAACCAGGATGTCGCGCCGACCACGAGGCTGAGCTTGGCCGGCAATGCCACCGGATGCTTGCTGTACAGTGCATAGGTGAGCGCCGGCAGGAAGGCGCAGGCGCACAGGCCCATGAACATGGCGGTGGCGCGGGCGATTATGTTGCTGGGCATGATGAAGGCGAGCGCGACCGACGCCACGATCATCAATGCCGTACCTACCTGGGCGATGCTTTTCGAGGGGCGCTCCTTCTTGGCGATATGCTTGTAGAGGTCATAGCCGGCGGTGGTCCCCATGGTGTGGAAGATCGAGCTCAGGGTGGACATGGCCGCAGCCAATAGTACTAGCAGGAAGACCACGATGAACAGGTCGGGCATGGCCGAGTTGATGTAGAGCGGGATGATGTTGTCCACGTTCCTGCCGGCGGCCTCGTAGGCGATCTTGCCGGTGTTGTTCCAAAACCATACGTTGGTCAGCGGGCCGACCGTGAACGCCACGCCGGTCATCATTAACAGGAAGGGACCGCCGACGGACACTGCCCGATTGAGGGACCTGTCGTCCTTAGCGGCGAGGAACCGGACGCTGAGCTGCGGCTGGGCCAGCACTCCGATTCCAACGCCCATGACTATGGTGGTGACCAGCGTGAACCAGATGTTGGAGCCGAGATCGGGCATGCTCGTCCAGGAGTGAAGACCGCCAGTCTGCAGGAACGTGGGGATCTGGGGGGACAGATTGTTCAGGCTGGTGAAACCCTGCTCGACCCCTCCCACGCTTATGAATGTAAGCACCAGCAAGATGGTCATCCCCACTAGCATGAGGACCCCCTGCATCGCGTCGGTATACATGACCGCGATCAGCCCACCGAAGATGACATAGGAAGCGGTGATAAGGGCGAAGCCGAGGAGGGCTAGATTGTAATCCAGGTTGAATGTCGTGTGGATGAACCAGGCGCCACCGATGATGATGGCCGCGCAGTACAGGGGCATGGCAACGAGGATCATCACGCCGGTGGCATACTGCATGAATGGTGATTTGAACCTCTTTCCCAGTAGGTCGGGAAATGTCACCGCGTTCAGCTTATGGCCTATTTCCCTGGTCTTCTTGCCATAGAGGATGAAGGCGATAAGGATGCCCAGGCCGATGTTGAGGACGGTGAGCCAGATGAGCCCAGAACCGTATAGCGCGGCGATACCGCCGAACCCGACGATCGCCGAGGTGGAGATGAACGTCGCTCCATACGACAACCCCAGGACCCAGGGTTTCACGTTCCGGCCGGCGACCATATAATCATCGGCACCCTTGGTATGGCGATAGCCCAGGTAGCCGAGGTACATGGTGACCCCGAGGTACAAGATAGTACATACTGCGAAAATTGCGGTATCAACCATTGTTCGTCTCTCCCTTCTCCTTCTTTAGCCAGCCGTACAGGACGCAGGTCGCTGCCAGCCCAATGGATAGAACGTATCCGATAACGATCAAAGGGTCGTCTATACCCAGCATAGGGTCACCTGGTGAACAGGAGCACTTATTTCAATTCCCATATTTATAATATATGCTACATGGTAACAAGTAGCAGACTAGCATGTAGCAAGGATGAATCGGAAAACGGCACACTGGACTAGATTCATTATCCATGGCGTGGTTCTCAGGTCGATCCCACCATGTCAGGAATGACCTTCACCAATCTGATCAACAAAGGAATGGGGCTGTATCGCGATGGCAAGTTCTGGGAAGGCTACTCCCTGATGACCGCTAACGCAGACCACGTCCCGCGTAACGATGCTCAGGTGTACGACTTCCGGGCGTCCCTGGCCTGCCGCGCCGACCGCCCCGAACTGGGCCGGGCCTTGTTGGAAGAGGCGGTGTTCGAGAAGGGGTGCTGGTACACCAGCAAGTACCTCCTCGAGGACGAGGACATCAAGCCTGCGACCGAACTGCCGGGGTTCCAGCGGTTGCTGGACGTCTGCGCGGAGCGGGAGAGGGAAGCGAAGGCCACGGCGAAGAGCGAGCTATTCGTCGTTAAAGGAAAGAATGCTGGGGGGCGGAAGCCGTTCATCATCATGCTGCACGGGAACATGCAGAACGCGGCCATCGCCCAGGAGGACTGGTCTGCGGCCATCGAGGCCGGCAACGACATGGCCTTCGTTCAATCGTCGCAGATATCCTTCTACGAAGCGTTCGTCTGGGATGATATCGAGGCCGGGATTAAGGACCTGAAGGCCGCCTATGGGTCGCTGAAAGCCCAGGGCGAGCTGGAAGATAGGGACGTCATACTCGCCGGCTTCTCGGCCGGGGCCCGATTGGCCCTTTACGCGCTCCTGAACGATATCGTCGAGGTCAAGGGAGCAATATTGGTCGGGCCGTGGTTGCCGGAGATCGAGGACTGGTTGCCCCGGGTCGCCGCCCTGTCGGGGAAGGGCATATTCACCCTCATCGGCGACCAGGACACCGAATGCCTGTCCGGAGCGAAGAGGCTGGCCGACGCTCTAGATTGTGCCCAGCATCCTAATCTGCTGCATATCTCCAAGGGCATCGGGCACGATTATCCCGAGGACTTCGGGAACATCCTGCCTATGGCCATGCAGGTCGCCACAGGGCGGATCTGATACTGGTCGGCCTCGTTCCTATGTCCGATGTTAAAGGGCGCGATGCGGGCGGTGCCAACGGCCGAGTCTACCCCTTCCCCATCCATTTCACTTTCATCGCATGGGTGAAGTTCACGTGCTTGGCCAGATTGTAGGAGAAGTCATCGACGGCATAGCCCCGGACCATCTCCCCGCAGAACGGACATCGAACGGCCTGAGGGACATCCTCTCCCGGCAGGCGGTTCTCCACCGGACCGTGGGCCTCCTTGATGGCCTCGTCCTCGTAGGAAAGAGGGGAGAGGTCCTCCTCCCGGACCCTGGTCCATGAATTTGCCCCATGGCCCGGGGCGGCGGTCGGACTTTCCAGGTCGCAGAGATCTTTGATCCCGTGCACATCGCGCATGTGGACCTGCAGGGTCAGGCTGAGGTCGACGATCCCTTCACCCGTAATATTCTGGTTGCATAATGGACATAGCACATCGGTCAGTGGCGTACCCTCCCATACATGATTTGGGCGCTCTCTCGATAAAAAATGAACCCTCAGGCCGCCTTCCTTAGTACGACAAGAGCCTCCTCCTCGGTGAGGTCATACCAATTTCTGTATGCGTCAGCCACAGCGAAAGGAGGCGAGCGGATGTTGAGGCAGATGAGGTCATCAACCTCTCCGGCGATCATATTGACCGTATCTCTCGAGCCGGTCGGAACAGCTACCACTATCCTTTCAGGCCTATCGTTCTTCGCCCTTTTTATGGCCGCGAGCATGGTATAGCCCGATGCCAGCCCGTCGTCGACCAGGATGACCACCTTTCCGTGCAAGGAGGGAAAGGGTCGGTCGCCCCGCAAGGCCCGATCCCTGGAGCGGGCCGCTTCAAGGGCTTTCTTCTTGGCCCTCTCGATATCTGCTCCCGAAAGCCCGATTTCCGAGACCAGGTCATCGTTCAGTATCGTTCCTCCGCTAAGGTCCACCGCCCCGAAACCCGCTTCCGGCGCAAAGGGGATCTGCAGTTTGCGAACGATGATCACATCCATGGGCAAACCGAGGCCGTTCGCTATCTCCACTCCGACCGGGACCCCTCCCGATGGGATCGCCAGGACGATCGCGTTGGTCCCCTTGTACGGATGCAAATGATGGACCAGCCTCATGCCCGCGTCGCTCCGGTCCTCAAAAATGAATCGTTTATCTCGGTAGTTCCGCTCCTCTACGATCCTGCCCATGTTATCGTTCGAACGTTGATTTGGTCCCCCTCGGTATTAATGAATTCTTACAGCTGGAGGACGTAGGTTGAAAAATACCTGGTTCGGCCGGCCATTCACCATCGAGGCCATTGGGCGATTCGGATTAGGGCCTACGATGGGAGAACAGAACGTGTCTTTCCGCTCATGGATGGCCGATGTGGAACTCTAGAGGCCTACTGGAAGTGTCCCGGGACCCACCTTTCCATTTTCGGCCTCTATTCGGCCACTATGCACCGCCTCCACCAGAGCGCGGTAATCCAGCATGTTCTGCTTGGCATATTGCTGTGCGAACGAAGCTAGCGTTTTGTCGAACGAATCCCCCTTTCCGAGGTAGCCGGCGATCATGGCGGCATCGCTCGAACGAGCATGGGCCTTGGCCAGCGCCCAACCGCAGGCCAGAGCGTATCTGGACAAAAGGTCGAAATCGGCCTCGAGATAATTGAAGGCGAACTTCATGTCCTTCATTTGACGGATGTAGAAGTCACGACCATCCACAGTTACCCAACCCAGCATGATGTCGCTGGTCGTCTGTACGAGGCGCTGACCCTCGACCACCCTTTGTCCCTGATGATCGTATTCGCTCTTGCCGGCGTAAGGCTCGAGCACGGAATGGACCGCTTCCTTCAACTGCAGGATCATTGGATCGTTGGCCTCGGCGAGGAAGAGACCTATGCCACACCGAGTCCCCACGCTTCCGACGCCTACGACCTTGATGGCGAAGTCCTCGAAGTGGTAACGGTCGAACAGCACTCGGCGCGCCGGTTCCAGGGAATTGCGGTATTTTTTTAGAAGCTCCATGATCTCTGGCCAGGCTCGCCGCTCTGGAAGATGGAAAATCAGAGGCGGCTCGTCAACGATTTGTCTGTGGCCGTCCACAATATTGGTGATCTTTGGATACAGGTGGGAAGTAACGTTCCGCCGAGCGTTCTGAGCATACTGCTCAATTATTTTCCTTCCCTCTTTATCCTTAGCTCTGGACATCATCATATCAATGTTGAGCTGAAAATACCACATGTCCAGAACGTTCATCGTTGACAGTTCTCGGATGGACTCTCGATAATATTTCCCGCAAAACGTAACGAGTTCAAGGCACCTGCGTTCGGACAGTTTGTTGTCCGAGCCCGCCACGAATAAGCTAGACGCCAACCTCTTAAGGTCCCACTCCCAAGGCGCGGGAATGGTCTCATCGAAATCGTTGATGTCGAACACCAGATTACGTTCGGGTGTGGCAAAGAACCCGAAGTTACCCAAGTGGCAGTCCCCACACGCCTGGACCCGAATTCCTGTATTTGGAGTACTGGAGAGATCGTAGGCCATCATGGCCGCTGCCCCCCGGAGATAGCTGAGCGGACTTTGCATCATACGACCATGGCGGATAGGGAGCAGTTCAGGCAAGCGATCCTTTTCTGTCTCCAGCAGGACCTCTACCGGGTCCCGGCGGTCGGATCGCGGCTCCCAGGCGGCATGATCCGTCCTGGGTACTTTTTCACGAAGTTCCTTCCCCATCTGCATTCGCTGGGAGATCGAATTGAACTTGGGTCTCGGGATCGCGATGGTCGCGCCTCGACCTTCGGTCTCTTTCTTAGGTGCCTGTATCGTGGTTGTTGCCATGTCCTTCCGCCCTGCATGTGGCTAGACTTTGCCAGACTTTATTTGCACAACATGCAGTATAAAGAACGTCTCTTGGGCTCGAAACGTTGCGCGCCTGGAGCAGTCTAAAGTGAGACGATCATTCTCATTCATCTTTCGATATGATCATAACATCTTCGCAATGCGCCGTGAACGAACTTTGAGGTCTAGGTGCATTCAACAGAGGTTTCCTCACCAGGTATCTAGATCTCTTCCAGTGTCCCCTGGTCAGCCTAGGTACCGGAGGGACCTCCGGCGGGTCACCGAAGCAAATATGCTAGCGCCACTGCGATCAACAGCTCTACAACAAGATCGAATGTTATGTCGCGATCAAGAAGCCAACAGACCTTTAGTGAGAGACGCCGATAATAGCTCCTAAGCACCTCCTATTGATTCGAGATCAGTAATATCTGGATATAATTGGTAGTGAGTCTGCCCGGATTCAAAATTGCACTCTTGCCAGATGAACGATCCTAGATTATTATGCTCATCTTCTCAAGCCTTTTCGAGGAACCCTATAGCCCGGCTTTAAGAGGGCGAGACCCCCTCGACCCCATCCATACGCCGCTGCGTAAAGAGATAGCCCCATGATCGTGGTCTATCTCCTAGTTTGTCGTGACAGCCGTTTTTCTCGCTGAGCTATCTTCTCTACCCGAAGATAAGGGGGCCTGGAGAATGCGGTGGCCAGGAATGACGTTTAGTAATATCATCATAGATAATGATATAAACCCTCGACGACCAAATTGACATCAATGAATGGGAGGAGTCGACCGTGAATGGTGCCAACTCAAAGAGGGCGGCCCTTCTAGGATCGATTCTTTTGCCGCTGGTGCTTGCCCAGTTCGTTTGCAGCTACGCCGGCTCGAACATGAACGTGGCGGTCAACAGTATTGCCAGTGACCTGGGCACGGACGTACACGGGGTCCAGATAGCGATCACCCTTTTCACGCTAACGATGGCCGCCTTGATGATTCCCGGCAGCAAGCTGACGGACATCTGGGGCCGCAAGAGGACCTTCCGCATCGGTCTAATCGTTTACGGCCTGGGTGCGTTGGTGGGGGCGTTGGCGCCAGGCATAGGCATTCTGTACATTGGCTATTCGATCATGGAAGGCGTGGGATCCGCCCTCCTGATCCCTCCAGTCTACATCTTGGCCACAGTGAACTATTCCGGTGTGGAGTCACGCGCGAAGGCTTTCGGAGGTATCAGCGCCGCTGGTGGGATCGGAGCTGCGGTCGGGCCGCTGGTCGGCGGCTTCCTCACCACTGCCTTCACCTGGCGTGCTTCCTTCATCCTGCAGGCCTTGATCGTCCTCCTGATCATCATCCTGGCCAATCGGATCGTCGATCCAGGCGTGCAGGGCGCCAAGCCCAAGCTCGACATCGTTGGAACCATCCTTTCTGCGTCTGGACTATTCTTTGTGGTGTTCGGCATCCTCGCAACGGGGACCTACGGCTGGTTCTCGGCGATCGTCTGGGTACTGGTCGCGATAGGCTTGATCATCATAGGGCTCTTCTTCCTGCACATCAGGTCCGCGGAGAGAAGAGGCAAGGCCCCCCTATTATCGACTCACATATTCCGTAATCGAACCTCTAACCTGGGTTTGGTGACGCAGTTCGTCCAATGGATGGTCCTGCAAGGGGCCTTCTATGTGATCTCGGTCTTCTTCCAAACGGTTCGCGGGTTTAGTGCGGTCTCGGCTGGCCTGATAGTTACACCTGCGACGATCGGCATCCTGCTGACGGGCACGAGAGCGAGGAAGCTGGCCACAAGGACCACTCAGAGGAAGCTCATCCGCATCGGCTTCATTCTGACCACGGTCGGAATGATCCTAGTGATATTGCTGCCATACCTCGCATCGGGTGCAGCCACTGCCAGCGTGTGGTATTTCGTTCCAGGTCTCTTCCTGATGGGACTGGGGATCGGGACCATGCTCACCTCCTCCGTTAACGTCGTCCAATCGGCGTTCCCAGAGAAGGACCAGGGCGAGATCTCCGGCCTATCGAGGAGCATGTCGAACCTGGGGTCCTCCTTTGGCACAGCGGTTGCAGGATCGATACTGGTCACTACGATACTCCCAGAGACCCAGACCTATGGGTTTGCGCTCATCGCCATCATCCTCGTGTCGATCGTCGGCCTGGTAGCAGCCATTCTCATCCCACGCAACGGTGCCGGCCGATCCGAAAAGAAAGTCAGTGAGGATGAAAAAGCGGCCTGAGCGTGGGATATGGTCGAGCTAAGGTCCCTCTGATATTCGATAGGAGTTGGCTCGTTCCCTGGTTCGGCCTCACCCTAGCAAGTCACACCTAGAACACGATGAAGCCGATAGCGATGGAGAGAATGTAGAAGTTTAATGCTAAGTCGTCCGGAAGGCGACGCGATGGTTACAGGACCATTGACGGTTATTGGCCGATCGAAGATCACTCCTGATAAGCAAAAGGAACGCCCCGGCCCCTGTCCAAAATATTGAGTGTGGAAAGGCGAGGTTCTACTCTGAGAGCTGTGTCGTATTATCAAGACCAAGTTGGTGAAGGGGTTTGGAATGAAGTTCGCCATCAAGGACATCCGTTCGACCTTCACCAACTTATGCCTGGACACGGACCTGGCCTACCAGCTGATGTTTCAAGGGCGTTAGACACAAGGAAGCCCGCAAGACCGAGATCTACTACGGTAGGGTAACGGGCCGTTCGGCCCTCCGACGGCTCGAGGAGGCATGGAGCGTATCAAACACGACAACGGCCCACAAGGGCCCAGTCGTGAGCGGTACCGAAAACACCCGAATTGAAAACGATGATGAGATGACTGGATATGGGTAGTGGTGGGTCTGCCCGAACTTCAACCTCTGGTCATCCAGGGAGATCATTGTCTTTGCCAACTGAACTGGATGAAACTTTATCTCCTCATGGGGCAAAACTCCTGCTTTTTCAAAATATTACCCAAAGGATCGTTCGGCTGTTCCATATGGCTGAGAGATATATGTTAACAAGACAAAATTAACATATATCTTGCAGAAGCCAAACTCTACTAGATGCGTGATTATCTCGAGGACTTTAGGAAAGTAGTTATCTTCTCCGTTATCGTGATGATTGCGTTCATCACGATCTTGACCCTAATCGGACTGGCCATTTCGCTTTTTAACATCCTGTTCGTGGATCAGATACACATAGAGGACCGGGAAGATTTCCTGACATTCATTGGCAATTTCCTCATAGTAGTGATCGCGGTGGAGCTGTTGGACACCCTTGTGTTGTACATTAGGAAACATAAACTGTTCCCGGAGCTGATCCTGCTGGTGGTTCTCACCGCCGTCGCTCGAGAGGTGTTGGTTACAGACATCGCCCATACTGACCCCTTATTGCTGGTTGGAATTGGGATAGTCTTGATCGCGGTAGCGGGGGCTTATTATCTCATAAAACGGGCGGCCTGGGAGGGGGAGGCTAGGGGCGAAGAGAATGGGACCAAACATTGAATCCCCAAGGTGATAGCGGATCCTCTATAGGGGCCGCGGTCGTCGGGTCGATCCTGCTGACGACCTTCCTTGTGGAGACCCAGACCTATGGCCTGGCGCTCATCTTTGTCATCACCTTCGCGACCATAGTCCTGATCACCTCACTGCTGCTGCCACCGGACAAGAAGCCAGCAGGTAAGGCTAACGCTGCCGACGGACCGACGGATAAAGTGTGAGGGAAGGGCTCTTGCCAGTGCTTTCTTGACCGATAGTTGTATAAACCCTATGCAAACGTAGTTCATAACTGAGGGAGCTGTCGACGCCCCCCAGGGCCCATTGATGGCATCCAGACCAGCACCTCGTTCGAAAGACGAATATGGAGGAATGAGGTAAAAATTCAGAGATACTTGGGATCCTAGCCTCACCCCGAGTATGGTTTGGCTGTAAATCAAAAATGGGAGATCAGGAAAGGGTGGAAAAGATGACCTATGGAACACCAAGGAGGCGATTGTTATGAAATCTGGACCATTGAATGGATACTGGCCCATCGAGGATTACGGGCTGATAGGAAATAGGCATGCGGCCGCCCTCGTGAACAGCGTTGGATCGATCGATTGGCTCTGCTGGCCTCGATTCGACTCCCCGTCCATATTCGCCGGCATCCTGGATCCCGACAAGGGTGGGAACTGGGTCATCCAGCCTACCACGGAATTTAAGAGCCACCACCGATACCTGAAGGACACCAACGTCCTGGAGACCGTCTTCGAGTGCTCTCAGGGAAAAGTTGCCCTCCTGGACTTCATGGACATGTCCTGGGCAGAACAGGACGTGGAGGGCGGACCACCGGGGAAGCTGATAAGGATATTGAGGGGCCTGGACGGCAACGTCGAGATGAAGAGCATGGTCCGGCCCCGGCCGAACTATGCCCGCGACACGCCTACCATCAATCTGGGCGGGAACGAGGCGTCCATAGAGCAGTTCGTGATCACCGGACCACAGGGGTGGCTCAAGGATGAGACCGACAACTCCCTTTCCCAGACCCTTGTTGTCCGTCCGGGAGAACAATTCTACTTCGCCTTGGCCAATAATCTGGATAAGAGCCCTTTGGCCTCCATCTCAGCTGCGTTGCAATCGACCATGAGCTACTGGAGGGGGTGGGCCAACAAGTGCACCATCCAAGGACCGTACAGGGACATTGCTGTTCGAAGTGCTCTGGTCCTGCAGCTAATGACCTACCCGCCCTCGGGAGCGATCGTGGCCGCGCCGACCACCTCGCTCCCGGAGACGATCGGGGGCGAGATGAACTGGGACTATCGTTTCACCTGGTTACGGGACGGCTCGTACACGTTGCTCAGCCTGGTAATGGCCGGCTACCCCGACTTCGTCGATAGATATGCCAAATGGATATTCAACACCGTCAAGCCAGGCAACGTCCAGATCCTCTACCCCATCGTCCCGGAGGGCCAGACCAAGGAGGAGACCTTGGACCACCTGAGAGGATATCGCGATTCCCGGCCCGTTCGCATCGGGAACGAGGCGGCCAACCAGGTACAGCTCGATGTGTACGGCGAGCTGCTGGGAGCTGGATACTTCGCATGGAAGTCAGGCTTGTTCACGCCCCCGGACGGCGGGGTGAGGATGCGCCAGGTCCTTGATTGGATATGCGATAACTGGCACCAGCCTGACGCCGGTATCTGGGAAGTGCGGGGAGGCAACCGCAATTTCGTCTATGGAAAAGCTATGCTCTGGCTGGCCCTCGACCGAGGAATCCAGATGTTTGAGGCGATGAGCCTGGAAGGAGATCTGGACCGCTGGCGGGAGACGAAGGACACCATCCGCGAGGAGATCATGACCAAGGGATGGAGCACCAAGTTGAACGCGTTCAAACAATCCTACGAGGACGAGTATCTAGACGCGGTCAATCTCATGCTCCCCATCATGGGCTTCATCGATGGGAAGGACCCACGCATGCTCTCGACCATCGACGCCACTCTGAAGAATCTGGTCGTCAACGGCCTTTGCTACCGGTACACCGAAGCTCCGGTGGGAGTGGGCGGTAAGGAGGCATCCTTCACCCTGTGCACCTTCTGGCTGGTCAGCGCTATGATCCTGGCCGGTCGGGTCGAGGAGGCCCGCAAGATCTACGACAATCTACTGGCCAAGGCCACTCCTCTGGGTCTCTTCGCCGAAGAGCTTGATCCGGAGACGGGGGAGCACATCGGCAACTTCCCGCAGGCCTTCTCTCATCTGGGAGTCATCCACGCCGCCGTCAACTTCGCCTACTTTGGGGGTATCGGCAAGGTGGAGATGGGTGATTGGGTACGGACGAACATGGAGCGTCAAGCCCCTTCTGGAATCCAGGAGGAGGGCAAGCCCATGGTGGTCAGCACCACGGCCCAAAGGTGAGTCCACGCCAGGCGGGCGCACGCCAATGAGCGATCTCGATGATCTCATCGCCGAGTTGAACTCGGCGGAGACGACGCTGACCACGGTGCAAACGGCCCTGACGGCGGCCGAGGGCGACGTCTCGACGCTCAAGAGCGAGTCACTGCCGCTAATCTTAGGGGCGATGGGTCTGCTCCTCGGCCTAATGGCCATCGTGCTGGTGATCATTCGGACTAAGAAGCCTTAGCTGCCCCTTCGCCCCCACAAACATCTTACCTTTTATTCTTCTACCTGGGAACGCTTAATCGAGGCCGCTTGGACCACACATCTCGACCGCAGCTCTCGCATTTTCCCTCGGTCTAAATTTCATTGAAGGCGAACCTGACCTTCTGCTCATGCCCGCAGATAGAGTATGGCGCCGTCTTTCTGAGATGCTCCTTGTATGTGGCGAGTTAGGCATTGGTCAAGGGAACTAGGGTTAGGGATAAGCGGCTATCGAGGGAGTGGCTGAAAATCGATCTACTGGATATAATCAATGGTGGGTCTGCCCGAACTTCAACTTCAGACCATCCAGATGTCTCATTATCTCGGTCAATAGCACCAAGGTCGAACTTTAGCTGATTGCTGGAAACCTTTTTTCTTTTTCGTTATTGAATGGCCAGTTACCTGTCATCGCTCCTAAAAATGACTCGTTATAAATAAGATGACCATCCAAAATACTAACATTCCAGTTCGTCCAACGATAGCGCCAAAAAAGACGTCACAACACTATGACCGACACTGAATCGACCGCGGACAATGCCGTGCCCCCAGCCAAGCAGGGCCCTTTTACCGATGTCATCGTCCGAATGGGAACGGGCGAACTGCCCAGGATCTGGATGGTCGTCCTCATCGGGGTCGTTTCGATTGTGTTCGCCATAATCTGGTTGTACGCCTATGATTTTCTAAACAGTGCCCTGTGGGAGAACGATTTCGTGGCCAGCAACCGCTGGGTTCTACCATTAGGCGCTATTATCTTTTCATTGCTGGTCGGCCTGGCCCAAAAATACTTGAACGCCCCCACGGTCATCAATGGTTCGGCCAGCGATTCGATAAAAGGTGGAGAGGCGGTAAGCTACAAGCGATTCCCTGGAACGCTGTTCTCTTCGTTCGTATCCTTGCTCTCGGGGGTGGCCGTGGGTCCAGAAGGGCCCCTTGGTTTTCTAGTCGTGGAGATTAACGACTGGATCGAGGACAGGTTCAAGGTCAGTAAGGAATCAAGGACCGGCTTCACGACCGCGGCCCTTGCCTCGGCGTACAATGGCATCATCGGTTCTCCATTGTTCACGGCGGTGTTGGCCACGGAAATCGCTGGAACCAAAAAGAATCGTCTAGTGTTCCTGGGATGGAACCTGCTCGCCGGGGTCATCGGTTACTTCATCTTCACCCTATCAGGCATGCACTCCTTCCTGGGCGCAGTCCCCTTCCCTCCTCTCCAAACCCAGAACGCCGTGTTCGTGGTCTATGCAATCATACTGGGCGCCATAGGTGCGCTTCTGGTGGTATTCCTGGCCATAGCGTTCCAGCTCGTTGGGAAGTTTATGGCGAGGTTCAAAGAGAAAGTGGTCCTACGCGCCCTTGTCGCAGGCGTCATCACCGCCGTGGTCGTGTACTTCATCCCGGACGTGGCCTTCTCGGGGGAGACCCAGATACACACAATCGTCGGAAGTGCGGCCACGTTCAGTATTGCCACGCTCTTGCTATATGCGGTTTTGAAGATCATACTCCTGGCCGTGGCGTTCAAGGGTGGGTTCCTGGGCGGCCCTACCTTCCCGATCTTGTTCTCCTGCACCATGCTCGGTCTGGCCATAGGCCTGGCCTTTCCCAGCCTGCCCATAATCCTTCTGGTCACTTGCATCGAAGGAGCGGCCCTCACTCTTCTCCTCGGAGGCCCACTAACGGCGATACTCCTGGTGGGAGCAGTGGCGTCCGAAGGATTTACCGACATATACCTAGAAGGGCTCATCATCGTCGCTATCGTTACCGCGATGATCATAGGGTTGTTTCTGAAGAGTGCCATGGAGAAGCGGACGGCGAAGAAGGGAGCGACCGGGACCTGAGAATGATTAGATAATTGCCATATGAATAGGAAGGGAGTGGGTCTGCCCGGACCCGCCACAACGAGCCAGTAAATCGATTATCCGAGGAGATTCCACGGAACGGTGAGGAGCTGTAAATCCAAACCCTTTTTTCTTAACTAAACAATCTTTCCGAATTTTTAGTTGGGTTGTAGTCATCGTGAATCCGTGAATGGTTTGCGGTCGGCCCATTGGTGGCGGGCAGCCTCTGCATATCGCCATTCATGGTTTTTCACCTCTATTGCAGGTTCTGTTTCATTTTCTGGGCAAACACCTTCGCGTGTTCGAGGTCATCAGCATTAGGCCGACCCTTGTTGATACCCCCAAAGAGCTTGAGAAAGCTATTCGTATTATGGCCCGGGCAGGAAAAATCATCCATCATGGTGTATCCCCTGGATGCCAGTTTTTCCCTGAGCAATAGGTGATTCTTTGCGACCATCTCGGGCGATGAGCCGAAGTTACCCGGGGTGCCATTGGTCGAGAAGATG
Source organism: uncultured Methanomassiliicoccaceae archaeon (assembly GCA_964477865.1). GTDB lineage: Archaea > Thermoplasmatota > Thermoplasmata > Methanomassiliicoccales > Methanomassiliicoccaceae > UBA6. The sequence continues at coordinate 16,608 of CAYZEV010000006.1, read as the reverse complement.
AACGCTTTCCCGTTGGTCACCGGTGGCAGTTTATCGGCAAGGTCCAGCAGGGATCTATGGTTTTTGCCGTCATAGATGCCGGAGCCGAAGCCTATCAGGTCATACTCCCGAAGCTCTTCTGGTTTTATCTGCTGGGGCGTTCTTATGGGCGCATCAAGTACCTTGGCGATGACGTTAGCGATCTTCTCAGTATTATTTTGATGATATGAGAACAGCACCAGGAGTGAGCCCTTTGGCAGAGGGTCGATGAGTTCTTCTCTGACATTTTCCATTAATTTCATGCCTTCCTGCTAATTGCTGTGGTCCATGGTTATAGCGACATTCCCCTTCTTATGTCCCTGGTCCGCATACCGGTGAGCATCGACGATCTGTTCCAGAGGATACGTTCTATCGATGACCGTTCTCAGCTTTCCCGCCTCGATGAGCTCCCTGAGGTAGATCAGACATTCGGTCCTCTCGTTTGTTGTCCCGCCCACCATCTTCTTACCGCTCGTCAGGGCGGTCCATCTCATTCTAGCACTTACCGCTGGCGTGGCGACGGCATGAAGGAAGGTCCCCTCTTTCTTTAGCGATCTGATGCTGCCGGAATACGGGCTCTTGCCCACGGCGTCAAAGATGACGTCGTAGGTCTCGCCGCTCTTGGTGAAATCTTCCTTGGTGTAGTCGATGACCCTATCGGCTCCCAAGGATCTCACCAGGTCGAGGTTCGCCGTACTGCATACCCCGGTCACTTCAGCTCCGAAGTGCTTGGCCAGCTGCACGGCGAACGTGCCCACGCTTCCCGATGCTCCGTATATGAGGACCTTTTGTCCGTGCTGGATATTGGCCTTCCTGAGGAAAAACAATGAGGTAAGCCCTCCCATGGGGACCGTGGCGGCCTGTTGGTAGGCCATATTGGACGGTATCCCGGTGATAACTCCATTCTCGGGCATGCAGGTGTACTCGGCATAGGCTCCCCCGTGGTGCCCGGTCAATGCAAAGACCTGGTCGCCTTTCTTGAACTGTCTTACCTCCTTGCCCACTGCCTCGATCTCCCCGGACAGCTCCGCCCCCAGTATGGGTTTCTTCGGCCTTCTTAGGCCGATCGCCAGCCGAGCGGGGAGCCAGAACGAGAGCGGGACTCGGAACCCTCGCACCCTATAGTCCGCGGGCGTTACCGTCGTCGCATGTATCTTTATCAGCACCTCATCGTCTTTGGGACTGGGTTTTTCCACTTCTCTGAGCTGCAGGACTTCCGGCGGTCCGTATCTGGTGCATACCATCGCTTTCATGAGTTTTCTCCACGATCACTTCCGATCATAAGCCTTTCAGATCCTATTAATCGCGATGACCACATTTCCCTTTTTGTGTCCTTTGTCCACATACCTGTGCGCATCGACGATCTGTTCCAGAGGGTACGTTCTATCTATTACCGCGTGTAATTTTCCAGCCTCGGCCAGCTCTTTGAGGAAGATAAGATCCTGGGTCTTTTCGCTTGATGGTCTCAGACCCGTCGCCGCAAATTTCCCTTTTTTCCCGCTTAACCTCGTAGGCCATAACCTTCGCAGGATAATTCCCAGCGTAGGGACGGTGGTGAGATAGATGCCCCCATCCTTCAGCGAGCCTTTGCAACGGGAAAAAGAGCTTTTGCCCACCGCGTCGAATATTATATCGTAGGTCTCGCCGCTCTTGGTGAAATCTTCCTTGGTGTAGTCGATCACATTATCGGCACCAAGAGATCCTACGAGTTCTAGATTCGCCGTACTGCATACCCCGGTCACTTCCGCTCCAAAGTACTTGGCCAGCTGCACCGCTATGGTTCCGACAGATCCTGAAGCGCCATTGATGAGGACCTTTTGTCCGCTCTGGATGTTCGCCTTGTCCCTAAGGAAAGGCAATGCCGTCAAAGCCCCATCAGAGAAGGCGGCAGCATCGTCATAGTCCATGTTGGAGGGCATTAAGGCCAGCGCCTCATCTTCGGACAGACATTTGTATTCGGCCTGTGCGCCTAAACCAGTACCACTTGATCCATAGACCCGGTCACCCTTTGTAAATGTCTTGACAGCTTTGCCAGTTGCCTCGATCTCGCCGGCCAGCACATCCCCTGGTATGTATTTGGGTCTGAGGAAACCGGTGAAGAATCTGGCGATAAATGGCTTACCCTTCCGGAAGGCGCAGTCCGCTGGCGTTACGGTCGTCGCACATACTCTTACCAGTACCTCATCGTCCCTGGGAACGGGTTTTTCCACTTCTCTGAGCTGCAGGACTTCAGGTGGTCCATATTTTGTGCATGCAATCGCTTTCATGAACTTACTCCTGTTTTGTCATCAGGGCTATTGCTCTCATCGTTCGCCATAGTCTATCTGGATTCAATGACCTTGCCAACGGTCCTGCACTTGGTCAGGACCTGAAACCTCATGATCTTCGATGGGATTTTCACGGTTCCCACGTTCACGATCGCTCCAACGTGCTTGTCGAACGTGTCCCATTCTATCCCATCTTCGAACTCGAGCGTTTTGATGTTGAAGAAAGTGACCATTCCATCAAGAGAGTCCAGGTCCTTCTTTGATACGCTTAGGTCCGCCAGGTCCCCGATCCGATAGGTCCGGGTGCTGGTCTCGTCGACCAGAGCCCGCATCACCAAGGTGGCCAGTTCACCTATGGGCACACCCCGTTTCTTCGCCTCGGCGGAAAAACGAGCGTAGATCTCGTCATCAATTCCCCTGATTGTAACATCGGTCACGGTATCTTACCTCCTTTTCCGGGTTGCCGCGGCCACAATGAAAGCACCCCCGACGATCATGATGAGCAGAGGAAAGACCACATACCAAGGCAGGACCAGGCCGAAGAAGGATAGGAACCATAACAGACCGAATGTGAAGAGTAGCGTGCCGATCGTCCCGCCGATCCACTTGAGCGCGGTTCTGACGAAGGGTATCGACATATGCGCCTCGAACAACGCCGCATCCTCTTCGGCCGCCTGTCGTTCAGCTTCGATCTTGTACCATTCCGGCGAGCGGGCTTCCCTTTCTTGAAGCTGGCTCCGCAGATTCTCTTTGAATCTTGAGTCATTTATCGGTTCATTGGTGCCTGTGTTGCTTGTCACCATAATCACCATAGCAACAATATCAACTTTCCATATTTAAATGTTACCAACCGGGTCCCCGGCGAGGCCCACCACCGAGCTGATCGCCCCGAACAGGGCAACGCTAAATCATTGTTGAAAAGCGGTACTAGGCAGCGCGCCAATGCGGAAACACAAAATCATTAGCTTGAGCTTACATCTTGATTTTATGCTGAGTAAAATTCCAGTACCCTTTTTGTTATGACTAAGCCCTGTTTCCGATAATTGCTCCTCGATGATCAATACTCTCCGAATAGGATGTAGAAATGAATGGATGATATCTCCCATCATAGCTTGAACCCAGGAAGTTCATCAAACAGTTCGCCATACATCTTCGAGAAAAGGGCGACATACTCCTCCGCCTTCGGCGTGGTGGTGTAGTTCGTTCTATCGCCCTTGTCCTCGGTCCTTAGGTAACTCTTCCCGACCAGGAAGCCCAGGTGCTGTTGGCCTATCTTGGAGTTGAGGTCGCAACGGTTGACAATGTTTGTGAAGCTCTTCGGCTCCCTGCAATAAACCAGAATCTCCCAGTAGATCTCGTAGGAGGAGCGCCTTCCCTTCATTCAGATGCCCTCCAGCTTTTGCCTCAGGACATCCTCGATCTTGGCCGTCTCTGTCATCCTGGCATCCCAGACCTTGGAGTAAATGGAAAAATAACGGGCGGTGAGCAACCCCGCCACGCCTACTGCGATCGTAATGCTCCCATTGATGAGATAGTCGATGCTATCCAGAACGAAACCCGAGGTCTGTATCGCCCATATCTCGCTGACGATTAGGAACCCCCCCAGCATGATGAGGGTCATTCCACCGATCGTGCCCAGGACCTTCATCTTCGCTATCAAGGGTCGGTTCGCCCGGTAGAGTGCCGTCATCTTGATTATCAGGGCAGTTATGGTCACATCCCCGGTCTCGCCCTTAGGCAGGTCCCCGTAGGCCTTGCGGATGTCCGACACGTCCTTCGTCAGATCGACCGTTTGGATGAGCCAATACACACCGCACGCCATGGTCGCCACACCGAGGGGCACAAGGACGAAGGAAGGGGCGAAGAGGTCACCCGACTGCACCCCTTGTATCAGTATCGTCACGCTCAGTACGATGCCTAAGCCTATGGCCATAATAACGGTCAACATGTTCAGCATGATGAGCCCGAAGAAGCTGCGTAGCTCGCTCCTGAATTTTTTCTCTGTCTCGTTCTTCATGTGGTATTTCACCGCATTATGGCGATAGCCGGCTAAGGGTATCTAGACCCAGGAAACAAAGTTACATATTATAAAATCACTCGAATGCCAATGGTGGCATGCGGCGGAACATCTCGAAGTACCGGTTGTCCGAGGTCCTGGTACGTTCGATCATTTTTTCCAACAACCAGGTTTCACATCGTTTTCTTATCGTTCCCATGGACAACGCCAGCTGCGGCACAAGGACCTGACGACGACGCAGAAGTCCTATTGGAGGACCCAACTGGGCGTCGCCGGCAAACAGCTCCGGGCCGAGCGGAACTCGGGAGGGGTCGCACAGAAGAAAAAGATCCCAATATCCGAGGATGGTCAAGTTACTGGAGAAGAACGTGGTGGGTCTGCCTGAATTTGAACCGTTGACAAGCCAGATAGTTCATTATCTCGGTCAATAGCACTAGACTGGTAATTTAGCTTCTTGCTCGGTAAAACCTATTCCTTCTTTCTTTTTTCTTTTATTATTTAGTGTTCTGCTGTTTTCCTGTATATTCTTTGAGGCTGGCTAAGGTAATAGCAAAGAGAACATGGCAACGAAAACTGTTATTGGTGGGCAGAGCGGGATCTCTACCCGTCAAACTATCTGGATTAAAGAAAAATGCCCTGCGTGTTGTTGGGGTACGGATGCTGAGGAAGAAGAGCATAAGGTAGTCAGGCTAACCAGGACGGCAACTATATCTATCGTCCAGCGGGTTTCACTCGACAATGTGGGAACGCTTCCGACCGTACTCCGCCGCCGTCATGCTAGCAGGATTGATGATCATCGGAGGGTTGGTCGCCCTCCCTGCCGCTCAGGCGGTTGATGCGGAGCTTGTCCCGGAGCCGTGGGTGCACGAGACCCACGAGTACAACGTTCCCATCGATGTGAACGTGGAGAACGGAGGGACGGCCATAGAGAAGTGGTCTGTCGAGGTCAGGCACGGAGGCGTGCTGACTCTGTTGATGGCAAGGAATATCACTACGGACGGAACGGCTGGGGTCGACTACACGTTCAACACCATGTACACGGTCAAGGGGACGGAGTACATCGCCCAGTTCATGATGATGTACGTAGCAATCTCGTTCGCCGATCATCAGACCCTGCAGGCACCGCTGACCACCTGCGACAACTTCCAGGTCAGCTACACCCCGATCGTGTACAATGGGACGATTCCGACCTTTGACTGCGCCATCACCTACAACGGCCTGGACCTGCTGTACCCTGACGCGTCCAAGCACTCTACACTGAACCTCACCCTGATTCATCACTTCTACTGCGACTGGAACCAGACCGACGTCAAGGTGGAGGCGTTGTTCGACCTAAACGGGACAAGATTGTACGACATAACCAACGGTGTTGAGCTCGATGACGGCACGCCATTCGCCGCCGAGGTCCACTATGCGATGGTGGTGCACAAGGCCCACGCCATGGGGACCGAGGGGCCGATAGCTCCATCTAGCCACACCGACACGACCCTAGTTTATGATCTCGCGGCCGACGGAGGGACGCCTATCACTATGTCCAAGCTGAACATGAGCAACGAGTTTACCATCTACAACGCCACTGGATCGTACGGCTCGATCGGTTACTCCAATCTGATGTTCGGGACAGTGTCCAATGCCGTCCACGGCTTCCCTGGTCTAGTGTACAAGGACACGGTATCCCTGAAGAGCGATCCCGAGGTCACCATCTTCCATGACAGGGTCACTGAGAGCAACAGCAACGGCTCCGGGGGGTCCCCGCCGTTAACATTGATCGCGGTGGTCAGTGCCGTCGTGGTCGTAGTAGGAGCCGCATCCTTCGTCGTGATCAAGAGAAGGGGCAAGCCCAAGGGATGAGCATCAAAAGGAAACCTCTATCCAACTTTATTGATCGAACTAGAGTGCACAGCTCATTATTCCCGCATCAATGAACCCTTCGTTACGGTGCCGGCGACCTGCCAACCCGCCTCCCAAAGCTTCCTCCCGGCCTCGGTCACGGACGCCTGGCGACCTTCTTTAACTCTCCCTTCCGGGGGTTCGATCAGCTGTGAGAGATCAAGGTGTTCGGATCGAATACAAATGATTATCAGAAGGAGAAGGTCGTGAAGGCATCGGGCGTGGAGTTCAAGCTCAAGGACTTCCGCTCGACTTTGACCACAATCACCATCAACGGTGACCTTAGCCGCCTCGGAGCTATGTCAGCCCAATTGAGGCACGAGAGTCCGAACACGACGCACAAGTTCTACAACAAGATAGAACGGTGCGTCGCCAGCAAGAAGTTAAAGGACCTTTGGAGGGAGACGCCGGTAATAGTGTCCGACACCCCCTCTATTGACAAGAAATTTGAGATGACTGGATATAATTAGTGGTGGGTCTGCCCGAATTTGAATCGGGGTCTAAGGCTCCCAAAGCCCCAAGGATGGACCAAGCTACCCCACAGACCCGTGCTACCGGTGTAAGGCGACCTCATCAATAAAGCTTATCTCTTGCCATCGATCGGGCCAGCATTATTGATATCGAATTGGGAATTCTTTTTAGCTAGGTCGGCCATGACAGCGAGATGAGTAAGGCAGGGGTCATCGCCGCCGTCATTGTTCTCACGGCCATCCTGGTCGGGGCGGGGTTCTACATCGCAGTGCTGTCGAAGAACAGCGCCGCCATTGGGTTCGATACGACCAAACTTAACAAACCCGCCATAGGCAATGCCCAGGCCATCAACAACTCCCTGCCCACGCCGCTGACCTCCGCGGTCCCCGCGCATGACGACATCAATCTCTATTGGAACATCACCGAGGACATCTATGCCGGCTACGGCGGAGCGCTGGACCTCGCCGTTCAGAACAACAACCCCGGAAAGCTGTATGTCTATGCGTTCGGTTTGGAATGGACCTCCGGCGGCTCCTATTTCCGCAATTGCAGTGTCACCATCGGCCACAACCAACGGGCGGATCTGGGGCTGCTTATCTTCGGGGCGCCTAACGCGGGGAATCGGGAGTACACGCTGGTGATCAAGGCGGCCGTCTCCAATGGAATTGCCTGGAATGATGTAGGGGAGCTGGCCAGTACCACTAACGAGGCCCAGGTCAGCGGTTTGGGCCAAACGGTCGATTACGTCACCGACCTCAACGTTCCTGCCTACTACAACCGGATCAACGAAAGGATCAGCTACAGCGACGCCTCCGGCGCGGCCAACCTCATCAAGGCGAAGTATCCCGGGAGCTACAGCGTCCTGCAGATCGCCGAAGCGTTCACCTGGGTGGAGCAGAACGTGGAATACCTCGCTGATCCCTCGGGCGATTACTGGCAGAGTGCCCAGGAGACCTTGGACCTGAGAACGGGCGATTGCGAGGACCATGCCATCCTGATGGCGAGCATAATCGGCGCCCTGGGCGGCAGCGCCCGGGTGAACCTGATCGAGGAGCACGCCTTCCCCACGGTCTTCGTCGCTTCCACCTACACCGACCTGATGAAGGTTCAACAAGCCCTGGCCACCTATTACGGAATGGACGCGGCCGCCTTCAAGATGGCCTACCTGGTCGATGAGAACGGGTACTGGCTGGTCATCGATACCACCGGGTTCCCGTACGCCGGGGGCATACCTGCGAAATCGGAACCGACCTCCGCCGCCGGGAACTGGACCATCCAATCGAGCTACCTGGACCCCATCGACGCGACCGGCGTCACCGGGTCCACCAACGTCCTAGGCCTGTTCTAGACTAGGATCTCCTGTACCGCCTGGCGGATGGCCTCTCTGCTGTTCAGACGGGGGGACCAGCCGCGGGCCTCCAACTTATCGACGGCCAGCAGCATCTTCTTGACGTCCCCGACCCAGCCCCGGCCGCCCTTCACGCCGCCGGTCCACTGGTACTCCACGTTCGGGAGGCGCATCTCCTCGACCACGATGTCGGCGATGTCCTTGACCGTCATCATGTCCCGGGAACCGATGTTGTAGATCTCCACCTGCTCCTCGGCCGCCTCCGCGCCGGCGACCATCCCTCTGACGCAGTCCTTGACATGGACGTAAGATTTGGTGGTCCCCGGCTCGGCCCCCAGGATCTCCAGGTGCTGGGGGTCCTCCCTCAGCTTACGGATGAAGTCATGGAGCACGTTGTGCGTCGACCTGGTGCCCACCACGTTGGCGAAGCGGTACAGGACCGCGTTCTGGTCGAAGGTGTGGCAGTACGAGGATATGAGCGCCTCGCAGGCGAGCTTCGACGCTCCGTAGATCGATATGGGGATGAGCGGCCCGTAGTCCTCCGGGGTCGGGATGACCTCCGTCTCGCCGTAGATGGTGGAGGTGGACGGGAACATGAGGTCCTTGACCCCGTTGTCCTTCCCCGCCTCCAGGAGCCGGTAGGTGACCTCGATGTTCTGCTCGAAGTGCACCCGGGTGTTCTTGGCCCCCAGCCGCACGTCGGGATTGGCGGCCAGGTGGCAGACCACCTCCACGTCCCGGAGCGCCGGGGCCAGGTCCATGGTGAGGAGGTCCCCTTCGATGAACTCGAAGTTCTCGTTCCCGAGCATGCCGGCCATGAACTCCCGCTTACCCGCGGAAAAGTTATCCAGACCCACCACGCGGTTGCCGCGGGCCAACAGCTCCTCGGCCAGATGGCTGGCTATGAAGCCGGCACATCCCGTGACCAAAATCTTCCTATCTTTGAGCCTCATCGAACCTTCTCCTTAGTTCCGCAGAGAAGGCTTGGACGGCCTTCCCCCGGTGGGAGATACGATTCTTCTCCCCTATTGATATTTCGGCGAAGGTCTGGGAGTAGCCAGAAGGCACGAACAGGGGATCGAAGCCGAAGCCGTCGGCCCCCGACGGCAGCAGCGCCAGGGCACCGTCGCAACGCCCGGTGACGGTGAACTCCTCGCCGCCGATGGAAGCGCCGATGCAGCACTCGAAATGGGCGGAGCGGTCATCCGCGTCGTCGAGCAGGCGGAGCACCCCGTCCAGCCCGATGGTCCTCAGCGCGTAGGAGGAATAGACGCCGGGGAAACCTTTCAGCGCGTGGACGAAAAGGCCGGAATCGTCGATGACGAAGTCCTTCAGGCCCTTCTCCCGGAGCTGCCGCAGGCAGGAGAGCACCACCTCCTGCAGGGTGTCGGCCTGGATCTCGTCGCAGTCCTCCGAGGAATGCTCTACCTCATGACCCAGCGGCGAGAGGGCCGAGCGGAACTCCCGGAGCTTGCCCTGGTTCGAGGTGACCACCTGGATCTTCAGGTGTATCTCCCCCGGCCCTCGATCTCCTTCATCTTCTTGATGGCCTCCTCGGCCCGGGGGAAGTGCAGGCGGTAGGATCCGAGGATCAGGGGGAACTTATCGATGAGGGTGGAGTGAGCGGACTGGAACGCTTCCTTGAGCAGATGGATGTCCACGCCCATCTCCTCGGCCATGGCGCATCTCGAACCCAAGGAGAAGTCGATGAACCACATCCTTCCTTCGCTCATGATCATGTTGGAGGTGGTCAGGTCGCCGTGCACGATGCCCGCCCCGTGCAGCAGGCCGATCAGCCGCCCGATCTCCTTGCATAGCGCGTCCACCGCTTCCGGGTCGCCCCGGTCCAGCTCGTCCTTGACCCGCGGACCCTTCACCTCTTCCATGGTGATCTCGGCGTTGACCATGTCAATGTCATAGATGATCGGTGTAGGCACCCCGTGCTCGCGGGCCTCGTGGATCAGGCGCGCCTCGTTGCGGGTGCGGTTGACCCGGAGAACGCGGTCCAGGTCCGGGTGCCGATAGTTCTTGGGCACCCGGCTCTTGACCACGACGTCCCGGCCCATCCATGTTCCGGACCGTATCTCGGCCTCCGCGCCCCTGCGTATCACTGCCACGAACGGGCGAAGCGCGGCCGGCCTAATAATCTTTTCAGGGTTTTTCATCCGCCACCTCGTGTTCGCTCTCCATCGGCGGGGAGAAGAACTCTTCGAGCCTCTGCTCGATGTCCCCGCCCCGCTCGATCTCGAAGTCGTCGGGGAACGAGGCCCGCACCGCCGACAGCAGATAGCGGTCGTCCAACAGCATCACCGCCGCCCGGTCCTTCTCGCTCCTTATGGCCCGCCCGGCGGCCTGCAGCACCTTGGAGACGGCCGGATACACCTGCACGTAGAGGTTCGCCTTCCTCGGCCCGAACCGCTTCTCCATGCGGTCGAGCATCCCGTCCATCTCCCGGGAGGGCGGCGACAGCGGCAGGCCGACCACGATGACCATGCTCAACAGATTATCGCGGTAGTCCACCCCTTCCGAAAGGGAGCCGCCGACCGCTCCCAGCAGGAGGTTCCGCCCCTCCCGCAGCTGGCAGAGCACGGCGTCCCGTTCGTTCTTGCCATGTTCCCTCCGCTCGACGACCAGTCGGCGATCGCGGATGTTCGGTCCGAGCAGCATCTCCACCTTTCCGAGAAAATCATAGGAGGGGAAGAACACCGCCACGTTGCCGGGCACGCTATCGGCGCAGCGGGCCACCTCCCGGGCCACCGCGCCGTACATCGCCGGGGTCCGCAGGCGGAAGCGGGAGGACACCCCGCCGGACGCGAGCACCAGCCGGTTCTCCGAGGGAAAGGGCGAAGGATAGCGGCGGCACAGCGCCCCCTCCGCTCCCAGCACCTCGGCGAACATCTCCGGCGGGTGGAGGGTGCCGCTCATGATCAGCGCGCAGCGAACCCTGGCCAGTACCGGAGCGGTCACCGGGGACGGGTCGACCAGGCTGACCACCAGGCGGGCGGGGTCCCCGTCGAGGTAGCGCACAGTGGTCCCCTTCGGGGCGCTCCAGGCATACAGGAAATCGACCAGGCCGCCCAGGTCCGCCCCCTTGGAGGCGGCCTCGATCTCCTCGGCCAGACCTCCGAGGTCGACGCCACAGGCCCGCTTCAACGGCCCGTCCAGGTCCTCCGCCGCCACCCGCTCCGGGCGTGCTCTGGCCATGCGGGAGAAAATGTCGGCGAGGAGGTCCAGGTCCTCGGCGAAGTGCTTAAGCGACGGGGACGCCCGGGCCCTCTGGATCACCGCGGCGGTCAGGGAGCCGCTGCCCCCGTCCATCACCCGGTGGGGCAGATTGTGGGCCTCGTCCACGATGACGATGGCCTCTCCCTCCTTCCGCCCCAGTCGCTGCAGCAGATTGGGCCCGCGCCCGAACATCTGGTTATAGTCCCCCACGATGACCGTGGCGTCGGCCGCGGCCCGCAGCGCCACCCGGTGGGGGCACAGGCCGGCCCGCAGGCACAGTCGCATGCCCTCCTGCGTATGGAGGGGATAGTCGAGGAGAAGGGACTGCGAACCCTCGGGGTCCCGGGAGAAGAAGCACTGACGACCTTCGGCGCACGGCGCTCTCCGCCCTTCCCGCAGCGCTAGGCACATGTCCTCCCGGGCGATGAGATCGACCACCCCTATCCGGCTCTTCTTCCAGATGCCCCGCAGCGTCTCGATGGCGATGGCATGCTGCGCCTGTCGGGAGGTCAGGAAGAGCACCACCCCGCCGGAGGCCAGGGCCGTCTCCACCGCGGCGGTGAGAGCCACCGCGGTCTTGCCCAGCCCGGTGGGGGCGTGGGCCAGCAGATGCGTTCTTTGGGTCATGCACATCCGGGCGTCCTCGAGGAACCTCTCCTGTCCCCCGCGGACCACCCGGTGGGGGAACAGGCCCGAGGCCTGCCCCTCCTCGATCCCTAGATGTACCTCACAGGCTTCCATGCCCCGTCGAAGTCGCTCGCCCCTAGCAATCGGTTGCGGCTAACCGTAGGCTGCGCTCAGAAAAAGTAATAACCGCGTCGCTGGCGTAAATCAGAGCAATGGTGCGGGAACGGACCGATCGGCAGCGGCAGGAGGTCAAGATCGCGGCGATCCTGTTCCTGACGGTCCTCTCGGCCTACCTGGCCCGGGTATCGCTCTCCGTGGCCCTGCCGTTCATCGCCACCGATTTCGGCTGGTCCGCCGAGCAACTGGGCGGGCTGGGCGGCGTGCTGCTGGGCATCTTCCTGGTCGGCTACGGGCTGTCAAACGTGTTCATCAGCCCGCTGGCCGACTGCTACGGTCCGAGGAAAGGGTTGCTCATCGCCGTGGCGGTGTGGTCCCTGCTGACCCTATTGACCGGCCTGGTGGGCATGTACTACGCGGCCTTCGTCCTGCTGAGGACCTCCCTGGGGGTGGCCCAGGGGGTGGTGTTCCCCTCGGCGGGGAAGATCACCCAGGCCTGGTTCCCTCCCGAGACGCGGTCCCGGATGAACGCATTGTACTACGGCGCCATCGCCCTGGCCAACATCCTGTCCCCGCTCCTGCTGATCCCGCTCATCCTGGTCACCTCCTGGAACATCATGTTCGTGGTGCTGGCGGCCCTGGGGTTCGCCCTGCTGGTGCCGATGGTCCTCTGGCTTCGGGACTCTCCCCGAGGACCGCCCGTTTGCGAGCAGAAGACCCTGGGCGCCAATCTGCGGTTCACCTTCGACAACCTGAAGCAGGCCGCCCGGGTCAAGGGGCTGTTCGTCCTCACCCTGGGCCATGCCCTGGAATCGATCGTGTTCTGGGGGCTTTCGCTGTGGCTGCCGACCTTTCTGGTGATGGCCCGGGGCTTCTCCCGGGATGAGCTGATCTGGGCGGCTGCGCTCCCCTATATCGGTTACATCGCCGGCCTGATCATCGGTTCGACCCTGAGCGACCGCACCGGCAATCGGTCAAGGGTCACCGGCCTGTTCTGCCTGGCCGGGTCCGCGGTCTTCGTCCTGATGATCCCTTTGATCGGCAAGTGGGAGACCATCGCCGCCCTGGGCGCCGAGTTCTTCTTCATAGCGCTGGTGGGGCCGAACGTGGCGACGCTGCTGCAAGGCTGCTGCACTTCCCGGCTGACCTGCTCGGCCACGGGGATAGAGAACGGGATCTCCAACGGCCTGGGGGCGCTGGGCCCCATCCTAGTAGGTCTGGTGGTGCTGATGACGGGGTCCTACGACGCGGCCTTCCTCCTGCTCGCCCTCCTGCTGACCTTGAGCGGGGTGGTCATTCTGAAGTTCAGGATCTATGAGCGGGAGGCGGTCTGTCCGCTCCCTGGGCAGGAAGAGAAAGATTATCATAATTGAACTCGTTTTAAATTCCCATGGACAAGCTGCCCTTCGGCTGCGGGAGCCTCGACGCCATGCTGGAAGGCGGCGTGGAGGCCGGTTGCGTCACCATGCTCTACGGTGAGGCCGGCACCGGCAAGACCACCCTCTGCCTCCTGCTGGCCAAGGACGTGGCCCGGGCGGGAAAGAAGGTGATCTACCTGGACACCGAGGGCGTGTCGATGGACCGGTTGCGCCAGGTGGCCGGTCCCGATTTCGAGGGGGTGGCCAAGAACATCCTGTTCTCGGCCATCAGCAGCTTCGATGAGCAGGAGCGGATGGTGGACAAGACCATCAAGCTGGCCCAGAGCACCGTGGACGTGGGCATGGTCATCATAGACTCCATATCGATGCACTACCGGTTGACCAGCCGGGAGGAGGACCGCGGGGAGAGAAAATCGTTGGCCGGCCAGTCGACCAAGCTGACCAACCTGGCCCGGGAGAAGTCCATCCCCGTGGTGGTCACCTCCCAGGTCTATACCGACGTGGAGACGGGCACGTTCGAAGCGCTGGGAGGGCACGCCCTGCATCACAACGCCAAGCTGATCATGCGCGTCGACAAGGCGGGGTCCGGGGGATTGAGGCGGGCGGTGCTGATGAAGGCCCGCCATCTGCCCGAGGGCCTGGTGGCGGAGTTCAAGCTCACCGGCACCGGCATCAGCTGTTAAGTGACCCGGCCCACCGCGAAGTCCATCAGGCCGTCGAGGAACTCCCTCTCCTTGCTGGGCGGCAGGCACTCCAGCTCCTTCTTGGCCTGATCGGCGTAGGCCGCGGCGGTGCGGCGGGCGTGATCGATGGCCCCGCAGTCCTGCAGGGCCCTGATGGCCGCCCCTATCTCCTCGGGAGTGGCCTTGGCGTTGCCCAGCGCCTTCAGCAGGGTCCGGCGCCGGGGGTCCGCCTCATCGAGGCTGTGCAGGGCGTGGAGCACGATGAGGGTGCGCTTGCCGTTGCGGATGTCGTTGCCGACCGGCTTACCCAGCTTCTTCTCGTCGCCGGTGAGGGCCAGGATGTCGTCCCAGACCTGGAAGCCCATGCCCAGCAGGCGGGCGTACTCCTTCATGCTGGTGATCTGCTCCTCGGTCCCGCCGCCGATGAGCGCCCCGCCCTCCGCCGCACACTCGAACAGCACGGCGGTCTTCTTGTAGATCATTTTCATGTAGTCGTCCATGGCCAGCTGGGCGGCGGGGATCTTCTCGAAATCCATGTCCTCCTGCTGCCCTTCGGCGATCAGCCACACGGTGTGGGCGGTGATCTTGAGGAGGCGCTTCATGTGCAGGGGCGGCACATCGACCTCGGATAATATCTCGAAAGCGCGGGCGAACAGGGCATCGCCGGCGATGATGGCGGTGGGCACGTCGAACAGCACGTGCACCGCCGGCCGTCCCCGCCGCATCGAATCGTTGTCCATGACGTCGTCGTGGACCAGGGTGAAGTTGTGGATGATCTCCAGCGAGCAGGCGAACGGTATGGCCCGCTCTCCGGCCTTCCCCACTGCCTGAGCCACGACCTCCGCCAGGACCGGCCGAAGGCGTTTTCCGCCCGCGCTCGGATAGTGCCTGACGGCCATCATCAGCTTCTTGTCGTCGTCCCCCTCGAGGTACGACATGACCTGCCCGTCCATCACTTTAGCCCGCTTGGTGATTTCCTTTAGGATTTCCATTGCCCGCCCTCCTGGTCGAATCCGGCCCACTCCCGGGTGGCACCGGTGATAATGTGATCTCTGGTCCCCAGCTCCCGCACGTTGGCCGCTCCGGTCAGGAACATGGCGATCTTGAGCTCCTCGATCATCCGGCCGAGGCGCTCCTCCACCGCCTTCGATGATTCCATCGCTTCCTTGAGGACGGCCCTGGCGGTCCCGGCGCAATCGGCGCCCACCACGATGCTCTTGGCGGCCTGGAGGCCGTTGACGATGCCGCCGCTGGCGATGATCGGCAGACCCACATCGGCCCACAGCACGGAGACGGGGGCCGGTATGCCCCACTCCCCGAATGTCTCGCCGATAAACTCGCACCGCTGGTCCCCCAGGTTCTTGGCCCGCCGGCTCTCCACCTTGGCGAAGCTGGTGCCGCCCGTCCCGGAGACGTCCAGGCCGCGCACCCCGATGCCCTTGAGGCGCTGGGCCACCCGGCGGGAGATCCCCGCCCCGGTCTCCTTGACGATGACGGGCAGCTCGCGAGACAGCGACCGTATGCCGTCGTAGCAGCCCTTGGCCCTGGTGTCCCCTTCCGGCTGGGCTATCTCCTGCAGGAAGTTCAGATGGATGGCCAAGAGGTCCGCGTCGATCATTTCCATGGCCTCCCGGGCGTCCTCCGGACCGAAGGCCCGCTTGCGCTTCTGTGAGATGAGCTGGGGAGCGCCGATGTTGCCGACCTTCAGCGGCACGTCGAACTCCTTGATGACCTCGTAGCTCTTGCGATCGCCCTTCTCCAGGGCGGCCCGTTGGCTGCCGACCCCTAGGCCGATCCCCAGGTTCGCGCAGGCCTCCGCCAGATTGCTGTTTATCTCCTCCGCCCGGGCGTAGCCGCCGGTGATGGCCGTGACCATCAGGGGGCAGGAGAGCTTCCGGCCGAACAGAACCGTGGAGGTGTCCACGTCGTCCAGGTCGATCTCTGGAAGGGCGTCATGCACCAGCTTGACGTCGTCCCAGTAGTCATGGCAGGACACCACATCCTCCTCCAGGGTAACCTGGATATGGTCGGCCTTTCGCTGCTCGATGCCCTTCATCGCTCATCACCCACTACTTTCGAACCGATTACTTTTTCGCCTCGCAGGGCCGAGGCGAGGCGACCGGGCCGGAGGCCGTTGATGACCATCGCCTCTCCGCCGTACGAGGTTATCCTCATCATTGTCTCGATCTTGGCAAAGATGCTCCCGGTCACGTCGGCGCAACTCTGGGTCCGCGGGAGCGCGTCCAGGGCCCGGCGGTCCACCACATCGATGAGCTGGGCCTCGGGGTCACAGTTGGGGTCCCCGGTGAACACGCCATCGACATCGGCGCAGAAGATGATGCGTTCGGGGGCGAACTCCTTGGCCAGCGCTTCCATCAGCTGGTCCCCGGAACAGATGCCGAACCGCCTTTCGCGGTCCAGGGCGACGTCCCCGAAGGTGACCGGGGCGATGCCCAGGTCCAGATAGCGCCGGAAGATGGAGAGGTCGATGCGGGTAAGTTTTCCGTTCGACAGCTCCGTCACCGCCGAGGGCGGGAGGGAGACCGACGGAACGCCCGCGTCGTCC
>CAYZEV010000005.1:0-83216 GCA_964477865.1 uncultured Methanomassiliicoccaceae archaeon | reverse complement strand
CCACCACCAACTTCCCGCTACCCTACTCCACGGTGGCCGCGGACATCGATAAGTGGAAGGTCCCCGCCTGGCTGCTGGTCGTCGATACCGAGGGGCTGTCGGTCATGACCGCGTTCTCCGCCGGGAAGCTGTCCGCCGACAGCGTGGCCGAGGCGCTGCGCTCGAGCGGCGCGCTGGACAAGAGCAAGCGCGAGCTGGTGATCATTCCCGGCATGCTGTCAAGGATGTCGGGCAAGCTGCAGGAGCTGACCGGCCTCAAGGTCGTGGTGGGCCCGAAGGAGTCGTCCGGCCTGCCGAAACTGCTGAAGACGCTCTGACCTCTATCCTCTCGATGAGCCCCGGGACCGCTGGCGGCGGAACAGCTGGAACCCGAGCATCGGCCGAGTATGGACCGAGGCCGCCCCTCAGTCTCCGGTCCCAACGATCACCAAAGCTCCAAGAAGCCCTGTCGGAGGGCGCTGGCCAGGCCGTTGGCCGGGCTCAGTTCGGAGAGGGGGCGGCCGGTGGAGGCCATGTCCTCGATCTCCTCGTCGAACGGTAAAATGATCATTTGTTGAAAACCGGGTGGGACCAGGCCCTTCACATCCTCGGTAAGATCCCCCTTGACCCGATTGATGGCCAGGACCGTTCGACCGATGGCCAGGTCCATGGCCTTGGCCAGCTCGAGGATCCTCTTGGCCGTGTCCAGACCGACCTTCGTCGCGTCGGAGATGACCAGCAGGACGTCCATGCGATGGCAGGTCCGCCGGGACAGGTGCTCCATGCCGGCCTCGTTGTCGATGACCACGTAGGGGTAGTCGCCCATGACCCCGTCCAGGAAGGTCCGCAACAGGTTATTGATGTAGCAATAGCACCCGCGCCCCTCGGAGCGGCCCATGGTCACCAGGTCGAAGTCCCTCCCTTCGACCATGGCCAGGCGGAGCTGGTAGATGACCGCCTCATGCTTGGATCCCCCCGCGGTGATCTCGTCCGCTCGCTTCAGCAGGTCCTCCCGCAGGTCCCCGATGGTCCTCTCCACCCGCACGCCCAGCTTATCGCCCAGGTTGGAGTTCGGATCGGCGTCCACGGCCAGGACGACCTGACCGGAGCGGCGGGCCAGCTCGCGGACTAGCAATGCCGAGATCGTGCTCTTGCCCACGCCGCCCTTGCCCGCCACGGCCACGATGAAAGTCACGGCCTACACCAGCGAGTGGCGCGTCCTTAGCTCTTTCGAAATGCCCAGCAGGAGGTCCAGCGCATGAGACGCCGCATCTTCCTCCAGACCGCTGAGGCCGCACTGGGGAGTGAAGATGGACTGCTTCAGCAACAGCTCCTGGTCCACGCCCTTCTCCTCCAGGGAGTGGAAGAGCTTCTCGACCTGCCGGACCATCGAGGCGGGGTTCTCCTTCTTGATCGTCTCCTCGTTGTTGGGAACGATGCCCCAGGCGAGGCATCCGCCCCTCTTGAGGAACTTCTCGACCGCTTCCGGATAAAGGGCGATGGTATAGCCATAATCGTAGGCGTCGAACGAGAGGATGTCGATGTCCATACTCATGACGAACGGCCAGTCGGTGTTGGCGCAACAATGGATGCCTTTCTTCCCCTCCAGCCCGAAGGTGACCTCGTCGATCCACTTGATGACGTCCGATTGCGACACCGAGGCGAAGGGCGTGCCGATGATCGAGAGGTACGGCTCGTCGATGAACATGATGGTCTGGGGGCATTTCTTGCGCAGTTCTCGCTCCTGCCACCTCGCCATGAGGTTCAGGTTCTTGCGCATGATCTCCGAATAGGTCTCGTCGTAGATGACCGGCTTGCCATCCTGGTCTATCATCTGCAGACCCAAGGAGACGGGGCCGGTGATCTGTCCTTTGACCGCCTGCACGGTGGATGGCATCTCCCGGGACATGAACTCGTAGAAGCCGGAGAAGTTGTCCCGAGGGAGGGCGAACGCGTCGACATCGTCCTCCACGATCTTGGTGTAGATCTCCTCCGGATCGTAGTTGGTGAGGTCGACCTGCACTCTCTTCTTGACCTCGTCCACCTTCACCCCCGGCAGATTTTTGGCGAACTGGATGTACATGTTCTCCCGGAACCCCGTCCGGGGCAGCTGGGGCCAAAAGGGAATGGTCTTCAGCTTGTCGAGTACGAAATCCACCGCTTTGACTGGATCGGTGTGTGGTAACGAGCCGATGCAGCTGGGAGCGCAGTTCCAGGCCACGGTCGCCTAACAATATGCCATATAATAAATATTGTTGGTTGGACCGCCTGGTACTTTTGTCCTTTCCAGTAAGCCGATCGACTTGACCGGGTTAACAACCGCCCCCCGTAAAGGGGGCTTGCCATTGCACTATCGCGGGAACCGCTCATCAGGACGGCTGACCGGGGTCGAACACATACGGCGTCGCGAAAGGCCAGTTCATCTATGGCTTGATCGCCGCCAAGATGACGAAGAAGTTGTCCAGCAAGAGGTCGCCGTCCCTCTCCTCGAGCTCGACCGCCTCCTTCACGCGCGTGGACATGCTACCGATCAGATCACGCATTCGCCCGGCGGTGTCCGCGTCCACCATGGTAGTGAAGTGGGACAGGGACATGCGTTTGCGGTACATCCTCGTGCTCACGAGCTCTAACCCCGCACCTTCGATGATCGTTCTCCATTCACTCGCTAGGTAATCACGCACATGGGAAGGATCATGGAGGATGTCCAGTTGATTGATGGCCCGGTCGACCTCATCGTCCTCCGGCACGCTGCGATCGTCAATGACCAGGCGGCCTCCCGCCCTCAGGACCCGGGCCATCTCGCCCAGCGCCCTTCGGACGTCCCGGAAGTGGTGGGCGGCCCGGCGGCAGGTGACGATGTCAAAGCTCCCGTCCGGAAAGGGGAGGGCCATCGCGTCACCGATATCAAAGCGGACGTTCGAGATGCCCCTCTGCCGGCAGAGCCCGCGGCCTTCTTCCAGCATCTCCTCGGTTAGATCGATGGCCTCCACCTGGCGGACCAGGGGGGCGAGGGCCATGGCGGTGTGACCGGTTCCGGTGCCCACGTCCAGGACCAGATCGCTTTCCTTCGGTCGGGCCAGCTCGACCAGCCAAGCCAGAGTTCCCTGATCATCATGGACCTTGCTGGTCGCGTAGAAGGAAGCGCGCCGGGAGAACACCTCCTCGGGTCGGGCCCATTCTCGATCGTCGTTCATGCCATCGCTCGACTGCTCATCGACCATTGCTCACTTATGGTTTTTGCCTCAGAGCGTGATGATCTTCTGGTACAATGGGAACAGTTCGTCGAAGGCTTGAAAGACCCGTTCCTTCAGGTCCCGGGGCAGCTCGCCCTCGTCCCAGACCTGGACCAGTGAAGCGCCCATGTTCCAGAACGGCGCGGGGCCGTTGGCCCTCAGGGCCGGGTTCACGAAGCCGTTGGTGGAAAGCGCCCAGGCCATGGACCTCAGCTCCCCATCCTCCAGGACCCCCTGGATGAACCGGCTGTGCTCCCCTTCCGAGGACGGCAGGTAGTGAAAACCATAGCTGACCCCCGGGACCAGGCTGCCATTGGCGCCCCTCACCAGGCCCGCTTCCAGGAACAGCTCCGGTTCGACATGCTCGTCCCCACGGAAGAAGTTCTTCCTCAGGATGACCGCCGAGCACTTCGTCCCGATGGAGTTGTGCCAGTGGAAAGGAGAGCCCTTCACCACGAACCCGTTCTCCAGATTCCTCGATACGACGTACTCGTTGAGCATGGCCTTGAGGTGGTTCCAGTAGTTGGACCCGAACCGGAGGGAGAAGTCCGCATCGGCGGTCCCGATGAGCCCCTTGACCAGGCCCTCGGCCTCGGCCTTGGACTGCTTCGGGCCTACCTGCCCGGAGGCCACTATGGTCCTGGCCATGTCGATGATGGCGTTGATGGGGGGGTTGTGATCTGGAATGTGGTTCACCCTCGTGTCTAAACAATAGTTAATACTGATATATCGATGCGTTTGACCTATAAGAGATTATTAGAAATCTTGTACTTAGCTGATTAATATTGGAATCATCAAGGGACGTCCAGGAGCCGGATGGGAGGGCGGGGGACGTTCCCATCGTTCCACCGGTCAGCACGGTCGCCCCATGCCGGTCATCGTCACCATCCTCGCCTATTAGGGGGCCGGCCTCTTCCGAGCATTGGGGAACTGCCCCAGATCGGTATGCGGAAGGAACAGCGCCGATGAATACTCGTCGAAGAACATCTGCGATGAGGACAGGTCGAGATAGGTCATCGAGCGGTAGATGTCCTCGGCCTCCTTCCTCATCTTCGAGGACAGCAGACAGAGCTTGGTCCCTCCCAGGGACGCGTTCCCCAGGAATTCGAACTTCTCCTTGGGCAGGTCGGGGAGCAGGCCGATGGTGCGCGCGTTGTCGATATTGATGTAATTGCCGAACCCGCCGGCGATATAGATCCTGTCCAGGTCGGTGAACTTCTGGTCCACGCTCTTCAGCAGGACCGAGCAGCCGGCATAGATGGCCGCCTTGGTCCGGACGACATTGGCGATGTCGTCGTCGGTGACCGCGATGTCCTTCTTCCCCACCTCCGAATGGACCACGAACTCCATGCCCCGGCCCGCTGCCCGCACGTGCTCGGCGGACGCGGCATCGATCCGTCCCTTTTTGTCGAGGTACCCCCGCTCGAACATCTGGGCGATGAGATCGATGAGCCCCGACCCGCAGATCCCTCGGGGCTTCGCCCGTCCGATGGTGGTGATGTTGATATCGTAATCGCTGATGCGCACCGAATCGATGGCCCCGCCCATGGCCCGCATGCCGCACGATACCTCGCCGCCTTCGAAGGCCGGGCCGGCCGAAGTGGCGCAGCCGACGATCCAATCCTTGTTGCCCAGTACCACCTCGCCGTTGGTGCCGACGTCGATGAGCATGCACAGCTCGTCCCGCAGGTGCAGACCGGACAGCAGGATGTCGGCGGTGATGTCCCCGCCCACGTAAGATGCTCTTCCGGGAACGCAGTACACCGGGGCATCGGGAAGCGCTCGCACCCCTACCTCGGACGCCCTCATTGCCGGCGGCACATTGGTCACCGGGATGTACGGTGCGTAGCGGATGTTCTTGGGGTCCAGACCAAGGAACATGTGGACCATGGTGGTATTGCCGCCGATGGCGATGGAGGCGATGTCCTCGTCGCAGATGCCCGAGTGGTAGCGCCGGCGCTTGTCCCGTTCGGCGCACAACTGGGCGATGAGGCCGTTGACGGTGTCGGTCACCAGCTGGGTCAATCGCTCCAACCCCTTCTCCTCGGCGTACGCTATGCGCGACAGCACGTCCTCGCCACATACCAGCTGGCGATTGTAATCGGACGCCTGGGCCATCGTCCTTCCGGTGATGAGATCGACCAGCTCGGCGACCACGGTGGTGGTGCCGATGTCGATGGCGATGCCATAATTGGGGAGGCTCTTGGAGCCCTTCTCCAGCAGCATCAGCCGGTGACCACCGTCCTCCCGGGCCACCATGACATTGAGCTGCCAGCCCTCCTCGCGAAGGAGCTTGGGCAGCTGGCGAAGAAGGGGCAGAGGGACGATCAGGTCGGGCATGTCCAGCGCGCAGGTGACCCGCTCCAGGTCTCCCTGGTTGTCATCCATGGTGGGAGCCAGCAGGTCCACCCTGCGGCTTTCCGTCAACGGCGACAGTTCCTCGACCTCCCGGCCCTGGTAGGAGGCCAGGATCTGATGCTCGCTGACCTGGGACTCTTCCGGTATGAACACCGAGAGGTCCCCGCGGACCCGGGTCTGGCAGGCGAGACGATACCCGAGCTTGAACTCCTCCGGCGAGAGTTGGCCGATCTCACCATCCACCCTCCCGTCAACGATGACCAGGCACTTGCCGCAGGTGCCCTTCCCGCCGCACACGCTGTTGACCTGAACGCCGGCCTGCACCGCCGCGTCCAGTATCGTCTCGCCATCCTGGACCTCGGCATTGATGCTACCCGGGAAGAACGTCACCTTGCGACCCATGATGCTCAAAAACCCCCTCTGGTTATTTATAGGCAGAGGTCACCGGTAGGGCTGGGTCACCGATTCATTGACGAACACACCCTCCAGCACCCGGGCCGCGTTCTCGGGCAAATCCTGGCCCTGGACCAGCAGGTCCGTGGCCTCGATCAGATCGTCCCGAGGGAGCGAGGGCAGGACTGATAGAATATCACCAACGACGCCCGGAGATACTAGGCCAGGTTCATCCTTGCTCAACGGACAACCCTCGACCCTCGCCCGCAGGGACATCTCCTTAACCGCTGATCATCCCTGCTTCCAGTCGCCCATCTTCGTCGACCGAAAATATATTGCCACTCACCCCAGGAAGCCCCTCAGGTGCGCTGCCCGAAGCACAAATTCCTCCATGCCCTTTCCGGTGCTGTTCTTGAGGTTATCGAGGATCTTTGAGGTGATCTGGCGGTGCTTCTCGTTGACCGAGTAGTCCAGGTCAAGGTTGTCCACGGACATGCGCACCTTGAGGGGGAGCATCTTCATGGCCTCGGGGTTCATGAACTGGAGGGCGTCCCGCATGCTGTCGTCGAAGTGGGGGCTGACCTGCCTCAGATAGTCGATATCCTGGTCGTCCAGCGCGTCCAGTCCGAGGATCTCCGGCGGAATGCCCAGGGAGTAGAAGGCACAGCAGAAGCCGATGGCCCGCGGCAGCTTGATCCCTTCAAGACTGCGGGAATAGCCGAACAGGCCGATGTGCAATTTCCTCTTACGCCTCCTGGGCACGTAGTTGGCGGCCTCGTTGATGAGCGGGGCCAGCTTGACGATCTTCTCCCGGTAGGAATTGGAGCACTTCTCGATTATCTCCCGACAGCGGTCGGCGTCGACCTCGACCGCCTTACCCCGGTAGCCCTCGTTGATCTTCTGGATGCCGTTCCGCACATCATCGTGGGAGTAGTCATACTTGAAGGCTGATTGGACGGTGAACGTCTGGACCGAGGGGTATTCCTCCATGATGCGGTCCACGTTGCTCGGCTTCAGATTGCCACGGAAGGGCGCAGAGCCGACCCCGATGATGGGGTATATCTTCACTCCGGTATCCTCCTCCAGGAGCTGGAGGTTGTACAGGGCGACCTTGTTCATCAGTATTGCACTGCACTGCCCGTAGTTCATGGCCGGATCTGAGCGAGCGAGGAACACGCGCTGGTGCTCGAGGGACTTGTCGGCCAGGTACTCCTTGGTGATATTGTGGGCATCCATCATGTGGGGGAGGTCCTCGAACAGCGGGATGACGTTGACGCGGTCCGGCTCGAAGGTGCCGATCCACTCGGCCAGGGTCACGTCCCCCTCCTTGAAGCTGATGTGCTGCTTGCCGACCACGAAATCCTTGTAGTACCGATAGACCCGGTCCAGCGACTTGGCCGAGGACGTCATCGGCAGTATGACCTCAAAGATCGGCGGGACATCGCTCTGGTAGAACAGTTTGGCCGTGTCGAACGACCGGGGTATGGACTCCAGGGCCTCTAAAAGGATCTTGGCCTCGTCCTTCTCCACCGTGGGGTTCGGCACCCGCAGCGTCAGGAAGACGTCCTTGCCGATCTGCTTCTCCCTGAAGTACCAATCGTACTTGGACAGGAGCTTCTTGACCACGTAGTTATCGACCTCCTTCCCCTCGCAGTCCCACATCTGCTCATCACAGTCCAGGTGGGAGAACACATAGTACGCTTCCTGGATCTCGTCCTCTCCCCCCATCTCCGAGGTCTCGGCGAAGAATGGAGGGTTGACGTTGTCAGGATGCTGGGTGCTCATGCAGCGGGGTATCTTACGGTCCATTGTATCACCATGTTAGTTCAATGATCAGGTATTTGTAATGCCAGCGGTTCATGGGATTAGCTCACTGGCCTTGAGGTCCATGAAGATTACCTTTCCCTTCTCAGTGAGGAGGTAACGCTTCCAAGTGTGTTTCTCGGGGGTCAGGCACTCGATGAGACCCTTCTCTTCCAGCTCATGGATGGCCCGACTGATGTTCTGGACCGAGCGATCTGACCGCTCGGCGATGTCGGACGCGTTGAACGCACCATTGCTGTCCAGCGCCTTCATCACGAGCACGCGTCGGTCCACGCTCAGGACCCATCTGGTGAGGTCTTCCACAATCGTCCCCTGCATTGATTGATTGGTCAGATTTAACCCTTCCTGCCCTCACCGGACCTCCCGGCGAGGTCCGTCCCGCACGGTCTGTCTATACATTCTGGCAAGCTCTAGATTGGTCTCTCGCACCGAGTCGACGAAGCGGATGATATCATCCGAAACCACTGGAAGGTCCACAGCCATCAGTTCTCCATCGATAATCGCGCCACTGGGGACCAGACGGGACGGGGGGATGAACGTTTGGGTGACCAGGGCGCGGTGGAGAGCAACGCTGCCATCCATGAGGGTGCACTGGAACACTACCGTGCCGAAACCGATGAAGCAACCATCCCCGATGGTGCAAGGCCCATGAACGATACAACCGTGAGCGAGGGTGGTCCCCACCCCGATCTTCACCGCGCAATCACGCAAGGCATGGATGACCACGTTGTCCTGGATGTTGCACTGCCCACCGATGATGATCTTCGATCGGGGCTCGTCCGCGCGAATGGATGCGTTGGGAGCGACGTATACGCCATCCCCTATTGTCACATCTCCCAGGATGGTAGCGGAGCGGTCGACGAAAGCGCTCTTGCTTATCTTCGGCGAGACCAATTCGATCATAAATTCTTGCCTCTGCCACCCGATATTATTACATATTATTAAGCATTATGATTGTTTATGAAAAGTTATTAGAAATAGCTGCCATTAAAGGTCTGGGGGTCCGACGATCATGGGACCGTCCGCCAAGGAGCGGGGGGTAGGCCTTTTCACTTCTTCCTGGCCTTCCGGTCCCGGCTCCGCCACATGGCCCGCCAATAGACCATGAGAAGGACCAGCGACACCAGCACCGCGGCCACGATCGGGGGAGCAGCATGTCCCTGGAGCTGCCGCTGCCGACGACCTTCATCTGGACCGCTCCCCCAGGTCGGTGGTCCTGAGCTTCACGTCCGTTTCAAGGATGTAGCCCTGGAAGCCCGCCGCCCGGATGGTGATGATCTTGTGGCCCCGGGAGATCTCCGTCAGGAAAATGCCGTTCGAGTTGTTAGGGTGCACCGCCGAGCCAATGATCACAGTGGCGCCGGCGATAGGGCCCCCGTCTCCCTTCCAGTTCTCAACCTGTTCAATGACATCAAGGGCACGCCGTGCTCGCCGACCGTCCGTCGCAAAGCCCTTATTTCTCACCTCCTCCCAATCAGCTCGTAGTGAAGGTTAGCTTATGGCGACGTCTGCGAAGGATAGAGGAAAGAGGTCCGGAGATCTCGCCGAGGTGATCAGGCGCCTGGACGAACAATCGGCGGTCATCGACGACCTGAAACGGAGAATATCCGATCTAGAGACAGAGCTGGCGAAGCGAACGGAACTCGTCCTTGAGCCAGTCATGGAGAATGACGAGATCGCATGCTGCTCGGACGACCTGATCGGCTGTCTGGACGACTGCGTGGACGATGTGAGGGATCTCCGGAAGAGGACCAGGCATGTACGAACATCGGAAAGTCGTCCTTGACACCAACGTCGTCATCGATGCGTTCGTGCGTTCCCGGGACGCCCGGAGCCGGGGCTCCATAGAGCTTCTGAGAAGGATCGAAAAGGGCGATTACACCGGAGTGCTGCCGACCCCAGTGCTGGTGGAGATCTACTACGTCGTTCTGGACGTGACCCATGACCCGGACCGGGCCAGAAAAACGCTGCGGAACCTCATGGCACTGCCGAACATGGTCGCCAAGGCCGTAGAGAAGGAGCATGCCCTCCAGGCCATCGAATACATCCGACGGATCAACTATTTCCATATGGGCAAGGGGGACAAGCTCGGCCGCCGGGCCGAGGGGCTGTCCATGGTCGACGCCCTCATCCTGGCGATGGGCAAGGCCATCCCGGGGGCGATCGTCTGCTCCAACGAGAGCAAGTTCAACCAGGTCAAGGACATCGTGGTCTTGAGGCCCTGGGAGCTGGTGGGCGATAAGGTGGAAAAATAAGAAGGAAAGGGAGAGGCCGAGAGGCCTCTTTTTAGCATAGAGGTTTCTTCAGTGGCGGAACACCCGGACCCCGGTGAACACCATGGCCATGCCGTGCTCGTTGGCGGCATCGATGACCTCCTGGTCCCGGATGCTCCCCCCCGGCTGGATGATGGCGGTGGCCCCGGCCTTGGCGGCCTCGTCCACCCCGTCGCGGAACGGGAAGAAGGCGTCGGAGGCGATGACCGAGCCCTTGGCGTCCTCTCCGGCCTTGTGGGCGGCGATGAACGACGAGTCCACCCGGGACATCTGCCCGGCCCCGATGCCCACGACCCGTTCCCCTTTGGCGAGGATGACCGTGTTGGACCAGATGTGCTTGCACACCCGGTTGGCGAAGAGCATGCTCTTGATCTCGAACTGCGTCGGTGACCTCGTGGTCACCACCCTGAGGTTCTCGGCCGTGACCTGACCATTGTCGGCGGTCTGCACCAGCATGCCGCCCTTGATGTACTTCATCTTGGTCCGGGGTGCGTCGGCCAGGGTGATCGGCCCGGGGGTGGTCATGAGCCGGATGTTCTTCTTTTTCTGGAGTAGCTCAAGGGCCTGAGGATCGAAGGATGGGGCGAACACGATCTCCACGAAGTGCTTGGAGATCTCCTCTGCGGTGGGCAGGTCGCACTCGCGGTTCAGACCGATGACGCAGCCGAACGCTGCCAGCGGATCGACGTTGTAGGCGACCATGAACGCGTCGTAGATCCTATCGTCGCAGGCGATGCCGCAGGGGTTGGTGTGCTTGATCACCGTGGCGCAGGCCCGGTCCTCGAACTCTCGTAGGAGGGAGAGCGCCGACTCGATGTCCAGGATGTTGTTGAACGATAGTTCCTTCCCGTGCAGCTGCTTCATGCGGGACACGGCCACGCCGGTAACGAAGGGATCACCGTAGAAGGCGGCCTGCTGGGTCGGGTTCTCACCATAGCGCAGGTCCTGCACCTTCTCCATTCCCATGGTCAGGGTGCCCGGGAACCGCGGTCCGGGAAATACCCCGGCGAGGTGCTGGGCGATCATCGCATCGTAGTTGGCGGTGGCCTGGAAGGCCTCCAGCATCAGACCCTTGAGGGTCTCGTGCCCCACGTTTCCGCCGCTGGCCCGCATCTCCTCCAGGATCGGGAGGTAGCGGGCAGGATCGGTGACCACGGCCACGGACTCGTAGTTCTTGGAGGCGGCCCGGATCATGGACGGCCCGCCTATGTCGATGTTCTCGATGACCTCTTCCAGCGAGACGTTCGGCTTGAGGACGGTCTCTCGGAACGGGTAGAGGTTCACCACCACCATGTCGATCTTCCTGATGCCGAACTCGTCCAGCTTGGCCATGTGTTCGGGCAGGTCCCTTCGGGCCAGCAACCCGGCGTGGATATTGGGGTGAAGGGTCTTCACGCGCCCGTCCAGCATCTCCGGGAACCCGGTGACGTCGGAAATGTTCACGGTCTTGATGCCGTTCTTGTCCAGCAGGGTGGCGGTGCCTCCGGTGGAGATTATCTCCACGCCGTGAGAGCTCAGTCCGCGGGCGAAATCGACGATGCCGTCCTTATTAGATACGCTGATCAGAGCGCGCTCGATCTTGACCAATCAGTAACCTCCAAACCATGAGAGGCAAGCTGTCAGAACAGTTTGCCGATTGTATATACCAAGGCTATTAATGAAATTTGTTAAGAAAGAAAAGGAGGCCTCATAGCGAGGCCAGTTCATCTTACTCCACATCCTCGAGCTTGTTGGCCCCGGCCAGCTCCAGGAGGCGGAACAGCTCCATCATGGGGACGACCACGGTCAGCTTGTCCATCATTATGTATATCTCACCATCGGAAAGGAACAGGTCGGCCACCTGTCTCTGGAACTCACCGGGTGGAAAGCTGGCCACCCAGTCCATGACCCGCTGTTCTTCCTCTGGTCCGTCATCCGGCTCTCCGAAGGCGACATCGATGACCGCGTTCTCGGACATCACCGGTTCCAGCCCTTCCTCGTCCTCCAGGTTTACCATCTCTTCCTCCGATTCCGGCTCGTCCTTCTGATTCTTGGCCATATGGATCTCCGATGTTCCATCCGGTCGCCGACATATTAGCTTTGGGTTCAACCGCAGCGTACATGCCGTGCATTGCTAACCTAGTGGAGGACATAAGAGGGGCCAGGAAAGGCTTTTATTCGGTGGCCGCACTCAACGCTTGAACCATCATGCTAGTCATCTCCGAACGGATCAACGGCCTGTTCTCCTCGGTGGGAAAGGCGATCGACCAGAGGGACGCCAAGTTCATCCAAGACCTCGCGGTGAGGCAGCTGGAGTGCGGGGCCCAGGCTCTGGACGTCAACGTGGGCCCAGGGAGAGAGGACGGACCAGCGGCCATGGAATGGCTGGTGTCCACGGTGCAGGAGGTGGCATCCGTTCCCCTGTCCATCGACACCTCCGGTCCCAAGACCATGGAGGCGGGCCTCCGGGCGGCCAAGAACCGGGTCATCATGAACTCCACCACTGCCGAGGAGAAGCGCATGGACAAGTTCTTCCCCCTCTGCCGGGAGCACAACGCCGAGATCATCTGCCTGTGCATGGACGAGAGGGGCATCCCCAACTCGGCCGATGCCCGCGCCGAGATGGCCATGCTGATGATGACCAAGGCCATGGAGCACGAGATCATGCCCGACCGCCTTTATCTCGATCCCCTAGTGCTCCCGACCAACGCGGCCCAGGACCAGGGCCGGAAGGTGGTGCAGGCCGTCCAGATGTTCCAGGGATTGAACGAACCCTCCCCCCGCACGGTGGTCGGCCTGAGCAACGTGTCCAACGGCACCAAGCAGCGCGGCCTGCTCAACCGCACCTACCTCGCCATGCTCATGGGCGCCGGGCTCACCGCCGCCATATGCGACCCTGAGGACGAGGAACTGATGAGGATGGTGAAGGCCGGGCAGGTGCTCCTCAACGAGAAGCTATACTGCGACGATTTCCTGCGGGACTAGGGCTGCCAATTATTGAGGGTGAGCGCGAGCTCCTCTCTCACGCGGTCGTCCTGCTCTATTTCCAACCTTTCCTTAAAGGCGGTCCCGATCTCGTCCCCGCTCATCCGACCCAAGGCCCAGGCGGCATGGCCCCGAAGCATGGGATCGGGAGCAAGAATGATAAATGGGAGAGGGACATTGGACCTGTTACGACCTATTCCCACTCACGTCTGAGCTGCTTCGAGCAGTGCCCCCGGCGCTATCGCTTCCGATACATCGACGAGATCGAGGTGGAGGACAAGCAGGGCATCGAGGCCTTCACTGGCACCCTGGTCCACCTGTCCCTACAACACCTGCACGAGGAGGCGGACAAGGGGCGGGTCCTGGGCTCCAAGGAGCTGGTGGAGCATCTGCACTCCCTCTGGAAGGAGAAATTCAATGAGTCGGTGGCCGTCATCAAGAAGGACATGACCCCTTCCGACCACCTGATGAGGGCGGGCATCGGTCTGACGGCCTACCACCGACGCCATCAGCCTTTCGATCAAGGAAGAACCGTCGGGCTGGAGCAGGAGATCAGGTTCAAGATCCGGGGAGAGCGGGAGCATGAGCTGGTCGGCTACATCGACCGGTTGACCTGTCTGGGTGACGGGGTCTACGAGGTCCACGATTACAAGACCGGGCAGCGCACCCCCACTCCCCAGCAGTTCCGGCAGGACCGCCAGCTGGCCCTCTATGAGATAGGTGTCCGGCAGAACTTCCCCGATGCAAGGGAGGTCCGCCTGATCTGGCACTATCTGGCCCATGACAAGCAGTACACCTCTTCCCGGACCCCCGAGGAGCTGACCTCTTTGAAGGAGAAGATAGCCGGTCTCATCGAGATTATTGAGTCCGCCACCGATTTTCCCTGCAGCCGCGGACCGCTGTGCAAGTGGTGCGAATACGAAGCCCTCTGCCGTTAATGGCCACATGCTATTTTCTCAGATATCGATGTGCTGGTAGTCCACCTTCTAATTGTTATCCAAGAAGATATTATTATTTCTTATTAATAGAAAGGTATATAGAATATTAGCACCCAAAGAATTTCCCGAAACCTATTTGGGGGGTTCAATACGAAGAATGGAACAAAGTTAATTGCACTAGCGGTAGCGCTAGTCGTTGTAATAGCTGCCGTAGCGGTGATAGTTGCACAGGGTCCTGTATCGACCGGGTCCGCGGACCAGGGCGACAACAACTCTGACCCTAGCACCGATCCCGGCACGACGCCGACGACTGGCGACAGCCCTATTGAGAATGAGGACGACCAGACCACGCTGCCGGCGTTGACAACGATCAGCGCCGAAAAGACGGCATGCGGGTTCTGGGAACAGACCAACACCTACACCTGGTCGGTGCTAAAGGAGGTCTACGAGAACGAGGATGTCCTGAAGGCCCAGGATTCCGAAGGCTATGATATCCAGATCGAGCCCGGCGAGAGCGCGGTCGTCTCCTATGCGATATCTGCCGACGTTTCCGGACCCTGCGTGACCGATGAGTTCGGGGTGAGGGGCGAGATAACCGTCACCAACACCGGATGCAACGACACCAAGGACCTCACCATCTGGGACACCGTGCAGACGATGCCCTGCGAGGGAGAGTTCACTGACTATGTGACCTTCCAGGTGGACACCTCCTGCCACCCCGTGCTCAAGGCCGGGGAGAGCTACAGCTACGCGTACGAGATCGCCTTCGAGCCCATCGAGGACGTGGCGTACCGCAACGTGGCCAACGTGACCATTTCGAACTTCGTGGATCAGGATGGCGTTTGCTTCGGTGACGTGGCCTGCGCTGAGTTCAGCCTGCCGGAATCCCCGGCCATCACCATCGTGGACGATGAGGCCTGCCTGCGGGACGACTTCACCGTTCCTGACGGGTTCGTGGTCGAGGCCCTGACCGATGTTGGACCGTGGGAGCTTGAGAGCGACGGCGGGATCACCCACTGGGAGTTCTGCGTCAATCTGAATGTCACCAACGTCGATGCGGCCAGGAACATGACCTACGTGCTGTGCAACCAGGCCATACTGGACCCCGAGGACACGGAAGCGATATCCTCCCATGTCCCGGTGACCATCTTCAGCGGCCCGTTCGAGACCACCTTGTGCGCCAAGAACACCGCTGATGCCTCCTGGACGGAGTATGTCGAACTGGGGATGGCCCTGCCTGATGGCTGGACCGTCAACAATGTCGACGCCGGTTCGTCCGAGAGCATCGCCGAGGTTCTGCCCGTTGATGTGGCCCAGTTCCTGATCAGGGACGATGGTACCTACAGCGTGTGGGGGAACATCAAGGTCACCAACACCGGTGACTACGCCACCGAGGGCCTGAAGATCGTCGACACCGTCCAGATATGGAACGGTACCTGCTGGATAGACGTCGCCACCATCTGTGTCGATGTTTCCTGCATGCCGGTACTGCAGGCCGGGGAGAGCTACTGCTACCCGTACGAGATGTGCTTCACCCTGGAGAACGTCTCCCTGCTCGGGCTTGAATCATGCGACTTCCAGAGCGTAACGACCGTCCAGATCTGCAACTACGACGATGACTCGGAGTTCTCTGGCGTTTGCGTATACACGCCCCTGGATGTCCCGATGCAGCCTGAAGTGCTGACCATGGAGACCAACGCAGCATACTCCTTCGACGAGGTCAAGCCCCTGCCGAACTCCGGCCAGGACTCTCAGCTCTCGTTCGAGACCGACGTGTGCTACTCGCAAATGGTGGTCGTCCGCTACTGTGAGGACCGCGTTAGTGTGGATACCTGGACCAACGTAACAGCCCACACCAAGGTCACGCACTCGTGCTGGAACGAGGAGGCAGTCTGCAAGGATCTTGACACCGCCATCTACCACGCGGAGTCCGCCGTGGTCATGGGTACCGACAACAAAGCGGTCGTCATGTTCGAGTCGACCGCCTACGACAACGAGACCCTGGAGATCTGTATCCTGTGCTACCCCGTGGACCTGAACCTCTGCGCTGTACTGTACGCCAACAGCTACGTTGCTGCCCACAGCAACTACGAAGGCTACATGTTCGACAACCAGCAGATGCTGTTCTACGGTGTGTTCGCCAGCTTCGAGTATCCAGAGGAAGCGTACCCCGAGTACATGAGCGAGGCGTAGGATCAAAACTAAAGAGGTCTGCGGACCTCACTTTCCTTTCACCTTTTTTTAATGAACAAATTCCATTATCGTCCCTGTTAATTGGTCATTGAGCGTCGAGGGCGGATGTTCTCTGTTAAGATTAATATGATCAAGATGGGGCAGTTTTGTTTTTCAAATTGCTTGAAAAATAAAGAAGACATTTTCCAATATAGTCCCCCGATCAACGCCGGCTCGGGGATGACCCCATTGATTAAGAAAAGAATTTCCACTTTTTTTGACAATTGCTAAAAAAGGAGAGTATTCAACGAGTTATTAAAGTAATAAATCATATTAAAATCTTATAAATAATCTAATAAGATAATAATAAATAGTCGTTGGTCCAAAAACATATTGTCCCCCATCTGGGGTGCAAGTATTAGGAGGTGAAAAACAATGGTTGAGTTCGTATATTTCAGCGGATCGGTTGTCTTCCTGGCAGCCTGCTGGACCTACATCAAGTACAAGAGGTGCTGATTAGGCCCTCGGCGGAAAACAAACCTGACAGGCCCCTCCAAAGGGGGTCCAAACCGAGACCTTCTATCAGTTCCTATGAACGTTGTTTTCTTGAACTTTTTGCCCTATTTGTAAATAAAGCACTAAGTGGGATGTTAGTTCATCGAGATGACACTGATGATCTCACAATTTTCCACTGATCTTGCTGCCTCAAAAGGAAGCCCATAATGGGTCTTCAACATGCATGATTAAATTTTATTTAATTTTTCTTGCAATTGCCAGGCAGTATATGCAATTAATGAACTATTAACGTGTAAATAGGCATTAAAATTTTATAAATATATTATTTAGAAATAAATAAATAGTGGATGTTCTAAAATGGATATTGTCCCTCATCTGGGGCGAATCTGAGTGGAGGTGAAAAGCATGGTTGAGTTCATATACTTCAGCGGATCGGT
This sequence comes from uncultured Methanomassiliicoccaceae archaeon, assembly GCA_964477865.1. GTDB lineage: Archaea > Thermoplasmatota > Thermoplasmata > Methanomassiliicoccales > Methanomassiliicoccaceae > UBA6. The sequence goes on along the minus strand of CAYZEV010000005.1, from coordinate 66,129 downwards.
AGTCTTCCTCGCAGCTGCCTGGACCTACATCAGCTTCAAGAGCTTTGGCAGGCGGTAGATAATTACCAGGGCCAGAAGAAGACTGTAAACCCGACGGATCCCTCCAAAGGGGATCCAAATCATGGTTTTGCCATTTTTGAAAAACTAAATTCGACTTTTATAGATGTTCTGGGCTTCGATAATCGTCCCCCTTCGACAGATGTCAGATATCTGTTGCTCCCGACAGAAAAAAGGTCCTGAACGAGGTCACCGTGGTAAGCCACCCCGGATTGTATGATAAGAATTTATACAAAATTTTGACAAATGCCAATAAGATACTAATTTTCATCTCATGGATATAGTAAATACGTCTATAATTTTATAAATAATCTAATTGGATAATGATAAATACTCGAAGGTCCAAAAACATATTGTCCCCCCAATGGGGGAAGATTTATGGAGGTGAAAAAAATGGTTGAGTTCGTATATTTCAGCGGATCGGTTATCTTCCTGGCAGCCTGCTGGACCTACATTAGCTTCAAGAGTGGCGGCAGGCGGTAGACAGTTGCCGCAGACGGAAGACCACAAACCTGACGGGCCCCTCCAAAGGGGGCCCTATCAACGAATCAACTCAGACTTTTTATTGAGCGATCACCATTTTGAATAGTATTGCATGCTGTCCGCAGGATTGTTCAGTTTCTTGATGCGTGCCAGCACTTCATTGTGAGGAGAGGGTGGTGGCAGGGGCACGGCGCGAGACTCTTGTTGCTCATAGAATGCCTCATACTTGGCGATGAGCTCATCGACGAGTTGGGTCGCCTGCCGGGGGTCGCGAGGACGAAGAACGAGGCTCTTTCGATCCAGTTCCCCGAGCCCGGGGCACTGGCCGATGAGATGGTTGATGGGACGTTCGAGCGAGCGGTGATTGAACACGCTCATTTCCCGCGAGAGGTTCCAGAGAGAGATCGGCCCCCCGTCGCTCAATGCTCTGATGGCCAGGAGGGCGCGGTACGCCTCGTCCGGATACTCGGCCTCTTTTTGCTTCTCCTCCAGCCGCACCTTCTCCCAGGTACGCGCCACGACCAGTTCTTCGGAACCGGGAGCATAGATCGGCCGATAGGGGACCGTGCCCTTGCCATCCTCGGAAACGGAGGACAAACCGGTCTCCACACTTCGGCACACCCGGCAGACGCTCATCCTCATGCATTTCCTAGTGACCACGGCGAACCGCCGGTCATCGAACGAATGGACCTCGTCCGAAGGTCCGTCACGACGGCGGAAATGACGGTTGTGGGCGGGATCCCCTGGCCTCACCTTATCGACCCCGTTGACCTTGCCGACGACCTCGACCTCGAAGAACATGTCCTGCTGCTCGTCCCAGAAGCCCGGGGGAAGATCATCTATCAGCTCTCGCCGGCCGCGACCGCAGAACCAGCACCGCCTATCGTCCATGGATGGCGGGAGATAGGGGCCGGGAGAAATATAATTTTGTCATAATATCAGCAAGACCGTTGATGGGTCGCCGTTCTTTTCGACCGGCCCTTGATATGTCCATTAGAGCGACGGTCCGGGATCGATGGTCATATCAGGGAGCGACCTTGCCTTCCTTGAACATGCATAGCTCCAACGGGAAGGGGAGTTGCACCCCCGATATCACTAAGGCCGGGGAAGCAGCCCGCACTGCTCGATGATCGAAGGGGCGACCTCCTCCCAACCAATGGCCATGAGATGGACCCCGTGGACGCCCTTGATGGCCCTCAGCCTCTCGATCGTCTCCACGCAGATCCGGATCCCTTCCTTCTTGGGGTCCGGTGCGGACTTCATGCGCTCCACCAGTTCATCGGGGACGCTCATCCCCGAGACCTTGGTCTTCATGTACCTGGCGGCGTTGGCCGAACGGAGGGGGACCACCCCGGCGAGGATGTGGACCTTCTCGTCCAGCCCTCTCTCCCGAACCAGGCCCATGAACCGCTCGAAGCGGTCCAGGTCGAACACGGCCTGGGTCTGGACGAAATCGGCCCCGGCCTTGACCTTCTTGGCCAATCGGGCTACCCGGAACTCGAACGGGTCGGCGAAGGGATTCGCCGCCGCCCCGAGGAACACACGGGGACGCTCCTCCAGGGCCTCTCCTCCCCAGACCTTGCCCTCGTCCCGCTGTGGCCGAAGGCCACGTGGCTTCTGGATGGCGTGTACACCGTAGACGTTCTTGGCCTCCTTCTGGTTACCGAAGGTCTGGTGGTCCCCCGATAGGCAGAGCACGTTCTTTATTCCCAGGGCGGCCGCGCCCAACAGATCGGACTGCAGGGCGATGCGGTTGCGGTCGCGGCAGGTCATCTGCAGGACCGGCTCGGCGCCCTCCTGGAGGCAGGCGATCGAGGAGGACATGCTCGAAAGGCGAACGATGGCGGTCTGGTTATCGGTCAGATTGAACGCGTCGGCGCTTCCCCTGAGCATCTTGACCTTCTTTCTAACCCCTTCGGCGCTGGCCGATTTGGGCGGGCCGATCTCCGAGGTCACCGCGAAGTGCCCGCCCTCCAGGACCCTTTCCAGATTGCTGTCGGACCTCATCGGCCTTCCTCCCTGGCGTTCTTCTCCTCGGGCCCCTGCACCGCCGACCGGCGGACGATCCGGCGCGGCCCTCCGGAACGGGAGGGCAACCAGTTCTTGGGCGGGATGTTCTCCTCCAGCAGGTCCAGCCTTCCAAGACCTTCCAGGCTGCGGCAGATCTGCTCCCAGCCGCAGGGCGTCTCGGGGCTCACCTCGCACTTGCCGTTCTGGGAGCCTCCGCAGGGGCCGTTCATCAGCGACTTGGAGCATCGGGCCACCGGGCATATGCCGCCGGTCAGGTGGAGGACGCAATCCCCGCAGCCACCGCACTTCTCCAGGTAGATGCCTTGCTCTTCCGGCGCCCCCATGTTGGAGGTGTTGAGACCGGGCACCACCCTCGTCAGGGGATACATCTCCTGGACGACCTGGACTCCCGCCCCGCAGGCGATCGATAGGACGACGTCCCGGTCCCGGAGCAGCGGTTCCATCTCTCTGACCCATTCCTTCTCGCACTGCCGCTCCGACGTCATCTCGGTCACGTCCAGCTCCCGGCCCTCGATGTCGGCGCGAAGCCTCAGGGCCTCGGCCAGGGTGGATACTTCCCTCTCGCCGCCGGCCAGGCAGACCGCGACACAGGAACGGCACCCCGCGATGAGGACCCGCTTCTGCCCTTCCAGCATCTTCAATATCTGACCCAGGTCCTTCTGCTCGGCGATTATCATCGGTCACCCTCCAGTATTCTGATCGGCCCCAGTCTCTGGGCCCGGTCCCTCATCTCGTTCATGGCCTCGTCCAATCGGGCATGCTGGTTCGAGGCGATATGAAACATCTGCACCCTCGCCGGGTCCACTCCCAGCTGCTTGAGCAGGGAGCGCGCCTCTTCCACCCGCCTCCACGCCAGATAGTTGCCGGTCCGGTACCTGCAGTTCCCCTCCAGGCAGCCGACCACCATCACCGCCCAGGCCCCGTTCCGCAATGCCCTGATGATCAGGACCTCGTCGAGGCGGCCGGAGCAGGGCAGCTCGCTGATCGAGACGCCGGGGACGGCCTCCTCGCCGTTCTCCGGGGTCGATAACGCCCCGCGGGCATTGGCACAGCAGAACAGCGCGATCAGCGGTCCGGTCATGCGCCCACTTCCTTGAACCTCGATGGCATGTTTTCGCTTCCCTGCTCCGAGGGCAGAGTGAGCGCCCGGCCGGGGCAGGCGGCCACGCATATGCCGCAGGCCTGGCATAGCTCGGCATCGATCACGGCCTTGCCCTCTTCGCCGCTATGGGGGGCGTGAAAGGGGCAGCTTCTCACGCAGGTCAGGCAGGCGGAGCATTTGTCCCGGTCGACCCGGGCGGCATCGGGAGCGCGGGCCGGCGGGTTCAGCGCTGCGGACAGGGCCCGGCCGGCCGCTGCCCTCGCTTTCCTCACCATCTCGTCGTGCAGGAGATCGGCCGGGTCGGGACCGCATTGGAAGACGCCTTCCCGCGGGGTGCTGGCCACCCCCATGCTCACATGGCCCTGGCCGGTCCCCCGGCCGAACGATGATACGGATGGCCCAAAGAGGCCGGTCTCTACGACCAAAAGATCGGGCTCGCAGATTATCGCCAGTCCGGATGATGAATCGATGGCCCGCACCACCGTCCGGTCACCGGTGGTAAGCTCCAGAGCATGCTCGCTCCGGACGACCCGGACCCCCTGGCGCTGAGCTTCGGCGTAGATAATCTCGTCCCGACCGTAGACCCTCATGTCCTTGATGAACAACGTCACCTCGGGCCGGTCGGGCCGGTCCTTCAATCCTAGGGCGAGCTGTAGGGAACGCAGGTAGGCCGAGCGGGGCGCGGCCGCCTCCAGCACGATGGCCGCGCTCCCCACATGCGGTGGGAGGGGGCCCGCGATGGCCTCGTCCAGGCCCATCGGTCCCGGGCCGTTCGGTCGCCGGAGCGGAGCTTCGTCGGCCAGGATCACCGCGTCGCAGGCGACCACGGTCGCCTCGCCCTCGACGCGCAGGTGGGCGCTGAACCGGCCGAGGCTGCCTTCCAGGCCGATGAGATCGGCGTTGTCGATGGTCTCGATGCCGCTGGGAGCTCGCAGGGCGCAGGCTCTTTTAGCGCACGACCGCACCAGAACGGCCCGGCCGTGCTGAGCGACAACCACCCTGGCCGCTTCCAGGGCGGCGGGCCCGCTCCCGAGCACCAGGATGGTCGGGGAGATCATCTACCTGCCTCCAGAACCCGGGCGGCCAGACCGGCCGCGGTCACGCCATCCTCAACACTCTCCCGGATATCCTTCGGTCCTGAGCAGGTCCCGGCGATGAGGACGTTCCGCCGGTCGGAGACAAGGAAACCGTACGGATCCACCGCTATCCCCAATGACCTCGCCAGATCCGGGTTCCCGGGAAGGGGGACCAGGCCCACCGACAGCATGACCAGATCGAAGTCTTCCTCGACCACGAGATCGCCCGGGGGAGCATACCGTACGATCGGCCGGTCGCCGGGCAGGACCTCCGAGGGCCGGGAGCGGACGATCCTTACCCGGCCGTCCTGGGCCGCCCACTCCTCAAGGGCGTTCTTGTCATCCTCCAGCGGTCTCCAGTCCATGAAGAAGAAGGTCACCTTCAGCTCCGGATGCAGGCTCCGGAGGTGACGGCCCAGCTTGAAGGCGTACTTGCAGCAGGCCTTGGAACAGTAGGGCATGCCCCGGCGAACATCCCGAGAACCGACGCACTGGAGGATGGCCAGGTCCTTGGGCGGCGTCCCAGTGGAAGGCACCACGATGCGCCCTTTCTCCATCAGGGTCCGCTCGATCTCCTGCGACGACAGCACGTCCGGGCAGTCGAGATGGTGGAGGCGGGGGTCCCTGTCCGCGTCATAGGGGAGCGCACCGGTCGCCACGACCACGGCCTCCGCCACCAGCTCCTCGTCGCCGCGGGCGGTGCGAACGACCGCCCTTATCACTTCGCCCCGGTCTTCGATCTTCAGGACCTCGGCGCCGGTGCGGGTCGTGATCAACGGATGGACGACCGCTTCCCTTCCGAGGCCGGTGGGATAACAGGCGTCGCAACGCAAACACCGGGGATCGCCTTTGCAGGCCAGCTGTCGAGACAGGCCGCCCAGATAGGGGGACCGCTCCACCAGGATGGAGGGGATGTTCCTCCTGGCCAGCTCGAGGGCCGCGGCCATGCCCGCCGCCCCTCCGCCGATGACCAGTACCTGCTTCATGTGGAGACCCCTATCGTAATGGCCGATTCCAAACGATATTCCGTATATAAGGTTGGCGAATTACCCCCGGTCGGCCGTAAAGCGTTATTAGGCCGGGGTCGATGTAATCCCCATGCGCCATGCCGCCTTCACCGTGGACGTGGACCGGGACGTCAACGAGCCCCGGCCCGGCCAGCTGGAGGCCTGCAGCCGTAACTGCGCGACCCCCCGGTTCACCTCGACCGCCAAGGGCCTGGTGTTGCTGGTCGATCTGCTCAACGAGCTCGGCATCAGGGGCACGTTCTTCCTGGAGGGAGAGACGGTGGAGCGCTGGCCGGGGGAGAGGAGCCTGGCGGAGATCCTGGACGGCCATGAGATCGCCGCCCATGGCTATGCCCACGAGGACCTGACCGGCGAGAGCACCGGCATCGCCCCCTCCCCGGACTGGCTCGATGCCATCATCGGCCGCTCCCTGGCCGTGATCGAGGACACCGTGGGCCGCCGACCGGTGGGGTTCCGGGCGCCCTATCAGCATATCAACGAGCAGGCGGCCATGGCCCTGGCCGGGCGGGGCCTGCTCTATGACTCGACCGCCTTCGCCGATGTCGCCACCGGCCTGCATCCGTACCGTCTTCCGAGCGGGCTGCTGGAGGTCCCACTGGCCCAGGGCATTGATCATCGAGGAAGACGATTGCAATCGTACCTGTGGCCCCTGCATGAGGGGAAGAGACCGGTGGCCGATTATCTCCACCTGCTGTCCCAGTTCGATCGGGGCGTCCTGGTCCTGGGCGACCACAGCTGGCACATCGTGGAGTCCTTGAACGGCCTGCGCACCGACCGGCAGGTCGTCGATGAGGTGGACCGGACCAGGCAGGTGCTGCAGGGAGCATTGGACCGGGGGATAGGATTCATGACCTTGGAAGCTTATTGCCGCCCGGAGGACTAGGCTTGAGCAAAGAGGAGTGGTGCCCGGGCATCCAGGTGGACGCCTACCAGGGCGCCCTGAAGCTCGGATGGGAAGGGCTGGCCGGCAAGGACCTGGCGGTCCAGGCGGCCTTCGCCGGAGGGGTTTTGCAGAAGGGCACGGTAAGCCTGCGGGTCTTCGGGCGGGACTGCATCATCGACCCGGTCTGCAAGAGCATCACCATGGACGGCCGGCCGGTGAAGGAGCTGGGGGCCATCATCATCCTGCACTATCTCGCCAATGCCACCGACGCCCAACCTACCGGAAAAACGCTGTCGTACCGCCAGCTCCCGGGTGGTAATGTCTATTACGTGGCGTTCAAGACCCGGGTCATCGACTATATCGGCACGGTCTTTCACCAGAACCCCATGCTTCTGATAAGCTCGGCCAAGCTGCTGGGGGCCAAGAAGCAGGGGTTCGGTGAGGCCTCCGTGCTCATAAATGTCCTGCCCAAGGTGCCGGTGACCGTCATCCTATGGAAGGGCGACGATGAGGTCAGGGGGACCGCCAACGTCCTGTTCGACGAGTCGGCCCCCCAGTTCCTGAACACCGAGGACCTGGCCGCGGTGGGGACCTTCGTGGTCAGCCAGCTCATCAAGTCCCGGGCCAGCATGGTCCGCGATGTCCAGTCCATCAACACGGTCTGATCAGCTCAGCCCGATGAACCGGCCCTCGTTGGAATAGTCTATGCGCTCCGCGGCCGGCTCTGACGGCAGGCCGGGAATGAGCATGATCTCCCCGCACAGGGGGACGACGAACCCTGCGCCGGCCGAAAGCAGGACCTCCTTCACGTTGAGGGTCCAGCCCTTGGGAGCGCCTTTCAGTTTAGGGTCGTCGGTGATGGACAGCTGGGTCTTGGCCATGCAGATGGGGAGCATATTGTTCCCGGCCAGCTCGATGGCCCTGATGTCCCGGTCGGCCGTGCCGATGTACCGGACGTCCTTGGCGCCATAGATCTCCGTGGCGATGAGGCGGATCTTTTCCTTGATCGGCAGATCGGTGTCATAGAGGGGCTTGAAGTAGCTCGTCTCCGTGGCCAGCACGTGGAGGACCTGTTCGGCCAGCTGTCTTCCTCCCTCGCCACCCCGGGTGAACACATCGGAGAGGGCGGAGGGGACCTTCATCAGCGCACAGTGCTTCCGGACCGCCTCGATCTCCTCCGGGGCATCGGTGGGGAAGTGATTGAGCGCCACCACCACCGGGACGCCGTACTTGCGGACGTTCTCGATGTGCTTGTCCAGGTTGGAGAATCCCTTATGGAGCGCGTCGAGATTGGGCCGTTCGCAGTCCAGGGCGTCCTGGAGGCAGGCCCCCCCGTGCATCTTCAGCGCTCTGATGGAGGCCACGATGACCGCGCAGCTGGGAGTGAACCCGGCCTGCCGGCAGACGATATCGAAGAACTTTTCCGCCCCCAGGTCGGCGGCGAACCCGCCCTCGGTCACCACCACATCGGCCATCTTCAGTGCGTACCGGGTGGCCAGCAGGCTGTTGTTACCATGGGCGATGTTGGCGAAGGGGAAGCCGTGAACGAAGACGGGTTGTCCCTCCAGGGTCTGGACCAGGTTGGGCTTGATGGCGTCCTTCAGCAGCATCACCATGGCCCCTACGCACTTTATCTGGCCGGCGCGGACCGGGTTGCCCGACATGTCGTAGGCCACTACCATCCGCTCCAACCGGAGGCGGAGGTCCTCGATCGAGGTGGCCAGCGCCAGGATGGCGCTTATCTCCGAGGCCGCGGTGATGACGAAGCCGCCCTCGTGCGGCACGCCCCCCACGCTCCTTCCCCCCAGGCCGACGACGATCTCCCGGAGCTCCCGGCAGTTCATGTCCATGGCCTTCTTCCAGACCACTCGGGTGGGGTCGATGTTGAGCTCGTTCCCCTTGGTGAGGTGGTTCTCCACCATCGCCGAAAGGAGATTGTGGGCCGAACTGACCGCGTGGATGTCCCCGGTGAAGTGGAGGTCGATGTCCCACATCGGGTAGACCTGGGACAGGCCGCCCCCCGTGGCGCCGCCCTTGAGGCCGAACACCGGGCCCATGGACGGCTCGCGCAGCGCGCCCATGACCTTCACGCCCAGACATCCCAGGGCCTGCATCAGACCTATGGAGGTGACCGTTTTCCCTTCCCCGGCCTTGGTGGCGGTGATCGCCGTCACCAGCACCAGTTTGCCATCCGGTCGGTCGTCGTACCGCCGCAGCACCTCCAGGGGCACCTTGGCCATATAGCGACCGTGCGGCTCGAGGTCGTCCCTGGATAAACCTACCTTCTCAGCCACGGAATCGATGGGCTGCATTACGGCGTCCTGAGCGATCTCGATGTCGGCCTTCATGCTGTTCCCTCCTGGAAAGGCAAATCCCCTAAAAAAGGTGTTCGGGGCCTAGGACAGGGTGGTCTCAATGTGGCCGATGACCATTCCGTGCGGGTTGGATCTGAGGATCAGGGAATAGAGACCACTATCCATTGGTCCGCTCCGGGAGGCGATCACCAGTCGATCGTCCCTGCTGAGGCATTTGTCTCCGTCCAGGTCCAGGTAGGTCAGAAGGGTGTTCCCGATTGTTCTCTGACTGAAGGCCAGGCCCGAGGACGTTCCCTCTCCCGCATTCATACCGCCCTCATCCTCACCCGCACGGAGGTCTATCCAAACATCATCAAGAGATGTACGATGACTTACATCCAGTACGATCACGGTCAAGAAGTCGTCGGAGATTTCGAGCGAGAGACTGGCCGCTGGGATGGGCGGTGACTCCTGAGGGATCCCCATGACCATGACGTACATCACCGCCGACAGGAGGATGGGAAGGACGAACACGACGACCACCACGACCGCCACGATCACCAGGACGTTCCGGTCCCGGGGCGGCGAATAGGGGATGACCGGCGGTGGCATGTACATGCTCCTCGCGGCCGCCCCGCAGTTGGGACAGTAGTTCTCGCTCTCCTCCATCACCTTGCCGCAATGCCGACAATAGATCATTCCGGGCTCCCCATCGACCCTAATGATTTATCCGATGATAAAAAGGAGGTCGAGGACAACCTTAAAATCCATTTCGCCGCTACTCCCGGATGGTCCATATGGTAGCCAAGGTCATCAGCGGTCCCGAGGTAGCCGAGCAGATCAAGCAGGAGCTCCGGGTGAAGGTCGCCGAGCTCAAGGACAGGGGTATCACGCCTGGTCTGGCCGTGGTGCTGGTGGGGGAGGACCCCGCGTCCCAGCAGTATGTGCGCAACAAGGGCAAGGCCTGCGAGGAACTGGGCCTCTACTCGAGGACCGTCCTGCTCCCGAGCGACACCACCGAGGAGAAGCTGTTGTCGGTGGTCGATGAGCTGAACGCCGACCCCCGGGTCCACGGCTTCCTGGTCCAGCTACCCCTGCCCAAGCACATCGATGAGAACAAGGTGCTGGTGCGCATCGACCCGGCCAAGGACGCCGACGGCTTCCATCCCATGAACGTGGGGCGGATGCTCATCGGCGACCCCCTGTTCCTGCCGGCCACTCCACATGGCATACAGGAGCTGTTGGTCCGCTCAGGGAACGATCCCGACGGCAAGCACGTGGTCATCGTGGGGCGGAGCAACATCGTTGGCAAGCCGGTGGCGGCCATCCTCATGCAGAAGAAGAAGGGCGCTAACGCCACGGTCACCGTATGTCACTCTCGGACCAGGGACCTGGCGGCACTGACCCGTATGGGCGATATCGTGGTGGCGGCGATCGGCTCCCCCCGATTCATCACTGCGGACATGATCAGACCGGGTGCGGTGGTCATCGATGTCGGGACCAACCGCGTGGACGATCCCTCGGCCAAGAAAGGGTACCGCTGGGTCGGGGACGTCGATTTCGAGGCGGTCAAGGAGAAGGCCTCGGCCATCACGCCCGTTCCGGGCGGGGTCGGACCCATGACCATCGTGATGCTGATGAAGAACACGATCGTCTCGGCCTACCGGGCTAACGGTCTGGCCTACTGACCTCGCCCCAAATAATGCCATATTCCGATCGGCGCTCCCAATGGAAAACTATTAAGAATTTGCATCCATACCCCACCTAGATGCTGAGAGAGTGCACTGAACACGGATACTTCCGGGGTGAAACATGCCCGGTATGCGGAGAAGCGGGCAAGTTCCTCATGAGCGATGAGGAACTGGAACGCATCGGAAGGACCATGGCCGGAGCCCTCCGTCATTTCCCCGAAAAGTTCGGCCTGAAGATGGACGAACAGGGCTTTGTGCCCATGAGGGACTTCATCTTCGCCATCAAGAAGTACAACCCGCGGTATCATTGGCTGAGGCCGCACCATATAATCGCGCTGATGGAGACCGATCCCAAGGGGCGTTACCAATGCAGCAACGACCTCATTCGCGCCACCTACGGCCACTCTCTGGAGCTGGACCTGCGGTTGCCGACCGATAACATACCCGATTTCCTCTACTACCCGACCACCCCGGAGGAGACGGACATCATTCTGGAGACCGGGCTGAAGCCCTCCGACCGAAGGCTGGTCAACCCTTCCAAGACCTATTCCAAAGCCTTAAAGGCCGGGAAGGTCCGGACCGAGGGGCCGGTGATCCTGGAGATCGATGTCAGAGCGCTGGTGCAGGCGGGCTTCGAAGTAATGAAGGCGGCCCGTACGGTCTACCTGGCCAAGGAAGTGCCCCCCGAGTTCCTCAGGCGGGCCGAAGAGCAAGAGGTCGAGGAAGAAGTGGCCGCGGACTGATATCGCCTCATTGGGCCACCCTACCAAAAAGATGATAACGGCAGGCGCGGTCATAAGGGCATGCTCGAGCGGGCCGATCACATGCACCACCCGGACGGCATAGGCCTGGACCGGCACGTCCTTTCCTACCACTGGGATGAGTTCTCCCCCCACCTGGTCTTCTACGACAAGGCCACCACCCGGCTGGGGGAGCTCCCGCTGGACCGGCTGGCCATGGCCGTCGGCGATGAGAAGGATTGTGTGGGGCGGTTCGATCACGACGGCTATCATCCCTGCCCCCAGGGCCGCCAGGTCGATGGCTTCTCCATCTGCAAGCAGTGCATGGCCCCCTGGGTCCCCGTACAGAAGTGCGTGTTCGAGCCCCAGTGCAATGGGGAACGCTGCGATAATCCCGAGTTCTGCCGGCGGAAGCACTACGTGTACCTGGCATTCTTCGGCACCCTGGTCAAGGTGGGCATGACCAGCACCATCCGGTTGAGGGAGAGGGCCATCGAGCAGGGCGCCGATGCGGTCAGGCCGTTGTTCGAATGCCGGGACCGGCGGGAGGCCAGGAATCTGGAGAAGGAGACCTCCCGGCGGTTCAAGATACCCCAGGAGATCCGGATCAAGCGGATCGCCCGCACATGGACCTCGAGGCCGTCCCAGGAGTCGATCGGGAATGTCCACGATCATTACGTGGGTCGCATCGCCAAATGGAAAGCTCCCTTCGATGCGGACCTTATCTTCCTGGATGCTTACCCGATCGGCGAGTTCCCCCGCACCGCTCCAGAGGTCATCCGGACCGGAGGGCTGCATCGGGGGGACGTGATAGGGATCAAGGGGAGCTACATGATGTTCCGGCCGGAGAAGAGGCGCGAGGTCCGGCTGCTGGACCTTAGCGATCTACCGGCCCGGAGCGTCCGAATGCTAGAGGGATAGGAGCAACGAAAATTATCTGCCAAGATTTATATCAATTCATTATTCCAATACGCGTTAGGCAGTAAGAAGGGAGCGGACATCCCGTTCAGCTATCTCCACAAAGACCCCCGATGACCACATTATACGGCCCTGCGAACGGGCAGAAAGTCATATTTATCGGCACCCTCATTAACGGCCGTTCAGCCTTCTGGAACATGGTCCTATGTCCGTAATCCTGTCTCCCGACGAGGTCACCAAGAAATATGGCAAGCTGTTCTGCAAGGGCGTCTACACGATGGTGGACGAGAAGAACGGCATGGCCACCATCATCGAGGAATGTATCGCCAAGGGGCCAGTGGAGTGGGACGCGGCCAATCGCCGGCGGGCCGGAGGCGTTCTCACCGACGTCCGCATCGAGGGCACCACCCTGATCATGGACGCCCTGATCGGCGAGAAGGAGGTCCGGTTCGGACCAGCGTCCAAGAACGTGGGCGGCCAGGGATTGAAGGCCCTTCGGGTCGATGGGGACCGGGTCATCACCACCTGGGTCGGCCTGGCCGGTGCCAGCGTCGGCATAGGGGCCTGCCTGCCCCAGGGGCCAGGGACCATCGAGACCATCTACCAGGACGACGTGAAGATCGGGGGGGCCCATCGGGTGGAGGTAAGTATAGTCACCCCCCGACTGGTCCGGGTGATCTACGCGGTCGATGACACGGACACCAAGGAGAAAGGCGCGTCGTGGGTGCTGATGCTCCGGATGGCCCGGGAGGCTTCGATCGGCCACTACCTGGACCACAAGATCGTGCAATTGAACCCCAACGTGCCGGAGAAGACCACCAACTGCGTGGCGGTGGGCGTGTCCTTCGCCGTGGCGGAGAAGGACATTCCCGCGCTGACCGATTACGTTATCAAGTTCATTAAGGAGAACACCTTCTCTGACAATACCACCCTGGCCATATTCCAGGGGCTCAAGATCCCGGCCGAGGTGGAAGAATATGGGCACCGGGCCAAGCGGGAGATATTCCGGATCGAGGACGCGCGCAAGGTGGCGGACAATAATAGCGTCCAGATCATAGAGATCACCGGAAGGCGGGGCACCATCGGCGCAGTGGCCGGAATCGGGTGCTTCGACATGGGCTGGAAGGCCGCTGCCCTGCCCGAGGACACAGACTAAATAGCTCGGAACTGGATATGTCAAACGATAATGGGGAGCAGGAGGGCAAGGCCATCAAGAACGAGATCTCCAGGGTCATAGCCAGTGCTGCCTACAACACCTACGAGAAGCGGTTGAACAAGGAGGTCCGGGACAGCAAGATCCCCCACCATGTGGCGGTCATCATGGACGGCAATCGCCGCTTCGCCAAAGAGTTCGGCCTGACCACCACTGAAGGGCACATTCGGGGCAAGGACAAGCTCGAGGAACTTCTGGACTGGTGCATGGAGCTGGGGGTAAGGGTCTTGACCGTCTACGCTTTCTCGACCGAGAACTTGACCCGAGAGCCCGAGGAGGTGGAGAGCCTGATGAAGCTGTTCGAGGATAACTTCTACCGCCTGGGGGACGACGAGCGCATACACAAGCACCATATCAAGGTCACGGTCCTGGGGCAGAGGGACCTGCTCCCCCTGCGCGTGAAGAAGGCCATAGAGTACGCCGAGTCCAGGACGGCCAACTATACCGACTATTATTATAACATCGCCACCGCCTACGGCTCCCGCCAGGAGATCATTCAGGCCATCCAGCAGATCTGCCAGAAGGTAAAGGACGGCGAGCTGGAGGTCGATGATATCACCGAGAAGACCTTCTCCAATTTCCTGTATACCGCCGACTTCCCGGACCCCGACCTCATCCTGAGGACGTCCGGCGAGGAGCGCATCTCCAACTTCCTATTGTGGCAGCTGGCCTATTCGGAGCTGTACTTCACCGACGTCTACTGGCCTGGCTTCAGGAAGATCGATTTTCTGCGGGCCATCCGCTCCTACCAGCTGCGCCAGAGGCGGTTCGGTAAATGACAACATTTTTGTAGAGACCTCCCTTAGCCGATACAGCCCCGGAGGCCCCCGCCGTGCACAGGGAAGATCTCATCCTCTTACATGCTCCCAGCGTCTATGATTTCAGAAAGGAGTCCATCTTCTACGGCCCGGTCAGCGATCTGGTGCCCTCCACCCCGGTCTTCGAGATGTACCCGTTCGGCTTCACCACCATGGCCAGCCACCTCCACAAGCAGGGGTACCGGGTCCGCATCATAAACCTGGCCAGCATGATGCTGAACGATCCGGACCTGGACGTGGAAGCGCTCATCGGCAAACTCCGTTCCGAAGTGTTCGGCATCGACCTGCACTGGCTCCCCCACGCCCACGGTTCCCTGGCCATCGCTGAGATAGTGAAACGCCTCCATCCGGATTCCAAGGTGCTGTTCGGCGGCTTCTCTTCGTCCTATTATCATGAGGAGCTGATCGGCTATCCTCAGGTGGACCTGGTGCTGCGGGGAGACTCCACCGAAGAACCCCTGGCCCGGCTGATGGCCGCCCTGGAGAAAGGCCCCGACCTATCGTCCGTTCCCAATCGCACCTGGAAAAAGGACGGCCGGGGCGTCGTCCACGATCTCACCCACGTCCCTGAGGACCTGGACTATCTGGATATCGACTACGGGTGGATCATCCGGTCGGTCATCCGACACCGCGACCTGGAAGGGGCCAAGCCGTTCAAGGACTGGGACCGTTACCCGCTCACCGCGGCGTTCACCGTCCGCGGTTGTTCCCAGGGCTGCGCGGTGTGCGGAGGCAGCTGCGGGGCCATGAGGAAAGTGCTCGGCAGGACCAGACCGGCCTTCCGCAGCCCGGAGAAGGTGGCCGAGGACATCTATAATGTCCAGCGCTACCTGGAAGCCCCGGTGTTCGTGGTCGGCGACCTGCGCCAGAACGGGGAAAAGTATGCCCAGCGTTTCTTCAGCGAGGCCAAGAAGCTGGGCATCGACAACCACATCATCCTCGAGCTGTTCACCCCGGCCCCGGCCTCGTACTTCCAGGACGCCCAGAGGACCTTCGACCGCTATTCCATCCAGTTCTCCCCCGACTCCCACGAGGAGAAGGTCCGCAGCGCCCTGGGCCGGAGGTTCGACAACGCGTCGATGGAGAAGAGCATCAAGGACGCCCTGACCAACGGGTGCCAGCGCTTCGACATGTTCTTCATGATCGGCCTCCCGGAGCAGACGCCGGCGTCGGCGGTGGAGTCGGCCGATTACACCCGGCGACTGTACGCTGAGAACGGGAACGACCGGCGCCTCTTCGTGTACACCTCGCCGTTGGCGCCGTTCCTCGACCCCGGCAGCTTCGCCTTCGAGAACCCTGAGAAGTACGGCTATCGGCTCTTCGCCCGGACCCTGGAAGAACACCGCGTCCGCCTGGCCAGTCCCAACTGGAGGGACGTCCTCTCCTACGAGACCAAGTACATGACCCGGGAGCAGATCGTGGAGACGTCCTATGACGCGGCCGACCGGCTGAACCGGGTCCGGGTGGAAGTGGGCCTGATGACCGCCGAGGAGCTGAGAGCGCGGGAAGAACGCTCCAACAACGCCCGGCAACTGATGAAGGAGGTCGATGGGGCCATGGCCGTCCATGACCCTGCAGAAAGGGCCGTGCTGATGGCCCGGTTAAAACAGAGGGGCGACGAGCTGATGGAGTCCACCATCTGCCAGAAGAGGGAGCTGGAGTGGGACACCCCCAGCGTTTTCCGCAGCCTCCCCCGGACGCTCTTGGCCCTGATGTTCCCCCGCAAGCCCCGGTCCGGTTAGCTCTTTCCGAGCTCGACCGAGCGCTTGGAGGCGGCCTCGACCGCCTTGATGAACGCCCCGCGGACCGCGCACTCCTCCAGGACCTTCAGGCCCTCGATGGTCGTTCCCGCCGGGGAGGCCACCATGTCCTTGAACTGACCGGGATGCCCCCTGGTCTCCAGGACGGTCTTCGCCGCTCCCAGAACGGTCTGGGCGGCCAGGGTCTGGGCCACGTCCCGGGGGAGGCCGGCCAGAACACCGCCGTCGGCCATCGCCTCGATCACCAGGTAGATGTAGGCGGGTCCGCTGCCGCTGAGGCCGGTGACCGCGTCGAGCAGCTTCTCGTCCATGACGAAGGCCACGCCCACCGAGTTGAGGATCTTCTGGACGAGGTCCTTGTCCTCCTTCTTGGCCGACTTGCCCAGGGCGAAGCCGGAGGCGGAGGCGCCCACCAGGCAGGGTTGGTTGGGCATGACCCGGACCACCCGGACGCCCCAGTTCAGATGCGCCTCGATGAAGGATATCTTGACCCCGGCGGCGATGGAGATGACCAGATGTTCGGCGGTAAGGATGGGCTTGAGCTCGTCCAGGACCGGGCCCACGATGTTCGGCTTGACCGCCAGGATAAGGATCTTGGCCTCTTTCACCACTTCGATGTTGTCGGCGGTGAGCGCGATCCCGAGGGTCCGGGCCATGTACTCCCTGCGCTCGGGAACGACCTCGCTGGCGATCAGGTCCTCGGCCATGCATACGCCCGAATTGATCATGCCCTTCATCATCGCCTCGGCCATGTTGCCGGCACCAATGAACCCGAACATCTTGCTCATTTTATCACCATGATACGCCGCTGCTGTGACGTGCTAACAAGCGGCTAATGTTCCCTCGGCTAATAAAATATGCCACCGCTTCAGCGTCCGCCGGCCGAGGAGGCCACCATGGTGCGCTCTTTCTGATCGCCCTGCCCGGAGCTCAGGAACCGGATCACCTCGGCCATGAACGCCGGCAGGTCGTCGGGGCACCGGGAGGTGATGATATTGCCGTCCACGATGACCTTATCGTCCATGTACCGGGCCCCCGCGTTCATCATATCGTCCTTCAACGACGGCCAGCAGGTGAGCTTCTTCCCGTTGACGATCCCCGCCGAGGCCAGGACCCATGGCCCGTGGCAGAGGGAAGCGACCAGCTTGCCCCGGTCGTACATCAGCTTGACGAACTGGGGGAACTCGGGATGAAGGCGCATGCGGTCCGGAGCATAGCCCCCCGGTACGATGACCCCCTCGTAATCATCGGCCTTGGCGTCCTTTATAGAGATATCTACCTTGTTGGGAATGCCGTGCTTCCCGGTAAAGGTGTCCTTCTTGCCCGAGCCGATGACCACCGGCCGGTACCCTGCCTCCTTGAGCCGATAGTACGGATACCAAAATTCAACGTCCTCGTACAGGTCCTCGGTGAACAGCGCGATCTTCATTTTTATCCTCCATTCCGTCGTTCAATGATGTTGTCAAAAATGACTATAAATGTTCTATGTCCTTGGAACGGTCAAGAACGCATCGAGGAGAAACACTAGAATAATTCGTTTAATGATAATATCTACATGATAAAATCTTAAAATTCCCAAGATAATAGGCCCTTTCCAGACCAGCCAGTATTCTTAACGGTAGATAACGTATTTATAGAGGCTTACTATTCTCGCTACAATGCTCTTGGACACCTATTTGCCAATAGCAATCTTTGCTGTGATTGCTCTAGGAGTTCCCATTTTAGCATTCTATTCGTCCCGATTTTTCAGGCGTACTAGAGTGACCGCGTTAAAGAGGGAAACCTATGAGTGCGGAGAAGTACCGATCGGTGAGGCCCAGGTCCAGTTCCATTTTCAATTCTATATGTTCGCGATTATTTTCGTCGCTTTTGATATCGTTATCGTTTTTCTTATGATTTGGGCCTTGAACTTCGCCACCCTTTCCGACGATGCAAAGATTCTCATGCTTGCGTTCTTCGGATTGCTCCTGGTCGGGGTCTTCTACGCCCTTAAGAAGGAGGAGAGAGTATGGATCTGAGCCTTTACCCGCATGCGGTCGCGATGAGCGCTAAGGAGTTCATTGAATGGTCGACCAATGTCATGGATGATATCGCCCGGGCAAGTGGTGCCAAGAAGGCGCTGGACACCGTCACCGATCCATTGTTCAACTGGGGCATGAGGAATGCCATTTATCCGTTGCACTTCGGTATTGCCTGTTGCGCGCTGGAGATGGCAGCGGCCTCCGGGCCCCGCTTTGACACCGAGAGATACGGAATGGTGTTCCGGTCCTCCCCCCGTCAATCGGACGTGTTGCTCATCAACGGCTGGGTCACCAATAAGCTCCGGCCGGCCCTGCGCCGTCTTTACGAGGAGATGCCTGAACCGAAATGGGTCATAGCCATGGGCGAGTGCGCCATTTCCGGCGGACCCTGGTACGATTCCTATAATGTCGTCCAGGGCGTGGACACCTTCATCCCTGTGGACGTCTACATCCCAGGTTGTCCGCCGCGGCCCGAGGCCATGATCGATGGGTTCTTCAAACTACATCAGAAGATCAAAGTATCGAAGATCGGCACGTTCATGGACGACTGAGGTGGGACTTTGGAACAGACTACTACTTACACGTTGGACCAGGTCAAGAGCAGGATCGCCGAGGCGTTCCCCACCGAGACCAAGTTCGAGAACAAGGTCAGACCGCGCCGATTGTACCTGAGCGCGAACAGGGACATCCTGTTGAAGCTATGCAACCTGCTGAAGGACGAGCTTGGCTTCGACCACTGCAGCTGCGTGGGCGGTGTGGACCGATGCGACCGTTTCCAGACCGTTTATCATATATGCTCCTATTCCAGCAACATCACCATCGAGATCGTGGTGGACCTATCCCATGAGACCCCCGAGGTGGACTCGGTGACCCCGCTTTGGGAAGGGGCCAATTGGCATGAGCGGGAGGCCTACGACATGTTCGGCATCATCTTCAGGGGCCATCCCCGACTTGAAAGGATACTGCTTCCAGAGGACTACACCTTCTTCCCCATGCGGAAGGACTGCGACGTAGGGAGGAAGTAATATGGCAGAAATGTGGATCAACATGGGCCCTCAGCACCCCATGACCCATGGTCTATGGAACTTGAGGGTCAAGGTCAATGGCGAGACCATTACGGACGCTGTGCCGGTCATCGGCTACCTTCACCGCGGATGGGAGAAAATGGTCGAGGCCCGAACCTACCCTCAGATCATCCCCATGGCCGACCGACTATGCTACGGTGCCTCGTTCACCTGGAGCCACATCTATTGCCTGGCCGCCGAGGACCTGATGGAAGTGGAAGTTCCGGAGAGGGCCAAGTACATTCGGGTCATGTCCGACGAGCTTCAGAGGATCGGTTCCCACCTCATGTGGTTGGCGGCCATCGGGCCGGACCTCGGCAATCTCACCATTTTCCTATATGCTATGAGGGAAAGGGAACTGTTCCTGGACCTCTTCCAGAGCCTCACCGGCGCAAGGATGACCTATAACTATTGCCGGATCGGCGGTGTCAGGAACGATGCCCCACCCAACTGGGAGAGGGACCTGGTAAGGACCCTGGATTACTTTGAAAAGCGGCTGGTCGAGTACGAGGACCTGATCGACCGGAACGCGGTCTTCCGGATGCGTATGGTCGACCTCTCTCCTCTGTCGGCCAAGGACGCCATCAACCTGGGGGTCACCGGCCCGAGCCTGAGGGGGAGCGGCGTGAAGTACGATGTCCGCCACAACGATCCCTATGAGATCTACGACGAGCTCGACTGGCACATGTGCGTCCGGGACGATTGCGATGTGTACGCGAGATACCGCGTCCGCATGGACGAGATGAGGATGTCCATCCAGATCGTCAAGGAATGTCTCAAGAAGATGCCCAAGTCCGGACCCATCAGGGTGAAGCCGCCTCGCAACGCGCTGGTCGGCACCGGAATGGCCAGGATGGAGGACCCTCGCGGAGAGAGCCTCGTGTACATCATTGGCGACGGGACCGACAAGCCCTCTCGGGTGAAGGTCCGAAGCCCGTTCTTCGTGACCCTTTCGGCGGCCCCGGTAATGGTCAAGGGCTTCAAGGTCGCGGACGTGCCGTCCATCATGGGAATGCTCGATGTCTGCATGGGCGAGACGGATAGGTGAAATCGATGTACCTCGACCTTTGGCAATTATTAAGCGGCCTCGTTCACTGGCTGATGGTGGACATCATCGGTGCGATCATCGGCTGGCTGGGATTCCATAGCTTCGCGAGCTGGTTGGGCAGCAACGATGTATTGTACTTCGTCACCGTCGTGCTAGTGGCCCTGATCGTCTTCGTGGCCGGTATGCTGGTATCAATCACCCTGATCTGGCAGGAACGAAAGACGCTGGGCCGGCTCATGGACCGCCGCGGTACCCAGACCGGACCGATCGGGCTGCTCCAGAACTTTGCGGACGGCCTCAAGACCCTGATCAAGGAGATCATCATCCCGGAATCGGCCGACGAGCTGGTGTACAATGCCGCTCCGGTCATCATCATCGGGACCTCCCTGTTCTTGTTCGTTACGATACCATACAGCCCCGGGTTCTTTGCCTCCGATTCCGATCTGAGCCTGATCCTGACCTTCGCCATCTTCAGCCTGGCCCCCTTCGCGGTGCTGCTGGGAGGGTGGGCGTCCAACAACAAGTTCACCATCATCGGTGGCATGCGTGCCGCCGCGCAGATAATCGCCTATGAGATACCGCTGCTGCTCTCCGTCGTCGGAGTGGTCATACTGACCGGCAGCTTGAGCCTCAATGATATCGTCATTTACCAACAATCTCATCTCTGGCTAGTCATCCCGATGATCATCGGGTTCGGGGTGTTCCTGATCTCGATGGTCGCCGAGGTGGAAAGGGTCCCGTTCGACCTGCCGGAAGCGGAGGCCGAGCTTGTGGAAGGCTGGGGTACCGAATATGGCGGCATGAGGTTCGGCCTCATCATGATGTCCGAATACGCAAGGGGATTCGTCGGATCGGCCCTCGCCACTCTGCTGTTCCTGGGCGGATGGGATGGACCGTTCCCTGAGATCATCCCCGCGGGCCTGTGGTTCCTGGGGAAGATGTTCTTCGTGTTCTTCCTCTTCATCTGGATCAGAGGCGCGCTGCCTCGGGTCAGGACCGATCAGATCCTGGCCATCGGCTGGAAGAGGCTGTTGCCCCTGGCGGTGGTCAACATTTTCATCGCTATCGCGTTAAAGACCCTGGGGTGGTTCTAGATGGCTGAAGCCAAGAGATCGAACAAGGACAAGGAGCTGGGCCTTACCGGCTTCGTCCTGAAGCCGATGTACCTGACCCTGAAGCAGATGTTCAAGTCCACGATCCACAAGCCCCAGACGGTCATGTACCCCTGGGAGAAGCTGGTCGTTCCGGATGTGTTCCGTGGTCGGCCCGGCCTGATCTTCGACAAGTGCATAGGCTGCGGCATCTGCATGCGCATCTGTCCCAACCGTTGCATCGACCTTCTATTGGTCGATGACCTCAAGACGGTGGAGGGCAAGGTCCCGGAGAAGGTCAAGCGACCCCGGGTCAACGTCGGCAGGTGCATGATGTGCGGCTATTGCGCCGAATACTGCCCCACCAACGCCATGATCGTGACGCCGGAATACGAGCTGGCGTCGTTCACCCGAGAGGAGATCATCTTCGACCCCTACAAGCTGCAGTGGCCCG
The DNA here is from genome assembly GCA_964477865.1 of uncultured Methanomassiliicoccaceae archaeon. Lineage (GTDB taxonomy): Archaea > Thermoplasmatota > Thermoplasmata > Methanomassiliicoccales > Methanomassiliicoccaceae > UBA6. The sequence goes on along the minus strand of CAYZEV010000005.1, from coordinate 44,357 downwards.
GTGTCCCGGGCAACGAGGTGCACATCCTAGAGGTGCTGCCCTCGGAGCTGAAGAAGGGAGTAATGGTCCCCCGCCCCAGCACCGAGAACAAGGACCTTCCTGTTCTGGAAGAGAAGAAATGTATCAGTTGCTCCCGGTGCGCCAAGGACTGCCCGGTGGAGGCGATCGTAATGAAAGAGTTCGGTGTCAACGAGAAGGGCAGGCCCATCAAGCGGCCGGTCATAGACAATGAGAAGTGCGTGTCCTGCGAGACCTGCGTCGAGGTCTGTCCGAAGGACGCCCTCAGCATGAAGGAGGTGCAGTAGATGGATCTGCAATGGGATTTCATCATTTTCCTGTTCATCGCCGCCGTGACCATCATCGCCGCCCTGGCGGTCCTGTGGTCCAAGGAGATCGTCCGCAGCATCATGTGGCTGGCCCTCACCTTCCTGGGCGTCGGCATCACCTACATCTTCCTGAGCGCTGAGTATCTGGCCATCATCCAGATCATGATCTATGTCGGCGCGGTGTCCGTGCTCATGCTGTTCGGTATCATGCTGACCAAGCGCAAGCTGCTGGGAGGTGAACGCCATGAATAAGAGGAAGATCTTCGTGGGCGTCGCCGCCGTGCTGTTCCTGGCCGTGGTCCTGGGATCCATATTGCTATCCCAGTGGCCCGCCGGGTCCCTGCACGCCACCGATAACCAAGCGTTCGGAAATGAGATCTTCAACGAGTACGGCCTGGCGATACTGGTCGTGGGCATCACCCTGTTCGTCTCCATGCTTGGAGGCGTTTACATCGCTCAGGAGGAAAAGGAATGATATCGATCGAGTATTTCCTGGGCCTGTCGGCCATCCTGTTCATCATCGGCGCCTACGGCGTGCTCACGAAGAAGAACGCCATCATCGTGCTCATCTCGGTCGAGCTCATGCTCAACGCCGCCAACATCAACTTCGTCGCGTTCTCCGCTTACTCCGGTAACCTGAACGGACAGATCTTTGCGCTCGTGTCCATAGCCATAGCCGCGGCGGAGGTCGCGGTCGGCCTGGCCATCATCATGAACCTGTACAAGACCAGGGACACCATCAGTCTTGACGAGATCAATCTGCTGAGGTGGTAAGATGTACTGGAGCGAACTAGCCTGGATCATCCCCATCCTCCCTCTGATCGCGTTCGTATTGGTAGGGTTCCTGGGCAACAAGCTTTTCAAGAAGATGGAGAACGGCGCATACGTGGCCATCGCCATGGCCGCCGCCTCCTGTTTCCTTTCCCTGATGGTCGCCTACGAGATACTCTCCGGCGGCTACCCTGAAGAGGTGTTCAAGCAGTCCCTGACCTGGCTGGTCGTGGACGGGTTCACCTTCAACATGGGCATATACATCGACACGCTGACCGCCCTGATGCTCATCGTGGTGTCCTTCGTCGCCACCCTGGTCGTCATCTACTCGGTCGGCTACATGCATGAGGAGGGCACCAAGAAGCGCCGCTACTATGCGATCATATCCCTCTTCATCGGTGTGATGCTCGGCCTCGTTCTAGCATCGAACTACCTCCAGATGTTCATATTCTGGGAGCTGGTGGGCCTGTGTTCCTACCTGCTCATCGGGTTCTGGTACACCAAGCCCTCCGCGGCCTCGGCGGCCAAGAAGGCCTTCCTGGTCACCAGGATCGGCGACATCATGTTCATGCTGGGGCTGTTCATCCTGTTCGTCGGGTTCCAGGGCAATCTGGACTTCGACTACATCTTCAGCCACACCTTTGATGGCAGCAACGCCCTGTTCACCCTGGGCACCTTCTTCATCTTCGGTGGCGCCATCGGCAAGTCCGCGCAGTTCCCGCTGCACGACTGGCTGCCCGATGCAATGGAAGGCCCCACCACCGTTTCCGCTCTTATCCATGCGGCTACGATGGTCAAGGCCGGTGTGTACCTCGTGGCGAGGTCCTACCCCATGATGGTGCAGACCCCCGACACGATGCTCATCATCGCGGTCATCGGTGGCTTCACCGCGCTGTTCGCGGCGACCATGGCCCTCAACAACCCCAACATCAAGAGGGTCCTGGCCTACTCCACCATCAGCCAGCTGGGATACATGTTCCTGGCCCTGGGTACCGGCGGCTATCTGTTCGCCGTCTATGATGTGTCCAACATGGGCTTCAACGCCGGCATGTTCCATCTGATGAACCATGCGTTCTTCAAGGCCCTGCTGTTCTTGAGCGCCGGCGCGGTCATCCACGCCGTGCACACCGAGGACATGCGCCTGATGGGCGGGCTGTCGAAAAAGCTGAAGATCACGGCTTTCGTCATGCTCATGGGCTGCATCTCCATCGCGGGCATTGTTCCCTTCAGCGGGTTCTGGTCCAAGGACGAGATACTCGCTGTGGTGTTCGAGACGGGAGCCCATAATCCCCTGTTCTACCTGCTCTATGCGATGGGCATCGCGACCGCGTTCATGACCGCGTTCTACATGTTCCGCCTGTGGTTCATGACGTTCACGGGAGAGCCCCGGGACCACCACGCCTACGACCATGCGCATGAGGCGCCCAAGGTCATGTGGGTGCCGCTGGCCATCCTGGCCTCATTGGCAATAGCCTCCGGCGTGGTCGCCCTCCTCCTGGGATTCACGGACCTCATCCAACCATCGATAGCGCATTTCGAGGTCCATGTCGTAAGCTTCGGGGATGAGATGATAGTGATCTTCAGCGACGTGCTGACCTATGTCTCATTGATCGTGGCCGGCCTGGGCATCACTCTGGCCTACCTCATGTACTATAAGAAGAGCATCAACCCGGCCGTGTTCGTGGCCACCCCGATGAGGAAGAGGATCAACGATCTCCTCCTCGCCCGGTACGGCTTCACCGCCGGCTACGACATCATCGGCCTAAAGGTCGTCTACGGCTTCTCCATGCTGGTCGACTGGTTCGACCGGAAGGTCGTTGACGGCATCGTCAATCTCTTTACCACCATATCGGTCAAGGGAGGCAACTTCATGCGGAGGGGTCAGACCGGCTTCGTCCAGACCTACGCCGTGGTAATCGTGCTGGGGGTGTCGCTCATCGTGATTCTCCTCTTCTTCTTTGGAGGCCTGATTTAGATGTTCGAAAACATTCCCCTATTATCCCTGCTGCTGATCTTCCCGCTCGTCGGAGCGATGGCGACCTTCCTGCTGGGAAACAACCCCAAGGCCGCCAAGTACATCGCCCTGGGCTTCTCAGCGGTCACCCTGGGGGTTTCGGTCCTCCTGCTGATGAACTTCTCGCTCAGCACCCCGCTGGGAACGTCGTTCCAGTTCGAGGAGCAATACAACTGGATCAGCGCGCTCGGGATAACCTACCACCTCGGAGTGGACGGTATCAGCATACCGATGGTGTTCCTCAGCACGTTGCTTGTCTTCCTGGCCATCCTGTTCTCATGGGACGTGGAGGAAAGGACCAAGGGGTACATGGGCCTTGCGCTTCTGCTGGAACTGGGAGGCATGGGCGTGTTCATGTCCCTGGACGACTTCCTGTTCTACGTATTCTGGGAGCTCGTGCTGATCCCGATGTACTTCCTCATCGCGATATGGGGAGGCCCCAACCGCGCCTATGCGTCGATAAAGTTCTTCATCTACACCCATGTCGCGTCGCTGATCATGCTGCTGGGGATCTTTGCCCTGTACTTCACGGCGAGCCCGCTGCTAGGTCAGCCAAGCTTCGACATGCTGCAGATCGCAACGGTCGCCCCGGGCTTTGAGCACCTGATTTCAGTGGCGATATTCTTCGCCCTGTTCTTCGGGTTCATCGTCAAGATGCCGATGGTGCCGTTCCATACTTGGCTGCCGGACGCGCATGTGCAGGCCCCCACCGCTGGGTCGGTCCTGCTGGCCGCCCTGCTGCTGAAGATGGGGTCCTATGGTATCATTCGCGTCTGCGTGACCACCTTCCCGGACATAACTATAGAATACCAGGTCCTGCTGGCCGTCATCGGTGTGGTGTCCATCGTCTATGGTGCCTTCGCCTGCCTGGCCCAGACCGACCTCAAGAAGATGGTCGCCTACTCGTCGATCAGCCACATGGGCCTGGTGCTCCTGGGCATAGCGACCATGACCGAACTGGGCATGGCCGCGGCGGTGTTCCAGATGTTCGCCCACGGCCTGATCACGGCGGTCCTCTTCATGACCGCCGGCATGTTCCAGCATAAGGTGGGGACGAGAGAGATCCCCCTGCTGGGCGGCCTGGCCCCCAAGATGCCCATCGTCGCCACCGTGATGATGATCGGGTTCATGGCCTCGTTGGGCCTTCCCGGATTGGTAGGATTCCTGGCGGAGTTCTCCGTGTTCACCGCCACCTATGACTGGGCAGGCACCTGGGTAATGATCCCCATCATCAGCGTGGCCATAACCGCGGCCTACTACCTGTGGGCCATGCAGAGGACGATATTCGGCAACCTCACCACCAAGGTCGATACCGAGCACGTGCACGATGCCTACTGGTTCGAGACCGTTCCACTGGCCATCCTGATCGGCTTCATCGCCATCTACGGTATCTATCCTCGGCTGATCATGGACCTTATCGTGCCGTCGATTCCCCGCGTACTGACTGGGGTGATCTGAAATGGCAATTGATTACAGCGCTCTATATCCCGAAATAATCCTGATAGTGTTCGCCGCGATGCTGCCGGCGGTCCATCTGATCGCCAAGTCCAGCCGCGCCCTGGCCGCCGTGTCCCTGGTGGGCATCGCAGCCACCATGGGGGTCGAGCTGTACTACATAATGAACGGCTTCCCGGCGGTCATGGGAGGGCCCAACACCCCGCTGCTACAGCTGGACGTGTTCGCCGCCCTGTTCGCCCTGGTGTTCCTAGCAGTCGCCTTCTACGTGGTCCTGGCATCGGCCCGGTATGTGGAGAAGGACAAACACCAGGCCGAGTACTTCTCCCTCATCATGCTGGGAACCGTTGGTATGATGATCGTGGCGTCGTCCATGGACCTGATCACCCTGTTCGTCGGTCTGGAGCTGGCCTCCATCTCCACCTTCGCGCTGGTAGCGTTCCGCAAGAAGGACAAGCGCGGCGCCGAGGCCGCGACCAAGTACTTCATCATCGGCGGTCTGTCGTCGGCCCTGGCGCTGTACGGCATATCCCTCCTGTACGGCGTCACCGGCACCACGAACTTCCTGGGCATCAACGCCGCGCTCGGCTCTATGGGCTCGGGGCTGAACGCGGTCACCCTGCTGGCCGTCGGCATGCTGGTGGCTGGTTTCGGCTTCAAGGTGGCCATCGTTCCGTTCCACATGTGGGCCCCCGATGTGTACGAAGGCGCCCCTACGCCGATCTCGGGCCTGCTGGCCGCCAGCTCCAAGAAGATGGGGATCGTTCTGCTGTTCAAGATCTTCCTGGTGGCCCTGATCGCCATCAAGGCCGACTGGCAGATAATGGTGGGCGTACTGGCCATCCTGACCATGACCGTGGGCAACCTCCTGGCCCTGCAGCAGACCAACATCAAGCGGATGCTGGCCTACTCCTCGATCGCCCAGGCAGGCTACATGATCATCGCCATTGCCGTGGCGACCCAGTATGGCGTGGAAGGCAGCATATTCCAGGTAATTACCCATGCCTTCATGAAGGGCGGAGCGTTCATCGTGGTGGCGGCCATGGCCTATGTGGCCCTGGGCGAGAACATCTCGGACTACAAGGGGCTGGCCAAGCGGGCGCCGTTCATCGCTTTCGGCCTCACTATCCTGCTGTTCTCCCTCGCCGGCATACCGCCGCTGTCCGGGTTCGCCAGCAAGTTCGTGCTGTTCTCCGGAGCGATCGACGCCTCCCAGATAGCATCCCAGAACTGGATGGTCTGGCTAGCGGTGGCGGGTGTCCTCAACAGCGCCCTCTCCCTGTACTACTATGTCCGCGTGGTCAAGTACATGTATGTGGAGAAGGGAACGACCGAAGAGAAGATCCGGCTGCCCTGGAGCATGACCGCGGCCATCGCCATCTGCGTGGGCGCGACCATCGTCATCGGCCTGTGGCCCGACCCGGTCATCAACATCTGCGCCGATGCCGCCAGGACCCTGTTCCCGCCGCTGGCCTGATCAGGGCCCGTAAACCTCTTTCGACCAACCTTTTAGTGCGTCGAGGGCGGAGATCGTCCCGACCACCTTGTTCTTTCCATCCACCACTACGATCTGCGACGCCGTCCAGTTGTCCATTATCCTGAGGGCGTTGAGCACTGTGTCGTCCTCCCGGATCTGGACGCAGGGCTGGTTCCCGGTCAGCATGCAGGCGGCCACGAAATCCTTGACCCAGGCCGCGGAGAGGTCGATGCCCTTGGCCGCCAACCGGGCGATGTCGTCGACGCCGATGACCCCCACCACATCCTCGCCGTCCATGACCAGCACGCTGGTGCTGTCCCTCTCGATCATCACCATCAGCGCGTCCTTGAGCCGGCCCGCGTAGGGGACCGCGGGCGGATCGGGGCGCATGTATTCGCTGACCCGAAGGGTCATCTGCTGTTCGCTTCGCTCCATCATGTATCTTGTTCGGAGCCAGGGCGAGATAAAGATTGCCGGCTGGCGACCCCTCTAGCGCCCCCATATCGGCGGTGCCCGGCACGGCGGATTGGGCGAGCGAAAAACATGGCATCCATATATCTCAGGCCGATGCGGCTCCCCTAACCGTTAAGTAATCCCTCACTATTATCTCGCGCATGGTAGGCAGCTGGGACGCTCCCATCAAGGATGAGCTCCGCCTTGTGGAAGAGGAGATCATTAGAAGCGTCCAGTCGCGTCAGCCCCTTTTGACCGAGATCGCCCTGCACGTGGTGAAGTCCGGTGGAAAGAGGCTGAGGCCCGGTATCTCTATTCTTGCGTTCCATTCCGTGGGAGGCCAGGACATCGACAAGATGATCAAGCTGGCCGCCGCCTTCGAGCTGATCCATTCCGCCACGCTTGTTCACGACGATATCAACGACGGGGCGGAGACCCGCCGGGGGCACGTCGCCGCCTATCGCAAATATGGCCTCCAGAGGGCGCTCATCGCCGGCGACTTCCTGTTCGTCAAGGGCTTCCGCCTGGGCGGGTCCATGGAGGCCGAGGAAGTGGTGGAGATGGTGGCCGACGCCTGCGCCCATATGGCCGAGAGCGAGATGTTGCAGATCGACGTCGAGCACGAGGACGACACCCCCCTCGAGACGTACCTGAAGATCATCGAAGGGAAGACCGCCCGGCCCATCGAGGCGAGCGCCCGCGTGGGAGCGTACGTCGGCGAGGGTACCCCCGACCAGATCGAGGCGCTGGGGGTCTACGGCCTCCATATCGGCCACGCCTTCCAGATCGTGGACGATGTTCTGGACATCACCGGGCGGGAGGCCGACCTGGGCAAACATCTGGGCATGGATATCCTCGACAGCAAGCCGAACCTCCCGCTGATGGTGGCTATGCAGGGCCATTACCCCGGCGGCCGCCGGATCAAAGAGATCTTCAAGAAGGCCCATAAGACCCCGGAAGATGTGCAGGAGGCCCTGGAACTGGTCCGGGCCACCGATGCCGTGGAAGTGTCCAGGAAGCATGCCGCCGATTTCCGGGACATGGCCCTGAATGCGCTCGCCCGGGTGCCGCCGTCCATCTACCGGGATGCCCTGACATCCCTGGCGAACACCGTTATGGATAGGAAGTCCTGATGAACAGCGATTTCGACGTCGTGATCGTGGGGGCCGGGCCTGCCGGGAGCACCACCGCGGAGCAGGCCGCGGTGGGCGGAGCCCGGGTCCTGGTCCTCGACCGCAGGAAGGAGGTCGGCGAACCGGTGGCCTGCGGGGAGTTCATGCCCCAGCTGGACGAGGTCAAGGCCATCCTGCCGATGGCCGAGGACCTGGAGCCGCTGTTCGACATCCCCTCCTCCCTGGTGTCCCGGCGGATGGACACCTTCCGCATCTTCTCCCCGAAGCCCCGCCACTGGGACATTCCTTTTCAGGGGTACACCACCGACCGCGACCGGTTCGACCAGCACCTCGCCTCGAGGGCGGTAAAGGCCGGCGCGGTGGTGCGGACGTGTACCCAGGTGCTCTCCGTCCAGGGGACCGAGGTCCGCACCCGGGACGAGACGTACCGGACCAAGATCGTGGTGGGCGCGGACGGCCCCATCTCCAAGGTGGCCAGGAGCCTCGGGCTGCCCCGGAACGCGGACATGTATCCGGCGGTGACCTCCCAGGCCATCGGCGATTTCGAGCCGGTGATGGAGATGTACTTCGGAGGGGTGGCTCCCGGAGCCTATGCCTGGGTGTTGCCAAAGAAGAACGGCGCCAACGTCGGCGTGGGCGTCGCTCCCCAGTACTCCGACGGCAGGGTGGGCGACTATTTCCAGGACTTCATCAAGCAGAGGAAACTGCAGGTCCTGGGCCGCCCCATCGGCAAGTACGTGCCCTCGAATGGCCCGATCAAGAGGACTTTCACCGCTTCGGGCCTGGTGGTGGGGGACGCCGCCGGCCATGTGATGGCCGTCAACGGCGGGGGCATACCGATCGCCATGATCTGCGGGCGCATCGCCGGCCGGACGGTCGCCCAGCACCTGGCGAAGGGGACGCCGCTTTCCCTCTATGAGGAACAATGGAAGCAGCAGGTCGGCCGGCCGCTGCGGACCGCCGTGCACACCAAGATGCTGGCCTCCCTGTTCTTCGGTGGTCCCCGCCGGTTGGAGTTCTCCATGCAGATGCTGGGCGCCCGCAGGATGGGCAACATCCTGCGCTGCCGGCCCTCATTTCCTTGATCTCGAGGAGCGCAACGCACTGCCACATATGGGGCAATCGGGATGGTTCTGGTCCCATACCTTGCGGCAGCCGGTGCAGCGATACTTCCAGGTCATGACCTCCTTGATGCCCTTCATGCCCACCCCCCGATACTCCACGGCGATGACCCGGGCCAGATTCTGGATCGAGTAGTCGTCGGTCAGCAGGACGGCGTTCAGCTCCAGGGCCAGGGCCAGGACCTCGATGTCGGTGGGAGACAGTCGGGCGTCGTCGCCGGTCCCCTTGGCCGCTTCCCGGACCTTGACCAGGGAAGCGGAGGATGGTTCTGTCACCACCATCAGGTCTTCCCAGAACCTCAGCCGGGGGTCCTCATACTTGCGCAGCTCGGCCACCACCCCGGGGGTGACATAGACCTCTCCGGAGGGGAGGTCCTGCATGGCGAATAGCGCCGAGGTATCAAGGACATATCTCACGGGCCCCCATTGCCGACGAGCGGCTAAAGCTTTCGCAACCACTAAATACGGTCGGCCCAATGCCCCTGCATGCAGAGCATCCAGGTGGACCAGGAGGTCATCGACTTCATTTTAAAGAACAAGCGGGACTACCGCGTATCCACCTCCTGTTCCGGCCCGGTCATCGTGCCCGTCGAGGTCAAGGCCCCCAAAGAGACCGACATAAAGGTCAAGGTCGGCGCGAACGTCTTGTACATCTCACGGGTCCAGGCCCGCTACATAGACCGGGTCACGCCCGACATGCTCGACGAGACTAGGTACCAGAACTGCTCGGTGTTCTGAGCTCGAAGGCCTCTTCGGCCGCATCGAACGCCAACTTCTCGATGTCCAGCCGGGCCTCTTGGGCCCGGATCATCTCGGGGGTGGCCATGGTGGCCGGACGGAACGGCACGATCGTGCACGGCGTTCCCTTGCGTATCGAGATCTCATAGGTGCCGATCCGCTTGGCGATGTTCTCTATCTCCAGCTTGTCCAGCCCGATCAGAGGCCGCAGCACCGGGAAGTCCAGGCCAGACTGCTCGGAGACGATGTTATACAGAGTCTGCGACGCCACCTGGCCCATGGACTCCCCGGTGGCCACCGCCTCCGCTCCCAACGTTCGGGAGAGGTTCCTGGCCACCTTGAGCATGGTCCGCTTGCACAGCACGCACTGCAGGTTCCGGGTGCAATGCTTGTGGATCTGCAGCTGGTTATACCCATGCGGGGCGACATATAGCGGGACCTGTTGGCCCAGCGCATCCCCGACCTGGTCGGCCAGCTCCCGGGCCTTGTTGACCGAGGTGTCGTCAGAGTAGGGCCGGTTGTCCATGTGCAGGAGGATCAGCTCCGCGCCGTTCTTTCCCAGCGAGTAGGCGGCCACCGGGGAATCGATCCCTCCCGATAACAAGCAGACCACCTTCATGCCGAACCCGCTCCCGCAATCGATTTGAACATGTGAACTCCTGAAGAGAAACCTGGTTCAGTTGTTGAACCTGGGCGTTTCCTGGATGATCCCAGGGTAGCCGATGTCCTCCTCATCCCCTTCGTCCGATTCGACCACCAGGGCGAAGAGCATGTTGAGGGCTTCCTTCATTTGCTTCATCTCGTTCTTGAGCTCCATGATTTCGCGGACGAGATCCTCGTTGCTCTTGGTCATCTTGTACCCTTCCGTGTCTAACAACGACCTCTATTATAAGATTGTTCCCATGGGGGAATTTATTGATACTGGCTCAATGAAAAACGAAGCCTGGCCCGAGCGATGGTGGATCCTCGGACCGAGGCGTTCACGCATTGATGTCGCCGAAGTCGTCGGCGACCTTTCGGCTCTCCACCCGCTCGCACGGCTCGCACTTCAGCGACTTGCCCTGCTTGATCATGGGGCACCGGCACTTGCGGCAGAGGGCCTTCACCACGCCGAAATGGGGCTCCTGCGTGGACAGCTGCACCGAGGGCCGGCCCTGAATGACCTTGGCCCGCACCAGATCGCCCGGACGGAGCTCCCGTCCGACATCCTGGACGTACTCGGAGGAGAGCTTGGAGATGTGGATGGTGGCCGAGGTCTCCCCGGTGATGTCCCGCTCCTTGCCCTCGACGGCGAAGATGTCGCAGATGGCCATGCTCGCCCGGACGTCGGTGATGCGGCAATACACGCTGTCTCCGCTCTTCAACACCACCAGAGGGTTCTTGGGAGAGACCTTGGCGACCTTCTCTTCCTGGTCGAGCTCCAGTTCCCCGGCCAGACTGGACAGGATCTTGCCATCCTGCTCATAGGTGCCCTCGGCGGGCATGAACTCCTCGGCGACCGCTACCTCATCGCCGGGTAAAACCGTCTTTTTGCTCATTTTGTCACCATCACGGGCTCAACGAAGCCCAAGGATCCATCCCTTGGAGGAATCAAGCCCTTTATGAATGGTAAGAGCAATGGTAGATATTAACGTAGGGGCATAGATAGGCATATGGATGTTGCTGACCGCCAAGATCAAACTGCTCCCGACCGAGGAACAGCACGTCCAACTGCTCCAGACCATGGAGCGGTGCAATTAGGCATGTAATAAGGTGTCAGCGATAGCAATCGACGACCATGAACTGACCTCATCGGTGGTGACAGGGGCCGCAAAAACCTACTATCTACCAGCGACAGTAGGACATCTTGCGGTGCGGTATGCAAACAGAACAGTAAGAAGTATGTTAGGATGAGAAGCGTCGATCGGCCGTGGGCGCCAAGGCCACCCATAAGCACGCATGAAGCTAGAACGGCTAAGCCTACGATCTTAATCGTGGGTTGATGACATCCGATGATATTATAAACAGGCTCGCCAGAAAAAACCACTTTTTCAAAGGTGGGATGAATGGAGACAACGGCATCAAATAGCAATACAGCCATTCCTAATAAGATGTTCCGTACCATCAAGATACGCTTGGAGCGCACTGCCGACCTGGTACAGACGGTCGGCGTGTTCAACTTAGCGTGCCAGCGTGTTCTTGATTGGGGCCATGCGAACCATGAGTATAATAAGACCAGGCTCCACCGTGCGACATACCGAAGCGTCAGGGACGATTTTCCAACACTCCCCTCCGCCCTAGTGCAGACCGCCAGGGACCAGGGCAGTGACATGCTCAAACGGGACAAGTTCAAGCACCGCATATTCAAGAAACCGCTCAGTTCCATTCGCTACGACAAGCGCACACTAAGCGTCTTCCTTGAGTCTGGTTATCTCACCATAAGCACAGTGTTCGGACGAATGAGATATGAGTTCGTTCTGCCCGACCACTATCGACCATACCAATCGTGGAGGGTGCAGAACGCCCAGCTCATCGTCGGTCGGGACGCTTGTTTCCTGAACATCCAAGTGGAGGGCGGAGCACCGCCATTCAACAATGGAGACCGACGCCTCGGAGTGGACCTGGGCATCAACAACCTCGCCGTGTGCAGCGACAATACTTTCTTCAACTCGAATCACTGGAAGAACGTCAAGGGCAGGTATCAAAATCTCAAGGCCGAGCTGCAGTCCAAAGGCACTCGTTCTGCTAAACGGAAATTAAAGGAAATAAGCGGACGAGAGAGACGGTTCGTTAGGGACTTGAACCATTGTGTGGCCAACGAGATAGTGAGCAAGCCGTTCGACATCATCGTGTTCGAGGACTTGACCGCCATTCGAGGCATCAAGAAGAATAAGGAGTTCAACCGCAAGCTAGGAAATTGGTCGTTCCACCAGTTGCTTCAGTTCGTGCAGTACAAGGCGGAGGCTTTGGGAAAGAAGGTCATGGTCATCAACCCGTACCACACTTCTCAGACCTGCTCGAAGTGCGGTCATGTGTCTCGATACAATAGGAAGGGCAGGCAGTTCACATGCGTCCAGTGCGGGTTCTCGCTGGATGCCGATCTGAACGCCTCAAGGAACATCGCCACCTTCTCCAGGCGGGTCGGTGGCAGGCTGTCCGTCAGCCAGCCGAATGCAGCGGGCTATGAAGCCGAAGGCCGCAAGGCAACTGAGGCCGAGCCTAGCCGCAAGCCCACGAATTCATTCATGGGTAGCTGACGCACAACAGCGCTACTTCAATTTCCTTCTTCTTCCTGTCGTGGAATTCGAACATATGAGGAATCTCGAACCGATAGCTTTTCTGGAAGAAGATCGTCGCTCCCATGGCCGGCACCATGCGCTCCAGGAAGTCAATGGTGCGGGCGTTGTGGAGCGTGTAGACCTTCGGGGCGATGCGCACCGCCGCCTCCAGAAAGGGCCGGTCGGCGTTACGGCGCTGGGCCCCGAAGGGCGGGTTCATGATCACGGTGTCGGCCTTGAGGTCCGCCCCGCTCACGTCCATGTTCAGCAGTTCGATCTCCACGCCGGCGCTGGCGGCGTTCCGGCGGGCATCCTCCAGGGCCGCCTCGTCCACGTCTATGCCGGTGACCTTCTCCGCACCCAGCAGGGTCGCCCCTATGGACAGTATGCCTCCTCCGCAGCCCAGGTCCACCACCTTGCGGCCCTCGATGTCGCCGAAGGAGTGGGCGATGTACAGCATGTCCGCGGCGATGACCGCCGGGGTGGAGTACTGCTCCAGGTCCGGCCGGGGCTTGGAATGGGGCGTCACTCTTTGAAGGGTCCGCTCCAGCTCGTTCTTCTTCATGTCCGTTCCTAGTGCAGGCCCAGGTCCAGGAAGTCGGCGCTGGTGAGTATGCCGATGATGGTGCCCCGCCGGGTGATGAGGACCGCCTCCTCGCGCTGCAGATGTAGGGATGCCAGCTCGATCGGGGTATCCTCCGATAGTATGGGGAAGGGGGCCTCCATGATCGTCTCGACCCTTACCTGCATGACCTCGTCGTAGGACTTGCGCTGGTTCCTCGTTTCCTCTATAGTATAATCGCGGATACGGTCGTCGGTGACCGCTCCGACGATCCGCTCGCCGACCATGACCGGCAGCTGGGTGAATCTGCCTTTCATCATCTTGTCCACGGCCTCGGCCAGGGACGCCTCGGGAGCGATGGAGATGACCCCGCGGGTGGCCAGGTCCCCCACGGTGAACCGGGCGCCCATGTTCTTCCCTTCCATCGCCCGCTTCTTCAGGATGTCCTCGAAGGCGTTGAAGATCTTGCGGACGTTGTCGTAGGATGGATCGATGCTCCCTTTCTCGATCTTGGCGATGAGCGACTGGGAGACCCCGGCCAGCGAGGCCAGCTCTCTTTGCGACAGGTCCAGGCGCTTGCGCATCTGCCTTATCTCGTCCAGGTTCGGCAGTTGGGGGATGAGCGTGAGCTTTAATGATGACGTGAGAACGACACCCTCAAAACCTCTATGAGCAACTCATTAAAAAAGATTCTGAAAATACCTCATAACACTATGATGGCAATTACCAGTTGTTAGGACAATATTGCTCTGGATGAGAAGACCATCATTACTGACCCTAGTCTCGGAGGACTCACAGCGGCCTTTCGACCTCGTCCTAACAGAATTATTGTCTCGGGCGATCCTTGCCTTATCGAGCAGGAGCGACCGGGCCGTCTATCCATTAACACCCCTTAATTCTGACCAAAAACGACCAACGAGCGGAATAATATGGTTTTTCTTGATTATAAAAAGACATAAAACAACAAAAAAATAGATACATATCTAATAACATTAATATACGTTAGACATAACAAGAAGAAAAATGCAAAAATGTATACGAATTTCGAAAAATTCGATTCTCAAACGACTCTTTTAGGCAACAACGATTAATAAACGGTACAGGGTCCGGTTTATAGGATAGGGCCGTTCGCGCCGGGGCGAGCGACGACCTATCAAGCTAAAGCGGGAGGGCCCGCGAGACAGCAAAGAGGTCAAAGTATGCAGAACAAGCGGAATCAGGGCTATGTTGACAAAAGGGACGAGTTCCCCCCATTACCGAGCTACGGGGCTCAGAAGCCACCGGGCCTAGAGCATATAATGGGCGGATGCGGCATCGCCGGCACCATCGATGTGAGCGGGGCCCGGATGTCGGGAGAGGCCATCGGCCGCATGCTCACCACCATGAGCGAGCGGGAGAACGGCCTGGGGGCCGGATACGCCGCCTACGGCTTGTTCGACAATGTGCTCAAGGACGCCTACTGCCTGCAATTCTTCTTCGACAATGAGAAGGCCATGTCCACCGTGGAAGAGTACCTCAAGAACCGTGGGGACATCATCAAGGATGAGATCGTGCCCACCAAGAAGGTCCCCTCCATGCGGCCTCCTTACCCCATCGTCTGGAGATATTTCTTCAACCCCAATCCGCGCTCGGAGAGGTTCCGCATCAAGGACCAGGAGCCGGATGAATGCATCATCGACATCGTCATGGGCATCAATGGGGTCATACCCGGCGCCATCTGCGTTTCCAGCGGCAAGGACATGGCGGTCTTCAAGGGGAACGGTTTCTCCTACGAGATCGCCAAATACTACGACATCGACCGCTACTCCGCGCCGATGTGGCTGTCCCATTCGAGGTTCCCGACCAACACCCCCGGGTGGTGGGCCGGGGCCCATCCCATCAGCCTGCTGGACTGGTCCGTCTGCCACAATGGTGAGATCACCTCCTACGGGGTCAATCGGAAGTTCGTGGAGATGAACGGATACAAGTGCTCCCTGCTCACCGACACCGAGGTCGTCACCTACCTGTGGGACCTGCTGGTGCGGAGACACCAGCTGCCCCTGCAGGCCGCCGCGTTCGCCCTCGCTCCAGGATATCACAACGACATTCAGCGGATGGAGCCCAAGAGCCGCGCGCTGGGCGAGCAGCTGCGGATCACCTACAAGGAGGCGTTCCTTAACGGGCCGTTCTCCATCCTGGTGGGGCGCAGCCGCCCCGAGATCACCATGGTCGCCATGGCCGACCGCAAGAAGCTCCGTCCCCTGCTGTTCGGCCAGTCCGGCGACGGCAAGCGGCTGTACGCCGCCTCCGAGGAGTGCGCCATCCGCGTCGTCGAATCGGACGCCGCGGAGACCTGGGTCGGCAACCCGGGAAGCCCAATGATCGCCAAGGTGGGCGTCGGACTGGTCCGCCGCGGCACCGAAGAACCGTTCAAGGGGGTGTTCTGTTGAGCACGTCGAACAAGCCTGAAGTACCTACCGAGAGCGAGAGGAGATCGGACAACATCATCCTGGACAAGTTCCAGCCGGTGTTCAACCGCGACAGCTGCCAGATGTGCAAAAGATGCATCAAGGAGTGCAGCTATGGGGCGCTGGAATCCCGGGGCAACAAGATCTGGTACAAGGGGGGCTGCGTGGCCTGCCAGCGCTGCGCCGCCATGTGCCCGGCCCGCGCCATCGAGATCCGCATGGTGCCGTCCCAGATGGCCCCCCACGCCACCTACACGGACCGCATGCGCCAGGGGATCACCGCCCAGGCCAGCACCGGCGGCGTTCTCCTCTCATCCTGCGGGAACGACATGCCCTACGTCCACATCTTCGACCACATCGTCCTCGATGCGGCCCAGGTGACCAACCCGTCCATCGATCCCCTCCGGGAACAGGTGGAGACCCGCACCTATGTCGGCCGTCGGTCCGGGAAGGTGTCCCTGTCCGGTGACGGTTGCGTCACCGCCAGCGACGGCTCCGGCCCCATCGTGGCCATGGACATGCCGCTGATGCTCGGGCACATCTCCCTGGGAGCGGTCAGCTACAATACCCAGAAGTCCCTGTTCATGGCCGCCAAGGAGCTTAACATCCTGGCCGGATCGGGCGAGGGCGGACTTCACGCCGACTTCTTCCAATATGCCGGTAACATCAACAGCGAGGTCGCCTCGGGCCGGTTCGGCGTTACCCCCGAATACCTCAAGCGGACCGCGGCGGTGGAGATCAAGATCGGCCAGGGCGCCAAGCCGGGCCACGGCGGCCACCTGCCCGGGGAGAAGGTCACCGACCTCATCTCCTCGACCAGGATGATCCCGCTGGGCACCGACGCGCTGTCCCCGTACCCGCACCATGACATCTACTCGATAGAGGACCTGCAGCAGCTTATCTCCGTGCTCAAGGAGAGCACCGAGTACCGGGTGCCGGTGGGGGTCAAGATCGCCGCCGTCCACAACGTCGGAGCGATCGCCTCCGGGGTGGTCCGGGCGGGCGCCGACTTCATCACCATCGACGGCTTCCGGGGCGGGACCGGTTCCACCCCCCGGATCATCAGGGACCATGCCGGTCTGCCGATAGAGGTGGCCATCGCCACCGTCGACCGGCGGCTGACAGACGAGGGCCTCAGGAACCGGGTGACGGTGTGCGCCGGCGGATCCATCCGCAATTCGGCGGACATGATCAAGGTCATCGCCCTGGGGGCGGACGTGGCCATGGTGTGCACCTCCGCCCTGGTGGCCATGGGCTGCCGGGTCTGCCAGTCCTGTCACCGCGGACTGTGCGCCTGGGGCATCGCCACCCAGAGACCGGAGCTGGTGGCGCGCCTCGATCCCGAAGTGGGGGCCAAGCGGGTCGCCCGGCTGTACTCGGCCTGGAACGAGGAGCTGAAGGAGATCCTGGGGGCCATGGGCATCGATTCGGTCGAATCGCTGGTCGGGAACCGGGACCGCCTCAGGTACCTGGGGCCCAACCCCCGGATCGCCGAGATCATGGGCGTCAAGCACGTCGGCGAAGGATGGGGATGATCCCATGACCTGCGCCTGTCCATCGGATATCCATTCGGACGCTGACGGCCATCTCGAGACCACCATCGACGCCTCCGGCCGGGACGAATGGGGCCGGCCCATCGACTACCGGACGCTGAACGTGGAGATACGCAAGGCCATGGAGTCGGGGGCCCGCCACATCAACATCAAAGGGGTCATGGGTCAGCGGTACATCGCCTCGGCCGCCGTCAACAAGGAACTGTACATCGGCATCGAGGGCACGCCGGGCAACAACCTGGGAGCGTTCCTCAACGGCCCCACCATCGAGGTCTTCGGCAACGCCCAGGACATGACCGGGAACACCATGTCCTCGGGCCGCATCGTCGTCCACGGCAACGCTTGGGACGTCACCGGGCTCGCCGCCAGGGGCGGACGGATCCTGGTCAAGGGCAGTTCCGGCTACCGGGTGGGCATCCACATGAAGGCCTTCGGCAACAACCGGCCCACGGTCATCATCGGCGGCCGGGCCGGCGATTACCTCGGCGAGTACATGGCCGGGGGCCACATCCTGGTCCTGGGGAACGGCGTTCCCGACGGGGAGTCGCCGGTGGGCACCTTCGTCGGCGCCGGGATCCATGGCGGCTTCATCTTCGTGCGCGGCCCGGTGGCCGAGCGCCAGCTGGGGACGGGAGCGGCCATAACGCCGCTGAACGATGAGGACAAGGCCGTCCTGGAAGGTCTGCTGTCCGACTACGAGCAGGCGTTCGGAGCGAGCCTTGGAAGGGACTGGTCCCTGTTCAACAAGATCGGACCCCTGTCCTCGCGCCCGTTCCGCGGGCATTTCGACCCGACCCCCATCTGAGGTCAGATCCCCGGGAACCGCATCACCGACTCCAGGACGATGCGGACCTCCACTTCCTGCAGGCCGAGCGGGATGATCGAGCTGGCGATGGTATTGTCCAGCGTCCGGTTGTCGGGGGCGTGGAGGCGGACCATCACCCGCTTCCCGCCGCTGACCAGAAGTACCTCCATCACGCCTTCGACCTCGTGCAGCTTGCGCAGGTCCTTGGAGCCTATGCCATCCCCCACGTTCGCCAGGACGATGGCGTCGGACTGCATGCCCATGAGCTCGTTGTTCACAATGGCCGCGTAGCCCAGGATGACATTGTAGTCCTCCATACGCCGTATGCGGTCGCGGACCGTCGACGGGGAACGCCTCAACTTGGAGGCGATCTCCCGGTAGGTCATCTTTCCATCCATCTTCAGAAGTTTGAGGATGCGATGGTTCATATCATCAACGGCGACCAAATCACGTGCCCCCTTACCAGACGTATGATAAGACGTGGTATGTGTTAAATACCTTTTCTCTAGAACAAGGATAATCCGCTGTTTCGGCGCTCAAATATGGGATTTGAATAAAGAAAATCGGGGAAATGTTAACTTGCAGCGGAAAGAGCCCTTTATTTCCACTGCGCTGGACGGTGTGAGAAGAATGAGCGCCGGGGCCTACAGTCCGGAGATGAACATGGGCGTCTCCGGTCGGGGGGAATAGCAGGACTCGGTGACGTCCTCGACCTGGAGCGGGTACTTCGAGGGTAGGGCATTGACGGCCTCGCGCATGACGTCACCCAGCTTCTTGGGGGACGACATCACCCGGGCGTTGACCACCAGTTTCGCTTCCTCGGACAGGTAGCGCGATCCCCTTACGCCGTCGGTCTGCACCGAGTCGGCCACCAGGGACATCTTCACTCCGACCTTGGACGACGTCACCATCACCTTGACGTGGGCGAGGTCGTCGACCGGAAAGGCATTGGAGGCGGCCCGCAGCAGGGCGGTGGCGAGATCGTAGAGGTCGACCCGCTCCGATGGCACCAGGCGGCAGGTGGACGAGTACCAGGACATCGCCGACTTCTCGACGGCGAACCGCTTGTGGTCTTCGCTGACGCGGGCCTTCATGCTCATCGCCTCGGAAAGTACCAGCGCGGCGATGGCGTCCATGCCCCTTCCGGTGCGAACCGAGTACGGGATCACCTGGGCGTCGGGAGCGAGGAGCCGGACGGCCGCGATGGCCTGCTCCAGGCCGGCGGCGTCCAGCAGGTCCACCTTCGACAGGAGGACGATCTCGGCCTCCCTGACCTGGTGGGAGGGGATCAATCGCTTGCCCTCGCCCAGCCGGGCGGCCCGGGTGGCGTCGACGACCACCATGAAGGGGGCCACGCTGAACTCTTCTGGGTACTGGTCGCGGAGCGGTCCCACCACCGAGGACAGTATGTTGGTGGAGGTGCCGATCGGTTCGGCCATTATGACCTCCGGCCGTCCCGTCTGCACTAGGGACCGGGCGTTCTTGACGAACTCCGGGAAGGTGGAGCAGAAGCAGCCGCCCACGATCTCCTTGACGTCAAAGCCGGCCCCGGCGGCGAACTCGGTATCGACCAGCACGTGGCCCTGATCGTTGGTGATGACCGCCACCGATCGCTGCCGCGTTTCCTTAAGGTATCTGGCCAGCGAGACCATCAACGTCGTCTTTCCAGCGCCCAGGTAACCGCCGATGACCGCGAACCTTGTCCTCATCCCTCCGACCATGTTCGGCGGGGATAAAGTATTTGCCGCGGATATTCACAGTCCATCGATCCGGATGGCCCGGCGCATGAAGGGGCAGCTCTCGCAGGGGATGCTCACCGAGCAGGACTTGCCCGTGGCCACGCCTTTCAGCGAGCACAGGATGGCCAGGTCCACCGGCCTCAGCGGCTGCATCCTGCCGTTCGCCTACAGGATGCTCTTCTCCTCGGCGGTGGGCTCGGAGGTGAAGCAACAGCCGGTGCGGACGTGGCCGAGGCAGCGCTCCATGTCCGCTTTCGAACAGCCGTCGCACCGCGTGCCCACTTTGGCCAGCGGTCCGAACAGATTGGCCAGTGGGTCCACCACGAACACCCGGCCGTCCTTGCCCAGGGTGATGTAGATCGAGGAGGGTGCGGCGGGAGCGATGTATTCCAGGCGGGTCCCCCGGACCTTCTTCTCGTCGACCACCTGCCAGAAGTCCTGCAGCTGGTGCGTCAGCTGGTAGGAGAGCTGATGGTAGCCGATCTTGACCCGATCGGCCAGCTCCTGCTTGGTGACCGGCCGGTCCAGGGCCATGGCGTACAGGTTCCGCAGAATGGCCTTCCGGAGGTCGTGATTGACGATGCTGGTGTAGGTCTCCGGGTCAATGTACGAAATCTCGATCCGGCATCCCGACGCCATACAATATTTGAAACGGCGGTCAAATATTTAACAGTTCGACCTTTCAGCCCAAATTAAAAAGGGAATGAAGGGTCCGGTACGCGGTTCGAGCGCCCGACCCTTTGATTACCATTCTTTACTGGGTCAGCCGATGAGTGGGGTTCGGGCGGGACGGCGAGAAGCAGGTGTCCTCGAAGCCGGTGATATCCACCCTCTGCGCGTCCAGGGCCATCCGGACCGCGTCGCGCATGACCCCGCTCAGCTTCTCCGGCTCGGAGACGACCCGGCCGTTGAGCGTCAGCACGCTCACCCCCTCGCCGTAGCGGGATCCCTTGACCCCGTCCACGCTCATGTTCCGGTTGACCAGGTTCATCTTGAGAGAGTTCTTCTCCGAACTGAGCAGGAGCTTGACGTGGGCGATGTCCCCGTCCCCATACTGCGAGGAGATGTAGCCCATGAGCTTCAGCGCCACGTCGTAGGAGTCGGTGCGCTCCGGGAGCTTGAACCGGAAGGTGCCGTTGTACCAGCCCAGCTCCGCCTCCGCCGCGGCGTACTTATCGTAGTCGATGTTCACCGGGACGTGGTTCGAGAGCTTCTTGGAGGTGACCGCTTCAAGGATCCGGCCGAACCCTTCGTTGTTCACGGCCGAGTAGTTGATGATCTCCACGTTGGGGTTGACCGCCCGAATCTTCTCCCTCAGGCCCTCGATGGTCTTGGCCGGCACGCCATCGGTCTTGGAGAGGACGACGATCTCGGCCTCCTCGATCTGGTGCTGCCGCAGATAGCCGCTGAGCGTTCCCGGGTCGGGGGACGCTTCCAGCAGGGAGATGGCATCGACCAGGATCATGAGGGGGGCCACCTCGAACTCGCTCTGGTACATGACCTTGAGCGGTGCCACCACGGTGGCGAGGAGATCGGTGCAGCTACCCACCGGCTCGGCGATGACAAAGTCCGGCTTGTTCTCGGCGACCAGGCTGCGGGCGGACATGATGAAATCGTTGAACTTGCAACAGAAGCAGCCCCGGAGCACCTCCGCCACGGTGAAGCCCATCGAACGAGAGTACTGAGTATCAACGAGCGCCTCGCCCTGATCGTTGGTGATCAGTCCGACGGTCTTGCCGGACTTGGCGAGGTCGGTCGCGAGCTTGGTCATCAGGGTGGTCTTCCCCGCGCCGAGGAAGCCTCCCAGAATAGCGATCCTTGTGGTCATGAATATAACCTGAACGAGCAGGGAATAGCAGGTGATGATAAATGGTTTACTCCCCGCTCAATTATTGAAAGGCCGATTAGAAAAAAAGGTAGGGGTCGCGGCCCCTCGGATATTTTCGAGCGACGCCAATATCACCGCTTGAGCATGGCCAGTGTCTGTCCGTGGTCGAACACCGGGAAGACCCGGCCACAGCAGAAGTTCAAGGGGGCCGAAGCCTCTGGGTCCATCATCATGGCCATGAAGTTGTCCATGCTGGGCGTATCGTAGAGGGCGTACACGGTGTGGGCGGGGTGGTCGTCATAGGAATCTACGAACTTGACGCCGTACTTGGCCGCGATCCCTTCGATCTTCTCGTACCAGTTTATGGTGAGATTGCGGTACTTGCTTTCATGTGTCGGACATAGCTCTGCGGGGTGGGTTGTTACCTGCATTACTTTCATCTTTTCTCCTCCTGTATAATCTAAGTTATTAGAATGTATAATAATATAACGACAATTGTACTATCGATAACCATTTAGTGCTAATTATTGGCCTCCGTTGCATCTATGTCCACCTCACAATTAATTACGCCATCTGGAAGGGATGGTGAGGGCGGGCCGACCGGGAGAACAGGCGAGGTTTTCCCACACCATCATGATTATAAAATCCGCCATCAGTTTATAGTTCTCCCGGTCCCCTTTCTGAAGTTTTGGCATGGAGGCCGGCTCGGATGATGGAGCATGGTTAGAACGGGAGAGATCAGCTGTGAGGACATCACCAAGACCTATGGCAGCGATAAGCAGGCCCTTATTGGCATCAATTTCACCGTTCCCGCCAGCGGCATCTTCGCCCTCATCGGCCGCAACGGCGCCGGGAAGACCACCCTGGCCCGGATCCTGTCCACCCTTCTAGAGCCGAGCTCGGGGAAGGCCACCATCGAAGGTCTGGACGTCATGGCCGACGCCAAGCAGCTGCGGGAGAGGATGGCGGTGGTCCCCCAGGAGGGAAGGACCATTCCCTGGATGACCCCGGTCCAGATGATCTCGTCCTACCTGCTGTGGCGCGGATCGACGTACAAGGACGCGAAACGCCGGGCGGCGGAGTCGGTGGCCCAGGTCGGCCTCCAGAGCCATGCCGACCGGCTCAACAGCACCCTGTCCGGCGGGATGAAGCGGAAGGTCCTGGTGGCCATGGTCATCGCCTCCGGGGCGGACTACATCTTCCTGGACGAGCCCAGCACCGGCCTGGACCCCATCTCCCGGCAGGAGCTCTGGAACATCCTGACCAGCCTGAGCAAGGACCGTTTCCTGTTCCTCACCACCCACTATCTGGAGGAGGCCGAGCAGGTGGCCGACCGCATCGGCATACTCGATGACGGGAAGCTGCTGGCGCTGGGGTCCATGGACGATCTGCGCTCCGGGATGAGACACCAGTACAGCCTCAGGGTGGCCCGGGGAGCGGACCTCCCGCCCATCGAGGGCGAGAGCGTAGTGGGAAGGGATGGACGAACGCAGATAATGACCACCCGGGAGGAGGCCATGGGCCTGTCCAAGGCCCTCATCGCCCAGAACGTCCAGTTCGCGGTCAATCCCATCACCCTCGACGACATCTTCTACCGAGTGGTGGGCCGGACCCTCTCGGCCGACAATGACGCGAGGGAGGAACGATGAGCCGGTTGAGCAGCCAGCTCCTGGCATCGATCCTGGTGAACGCCATCTACGAGATGAAGAACTACCCGGTCATCCTGATAAATACGGTCCTATCACCCCTCTCCTTCCTGATCCTGATCTTCTTCGTCAGCGGCGGGGAGCTGCTGGGGGTGGCCATCCTGGGCGGGCTGATCATGACCATGTTCCAGGCGGGCACCTTCCTGCAGGCCGACCTGTCCCACCTCAAGAACGACTTCAAGATCCAGGAGATGGTGGTCAGCTCGCCGACCAGCGCGGTCACCTACGTCTCGGGCATGGCCATATCCGAACTGATCTACTCCTCCCCGGCCCTGGTGATCCTGGGCATCCTGTTCGCGTTGTACATCCATATCCCCTTCATCAATGTGGTGTGCATAGTGATCGTCCTGCTGCTGATGTTCCTGACCTCGGTGTCCCTGGGGTTCGCCCTGGCCACGGTGTCCTCGGACATCGTGCAGAGCTTCGCCTTCTCCCGCCTGCTGACCGTCCTGTTCTCCACCCTAGCTCCGGTGTACTACCCGATCGACCTCATCCCCGAGCCGTTCCGCTACGCCGCCTACCTCTCCCCGACGCCCTACGCCGCCCAGATCTCCCAGGACCTCGGGGGGTTCTTCCCCATAGCGCCCGACATGATGATCCTGGACTGGACCGTCCTGGTGGCATCGACCGTGATCTTCCTGTGGATCGGGGTCCGGAGGTCCCGGTGGAGGGAGCGGTGAGCGGCCCTTACACACCAGAACGGCCCTAGGCCAGCTCGTTTAGCGCTTCCTCCACCGAACGGCCGTGATGCACGATCATGGAGATGGCCCGGACCATCTTGACGGGGTCCTCGGCCTGGAAGACGTTGCGGCCGATGGCCACGCCGCCCCCTCCGGCCTCCACCGAACCGTGGACCATCTCCAGGATGTCCTCGGTGGTGCCCATCCGCGGCCCGCCGGCCACCACCACCGGGACGGGGCAGCCCCGGGTCACCTCCCGGAACGACTCGACGCTCCCGGTGTAGTTGGTCTTCACCAGGTCCACCCCCAGTTCGGCGGCGGCCCGGGCGGCGATCCTGACGTTGTCGACCGAGGACTCCGAATCGACCTTCCGCCCCCGCGGGTACATCATGGCCAGGAGGGGCATGCCCCACTCCCGGCACCGGGCGGCGGTGGAGCCCAGCGCCTGCAGCATCTCGCTCTCCGTCTCCGCCCCGATGTTGATGTGCACCGACACGGCATCGGCGCCCATCTTCAGCGCCTCCTCCACCGGCGTCACCAGCACCTTGTTGTTGGGGTCCGGGGACAGGGACGTGCTGGCGGACAGGTGCATGATCAGCCCGATGTCCTTGCCGGACCGGCGGTGGCCGTACAACGGCAGGCCGATATGTCCGAGGACGGCGTTGGCGCCGCCCTCCGCCACCTTGTCCACGCTCCCCGCCATGTCCACCAGACCCTTGATCGGGCCTACGCTCATGCCGTGGTCCATGGGGACGATGATCGTCCTCCACGTCGTGCGGTCCATGATCCTTTCCATGCGAACTGCTTTTCCGGTATAGCTCATCTCATGTCACCTCAAGGTTCCGGGATGGAGAAATGTGGGAGGCCTGCCGATATCAAAGGGCAGGCCATTAAAAAGTAAAGCTGAAGCTGCGGAAAGCTGAAAAACTGAACACGATTGCTGTCCCGCGGCTCATCGTTTCCATCCTGACCGATGATGGGCGAAGGGCTATAAAAAAATGGGTTCCGGCCGCCCCGCGCCCCTTCTGATCATCGTTGACCGGTAAATCTTACTAGCCGTCGATGCCAACCAATCATCGCCAGTTGGCCGGTGGTTGCCCTGAGCAAGTTGACCTTCACCATCCTGTGCATCGCCCTGGAGATCGCCATCGTCACCGTAGGCTTCGTGCTCTATCTTCAGGCCCAATGATCGGTCCCACCTTCGACCAATACTAGGGCGCGGTACCGCCCTGGGCGATGGCCTTGATGATGTTCGAGGGGCTTCCCTCCACGCTCCACGTGCCCGTGGGCAGCGTCCACAGGTGATCGGAGACCTTTTCCAGGCCGCCGGCCTTGTCCGAGTTGACGATGAGCGTGTAGATCCTCGATTTGGTCCGGCGCTTGAACTCGTTCCAGTCGCGGACCAGACCCTCGTCGGAGACCTGCGACTCGCCGTCGGTGAAGAACAGCACGTCCGCCCCGTGCCACTGCTTCCCCTTGACCGTCTCCAACCCGGTCCGCAGGGCCGAGTTGAAGTCGGTATATCCTTCGAAGTGCCGGCAGATGGTGTCGAGCAGGTTCTGGGCGACCTTCTTCTTGTCCACCAGGCTGATCTCCAGCTTCCAGTCCGCGGCGGCGAAGAGGATGACCTTGATGTCCCGGCCCTCCCGCTCCATGCGCTTGGCCAGCATGAGGATGAACGCCTTGGCCAGCAGCTCCGGCTCTCCGCTCATCGAGCCCGACGCGTCGATCAGCGCGATGACCGGCCCCTTCTTCTTATTTTCGGGGGAGTCCGACCAGTCCAGGCCGCGCAGCTGGTAGGTGAGCAGCTCCCCTTCCAGCATCTGGGAGAAGAACAGCACCCGCAGGATGGGCACCTTCAGCTTCAGCAGCTCCACCGGCAGCACGTGGCGGACGTCCTTGGACAGCCCAAGGTCGTAGGCCTCCGAGGTGGTGAAGTGCTTGGCCCGCTCCTGCTTGGCACCATACTCGACATCTAGCTTACCCATGAGGTCGATGATGCGCTGCAGCTCCTTGCTGCGGCGGAGCAGTTCCGTCATGCGGCCGATGTGCTGCATGTAGGCCAGGAACACCTCCTCCACGAAAGTCTCGTCGTCACCGGAGGGGAGCATCCGCTTCATCATGGCCAGCATCTCCAGGTATTTGGTCATCTCCTCGACCACGGGGTCCAGCTGCTCGCCCAGTACCGCCCTGAGCGCCGCCCTCGCCTCGCCCCGGGCGTCCGATAGCTCGAACTCCTCGACCCCGCGGGAGAGCTCCTCGCTCCCCACGCTGGTCCGCTGCTGCCAGGCGATCATGGTCAACGCCACCAGGCCGTTGAGGGTCTTCTCCTCCTCGCTCTCGGCCGGGAGAGAGGTCGTCCGGTCCATGATGTCCAAGGCGACCATGGTCAGGGACCTCAGCGATAGGGTGGCGATGATGTCGCTCTTGGTGGCCAGTCCCCGCAGGCGGTTCCACTGCTCAGTGTCCTTCAACGAGCGGAGCAGCACATGGAACCCGCCATAGCGGGCGGCATGGCGTTTGACGTCGGTGACCTCGCGGGTATCGATCAGCTCCTGGGCTAGGATGGTGGCGATCTCCTCCCTTTTACGCCTAGGAATACGTCTTGGCCGTCCGGTGACCAGGCGCACCGAATCGTCGCCCGCGGCCTTGCGCCACCGCACCCCCCCTCCTTCGGCCATCAGAGACCTCAGGGTTCCACGAGGTCTTCGGACCGGATGATCTCCCTGGTATCGGCGAGCATCCTTTTCATCTCGGCCATGGACCGGGTCTTGGCATCGTACTGGGCCAGCACTTCCTCGCGGTCCTTGCGGGTGAGCCAGAAATTGTCCGTGAGGCGGTCCACCAGGATCACCCGCTCCTTGCCCAGATCGCCTTCCAGCGTTCCCAGCTCCTCCTCGAAGTCCTCGACCTCCCCGAGGTACAGCTCCTTCTCCTTGACCGGCATGGTCAGCACCACCGGCGCCCCCCTGGATCCGAACAGCTCCACGAGATTGGGCAGGAGCTTCGGGGAGACCTTATGCTTCCTCACCTGGTACTTCTCGTCGCTCCCCGGCAGGGTGTAGGTGTGATCAGGGTAGTTGTTGGCATGGTTCGCCAGCGCCTTCCATTGGGTGAACGTGGTCTCGCAGGGAACGCAGGTCACCGCCTGGGGAAGGACGAAGTCCTTGATCAAGATGGCCGAGGCATGGAGGTCCTTGAGGTCCTTATGGGTACGCTCCAGGTTGACCCCGCCAGAGACGGCCATGTCGATGAGCTTGGTCCGGTTGGTCGTCCTCTCCTCCGGCCGGTTCCAGGTCATGTGCTGTAGCAGCGGAACCAGGGTCTTGTCCACGCTCTTGCGTCCGAGAGCTAATGCGGCCACTCTCAGGACCCACACCATCTTCTTCCACCGGCGGTCGGAGATGGTGACGCCCGCGGTACGGAACTCCTTTCTCAGAGCTACGAACGTATCAAGGACATCATCGTCCAGCGGTACCTGGGATGCGCCCTGGTGCAGCGCCCTGATCTCATCGATGGTCAACCGCACCGACGGGACGAAGTCCTCGGCGTGGCCCAGGATGAGCTCGACGAAGTTGGTCTCGTCCTGGACGTAGCTGACGTAGTAACGGAACAGGAAGCGGTCGTACAGGGCCTCAAGGGACTCGTTCTCCTCCGGCAGCTCGTTGGAAGCGCCGAACACCGAGAACAGCGGCACGTCCAGTATCTCCGAGCCGTTGTGGTACTTGCGCTCGTTGAGGATCGTCAGGAGGGAGTTCAGGATCGACGAGTTGGCCTTGAATATCTCGTCCAGGAAGGAAACGTTGGCCGAGGGGAGATATCCATCGACCTTGCGGCTGAAGATGTCCTCCTGGAGGGAGCTCAGGGACAGCGGCCCGAATATCTCGTCAGGGGTGGTGAACCGGGTGAGCAGGTAGTAAAAGAAGTCGCCTTCCTCGATGGCCTTGCACATCTCTCTTGCCAGCATGCTCTTGGCCGTCCCGGGAGGACCGATGAACAGGACATGTTCGCCCGATATCATCGCCAGGAGCGAACCGGCGATCTCGTCGTCCCGTTCCTTAAAGTTCGCATTGAGCTCGTTGCTGAGAGTGAGGATCTTTGAAGTCATCGTCTCGACACGGATTCAGTATGCATCGCTATAAAGGTTAACCCCAAATGAAGTCAAAGAGCAAGGAGGTTGTGTTCTTAGTTCCTGGAATTAAAAATAAAAAGGAGGGTGGCGGCACCGGGCCGGTCCGTTCAGGTGCTCGCCGCTCCCTCCTCGACGACCTTCCCTCGCCATGCCGCCACCTTGTCCCGGACCATGAAGTAGAGCAGGGTGTAGGAGAGGACCCCCAGGACCATGAATATTCCAATGCCCGGGCCGAGGGACAGGGCGGCCGGATCGTTGTTCAGCAGCTGCGTGATGGCCATGGCGTTCACCGCCGTGGCGGTGGTGACGAAGAACCCGAAGAACAGCAGGACCAGGCGGTAGGCCCTTTCCGGCTTCGAGAGCATCATGAACAGGGCGATGAAACCGACCGGGATGCTGATCCCCAGGTCCAGGTAGCGGATGACCCAGAACGAGGTCGGCGCGGAGGAGTAGGAGCCGTCCGCCAGATCGCCGGTGTTGATGACCTCCATGGTCTGCATCACCCACATCGCGCCGAACAGCACCAGGAACAGGATGGTCAGGCCGACGAAGAGGCGCAGACCCTTGGTCCGGAACTTCGGGGCATCGCCATTGGTGAACATAGACAGGCTGCCGATCAGCAGGATCAGTCCGCCGATGATCAGGATGAGGAAGAGCCAGAAGTAATGCTCCACATTTCCAGGATAGTTGACGTTGCCCCACTCCTGGCCGATGCCGACCGAGAGGGCGTAGTACATGATGGTGATCGGGGTGAGCACCAGGAAGTACTTGGCGCCGTCCCTCTTCATCAAAGCCAGAGCACCGCCGATCAGCAGCAGGGGCACCATCACGAAGAGATTGGTGATATCGTTGCCCTCGATCTGCATGATGGCCGACTCGGAGGAACGGTACACGATCGAGCCGGTACCTAGTGGACCGAGGATGACCATCGCCAACAGCACCACCGCGCAGATGATGGCCACGGCGCCGTTCACATACCAGGGGATGAGAGGTTCGTTAGTGATGTTGTTCGTTGTCGCGTTCATTCAGGACACCTTGTTGATCAGTGAGTCGGGCAGAGCTCCTGCCCATGATGATCGTTAGACCGCGATAGGTCATAGGCTCTCGTCAATGAACGGAGGAAAAAAGCGAGCGTACTCGGCCCGCTCCAGGGAAGTTCCTCAACGACACCGGGGAAAAAACGGACCAGCAAACCTTGTCCAGCTACCCTCAGCAGCGGGGTCATGGAGCCTGTTTTGGTCCTGTCGCAGTAACCTGCAATCCGAGAGAGGCGTTTTGATTGCCAAAGAAAAACACGAAAAGGGGTGGCCGGGACCTCGTAAAAAGGATCAGATGTTGGGAATAGCTGTCCGATCCATAAGAAAGGGCTCGGAGCCAGCCCATCCATTTCTCTACGCCTCGCGGATCTTAGTTGTACCTCCCCTTCCTACTGACTTAACAAAAAACAACCAGGTGCTGGTCATCCCTTTGGCTTCATCAGCACGACCTCGTACATCACTCCAGGGGCGGACGGATCATCCTCTTCATACTCGCGAATCCACAATAATTCGTACCCCCTGACCATCCTCTTGATCTTATCCTCGGTGAAGAAGTGGACGAGGAAACCCTGATCGACCTCCCATTCATCCTCCCCGCATTTAACGGTCTTTCCACAATCAGGATGATGGTCGCTGAATACTGAGAGGACCTTCAACCCACCAGGCTTGAGCACATGAAGGCACTCCCACATGACCTCCTTGACCTCCTCTTCCTGCAGATCCATGCAGAGGAAGAGCTTTGAATAGACGGCATCGACGGACGAACCGGGCTCTGGCAGCTTGTCCCGGATGTTCTGCGCCAGAAAGGCTCCGCACCTATCGATGTTCTTTGCTTTTCCTGCCCTCTCGGTCTGGTCCAAGCCAACGGATGAAAAGTCGATGGTCATCACGCAGACCCCTCCCTTGGCGAACAGCATGGCATCACTATCCCGCCCGCAGCCCAGGGCTAGAACGTTTTTGACACCGCTCTCCCGGAACATGCTCAGAGCCCTCGCTCCCAGCTTGCTTAGCCCTTCTCCAAGCAGGCCTTCGTCCATCCTTTGCGCGGCGGCCCAAAGACGTTGATGCTCGGGTGGTCCATGGATTACGTCCATAGCAGTCAAGAGACAATGGTCAGTTGACCGGACTAATATGTTCCGATGTGGCCCTCCTCGATCGGATATTGCAGGCATGTGGGCTAGCTCCTGTTCACCGATCGTCATCGTTAGGGTGATGAGAAAGGGGCTCAGCCCAGGCCGCAAATCGATCGACCCCTGTGAATAAAATATACTATGTATAATATAAATTATTAAGTTAAGCATTCTCTATTAAGATAACTATAAACTGGCGTCGCTGCCCTAATTAGCTCAAGGATCTGACGTAAATGCGACCAATACCCATCGGAAGGCGATTGGTAGGCGCCCTCGTCATCATAGCTGTCATCCTCGTTATCGGGGTAGTGACGGCGGCTACGGTCATCGTGGTATCGCCTACCATGGAACGGACGTTGAACATCGACCCCGCTGACACCAACGGGGGCGGAGATTGCACCAACTCGATGTTCGAGTTGCCGTACATGTATCTGAACGAAAGCGAGAATTGGTACGCCCAAATGCTAGGTCAGACGATATACAACGATACGCACGTCTCGGCCACCAACCTGAAAGCAGGGACGACCTACCACTACGACCTGTGGGCCAATGCTACGGACGCGGTCAGGGAGGCCATCAGGGCCAGCCAATATGATCCCAACATCCAGGGCTGGGCCTGGGTCATCGAGATCGAGAAGGAATGCATAACGACCGGCGACGTGAGCATGACCTATGTTCTCGGTTATCCCATCGCCATCGCGCCCCATGAAATAAATTGGGCGAACCAGACCCAAACAGGCGTGCTGGCTGGAACGGGAGATAGCGCACCTGGAAACGTGGCCAATGCCGGGGGGCCCCCGATGTACGTTTGGGGGATGAACGGCAATTTCTTCGAACGGACCGGCATGACCGGGTGGATAACCTTCAACACGCCCGGGCAATACGCCATAAAGGCATACCTGGCCGACGTGGGCTCGTTGGGAGGGGTCGGCATCTTTCATGGCCAAACCCCTGTAGTAACTGCGGCGGCGGTGGTCTGCCCCGCCCTTTCATAATTTTTACACTTTAGAACGAACGCCTACGCTCCCCTTTCATCTTAGTGCCCGGGGAACGACGACATCCATCCGACGATCCTTGATGTCCAAATATCATTTATGACGACTAACAGCGAGAGAACTATCGTCCATAACCCTTTTATCAGGTCCAAAAATATATGACCGCTATGATGGGGAAGCCTGGCTATTCGTCCATTCTCATTGCCATTTTGATCGTTGGGCTTGTTGCACCGAGCTTTCTCCCATCCGGTCAGGCTTCCACCGATGGCTCGAACGATAACATCCCCTACTGGCCGATGGATGGGGCGAACGCTAGGCATGACGGCATAACGAACCAGAGCCTAACGATCGGCGAGGGGGCGGCCCTGTGGCATATGACCCTGGGCGGCGGGACGCAAGCGTTACCGGCCATTGGGGCCGATGGGACGATCTACATTGCGTGCTGGAACTCACTGCTCTACGCGATAGATACCAGCGGCCACATCAAGTGGACCAGGGAGGTACTCCAATACAATCCCCATTCTCCCGCCGTGGGGGTGGATGGGACCATATATCTGGCCTCGGATGGCCCTGGATCGACCATGCTCTATGCCATCGATCCGAACGGCACGACCGTTTGGGAAAGAAACCCCGAGGATCAAATTCTCGACCACGATGCGAGCATCGATTTTGGATCTCCCATCATTCTGACCAGCAACGGAACGATCTTGGTGACCGGTGGTGAGGGAGGGGCGAGCTCCTATCTCTTTGCTTATTCCCCCAATGGTTCCCTGCTATGGTCGATCAACGAGCCCCACTTCTTGTACACCCCCGCGGTGGGCCCAGAGGGCAATATCTATATCGGGTCGAGCCTGGGCGTCCTCTACGCGATCGGTCCCGATGGCGATTCGCTCTGGTCCCTGGACCTGGGGCTTGGCCGGGAGAGCCCGGGCCTGTTTCCGTCGGTGGGGGCTGATGGAACGATCTATTTCATCCTCAGCTTGTATGACCCTTCCAACAATCAGACCCTGTATTCGATAAATCCGAACGGGACGATCAATTGGGAGTTCAAACCGGTCGGATCGGGCAATGGTCTGCCGTGGTACCCCATCAGTAGACCCGCCATAGGTAGAGAGGGCACCATCTATCTCAACATCGGGGTGCCCTTAAGTGGGCAGTCGGGTCAAGGGTTCCCGGCCCTAATGGCGATCGATCCAGATGGGACGATGCAATGGAAATGCCATATCGTTCCCGCATCTTCCACCTCGATGAACTCTGGAATAACCGGCCTGGTGATCGATGGGCAGGACATGATCATCGGCATTGTGGGGTATAACCTCTTTGTTGTTGCCGCCAACGGTACCCTTCAAGAGGAATACGCCACCCCTGGCTACTTCAGTGGTTTGACGGTTGGCGCGAACGGGACGCTATATTTTGTGGAGAACGGTGAGAATCAATTGGAGGTCCTCTGGGCCTATGACGGAGTTCCCCATTCTCAGATCCCACCGGTCCCTAAAGTTGATGATAACACGTCCACGGTCATCATCATCCTCGCCCCAGTGATCCTGGTATCCCTGATCGTCATCATCCTACTTAGGCGAAGATGAGCCCGCCCGTTGGGTCAATAAAGGACTAACATGGGTGGACAAAACAGGTTGGTAGGCCTATACTTCCACCCCGAACGCATCGCCGAACTCCTTCACCTTCCTGAACTCCATCAGATACTTCTCCCCTTTCTGGGCGATCGTGTAATATACGATCTCTCCGTCCATCTTCCTCCCGATGAGGCCCAGGGCGGCCATATTGGAAAGATGGGCCACCAACCGCTCGTGGGACAGGTTAGCCTCATGGAGCAAATAGGTCACTTTGGCCCGCTCGCTCTTCTGGATGGCCATGAGGATATCGGCATATATTCGGCATTTTGAGCGATATTGTGAGGGGGCCCCGGTCATCGGAAAACCTTCACGCGCAATAAGGCCGCTAAAAAGGCGATATAGCCAGCAAGCTCAAATGAAGTTACCAATCCATAACTGAGGTAGTGATTATGAGTGGGGATAACATATAGAAAATAAATGAAGATTCCATATCCCTGGCTAAAGAGGAGACAGACGAACCCGATCATTACGACAAGAGTGGTCCTGGTTTTTTTAGCTCGGTAGTATGAGAACAATGAGATTACGATCAGGATGATCAGCACGTAAGCGACGCTACCTAGGACGAAATTGAGAAGGGGCAGATATCCAGAACTGACGGACCCTGAAGAAAGGTCCAGGTACTCCACACTACTGTTGACTACATAAATGGCGAAAACAACCTCGGCCAGTATGAGAAGTCCGCCGACGACCCACTGGGTCCGGCTGATCTCGATGGATTGGGTTTTTCTTTCATTGAAATATACGTAAGCAAGGAGGGCGAATGAGACCACCGAGGCCGTCGAAAAAATGAAGGAGATGCCGTAAAGAACGCTAGAGGACCCGGCTGGCAGTTGTGAGACAAGGCCAGAGTAGGCGATGAGGTGAATGGTCGGCGGTATTGATAGTAGGAAAAAAGCCACGGAGAGGAAGAGAAGCCTCCAATTACGGAACTTTAGGTAACTGGTTAAGGATATCAGCATGATGCTGATCGCCACCGGGGCGATCACCATGCGCATTACCATCAGGATGTTCTGAAGTTCAGTGTCATTCATTGGACCCGAACCCCGCCCATTTTTCTAGCGATGTTCAGAACGAGGAGCAAGGCCAGCATCGATCCCACCAGGACGAACTGCCTGGTCCAGTTGAAGATGCTTCCCCCACCGAGCGGTGGGTTGCCGCCTGACGGCGTCGGTTCCTGGTTCGGCGAGCAGGAGCTTGCCTGAGCGACTCCAACGATCGGCGAGGCAACTAGCAATGTGGATAGAGAAAAAATGTCCGCCTTGCTCTTCAAAACAACCCCTCCGCCGAAATCCATGACGACCATCAACGAGAATTATATTAATTGAGTTTATGGACGATAGTTCTCCATTGCCCCGGCATGTCCCGAGCGGAGAATCATCAGTTCGATGACCGGTTCCCATGATCCATATGCGGACGTGGCCAGCATTCAGGCAATGAGAACAGTGGGCTAAGCCGAGACCACACATCGCTTGAGCCAGATAATGAAAATCCAGATTCAATAGATACACGGAAACGCGTAGCCAGCTTTTTGAACGATCTCAATTTTTTATTATCCAAATCGGCTGGAACAAGACCCCCGACGGTAGCACAACATCACCTATCGCTTGATATCTAAAACGAGATAACAACTATGTCGCACTAGCGCATCAGGCTCCCTGTGACAGAGCCATCACTGGGACCGCTAGATAAAGCAAGACCACTCTTGTTGATTGTGGCTATCATCGCTGGCCTGTCGTTCGGCATCCTATTACCAAATTATGTTCAGGATTGGTTCGATGCAGTGGTCTTTGTCTCGCTGATCGTGCTTGTCTACAGCTTGGTCCTGGGGGCCCAGTTCGGAGATGTGCTCCGTTCCCTGAGGAACGTTCGCTTCTTCGCCATCGCCTGGTTCCTGAACTTCGTGGTCATCCCATTGGTGGCCTTTACCCTGGCCCTGATCTTCCTCGGCCCGTATCCGGCGATATTCGTTGGCTTCATCCTATACTCGATCGCGCCCTGCACGGACTGGTTTTTGATCTTCACCTCGATGGCCAGAGGCAACGTGCCCTTGGGACTGGCTTTACTACCGACGAACCTCATCCTCCAGGTCATCCTGATCCCCGTCTACCTCTTCCTGTTCGCCGGGCTCATAGTACCGTTCCAGGTATCCGCCCTGGTCGAAACCTTCGCGATCTTCATCCTCCTGCCGTTCGCCCTTGCTGCCATCACCAGATGGTCAATGAAGAAGGCCAGGTCGGAGGAGTGGAGGAACGAGGTTCTGGGGCGAACCCTCCCCAACCTGCAGGTCCTCACACTGGTCATCATTATCTTTTTCATCTTCGCCGCTCAGACCGAGGTCATCCTCGACAACCTTGGAACACTGTCGATAATCTTCATTCCTACGGCCCTGCTCTTCGTCATCGCGTTCATTTTGTCTCAAATGGTCAGCCGGAAGATGAAGCTGGAGTACGGCGAGTGCGCCCTGTTGAGCTGCACCACAATCGCGAGGAACTCCCCCATCGGCCTGGCGATCGCCGTGGGCCTCTTCCCGGACCAGCCTTTGATCCAGGCGGCCATCATCATTCCTGAGGTGATCGAACTGCCGGTGCTCCTCCTCGTGGTCCGACTTCTCATCATCATAAGAGGAAGGTCCTATTGCCCCTCCCCTGATGTAGCCGATGTTAAACCTCAATGAATGAACCCTTATTTCGCACGGCGCTGGTCAGCATCCTTTGTATCCAAATCAGACGGGATGTTCGAATCTATCAGGGAGAACTGAAATTCATCAGACCGAGAGTAGGCTGGACTTAACATTTTGACCTTCGGAAGAAACTGTTCTTTGAATCGAACAGCGATCATCTGGTTCGGGAGACCGAATATCTCCTTGACCGCGTGAGGGGATCGAAATTCAATGCAAACGGTATAGGTGATGGCCAATTTCAACATCTTCGATGGCCGAAATAGCCACCGCCTGCACTGCCTCTCCCCGCGCCGCGATCAGGCCTGGTAGCGCTCGATATCGTAGGCATCGAGCGGTCTCTCCTTCCCCTGCAGTGCCCGTTGTATGAACTGCCCGCAATTGCTGCCGATCCGGTTCTCCTCGACCTCCCCGATGCTGAGAATGACCTCGAAGCCTTCCCTGGTGAAACCATCTATCAAGGCTTGCCCGGCCTGAGGCGATGTGAGGTCGATGACCGACCTCAATCCACCCTCGGAAGATCGCATTGTAGGGTTCAAGGGGGTCAACTTGATCAGGAACCGGTCGGGATCGAAGCTCTCTCGAATGACCGATGGGTCGATCGGATACCCTGCCATCGGGGCGAAGTTGAGGGTTACCTTGCGGTCCCCTTCCGCGGGGTGGCAAAAGCGCTCCCCAAAGGCCGCTATCTGCGCGAACGTCCAGGTCCTGGCGGGTATGATCTCCCGTCGCTTCTCCTGATCGGTGGTATGTATGGAGAATTGCAGTTGGAACCGTCCGGCTTGGTAAAGCCTCTCCTTGATCCCTATCAGCTCATCGAAGAACTCCCCAGCACGAGCCGGGGCCACCGTGGATAGAGAGATCAGAAGGCCGGGAGCATCATAAACGGACGGCAGGAGGCGAAGGGCCTCCAGGACCGCAGGGTTGAGCGATGGTTCTCCCATCCGTGCAAATTGGATCTTGAACTTGGCGCAGGGCACCTTGTGATCAGGGTACCTGCGCGACACGATGGCATCGACCTGGGAAAGGAGCTCTTCGCGGGTCAAAGGTCCGACGTAGTCCCCTCCGGCATCGCACATCATACAGCCGATCGGACAGCCGAACATGGATGAGATGATCAGGACCCACTTTTCCTCCCGAGGTATGGGGGGCTGGAGCGACTCCACGAACTCGACCACCGAACGGGGGTCGTCCCTCAGCTGGGCCACATAGACCTTCGCGAGCTCGTCGTTACCGTACTCCGCCAGGACATTCATATCAACGTCTTCCTTAGGTATTGCTCTGCCAGCATCGCCGCGGTCAGACCGCTCCCGATAGCTATCCCGACCTGCCGTCTTCCGTCGGCCAGGACATCGCCGGCCAGGTAGAGGCCCGGAATGCCTGCCACTGAAGTTCGGTCACCGGACATCAAGAGGTCGATGAGGAGGGGGTCCAGGACATCCAGCTGAGGCTCCCTGCCGCAGGCGATCAGCAAACGGTCAGTTTCGATCGTCTCTTTCTCTTCAAGCTCGAGCCTGAGCATCTCTCCGTCCACGACCCTGGTGATCGATCGCCCTTCCACCACCCGTATGTGGGCCTGGCCGGCCCTTTCCCTGAGCAGGGGCAGGCAGCGCGACCTCGAGCGGCACACTATCACGACCTCATGCCCCCTTTGATCGAGGTTGAGGCCCAGATCGAAAGCGGCATCTCCTCCCCCGTAGACCACTATCCTTTCCCGAGGTCCCGTCGTAGCCAGCAGCTGCAGGAGATCGTAGAAGACCCGGTGGCCCTCGGCGGCCTGCAATCCCATGATATCGATCGTCCTGGCCCTGGTCCCGGTGGCAACGATGACTGCTCTCGATCGATGCTCCCCGATGGAGGTCGTGACGGCATATGTGCCATCGGCCCGTCTGGAAAGGCGCTCCACCGACGCCTTCGACACCGAGCCTCCTGATCTCTGGAAATGCTCGAGGAAGAGATCGGCCAGCCCGGTGGCGGCTATGCCCTCTGGAAATCCTGGATAGTTCTCGACCATACTGGCCCGCCGTAAAAGGCCTCCTGGAACATCCTTCTCCAACACCAGTGGCTCAAATCCGGCCCTCTGGAGATATATGGCCGCGGAGATGCCGGCCGGCCCGGCACCAACGATGGTCACCGGTCTCACCTCATCCAATTCCGCACCTCCTCCGTCGTGGCCAGAATTGCGAACCCATCGGCCAAGGCCCTGAGGCTTCCAAGATGGAGCTCCTCATCCTTGGAGGCGGTGGCATCGGCGATGAAGAACACTTCATGATCGCGCATGAAGGCATCACGCGCCGTGGACTCGCAGCACAGATGGGTCATAACGCCGGCGATGACCAACCTGGTGATCTTGGATGCGTTCAATATTCGTTCAAGATCGGTCCCCACGAACGCGCTGTAGCGGGTCTTGCGCACGACCCTCTCCTCGGTCAACGGCCTCACTCGTTCATCGATGGCCGACAGGGGGTTATCTACGGTAAGGACGTCCCTCCACCAGCTGCCCATTATCCCCGCGTCCTCACCTCTCTCCAATGCGTGCCTGGTAAAGAGCACTGGAAGTCCGCGAGAACGGAACTCGGCAAGAAGGAACTGGACGTTCCCAACGATGTCATCGGCGGCGGGAAATGAGGCATGGGATGATGGGTCGGTAAAGTATCGTTGCATATCGATGACCAGCAGGGCCGTGCCTTCCGTTGAAAAGGGATGGCCTATCGCTCGGTGCCCACGAACGTATTGCTGGATCTGGCCCATCCGATCCATTGATCTGTTGGAACCTTCTGGGGCGGTCATGATAGCTCTGCCGCCGATGAACGGCGGACCACTCCGCCGTTTCCTATTGTTTGGAGAGGCTGGAAACCGGAAAACAATGCCTCAGCGATTCGCTCTGCCATCATTAACTCGCATGAGCATGATAAACATTCCCACGTTGGAACCGGTGGGCTGGGCGTCCATAGTTTCTCTCGGGCCAGGCCGTTTCCAGACCGCACGGGCTTGAGCCCCCTCGACGGCAG
The DNA here is from genome assembly GCA_964477865.1 of uncultured Methanomassiliicoccaceae archaeon. Classification (GTDB taxonomy): domain Archaea; phylum Thermoplasmatota; class Thermoplasmata; order Methanomassiliicoccales; family Methanomassiliicoccaceae; genus UBA6. The sequence goes on along the minus strand of CAYZEV010000005.1, from coordinate 5,676 downwards.
GGTGTCTATGGTCCCTTCACAGCAGAGAACGGCTGATAAGAAAGCCAGGATCGATAGGGATAAGGAGAAAAGTGGGCTAAGCCGAGCCCGCACATCATTCAGGCCGGATATTAAAAACTGAAATTCAATTCTTACAGTAACACAGAGCTAGCTTGACAAAACCCTTTATTCTAATTTTTTATCGATGGGCCCCGTTCAAATCTGTCCAGACACATCATTGACACCATCTGGATTTCCATTATTTGATTGCAATAAAAAAAGGGGGTCAGGTCCTCTCTGACCTTGGAAGAGATCTTTTCATTATTTATTTGTCTGGGCTTGAGATTTTTTTAATTTATGGAAATAAAATGCTGCAATCCCAAGTGACAAACCCCATATGATGAACAATGAATACCAGTAATGCCCCCAGACCGCGTTCGGGCTTGCGTTGTTTGCAGCATATTCCGGTGCTGATTGGATACCGTTGATCGCGATCTGAATTTGAAGATTAAAATAGAGAAGACCCCACAGAGTAAAACCGATCGCCCCGAACCAGGCCGGAAGCGCAACGATCAATTCCGGTAAACGTCTTACCAAAGAAGAACGAGTGAATGCTATCGCATAGATTGCGGCCAGGATCGCAAATCCGCCAACAATCCATAATATGTCGGCATGGGGCATGGTTTGAAAGTCTCCTGGAAAGGCGAGAGATACTCCAAACCAGAACCAAAAATGCGGAATAGCAAATACTATCGCAGAAATACAGGCGACTATTCCAGCCGTTTTCATTCTTTTTTCTATCTTCATTATTATTCCCCCTTGGAATTCATCCCCCGATAGAAAATTATTGGCTTGGCAGCCCCGCCCTTGCCGACGCGACCCTCAGCTCCTTCTTTGCCTTGTTCCTCTGGAGCGTTTCGAAGAGCTTCCCTATCGCTAGATGGAGTGGATTGACCGGCACATCGGTGTAGTACCTTGCGTCCTTGGAAAGCCATCCCTTCTCCTGCCAGTAGCGGTAATCGGCCGGCGACACCTCCTCCAGCTGGGAGATCGCTCCTTTCGCCCAATGGAACACGATGACGTCCTTCAGGGTCGGCCTCCTCGCCTTATTAAGCAGAAGCGCGCGGGCATATTTCCTTGCTGCTTTCGCCAGTAGCTTCGAGTTGAGCTCGCTGCGGTACTTTGGCACCGCCCCGTTCGGGGTGACCACTCCGACACTGCCAACGACGTCGAAGCCCCACCATCCACCCGCGACAGAGCTCATGTACTTCAGCACCGTCTTTGTCCCGAACATGCCGGTCGTCGAGATGAAGAACGCCTTCTTCCCGAAGAAGCGGGGCCTATGCCCATTGTAGCTGATGCGGTCGATGAACGCCTTCATCAGGCCGCTGACATTGTTCGTATATACTGGCGAGGCGAAGACCACGCCGTCGGCCTCGTCCATCTTCTTCACGATCGATCTGACGTCATCCTGGTGAGGGCACTTCACTTCCCCCTGCGGGAAGCAGACGAAGCATCCCCTGCACGGCCTCATATCGATGTCCTTGAGCCAAACGTATTCGAACTCGGCCGCGCATCCCTTCTGCACATACTCTCTGAACTCCTCGCATGCGCGATACGTGTTGCCCTTTCGGGGGCTTCCCATTATTACGAGCACCTTCATGTCCTTCCCCTTCCTTGTCCTTCCTTACCCTTTATTGTGGTGTCAGAGCCTTGCCATCCCCTTGTTCCGGAGATAAGTAAACGCTCACTAACTTATGTAACGCACGTACTGATATAAATAAGTTAACACTAACTCACTTATTCATTGGATGCACAGCCATGAAAAACGCTCGTTTGATGAGGATGATGCGATTTGCCTAGGTCGCGGTCAGCTGCTCGAACAGCTTGATCTGTGACTCCATTTCGCTCTCGATCTTTTCGATGCCGTGCGGCTTGCCAAAGCCGATAATGAAGGTTTGGAAAAGCCAGGCGAAGCGGAACGAGTTGAAAAGGACCGCCAGCGCCTTCACATCGCACGTCCTGATCCTTCCCGCCTCCATCTCCTTTCTGAACAGCGCCTCGGTGTACTCGTCCGCCCTGACCCCGTACTCTCGCTTTATATAATCCTTTATCTCCTGGTTCGGGTTCATCTCGTAGAAAAGGATGTGGAGGATCTTGACGAGCTGAGGGTTGGCCTCGATGTACTGCGGGAGCCCTTCCAGAATCTGCCTGAAGATCGAAGCCTGCTTGGGGGCTCCCTGCTTCGGCGGCAATGGAGCATAGACCTGGTTCACGAGTTGATCGAAGATCGCCCGGAGGATTGCGTCCTTGCTCTCGTAATGTCTGTAGACGGCGCTCTCGCTGATGCCAACTGCCTTGGCTATGTCTCGGACCGAGGTTCGGTCATAGCCCTTCTCGGCGAAGAGGTCGATCGACACGTCGAATATCCTCTCCCTGGTCGGGATCTCACCGGGGATTTTCGCCGGCCTACCGGTCCTGCCTGAGCCGCGTTTATCGTTCATTCATTCCTTCCTTAAAAGGGTCGAGCACTCCTTACCCGCTACTGCTTCAGAGAGTATTTGCTGATTTTGCCGGGACCTGCCACCAGAGGTTGCACCACCAAAAAGAATGTGATAATTAACCTGATCCATTTCCAGGGAGTATTTTTCAATATATTATTTGTTCAGAGCCAGTCCCCATTCGGCCATGGTATTGCTTTTGATTGATGCGAATTGGTATCTGGTGGTCCGGTATCGATATGATACCGGATGCTTACAACCTAAGGTGAGACCAAACATCCCGAAGTCCAGACAGCAAATAGGGATTTCAATGTAATTCATAAATGCGCATAGCCAGCGTATGGTTGGAGCATAAGCCTTGGAAATTCAGTGAGTAGATATGGATTAGAAGAAGAGTGGGCTCAGCCGGATTCGAACCGGCGGTCTCCTCCGTGTGAGGGAGACGTCATAACCGCTAGACCATGAGCCCGTAGCGCTGAACCCGCTGACCATATATTAATTTTTGGCCAGACCCGCCGAGGATATTTCCTGTCTGGTAGGTGGCGATGGACCCGAGATGGTGGGTGGCCAGCACCTGCCCGCCGATCCGCCCCTGGGACAGGCATAATAATATTATATTTTTCGAATACGACGTACCTGCACATGTTCTGAAATATGATGAGGTCAATATGTTTTCGTCACTGGCGATCGCTTCTAGAACAATGATCCCAGAGACCTCATCGGAGGAATAAGTTGAACGAGGATTATTCGACAATAGGAAAGCAGAAGAGCGGGGCGGACGAAGAGCTGCGGTTCGGAAGAAGGGGAGACTCCATCTTCGATTCGATCCACACCGACCACCTCAGAAAAATGGACCGAGAGCTCTTTGACATTTTGAACTCGGACCAGGACCTCGAACAGGCCCGCTCGATGCTGTTCGAACTTTTTTTCAGGAGGGAGATGCGCTATCATTCGCTCGAATGCTCGGCCGAGGCCCTGGAACGGGTGAACGGACTGTACTGCATCCAGGTCCTCAGGAACCTGATCTCCCGGCGCAATGAGAGCGTCAGCGGCTGCAGCACCCTGTCCGAAGCGGTCCGCATCGTCCGGCAAGGATCGGTGGCCCCGGCGGAGAGGGCCTTTTTCCTGGACCTATATCATATCATAAAGGGCTCGCTGGCCCGATCGGACATCTACCGGGAGGAGGCGCCCCTCTTCGAGACCGCCGGGCGGGAAGGAGCGGTCCAACGGTCCGATTTCCTGGACGTGATGGCCGGCCGTTGCCAGCGCCTCATCGAGGCGTACCCCACCGGCCTGGATGCCGAGGTGGTGCACCGTCGGCGCCAGAACCGCGAGAGGATCCTGAGCGCGATGGGCGCCACTGAGGACGAATGGGACGATTACCGGTGGCAGCTCCGCAACGTCCGCCGGAACGTTGAGGACCTGGAAGGGCTCATCGAGCTGAGCGCCGAGGAGCGCGAAGCGATCTCCCTGGCCACGGCGAACCACCTGCCGTTCGGCATCACCCCGTACTACCTTTCGCTGATGGATCACGAGCCGCACCGACGGTACGACCACGCGGTCCGGGCCCAGGTCATCCCTCCGCTCAGCTACGTCACCAGCGTCCTCAGCACGAAACGGGAGGGCAGCCTTGACTTCATGCGGGAAGGGGACACCTCCCCGGTCGACCTGGTGACCCGGCGGTACCCGATGATCGCCATCCTCAAGCCGTACAACAGCTGCGCCCAGATCTGCGTCTACTGCCAGAGGAACTGGGAGATCGATGACGTCCTCAGCCCCAACGCCCAGGCGACCAGGGCCAAGCTCGAGGAGGCCCTGGGCTGGTTCGAGGAGCACCCCCTGGTCTCCGAGGTCCTCATCACCGGAGGGGACCCGCTGCTCCTGACCGACAACTATCTGCTGTGGCTGCTGACCCGGATCGCCTCCATCGACCACATCAAGCGGGTTCGGATCGGGACGCGGCTGCCGGTCGTCCTGCCGATGCGCTTCACCCATGACCTGGTCCGTATGCTGGGCCTGTTCAATGACCCGCCCCGCCGGGAGCTGTGCCTGGTCACCCACTTCGAGCACCCCTATGAGGTCACCCCGGCCGCGGCCCACTGCATCGATAGCATACGGCGGGACGGACTATCCGTCTACAATCAGCAGGTCTTCACCATGGAGAACAGCCGCCGGTTCGAGACCGTCGCCCTCCGCCTGGTCATGAAGCAGATCGGCATCGACCCCTATTACACCTTCAACGCCAAGGGCAAGGAGGAGACGGACTGGTACCGCGTCCCCATCGCCCGCATCCTGCAGGAGCGCAAGGAGGAGGCCCGCATGATCCCGGGGCTCTCGCGCACGGACGTCCCGGTGTTCAATATCCCCGCCCTCGGCAAGAACAATCTAGGGGCATGGCAGAACCATGACCTGATCATGCTCTCGCCACAGGGGGAGCGTATCTACGAGTTCCATCCCTGGGAGAAGAACATCGTGTCCGTCCCGACCTATGTCTATCACGACGTGCCGATCCTGAGCTACCTGCAGCGGCTGCAGGAGCGGTCGGAGGACCCCAACGACTACGACAGCATCTGGTATTATTTCTAGGCCCACCGGGGCCCTTTTTTATTATTACTAATTAGTTAATTTCTTATAGATGTTCTGATAGATTTATTCATCTCACCGACCCTTTTGGCCCTACGTCCTGGCGGTCATCCCCGGGGTCGCCATCTGACGGGTTCCACCGGTCCGATGAGAAAATCGTATATAGTCAGGCCTGGCAAGAGGCTACGTGGGATGAACTTGCCACAATCGACCATCATGAACAGGAGCGCCGACGTGGAAAGGTGCATCGAGGCCTGCCGGAACTGCCATAGCTCCTCCACCGAGATGATCGCTTATTGCCTGCAGAAAGGAGGGGAGCATGCCGAGGTCGGGCACATCACCTTGATGCGGGATTGCACCGCCATATGCGAGCTCAACGAAGAGGTCATGTTGCGATCGTCCAGGTTCGTCAACCGCATATGCGCCCTATGCGCTGACGTGTGCGATGACTGTGCCGACAGCTGCGAGCGGTTCGATGACGAGGCGATGCAGCGGTTCGCCCAGCAATGCCACAGCTGCGCTGACGCGTGCAGGGAAATTCCCACCGGCGGCGAGATCCGGCACCGGCGCGGCGACACGGGGTGCGCTGGTGGTCGTCGCGGTTGTGAGCATC
>CAYZEV010000004.1:0-91216 GCA_964477865.1 uncultured Methanomassiliicoccaceae archaeon | reverse complement strand
CAGCTCCGTCACCGCCGAGGGCGGGAGGGAGACCGACGGAACGCCCGCGTCGTCCAGGGCCGCGATCACCGCCAGGTTCAAGGTCCGGACATCCTCCATGACCCGGGCCATGCCGGGGATCTGGGAGTCGTCGCGGTAGCCCTTCTGCAGCTGATGCTCGGCGGCGATGACATGGCCGAAGGAACCGGCCCCGTGGACGATCATGACCTCCTGCTTAGAATCGGCGATCTCCTGGGCCAGCCGGCGGACCGCCTCGTCCCGCAGCGTGCGGTAGCTCATCTTGTCGGTGATGACACTGCCGCCCAGCTTGACCAGCATCATGGTGAACGCTCGGAACATGAGCCGAGCCGTATAAAAAAGTGACAGTCAGGGGCATCGATGTTCCAGCCCCATTCACCGATATCTCGTTTACCGACCTAGGCACGGTCAGATCTTTGTCCCGCACTTACGGCAGAACACATCGTCCGATGACGCTTCCTGGGAGCACGATGGACAGGCCCTGGTCCCCTGGCCAGCGCCGCAGGCATGGCAGAACTCGTCGGCGGGACCGAGGTCGACCCCGCAGCTCCGGCAGCTTCCGGATCTGGCGGCCACCGGTGGCTTCGGCGTTTCTTTGATCACCGCGACCGGCCTGGCCTTTTCCGCTTTCTCGCCGCCGCCCAGTGCTCGTTTGGCCTTCATGGCCTGCTTGAGCGCCTCAACGTAATTCTCACTGTCAAAGCTCGCCTGGGCGAGGTCCAGCGACCGCTGCGCTTCCTCCCTGACCTCCGGCGTTGCTTCGGGGAGCCCACTGCGAACGGTATCGATGACGAACTTTGATTCCAGGTAGTTGGCGGGCAGCTTGGTGACGGCGTGGGCCGGCACCTCCTTGCTTTCATCGCCTCCCTTATCCGCCCCGGGAGGAGGGGCGGGGCAGGACAACAGGTCCTTCTCCTTGCAGTTGCGCAGTGCGGTCTTGGCCCGGGAGGCCAGATCGATGCTGTTGGCGAACTCTCGGCGTTCGTAGGCGTTCTCGGCCTGGTAGATGAGCACGTCCGCATCGGTGGTGTCCCTGCCGGCCGCGCGCAGGGAGGTCGCCACGGCCCTGGTGGTGACGACCGCGTTGTACGCATCGTCCGCGTCCATGACGCCTTCGAGCTTTACCTCTTTCTTCGAACGGATATAGCGAAGCTGGAGATAGGCGACGGCGGCCACGATCAGAACGGCCACTATGAGAATTATGGTCTCAGGAGGGAAGTCCATACTTGCACCGAGCTAGCCGAGGTAGCATCACCTAGCGTAAAACATTTTTCGATACAGGTAGCTTGGATCAAGAGGAGGATAAAAGTGGCTGACAGCGCTCCACAGTTCCCGCGGGCTCGCGCACCGCAGTACAATGTGGAACGTTGGCGGGCTTAACTGCCGGGTTCGAATGGGACCGGGTGTATCCCCGCCGCTATGGCCGTCACACCAACCCTCACAATAGAGAACATGTATAAAAGCATTTCTCTGAGGCGCATACCGTTCTCAGCGCCTAGAGCGCAACATAGATGGCGCCGGCGAGGAGGCTGCTTGCCGCCATGGAGAGTATATTGACATGGAGCTTGCCCACCAGCCCCCTTCGTTCCAGGGTCGCGCCGATGAGACTGTCGATCATGCAGCCGACCACCCCCATGGCCACGGGAATGAGGATCAGGGGATCGTAGAGCTGTTGCACGATGATGATCCAGCCGATGTAGGAGGCGAAGGCCGAGGCGACGATGCACGCCAGCGTGCCCATACCGGAGATGCCGCCGTCCGTTCCCGGCGGCACCCGCTGACCGGTGGTGATCAGATAGGTGCGCTCGGAGAGTACCCCCAGCTCGCTGGCGGTGGTATCGGCCGCCGCCACCGCCACCGCCGAGATGTAGGCTATGGCCGCCAGGGTGGTGTCCTGCGCCCCCAGGAGATAGGTGATGACCGCCACGAGCACCGGCACGAGGCCGTTGGCCAGGACGTTCCGGTAGGTCCTCTCCCCCTTCTTCCCTTCCTGGAGCCCCTTCTTCTCCTTCATCTGGAAGCGGAACTTGGTCACGAAGAAGCCCAGGAAGGTGAAGACTATGAGGGTGAGAAGCCAGCCCACCGAGCCCAAAAGGCCGATGATCATGCCCACGATGAACGAGGCCGAGGCGCCGCTCGCGGTGAGCAGTCCGAACCGGTACGAGAGCACCGAGAGCGCCGCGCATAACGTCAGCACGATGGCCAGGCTCTCCAGGCTCAGCATAGGGGTAAAAGAAGAAGGCTGGATATTAACTTAATGTGATGGTGATGTCCCTCTGCGAAAGTTTGGGAATAAGGGTTATAACACTTTCACTGACCTCCCCGTATGACGTTTATATATGGATGTCTTCAAGAAATGTGGTGCCCTATAACGATCGCCCACAAGTGCCGCCTCTACCCAAACAAAGAGGAAGAGCATGAGCTATTGCGGACGAAGGAAGTGTGCCGGTACACGTATAACCTTTTACTGGAAACGTACAATGCTGGCGAGCACAATCGACTAACTTTGCAGAACCTGCTGCCGATCTGGAAGCAGACCAACAAAGATTTAGAATTGGTCCATTCTAAAACACTTCAGTACGAGGTTGTTCATCTTTTCGCCAACCTCGCCGCATTGAGGGAGATGAAGAAGCGTGGTCGCAAGGTAGGCAATCTTCGCTATAAAAATGAGCACCGTTTCAAGACCTTCACATACAACCAGTCTGGATTCAAGCTTCTTCCGAAGAACGATAAGTTCGGCCTTCTACACCTGTCGAAGATCGGCGATATCCCGATACGCTTGCACCGAGAAATCGTCGGCGAGATCAAGCAGGTGACGATCAAGCACATGCCATCCGGGAAATGGTACGCCCATATCATCGTGGACAATGGCTCAAAGGAATTCGACCTCATCGATATCGAAAAGGCGGTCGGCCTCGACGTCGGCCTGACATCGTATATCGTCGACAGTGACGGTAACGAGGTCGAGAACCCTCGACATCTCAAGCAAGCGTTGAAGAAGTTGAGGAAAGAGCAACGACGGTTGAGCAGGAAGCAGAAAGGCTCAAAGAACCAGGAAAAACAACGCATCATCGTCGCTCGAACTCACGAGCATGTTCAGAACCAGAGGAACGATTTCCAGCAAAAGGTATCGAGAGAGTACGTCAACAACTATGACCTGATCATGACTGAAAAGTTACAACCAAGCAACATGGTCAAGAACCGCAGACTGGCGAGGGGCATATCCGATGCGGCTTGGAGCTCGCTGAACCAAAAACTAGCTTACAAAGCTGAAAACGCTGGTAAGCTGTTCGTTCAGGTCGATCCGAGGAACACGAGCATCGACTGCTCTAGCTGCGGTAAACCCGTTCCCAAGTCACTAGATGATAGGCGACACGACTGCCCATACTGCGGTCTGTCGCTGTCGCGTGATCATAACGCTTCTATCAATATCCTTAGCAAAGGAATTGAGAAGGTACGGTCGGAACGACCGGAACTCGCTTGTGGACACTGGACCGCTACGTCACCTAGCATGGTGGTGCAAGTCCGATGGATGAAGCAAGAAGCCCTGATTGAGGGGTAGTTCACCTTTGGGAATATATTCCTGCGTCCGAATGTGCTCAGGCCCTGCCCGGCCCGCCATCTTCTTGGTTCTCATTGGTCATGTCGACAAGCTCGCCCAATGCCATAGTGGCGCCGCAGTTGGGGCATTTAGTTGAGGCCAGCCCAACATGGACCCCGCATACTGGGCAATCGATTGTCTCGGCGTCGAGCGCCTTCTCTTCCGCCGATCCTTCTGTGTCCTGGCCATGCGCGGGCAGGACGTCCATCACGCTCCCTTTCAACAAAGGGCCGGCGCGGTCCTTGATCCCCCGGAACTTGTCCAGGTCGCCGTCCCAGTCATTTAGGACGTCGCGGAAATCGGCCTCCGCCTGGAAGATGGTATCCTTCATACGCTGGGGTACCTTTCCCTCACGAGTGCCGTGGAGCACCACCGCCAGATAGATGTGGTCACCCTTCTCCACCAGGACCTTCTTCTCCCCGAAGTCCATGCGGTTCAGGCCGGTGGAGGCCTCGTCCTTGAACGAGTCGCGCACGAAGTTCTGGATGGCCACCAGCATGCCGCCCAGGATCTGATCGTCCATGCCCGGCTTGAGCCGTCGGGTCTGATGAGCGATGAGGTTGCCGTCCTCATAGATGAAGAACACCTCGTCGACTACCATCTTAAGGGCGCGGAAATAGAAGAAGAGGATGGCTAGAATGGTGGCCAGAGCTACTGCCAGAACGTATATCCAGTCGTCGCTTGGCCTTTCCAGCACCGAGACGCTCATGGGTGTGGAGACGGAACGATGCCCGCCAACGTCCTCGGCTTCAACATGGTAGGTCAATGGTCCGGTGAAGTTGAGCGACGGGATCGTTGCCACGTATGTGTCGGTACCGGCGAGGCGGCTCATGGTGATCGAGTAAGTAGCATTGTCTACGTCGTAGAAGAGCACTACCTGCTCGATGGTGGACACATCGGTGACGTTGACCCTCACCACCAGCCTGTCACCGCGGTACGCCTTTGTCAAAACGGTGCTCATGTCCAGGTCCAGGGTTGGCGGGCCATTGTCCACGAGAATAGAAATTGTTCCCCTCTTGTCCCATTGGTCACGAACTTCCAGGATAACATCGTAGTTGCCCTGTGCTGTGTAGATTACCCAGGCGTTCTTGAAAGAGGACCAAGCGGTCCAGCCGGTACCATCAGCGAAGTTCCATCTGAACTGTAATGACGAGTTGTCGCTCGCGGTGTCCCAGCTCATGCTCGCATCGAAACTGTAGTTGCTCGAGCCAGTTGCCTGAACAGTGAACGACGCTACCGGCCTCATGTTCTGGATTACGACGGTCAGGGTCGTCTGATTACAGGAGTTCGAATCCCAAACTTGGACGCAGACGACGTACTCACCGGGCGTGTGATATGACCAGGAGGTTTGGTTTATAGAAATGCCTGGGGTCTCCACGAACCCGTCGGCCTCATTATAGTCGAAGTCCCAGGCATACCCGTGGATGGGCACGAGGGCTGGCTGTGCCGAGACCTGGAAGTCGATCTGCTCGTCCATGGTGAAGGTGATCTGGCCACCGCTGGTGGTGATTGGACCAATGGTGGGAGAGGTGGATTGTACGGTAATAGTTCGCTCAGACCTTGTTGTGGTGCCATCGGCATCCACAACGGTCAGGGCGATTAGGTAGTCACCGGGATTCCAGAAGATGTAGTTGATGTTCGGAGTTGTGTAATTGTGTCCATCCAGCTCCCATTTCAAAGAGGCGATCCCATCGTAGGCATAGGAGGTGCTGGTGAGAATTAGTGTCTCTCCTTCTAACGGTTCGAGCTTGGAGACGGTGAACGACGCCACCGGTGCCGTATCGAGCACAGTAATGATCACATTGGCCATCGAGGTGGATCCATCGGAATCAACAATGGTCAAGGTGACATTGTAAGTGCCACTCACGGCAAATGGATGGGTTGCATCCTCGGTATAGATCGGATCGGTACCATCGTCGAAGTTCCATGTCCAGTTAGTGATGGCATCCTGAGAGGAAGTCGAATCGTCATTGAATGTAATGGTAAGTCCTTCGTCAATGATCAGATTGGAGGGCGTAATGCCTGCCACCGGAACGCCGTCCGTGACGTGCACGACCCGTGACGTATTGCTCCAGTCGCCATCGCCTTCGGTTATGTTTAGCCAAACCGGGTATGTTCCGTCCTGAGTGAACCTGTGCGTGGCGTTCTGTGTGTACGCGAAGGTATCACCCCCGATGCCCCACGTCCAGGTAGTGATGGTGTCATAGTGCGATGAAGTATCGTTGAACCAGATGGTGGAGTTCTCAATTTCGTAGTCAGGCTCGAAAAGGAACGAGGCGACCGGTGAGATGTCATTTACGGTGATCTTGAAATTGGTCGTGTTGCTGAGGCCATTTCGGTCGGTCACCATCAACTGTCCGTCGTAGGTGCTGACGCTGGACTCGTTGTACGTGTGATAACAAGATTTCGATTCACTGGTGGCCCCATCTCCAAAGGTCCAGAGGAACTGCAGATTGTTTTGATCAGAGAACGAATCTGTGCTCGAGGCACCATCGAATGCGATGCTGTTACCTTCTGTAATGGTGATCACATCAGTGGCGGTCCCATTCAATGTTGCCGAAGCCTTCGGTTCGAGGTTGTTCTGGAACCATATCCCTAGGCTGGAAGAATCGATAGCGGTTGAGACCACATCGCTCCTCTTATCGCCGTTCAGGTCAACTATGGTTGCCGAGGCGGCCACGCCCCCAGATGTGAACTCGATTGTCCTTACGAATCCTGAACCTTGCTTGCTGAGATATGCGTTGATGAACGGTCCATCACTATGAGTTACTAAAAGGTCGCATCGACCATCGTCGTTTAGGTCTCCTGAGGACACAATGGCGGTCGATGAGGGGAGCGAGAATGTCCATGATCGGACCTGGTTATCCAGGAAACCATTAGTTAGGGATTGGTTGTAGAGCAGGATGGAGGAAGAGGTTGTGCCCATTGCTAGATCTGTTAATCCATCACCATTATAGTCTCCCGACGTAAGGGAATTGCCCAAATAAGTGGCCTTGTCGAGGGTGATGATCTGAGTGAAATATGAACCGGGGGACCCCGTGAGACTCCGACGATATATCTCCAGGAACCCTCCCTCCTTGTTCAGAGCAGCGATGTCCCCGCCATTACCGGTCGAAAAGAACTTTCCCGAGATCACCTCGCTACGGTTGCCTCCACCTCCTAAAGTGACCTTCTCTACAGTGAACAAACCAAGTGGATCATAGACAATGGCCACTCCACCATTATAACCGACTACGAGGTTGGTCATCATCGTCCCCCCATTTGGCCTAACAATGCCAATGCTCGATGGTAAGGCGATGCCTAGATCTAGTGTTACATTTGGAGATAGACTAGTGAACAGATCGGTCGAACCATCGTAGATACTGATCGTTGCCGAGCCAGAGTTGAGGACGGCAATATCGTTGAATCCATCCTCATTAAAGTCCCCGAAGATCACTTTATTCGGAGAGCTGCCAGTGCTTAGGATCCATTTCCTGCTGGCGTTGATATCGTATAGACATAATTGGTTGGATGAAGGGAGCACCGTGGCTATGGTTATGTTGTGCCCATTCAGCGACCCTGCTGCCACATCTCCAGGCGATGAGCCTGAAAGGACAACATCCCTTTGGGCGCTGGTTAAGTTACCATCCACATAGTGAAAGAACTCGAGCGATCCGTTCAGACCGCTCCTTCCTCTGTTTAGGACGTAAATACCTGGCAGAGGTAAATCAGTATCTCGGACTATGGTCTTCAAAGGTGTTTTGTCGCTGGGCGCAGTAAGGTTGGGCGTATTGCTCCAGCTCGCCATGGTGGTAGGGAAATAGATTGAACAATTGCTGCTTGCCACATTGGTCACAGAGATATCTGGGGCATTGCTGCCAGATAGATTTCCAACCGACACCGATTGAGTCCCTGAGGGAATGCCTATTACCTGCACGGTCCCCCCGCTCAGGCCGCTGCCCGTGTTGAACCAGACCTCGACCCTATTGTTCTGGCTATTGATCAACACCAGGTCCTTCGTCCCGGCACCGCCCATATTGGCCAGTTTCGCATCCGATATCTGGCCAGGGATCAGCAGGGTGCTGGAGGGCCAGGTGTCGAAGAACCAGTCGGTGAAGGTCAGGGGTTGTTCGAAAATCTTACCGTCTCGTCCAGACAGGTTGCCAATGAATATGTCCGGCTTATCATCGTTATTTATAGCGCCTACCGAGAGGAGCTGTGGATTGGTGATTCCATTGAAGGGAATGTATCGTAGATCAGTATCGGCGAACGGGCTCTTGAATATGTACAGCAGGTTGTTCGGGATTCGCTTCACGGTGAGGACCAGGTCGTTATAGGTATCGTCGCTGAAGTTGCCGATGGCGATTTGATAGGGATCGGAATTGGCCAATAGGGATGGTAGGTCCTTGCAGGAAGCGGGATTGTAATTATTAATCTGGAAAAAGATGGAAATCCTCGGGACCGGGAGCGCATAACTTATGGCAATATCGTTCAAATTGTCCCTATCGAGGTCCCCTATCGCTATGCTTCTGATGTCCGATATGCCTTTGGATGCGAGACTGATGATCCAGGGGCGGGCATCAAGGATGCCGGACATTGTGCCATTGAATATGTAGATTGAACTTCCATTGAAAACAACCGCTATATCGGAAAAGCCATCATCATTTAGATCCCCTAAGGCGAAGTCCCTTGGTTCTGCCGCCAGAGGGTAGACCTCAGAAACGTGGTCGAAGGTCGCACCAGGGATGAACACATTTTGGGGGCTGTACTGTTCAGCTTGGGCAGAAACAGGAGCACTGGTGAATTGAGGCTGGTTAAGCTCCGCCATCAGACCGCCGAGGGGCCCTACCAGCATTAAAGCTGAGATAACTAGGACTAAGACAAACCGTTTTGATCTCCTCATCCGCATCCCAAGACGGCCAGGTGGAAAGCGGCGAGTGCGTATATAATTCTAGTGAGGATAATTCAACGTCTAAAAAAAAAGTCAGAAAAATCTGCATCTGGCTATCGCAAAAAAGGCTTAATGAAATCAACGCGGATAATCTGAGACCAAGCCCTATATATCCGCCGACTGGTAGGTCACTTAGGATGGGATGCAATGTATTTCGATATAGCACAGTTGACCTGTGACGTGGACAGCAGGCGCATTCTGTCTTCCATAGACAGAAAACCACGATCGGCCAAGGAGATCGCTCAGACATGCCACATGTCCATCTCCCGATGCTACCGCATGATCAGAGAGATGGAGGACTACCGTATCCTCCGCCGGGCAGAGGTGGAAGGGCGCGAGGCGTCCTACATCTCGAACCTGCGCTCCATCGAGCTCTGCCTGGAGGACGACCACATATTCCTGACCGTCGACTACCGGGACGGGACCAGGACCGAGCTACGGCTGGGTCCTGAGGACCTTGAGAGGGCCGCCCCGGCCTCGATCCCTCATGGTCTTCTGACGACCAATGGTTCCAGCGAACCTTCCACCGCCTCGTAGATGAGCTCGGCGACCGAGGCGGCCTTCTCCTTGCTCTCGACCCGGGAGATGAGCATGCGTCCGCTGGTGTACAGGGTGATCTCTATGTCCGTCGACCGGGCGATGAGCATGGGGCCCTGCATAATGGTCTCGTAACCTTTCTGTTTTAGAAGCTCGGCGGCTTTCTCCAGGTTGAAACGGATCACTTCGGTCGGGACGATGGACATGGCATCCTGCTTGCACAGACGGACCGCCTTGAACTTCACCATGCCCGGTCCAGCTCCTCTTTCGCCTTGGCCCGGAAATCCTCTAAAGAGCCCTCATTGACGATCATCACGTCGGCCAGGGCGATCAGCGATCCCAGTCCCCAGCCCAGCTCCCGCTCGTCCCTCTCCCTGAACTCCTGCCAGGTGTGAGGGGCGTCGTAGCGGGCCCTGCTCCGCAGCCGTTCGAAACGACGGTCCGGCGAAGTGTGGACGGCCACCAGCCTCACGCCTTTTCCCAGCGAGGAACGGAACACCTCGATCTCCGGCACGCTGCGGGAGCCGTCGATGACCACATTACCTTGCCCCAGAAGGGGAAGGCATCGCTGGGCCCAGATGCCCGGGCCGTGGGCCTGCCGCTCCGAGCTGGCGAACCCCCCGACGCCGCGGTCGTCCATGACCACCTGGCGCTTCTCCGCTTCCAGCCGAACCACGTCGCCCATCCTGATGACGGAGTAACCGTCCATCTGGGCCACCTTGACGAACTCTTCCTTGCCCGCTCCGGGCATTCCGGTCAGGACGAAGACTTTGGGCATGTGAAACGCTCTTTTCCTGAAGTGCCCTATGGCCACATATTACTAGACTGTTATGCCTCAAT
This sequence comes from uncultured Methanomassiliicoccaceae archaeon, assembly GCA_964477865.1. Lineage (GTDB taxonomy): Archaea > Thermoplasmatota > Thermoplasmata > Methanomassiliicoccales > Methanomassiliicoccaceae > UBA6. The sequence goes on along the minus strand of CAYZEV010000004.1, from coordinate 81,290 downwards.
CACCTTCCATTATTATGAGTGGCTGCGATGACGTTTTCGCTCGCAATCGACCATAGTTGATGGCCCTGGTTCTCGGACGAATGGATTTATAATCATGCTATCGCTATCTACCTCCGACCTAGGGTTACCCTGGTGTTAATATCGTGGAGGAAGGTCAGTGCAGGACGCTAAATCGGTAGAGAATATCCTTGAAGAGATCATCCATGGGGAGTTCCCCCAGGGTAAGAACATTCAGAGCGTCTCCATAGTATCAAAGACGGGCCTGATGATCGCCGGCAAGGCAGCGTCATCGGCTCGGGCAGAGACCTTCTCGGCCATGGCCGCCATCATGTTCTCGGCCGCAGAGGCGACCAGGAACGACATCTTCAAGGACAAGATCGACTACGTTCTCGCCGTTTTCCGCAACACCAAGCTGTTCATCTCCGAGCTATCGTCCAGCATGCTGATCGTCGCCACCGTGGACCGGGAGATCGATGACGGCAAGATCCTGGAGAGCATGGGTCGCATCGTAACCAAGACCAAGGAAGAACTGGTCTGGCTTCGGTAAGGTCTAAAAGATGCTCAAGGGCGCGTATTGCCCCCATTCCATAATTTTCTCTCATTAATAATCGAAGCGATCGTATACGCGTGAACTGTCGTCGGTTCTGAATAGAAAATGGAAAAGTTCACGCCGTTCGGCGGTCCATTCAGACCAGGCGGTCGGCGAAATCTTCCTGGATGCGGTCGCAGTACAGGCATCGCAGCACCACCGGGCTCTTCGATTCGACGACGAACTCGGGGTCCACCGGCTCGCACTTATTGGTGATGCAGTTGGGGTTGCCGCACTTGATGATGCCCTTGACGATGTCGGGCATGTTGACCTGGTGCTTCTCGGCCACGTTGAAGTCCCGGATGATGTTGATGGTGGCCTTGGGAGCGATGAGCGAGATCTTGTCCACCTGCTGGGTATCGAGCTCGCGGTCCTCGACCTTGACGACGTCCTTCCAGCCGTCCACCTTCGAGGGGACGTGCATGAGCACCGAGACCGTCGACTGCACATCGCCGGTGACGCCGATGATCCGGAGGACCTTGAGGGCGCGTCCGCACTCGATGTGGTCGATGACCGTTCCGTTCCTGATCGGGGTGACCCGGAAGTCCTTCATTAGAGCTCGCCTCCCAGCACTAGATTGAGCAGAGCCATCCTTACCGGCACCCCGTTGAAGGCCTGCTGGAAGTATTTGGCGTTCTCTGTGTAGTCCACTTCCGGGGCGATCTCGCCGACCCTCGGCAACGGGTGCATTATCACGAGGTCCTTCTTCGCCTCCCTCAATAGGGTGTTGTCGACGCGGTAGAGGCCCGCCACCTTCTGGTATTCGGTCGGATCGGGGAACCGTTCTCTCTGGATCCGGGTGACGTAGAGGACATCGGCATCGGCGATGACCTCCTCCAACTTGGAGCAAAGGCGGGCCTTGATGCCCTCCTTCTCCAATTGCTTGGCGGTCTCCTTGGGCATCTGGAGTATGGACGGGGCGACAAAGGTGAGGTCCGCGCCGAACATGGCCAGCGCCTCGGCGAGGGAGTGGGCGGTCCGCCCGTACTTCAGGTCACCTACCAGGACGACCTTCTTACCGGCGATGTTACCGGTCTGCTGCTTGATGGTGAAGAGGTCCAGTAACGTCTGAGTGGGGTGCTGCCCGGCCCCGTCCCCGGCGTTGATGACCGGCTTAGATGAGAAGTGCGCCGCTAAGCGGGCCGCTCCTTCGTGGGGGTGCCGCAGCACGATGGCGTCGGAGTAGCCCTCGACCATGCGGATGGTGTCGGCGAGAGTCTCGCCCTTTACCGTCGAGCAGCTCTGCGGCTCGGCGATCTCGATGAACTGGCCCCCCAGCCTCGCCATGGCGCTGCAGAAGGACAGCCGGGTGCGGGTCGACGGCTCGAAGAACAGATTGGCCAGGACCTTCCCGTCCAGGGCTTTGGTGGTCTTCTCTCCACGAGCATAGGGGACCATCTTCTGAGAGAGGTCAAGTATCTGCTCGATCTGTTCCCTGGTCAGGTCGCGAATAGAGACGACATCCATCCCTTTGAAAGTCATGGCGGTCGTTTGAGAATGGCCGATGGGGGTTATAATATCTATTTCAGGTGAATCTGGGGCTAGACCCCATACATTTAGAACAAATGCTCGTCGAAGCGGGCCAACGCATCCTGCATCCGCTTGTTCCACTCCTCGACGCAGTGCTGCATCTTCATCTTGAGGACATCCTTGCTGACGGCGCTATAAACATGATAATAACCCCCTTTATCCAGGCTCCTGGTCTCGCGGAAGCACATCCCGCAGCTCATCAGTTTTTGAAGGGCCCGATAGACGGTCGATCGCTCCTTGCCGATCTTATCGGCCAGGTCATCGGCGCGCATCGGTCCGAGCTTAGAGGTAGCCTTGAACACCTCGACCTCGAAATCATTGAGGCTGAACGCACACTGGACGATGTCCTTGCATGTCGATATCGCGGTAATTGACTTCTGTGGTGGCATCCCAACGCACCCTCTAGATCGCCGTACGCATCCTGGGAAAACATTATAAACTGACGGTTATATATAGTTACTGCACAACCGTGCAAAACCGATAGGAAGTGAACATATGGTTGAGATACTGGATTGCAAGGGATTGATGTGCCCGATGCCCATCGTGCAGCTGGCCAAGAAGATGAAGACCATGAAGGTCGGCGACGAGGTCAAGCTCATCTCGGACGACGCCGGTTCCAAGGAAGATGTGCCCGCGTGGTGCCAGAGGACCGGCAATCAGCTGGTGGAGAAGAAGGAAGCGGGCGCCGTTTACACCTATCGCATCAAGAAGCTGAAGTGAGGCCAACATGGACAAGCTTCTGCTGATCGCGACCCATGCCACGGACGATTCCGAGCGGGCCACCATCCCCTTCGTTCTGGGAATGACGGCCCTCGTTTCCGACATGGAAGCGACCATTTTGTTGCAGATGGAAGGGGCGTGGCTGGCCAAGAAGGGTCAGGCCCAGCTGGTCCAGGACCCGGCGTTCCCGCCATTGGTGGACCTCATGAACACGTTCCTGGAGAGCGGAGGGCGGCTCCTGGTCTGCGGGCCCTGCGCCAAGAAGAGAGGATTGATCCAAGAGGACCTGGTGGACGGCGTGACCATCGTCAACGCCCCGACCATCATCAAGGAGATCGGGAGTTCCCGGTCGGTAATCACGTATTGAAGATCACAACGGAGAGATCATAAATGGCTGATACAAAGAAAATAGCGATAGTGGTATCGGAAGGAACGTTCGACAAGGGCATGGAGGCGATGATCATCGCCAACACTGCTGCCAGCATGGGGATGGAAGTGCATATTTTCTTCACGTTCTTCGGATTGCCCCTATTGAAGAAGGAGGCCAAGCCGAAATTGCCGGGCATGTACCGCCTGTTCACCGGCATGTTCGTGAAGCGGATGGCCAAGGGTGGCATACCTCCCTATATGGAACAGGTCCAGATGGCCATGGACCTGGGGGTGAGCCTCTACGCCTGCAGCACGTCCATGTCCGTGATGAACCTCACCCCGGAGAAGATGGTGGACGGGGTCAAGGTGCTGGGCGCAGCTGGTTTCCTCAATATCGCCGCGGACACCGACATGCAGTTCTTCATCGGATGAGGTGAGCTTGTGTCATCAACACTGTTCATACTGCTCAAGGCGCCCCACGAGTACCACGACCTCGACGCCGTGGCCGCTCTGGGGGGCGAGGACCGGATCGGCATCCTGCTGTTCGAGGACGCGACCCTCTATTCCGTGTACAAGGACAAGAGGGACGAGATCATCGACGTGGCTGACGAGATCTACGTCATGGACGACGACCTCGAGGCCCGGGGCTTCAAGGGACGGGCCGGACGTGGGTTCAAGGTGATCGATTACCCCAAGGCGGTCGACCTCATCATGGAGGAGTTCGACCAGACCATCACGCTGTGAGGTGGAACAATGGCAACATTATGCATTCAGTTGAGGACCGGCACCATGATGAACATGGATTCCAACGTCGCTGTGAAGCTGGCCAAGGCGGCCATGGACAAGGGTCACAATGTCAAGATATTCGGTTACGGCGAGGGTGTGTTCCTGATCAAGGAAGGGCAGGACCCCAAGCGCTTCCCCAACGTCGGGAAGCTGACCGCTGAACTGGTCGAGAAGGGGCTGGAGGTCGTCGTTTGCCAGACCTGCTGCGCCGCCCGGGGCTTTCAACGGGGCGAGGAGATCAAGGGAACGAAGATCGGCAGCATCACCAACGACTTCTCCCGGATGGCGTCCGAGGCGGACCGCCTGGTAACGATCGCGAGGTGAAAAGATGGCCGAAAGTTTGCTCGTACTCATCACCAAGGGGCCGTACGGCCTGGAGGAAGCGTTCGCCGGCGCTCGGCTGGCGTTGGGCGGGAAAGTGAGCGGGTTGATGGATACATCCAACGTCCTACTGATGGGCGACGGGACCCTGAACGCGCTCAAGGCCCAGAACAACGAGGCGGTGGCGATGCCCTCGAACCTGGCGGCACTGCAGGACATCATGGACCTCGAGGGCGAGATCTATTGCGTCGAGCCGGACCTGCGCCAGAGGGCCGGGGACATGGAGACCCTGGAAGGCGTAAGGATGGTAACATGGGCCGAGGCCAGGGACATCGTGAAGATACACCAGCTGGTCAATACCTTCTGAAAAACAGGCCAAACCCCTTCCCCCATTGTTTTTTTAGTACAAGCCCAATCCACGTGCATGCTCGATGTCACTGACCGTTCCGGGCCGGCCCGCGCCGGACGATGGCTGACCGGACAGTCCAAGGTTGATTTTCCCAACATCATGTTCCACCATTCATCGGTCTTCCCCGCGCCGCCGTACGCCGAGGTGACGAGCGGAGGGCAGCCTAGGATCTCGATCTTCCTGCCCGGGAAGGAGGAGCTGGCCGGCTTCGAGCAGCACGTCATCCGCCCGCTGGACGTGGGCCGGGACGAGGCCGTGATGGAGGAGGGCACCAACGCGGTGGTGGTCCGCGGCAAGCTGGACAAGAGCTTGATCGGGCGGACCGAGGAGGTGTTCGTCCTGGGCAACGCCTTCGAGCTCCGGCGGGACGCTCGGGCCTTCGTGGAGACGATGGTATCGCTGCGCAATGCCATCGGTTATGATCGTCTGATCTATGCCCCGGGCATCATGGAGCCGTCCAACCTCGCGCTGTTGGCGTACCTGGGCGTGGACCTGTTCGACTCCTCCCTTCCGCTGTACCAGGCCACTCGCGGTAAGGTGCTGCTGACCGAAGGTTCGCTCAAGGTAGAGGACGCCACTTGGCTGGTCGACGGGCCGGAGCAGGCCCAATCTCATAATCTTGAAGCGGCCTGGCGGGAGCTGAAGCTGGTCCGCCACATGATCAAGGTCGGGAGGCTCAGAGAGCTGGTGGAGACCCGGGTCAACGCCAGCCCGTGGATGGTCGCCGCGCTGAGGACATTCGACCTTGAGCATTACGATTTCCAGGAGAGGCGCACCGCGGTGGTGGGCACGCCGTTCTACTGCAACTCGAAGGCCTCGCTGTTCCGCCCGGACGTATGGCGGTTCCGGCGCCGGATCATGGAACGGTGGGAGCCCGCTCCCCACAAGAAGGTGCTGCTGCTCATCCCCTGCTCGGCCAAGAAGCCCTACTACACCTCGAAGAGCCACCGGGCCTTCGAGGAAGTGATGCTGTCCGTTCCGAACTCCTGCGCGGTGCAGGAATTGATCATCACCTCGCCGCTCGGCGCGGTCCCCCGCGAGCTGGAGCTATTCTATCCAGCATCGCAGTACGATATCCCGGTCACCGGCAACTGGGACCGGGAGGAGGTGGCGATGATACAGCAGCTGGTCCAGCGGGCCGCTTCGTTCGGCTTTGCCAAGATCATCTCCCACCTGGGGTCGGAGAGCGATTTCGTGCGGGAGGTGGTCGACTGCGTTGACACCACCGAGGGCCAGGGCACCACCGCCGCCGAGGCGCTGGAGCGGATGAGGTCCGAGCTCGTCTCGGCCTGCTCATCGGTGGAGAAGGCCCCTCGGGCCGCCGACCGGGTGGAGTTCCTGCGCTCGCAGGCCCGCTACCAGTTCGGAAAGGAGGGGAACGCGCTGCTGGACGGCTGCACCGTGGTCGGCAAGTATCCCTATCTCAAGTTCATGAAGGGCAACACCCAGATCGGCATGCTCACCCCCGACCGCGGCATGCTCTCCCTGACCATGGACGGCGGCCAGGTCCTCCTGGAGCAGGGCATCCACACCGTGCAGATGGGCGATTTCGACCTGGGCGGGAACCTCTTCGCGGTGGGGGTCACCGGGGCGGACGAGCGGATCCGGGCCGGCGACGAGGTGGCCATCGTCCGCAAGGGAGAGCTGGAGGGCGTGGGAGTGGCCGCCATGACCGGAGCGGAGATGGTCGGCAGCAAGAGGGGCGAGGCGGTCCGTATCCGGCACAAGCGGAAGAGATAGGGTACTTTCGGTCTTCGATACAGGCAGCCAGATAAAGGTGGAACGTTGCGGTTTTCGGAGACCTCCCCCCGTTCGGCATATTAAAAGGGTCCGCAATCACAGTATCAGTGATGTGATGACGGACACCGAGGAAGCGGACTGTGGCTGGGAGGAAGTCTACCGAGCCATGGGCGTCCGTTGTGACATCGAAGTAGATGTGTCATCCCTAGACGAGCGCGGGGTTTGCCCGACCCCCCTCGTCAACCCCTTTCCCTTTTCTAGCCAACCCTCGGTACGGTGGAGCGGACGCAACATCGCGTCCCTGGACGTGTTCGCCTAGATCATTCCGCGGCAGATGGGATCAAATGTCGGAAGGTCTCCACATTACTGCCTCCTGATTCCTGACCCGAACGATCAGCGCTTTGATCAGAGGGTCTCGGACCGCACGCTATTCCTTCTTCACCACGCTTGCGAATGGTGGCCCAAGGGACGACTGGCCTATGTGTATTTTAGCTAACCCTCGATGAAAATAGATGGACTCGAGCGATAACATAAATAGCACTCCATAATTAGAACGAACGTTCTTGATGGCAGCGAAAGGGCCCATGGAAGGCGAAGAAGCCCCGGATTTCGATCTCCCGGAAGCTTCGGAAAAGGTGGTGACCTTGTCCGGGGAGCTGGAGAAGGGAAACGTCGTCCTCATTTTCTATCCGGTCGACTTTGGTATCACCTGCACTCTCGAGTTTAAGAAGTTCAACGAGATGCTGAAGGATTTCTCAATGGCCGGAGCCGGCCTGATCGGCATCAGTGTCAGCAGTACACGGAGCCATAGGTCTTGGAAGGAAAAGATGGACCTGGGATTCCCCCTGCTCAGCGATTCAGATGCCAGGATCGCCAAAACGTACGATGTGATGAGCCCGGATGATAGCCTGCTCAAAGGATATTCCACTCGAGCAATCTTTATCGTGGACCGGACCCGGGTCATACGATACCGGTGGGTACCCCTCGATTCGCACACTCAGCCCGATTACGAATTGGTCTTGCAGAAGGTCCGCGAGCTTCAAAAATGAAGAGGGAGCTCGAAACGGCCATCAGGCATGATCAGTGGCGATGAAGGGACGGACGCTCGCCGTGGTGACCTTCTTGATCCTTTCGACCTGAGATTTATTCGAAAGCTTCTCGAAAAGGGACCAGGCCTCCACGATGTGCCGGCACCCCTCCTCCATCCTTCCCAGCCCCATAAGGGTCTCTCCGTACCACGAGTGGGCCAGCGCATCAAAGTAATGATGTCCCAGTCGGGCGGCTTCGAAAGCTTGGATGGATCGATCGAAAGAGTCCAAGCTCTCCTCCCAATTGGACTGCACGGCTTGCAGCTCGGCGTTGACAAGAAGGACAAAGCCTAAGCTGGGCCCCCCCTCCTCGATCGGTATGCCGTCGATCAGTTCGAGGGCCGTGGTCTCAGATGCCTCCGCTTCTTCCAGAACCCCTCTCCTGAGCCAGAGGTGGGCGAAGAAAGCGGTCAGTCTGGCCACCAAATGGGGCGAACTCAGTTTTTTTGCAATGTCATTGCCCATCTCGAGCTCGGCCGCCGCCATGCAGGGTTCGCCGTGCCGTTCATAGGTCAAAGCCAGATAGAAGTGAGCGCGTATCTGGGCCCGGTCATCCTCAGTACCTTCTGCCAGCTCCAGATACTTGGTCATATCTTGGTGCGCTTCGATCTCCTTTCCTTCGTTGAGGGACACCAGGCCTCGTTGGAATAGCAGGCATCTTCTCTCTTCCAGATGGTCCTGACCCTGCGATAGCGAAACGGCCTTATCGATGTCCTCATGCGCCTGGGAGATGAATCCCTGCCGAAGGTGAATCTGACTGTATAACAAGTACAGGTCTGGGAACAGCTCGTCATGTCCCGACTCGCGGAACAGCCGTTCAGCCTGGTGAAGAAGAGCTTCGGCTTCCTTTAGTCGCCCCATCGACAATAGCATCTGCGCTATCGCCTCTTTCTCCTCTCCCTCTGTCAGGTCGTCCTCGGACTCCATTCCATTGGCCCCCTTCATCCATTCCAGTGACCGAAGATCCAGTATTGTCACCCTATTTTCGGCCAATAAATGGGAATGGTAAACAGGATTCGGATAACGAATTCGCTAGACCGATAATAAAAACTATCTGATGTTTGTACTATGGAAATCGAATTATTATCGAACGACCCCTGTGATGGGGCGGGCATCAGCAAGAATTATCTAACTAATGCAATCGACCGTTCATGAGTTCTGATCTCTTTCGGTCAGTGGTTAGAAATGGAAAGGAAAAAGTGCAGGTGCCGGGATTCGAACCCGGGCGTTTAGCTTGGAAGGCTAAAATCCTAACCAACTAGATTACACCTGCTTGTGTTTTTTAATAATCTTCCCCTGGTGAACTGCCCCCTTCAGCAGGGGCTTCTTGCATCATCCACCGAACGCCTTCAACGGAAGGTCTTACATGATGTCAGACAAGCGTGAATTCGGTTAGTTCCTAACCTACTGTTTGGAGTCAATGGACTACTTAGATATATTGCTTACTGTCGGCTCGCCGTTGGCCAATCTGTCGAATGTCCGCTTGAAAAATTGGCGGCCTTCTGAATTAGTTTCTTGAGTGTGAAATAATGTAAAAATAGAAAGGGGGGGAGGAGAGGCACCCCATCCGATGCCTCTCCTTAAAAGGCGGCCGTTATCATTCCCCGATCACGATTAGTTCAGCTGTCCTCCCATCCTTGACAGCTGTCCTTGCTCGATCTCTTCCAAGGCCTGGACTGTTTCCATAATCCCGTTGACGATCATGCCCTTGCTTTCTATCTCTCGGGCAAGGTTTTTCAGGTCCCCAACGGTATGGGTTTTCATCCAAGCAATGACTTCGGGATCGAAATCATTTTCGCGGAGCGATCCGTGCCTGTTGTTCATACTTGCATCCCATCTAAGATATTCGTCCGACGTTGGTCAGACAAAGACAGGAAAGATGATATTTAGTATATAATAATTTCCATGTAATTTATTCATCATCATAGGATGGACCGCCCAGATGGCCCTTGGCCGCATCGTCCCGCAAGCTCGTCCGACAACCGGCCGCCGAGTTTCGTTCGGAGCCTTTGACTAGAAAAGCCTTTTTATGTTCATAGTACAATCAGCGCGCAATTACGGTGATGGGATGGGATTTCTAGAATCGCTCCGCGACAAGGAGCTTAGAGGGCTCTTTAGGGCTCGAAAGCTGATAGAGAATGCAGACCTGCATATCGCAAACGGTCGCGGTCCAGATGCGCATGCCGAGCTCGACAAGGCCAAGGAGATGCTGTTCAAGGACGGGCCGAAAGGTAGCCCGCATTCCAAGGACCATGCGGACGTATTGATCATCCTGTCGGAAATCCTGGTCAAGGCCCAGGCCTTGGATGACGCGATGAAGGCGGCAGACAAGGCGCTGACGCTCGCGCCGGCGGACCCTCTGGCCCTGGCCTCGCGGGCCCGCGTGCTCGCCGCCAAGGGCTCCTATTCGGAATCGATCGCCCTGCTGGACAAGGCGATGGAGCTGAAGGGGGAAGACAAAGGGCTCTGCTTCGATAAGGCCCGGGTGCTGGAGCGGGCCGGAAAGAAAGAGCAGGCCGTGGCTACCTACAAAAAGGTCGTGGTCATCGATCCTTCGGACATCGAGACCTACGATGTGCTCATCGCCCTGGACGACAAGCTGAAGTGGTCCCTGCAGAAGGCCGAGGCCCTGTTGCGGGCCAAGCGGACCGAGGACTCCCTCAAGGCGCTGGACGAGATCCTGGCCCAAGCACCCAAGAACATCGACGTCATGCTGGTCAAGGGCCGGATATTGCTCGAGCAGCGGCGGTTCGACGAGGCCTCGGCCATCTACGACCGGGTGCTCGAATCGGAACCGGCCTCCTTCAGCGGCAACCTGGGAAAGGCCCAGGTGCTCCGGGCCTCCGGAGAGCTGGAGCATGCCGTAAAGTACTACAAAGAGGCGCTGAGGGCCGACGTGCGCCGGAAGGAGACCTGGGTCGAGGTAGGGCACCTCCTCGAGCAGCTAAAGCGCCTGGACGAAGCGGAGAAGGTATATGCCAAGGCCCTGGAGATCGATCCCCGGTATCCGCCGGCCGTGGAGGGGCTATACCGCACCCTGCTGGCCGAGGAGAAGTGGTCGGAAGTGGCCGGGGCGGCCTCCCAGCTGCTGAGCCAAAAGCCCGATCTGGCCGTCCACAAGGGTCGGGTCAATGCCCTGGTCAAGGTCCATCGCTTCAAGGAGGCCTTGGACGCGGTGAACACCGCCCTGCAGGCGTTCCCCAAGGAGCCTGAGCTGATGTCCCGCAAGAGGGACATCTCCGTCGCGCTGGGCATGGGCGACGAGACGGTGAAGAACTGCGAGGAGATCTTGTCCCAGAACCCCCACGACCCCGAGACCCAGTACGAGCTCGGCGTCGCCTATACTCGGGCGCTGCGGTTCCACGAGGGGGTCAAGGTCCTGGAGAAGACGCTGAAGAACCACCCGGACAAGGAAAAGGTCCTGGTGGCGCTGAAGGACGCCTACAAGGGCATCGGTAAGGACAAGGACGTCCTGGACATCTGCGAGCGCCTGATCAAGGTCAACCCCAAGAACACCGGCGGCCTGGTGGACGCGGGCATCGCCCTGGACCGGCTGGGCCGGCGGGACGACGCCATCCGCATCTACGAGGAGGCGCTGGAACTGGAGCCGGGGAACCAGGACGCTCTCCGCAACCTGTGCATATCACTGTTCAACCTCAAAAAGCTGGAAAGGGCGTTGGAGCGGTCCATGGCCGGCACCCAACTGTTCCCCAGTGACCCTGCGTTCTGGCGGGTAAAGGGGGACACCCTCTTCGCCACCGGCCGGTTCTCGGAGGGCGCCGAGGCCCTGGCCAAGGCCATATCCCTCGACCCCACCGACAAGCGGCTCTGGTGGTCCCGCGGCATGGCCTTGGTCTCCGACCAGCGGTTCGAGGAAGCGCTGGTCTCCTACGACGAGGCGCTGAAGCTCGACCCCAACGACTACAATATTCTGGTCACCAAGGGCATCGCCCTCGCGGCCATGGACCGCCACGCCCTGGCCCTACAGGCCTTCGATGAGGCGATCTCCATCGATGAGGACAACAAGTACGCCCATACGCTAAGGGGCAAGTCCCTGGCCCGCATCGGCATGCACGCCGAGGCCGTGATCGCCTACAATCGAGCCCTGGCCCTGGGGCACAAGGACCTCGAGGTGCTGGAGGCGAAGAAGGAATCGCTCAAGAATCTGGCCCGCACCGAAGAGGTCATCTCCACCTGCGACCAGATAACAAAGCTCGATCCCAAGAACAAGGCCGCCATCGTGGACAAGGCGGTGGCCCTTCAAGCGCTGGGGAGGGTGGACGATGCCCTGAAGGCCTTCAACCGGGTCCTGGACGCCGATCCCCGGGACGCCCTGGTCCTGGAACGGAAGAAGGACGCCCTCATGGCCAAGGGCGACTACGCTGGAGCGGTGGAGGTCTGCAACATCCTGCTGCAGATCGAGCCGCGCTCCAAGCAGGCCCATGCTGACCGTGGCGAGGCGCTGATGGCCTTGAACCGGCTGCAGGACTCCGCGGTGGAGTTCGACTACGCCCTCAAGCTCGATCCGAGCGACCGAACCATCTATAACAAGAAGGGGCTGGTCCTGATGCAGCTGGAGAACTACCCGGCCGCGGCCGAGGCCTTCGAGCAGGGCTGGAGGCTCGACCCCACCGATTCTATAATGCTCGACAATAAAGGCCGCGCGATGCTCCTGGGCCGGGACCCGGCCGGAGCGCTCCAGGCGTTCAACGAGGCCGCCCGGATCGCGCCGAACAATCACACCTTCCGCATGGACCAGGGACGCGCTCTGGCCGCGCTGGGCAGATACGAGGAGGCGCTGGCAGCCCTGGACGAGGGGCTGCAGCTCAACGCCAACGACGGCCAGATCTGGAGGTACAAGGGTAACGTGCTGTTCAAGATGGGCAGCAAGGAGCAGGCCGTCAAATGTTACGACCGGGCCATCGAGCTGGGAGCGGCCAATGTGGCCACCATGCTCTCCAAGGGCAAGGCCGAGGAGGAGCTCGGCCGGCCGGAGGACGCGCTCGTCTCCTATACGATGGCGACCCAGGTCGACCAGGAAAACGCCGCCCTGTGGATGCGCATCGGGGTGGTCCAGGCCAAGCTCAAGCAGCTGCCGGAGGCGGTGGAGAGCCTGGAACGGTCCATAGCGATCGACCGCACCAACAACCGGGCCTGGCTGAACAAGGCCGCCCTGCTGGAGAAGCTCGGCAAGGACGAGGAAGCGCTGCTCTGCTACGATACCGTGCTGGGCAACGAGCCCCATGACAAGTACGCCTGGAGCGGAAAAGGCCGCATCCTCATGAAGATGGACAAGCTCGACCATGCCAAGCGGGCCTTCGACAAGGCCCTGGAGATCGACCCCAAACTGGAATCGGCGGTCGAGGGCTCCATCGTCATGGACAAGAAGCTCAAGGAGCGCCAGGTGTCCATCTTTGCGGCCCGGGTCCTCGAGTACGAGTATCGTCAGAACCGCAAGGTCACCAGGGAGGAGGCGTTCAAGGAGTGCGGGCTGCCGTTCAGCTCCCTGGATGAGGTAACGGCCTACCTCCAGAACAAGGAAACGGTGGACGTCGACGCCCTGGACGAGGAACGGTTCCACGCCTATGAGGTGCTGTCCCACGAGGTGCTGGTGGCCACGCTGGGAAATCCCAACTACCCGAAGCAGGGGGTCCATCTGGCCGACGTCTACATGAACATGTCCGACCGGGACGTGGGCAAGGCCAAGAAGATCATGGCCTACATCGAGACGGTCAACAAGATGGACTTTCCCGCAGAGGCCGTGGACAGGAAGACCGAGAAGATGGTCCGGGCGGCCATGGAGCTGCCCTCCGACGCTCACTCCACCATCGGGGTGATGCAGCACATGGAGGTCGGCCTGTACACCGCCCGCCGCATCGTCAGCATATTAAAGAGCTTCAATCCCGAGGAACCCGAGCCGAGAGGCCGACGGGCCGTTCACGAGAGCGCCCCCCTGCCCGAGGAGCTGCCGGAGGCCCCCGCCCCGGCCCGGCAGGGGTCCAAGAGAACGAGGCCGCAGGCCCAGCCTGAAGCCTCCAGCGAGACCGTAGAACAATCCCAAGAGGTAACACCCATGTTCAGGAGAAACAAGAAGCACGAAGAGCAAGAGCCAGCCCGCCCGGTCGATAGGACCAACGCGAAGGCCGTCAATTTCTACCCCAGTTCCGATCAGTTCCATGGCCGGAAGTGCCTGTTCCATGGCGAGAGCGTGGTGTCGGTGTGTCCTAACTGCGGCACCCTGTTCTGCATGGAGTGCGTCTCCCATCTGGACGCCTGCCCCCGCTGCCGTATCTTGATCAACTTCGTTGACGGGAACAAGCAGGAGGCGGCGGCAGTGGACGACCGCGAGGTCATCGAGACCGAGGACCAGCGGAAGGCCATCCAGCAGCGGTGGGCCATGAAGCGCCTGGCCGAGGCGGACACCCATGTTCGGGAAAAGGACCGGGAGACCCTGATGCCGGACAAGGACCTTCAGGTGGAGCGGCTGATGCGCGACACCAACAAGCGGTACAACAACCCGCCGGTGCAGGAACCCCCCCAGCAGGCCTACCGGGCCGCGGCCCAGAAGTTCGATGCCCCGCCGGTGGATGTGTCCGTAGAGGAGGCGATGGCCGAGCTCGAGCCCGCCCCCGAGGAGATCCAGCCCGAGGAGCGTATCCCCGCCCCGCCGGCCCCCAAGAAGGCCGACGAGAAGAAGGAGAAGCTCCGGGAACTGCTGGAACAGGAGCAGGACGCTCAGGAAGAGTCCCGGGACCTCTCCCGACTATAATCTTTTTTCAAGGCCGCCCCGGCGTGGAGCCGGACGGCGGCCACCTCGTTTTCCAGCGCCCCCTCGGACACGGCCTTCTCCCCGCAGACCGCCCGATCGTCACGACAGCTCAGCCGATAGCCCCGTTCCTCCAGCCACAGCAAGACCCTCAAAGCCTTTTGGATATTATCTAGGTCCACTTGCCCGCCCGGGAACATGTCGATGAGCACCTCCACGAAGTAGAGGTGGGGGGCCCTCGCCCCTGCCCCGATGCGCAGCCCCGGCCGCCGGTCCATGGTCTGAAATGCCTCCCTCACCTCGGAACGGACCGCCTTCTCCATCAGCCCCTTCGTATCTATCGTCACCAAGTCATCACCGGTTCCCGAAGCGGCGGAAGAGCACGGCACCTGCTACGAGAGAGAGGACGGCGAAGAGAGCCACCGCCGCCAGGTCCATGACGAGCGCCCCGCTGGTGAGAGAAGCTCCTCTCAGGAGTATGGTGTTCAGCCCGTCCGTCACGTAATAAGCGGGCAGCAGTGCACCCACTGATTGGGCCGCCCCAGAAAGGCTCGAGCCCATGAACGTGCCCAGGAACATCTGGGGCATTATGAATGCGAAGGCGATCATGGTGGCCTGGCTGGGGCTCTTGGCCACCGAGGCGGTGATCAGGCCGAGGCCGACCGAGCACACCGAGAACGCCAGGACCAGCACGAAAGCGAAGGTCAATCCCTCGATGGTGGCGGAGGAATGGAACCCGAGCGCCAGCACCAGGCCGATGACCAGGCCCACCTGTATGGTGGCGATGACCATGTTGGACAGGACGTTTGAGAGGATGAACTCGCCGGGGGTGACCGGTGTGGTGTTCATCCTTCGGAGCAGACCCTTCTCGCGGTCCAGGGCGAAGGACTGCCCGATGATCATTGTAAGGAACACCGCGGCGAAGGTGATGACCCCTGGCGCCATGTGGTCGAAGGCGGTCAGATGCACCGACGAGGCGACCTGGAACGAGGTCAGGGCTATCGGCCCGTTCACCTGCATCGATGGGTCATGGGTCGTAGCGTCCAGGGCCTGTTGCACGATCGGCGGTACGGCCTGGGTGGAGACCAGGGAGGCCGGGTCGAGATACAGCCGCACCTGACACGTGGTCCACAAGGACGGATCATCCCGATGCTGGGCGTAGGCCGAGCAGTCATTTCCGAAGCCCTCCGGGATGACCAGGACCGCCTGGAGCTTTCCTTCCGACAGTTCCTTCTGGGCCGAGGCGTTGTCCTGGTAGTTCTGCAACGTAACTATCTTGGTGGCCGCTAGGTTAGCGGTCAGCTCCTCGGACCAATGGTGGTCCGGGGACGACTGGTCCAAATCCACTACCCCGACCTTGTAGGTCGCGGCTCCTCCGCCAACCGCTCCGAAGGCTGTCCCGAACAGGACCGTCAGCGCGATGGGGAACATGAGCACCAGGAAGAGGAAGGACGGTTCCCGGAACGTCCTCTTGAGGTTGGAGCCGGCGAGGGCGATGATGCGGCCCAGGTTCATGCCGACACCTCCCGAATGCGGCGGCCGGTGATCTGTATGAACACGTCCTCCAGGTCTTTCTCCCCATATTGAGTGATCAGGCCCTTCGGCTCATCGAGGGCGATCAGTCGGCCGTGGTCGATGATCCCCACTCGATCGCACAAAGCCTCCGCCTCTTCGATATAGTGAGTGGTCAGGATGCAGGTCCGACCCTCCTTCTTCAACTCCCTGACCACGTCCCACACTGCCCTGCGGGACTGGGGGTCCATGGCCGCGGTCGGTTCGTCCAGGAACACGATGGCCGGTTCGGCCACCAGGGCCATGGCCAGGCTTAGCCTTCTCTTCATCCCCTCGCTGTATTTGCCGGCCCGTCTGTCCATGTCCTCTTCTAGCCCCATCCGCCCCAGTTGTTCGATGGCCTGAGCCTTCGCTTCCCGGCGGGAGAGGGAGTGCAGTGCCCCGAACAGCTCGACATTCTCACGGCCGGTGAGATGGGGGACCACCGAACTGCTTTGGGTGCACACTCCAATGAGCTGCTTGACCCGGGCCGGTTCCCTGACCACATCATGGCCACCCACCCAGGCGGTGCCGCCGGTGGGCCGGTCCAGCCCGCACAGTATGTTGATGGTGGTGGTCTTCCCCGCCCCGTTCGGTCCGAGCAGGCCGAACACCTCCCCCTTCCCGATGTCCAGGTCCAGGTCGTCCAACGCGATGATGTCGCCGTAGCGCTTGGTGAGCGACTCGATGCCGATCTCGATGTTCTTGTTCATCCCGATGCCTCTGCGCCCATCATGGCCGGGGAGGGCTTGGGTTTGTGTTCATGGACCGGTGGATGGAACGGCCATGGCCGTATGGAGAAATGGGCAGAACGTGAACCGAGCGGTGGACATTGGTCCGGCCAGCGATGGCGGTCAGCCTTTCGTGGAGAGCCTGTCCGCGACCAGCCGCTCCCTCCAACTATCGTACACCTGACCGTTGTAGAGGATGAACGGGATCGACGAAGCGGTCTCCTCCTCGGCGTCCAGCCTCTTCCGGAGGCCGTTCATGTCGTTCATGGTGCTCGACCAGGCGCAGAACAGGACCGTGTCCGGCAGGTTGCTGAACAGGAAGAAGAACAACCCCGACGGCGAGAACCGGTTAAGCAGGGAGAGAGCGAACTGGATGCGATCTACCGAAGGGTGGACGCGAACATGGAACATGGTGATGATATCGTTCGTCTTATCGGGGTACCACTCCAAGGAGCACTCGATCAGGTGGTCCTCGAGCATCCGGTCCAACCGGCGCCGCACCGTCTTGGCCGATGTGTTCAACTCCTTGGCGATCTCTGAGACCGGCCGGCGGGAGTCGTTCTCCAGCTTCCTGATTATCCGAAGGTCCAGCCTGCTCAGCCCAATGCCTCCCTTGGTTAGAGGCGGGCCGGCCATGATCCCCACGACCGGGTCGTCGACCAACCCTGTGGTCCTGACCAGCGAGACCACGCTCTCCAGCTCTCCGATGTTCCTGAGGTGGGCGCCCACATATAACATTCCGCCGCTGGCCTGAGAGACCCAGTAGACATGCTCGTCCTCGCCCAACCGGGCGCTGACCTCGTCGGTCTTGCCCCGGCCAAAGCCGTAGATGATGACCGTGGTCGCACCCACCGCCGGCAGGCTGACCTTGGTGGTGAACCTGTGGATGACCCCCTCTTCCATGAGCAGTTGGATGCGCTTGTGTACCGCGTTGACGGAGAGGTCCAGCTTCTCCGCCAGTTCCCGGTACGGGGTCCTGGAATCCAACAAAAGGGTCTTGATGAGGAGGAGGTCGGTCTCGTCCATGGGCGCCCAGTAATAAGCTTCGACGCTAATAGCCCTTGCTGGATAAGCGGCTTAGTAGTCCAGCAGCTCGCCCTTCTTCATGAACTCCCGGAGCAGGCAGGTGGCATAGCACCCCTTGTTCAGGGAGAAGGAGAAGGTGACGCCATCGTCCTGGACATCATACTTGAGGTCGGTGATGCGGGCCATGATCTCTCTTTTGCTCCCCTTGGACGAGCAGTGGGGCAGCGGGGGGACCATGAAGTCCTTCCTCTCCAGCCCCTCCTCGTCGATCACCTTGCGCTCGATCTCGCCCATGACGCCTTCCGGGAGGACCGACTCGGAGCCGAACAGCGAACCGCTGACGAACGCCCTTCCCAGGCGCACCTGCCTCTCCACCAGGTCCATGTTCTGTGCGGTCACCGGCACGCCGTGGTCATGGTCCGGGACTCCCAGCCGGTCCGCCGGCAGAACGATGTCCCCGACCAGGGGTTTGTTGATCGGCAGCCCTCGTCGAATGCGCTCGCTCAACGTCCGGTTGAACAGGTAGGATTGGTAGGCGTGCACGAACATCATCTGGAGGTTCGGAGGCATGACCTGAATGGCTCCGGCGTAATCGCCGGGATTGCGGGCCAGGAAGCCGATCATCATCCGCTCGAAGGTCAGGGTCCGAGGGAAGTGCTCCATCGCCTGTTCGAAGTCCCGGCTCTCCTCGAGCATGGCCCGGGCGGTCCGGGTCTCCTCGTTCTCCTGGGGGACGGGGTTCGCCGCGTAGGTCATGACCGCCCGCTCGAAGTCGCCCTTGACGATCCACTTGCCCACTTCGTGGGTCACCGGCCGCACCGCGCCGAAGCGCTGTACTCCGAAGAAGTTCGGGAAGCCGCCCAGCTCCTTGAGCGCCTTGGCCGTGCCGAATAAGGAATCGTTCATCGCCTGCCCGCTGAGCGCAGGCTCGGTGACCTTGATGATGAACTTGTTGCCGGACAGGTCGCCGATGTTGATGGGCTTCTTGGCGCGGTAGGCATCCTCGATCCGGACCTGGGTCACATCGACGGCCATGACGCGCTCCAACGGCGCCTGGAACGACATGAGCTGTGTGGTGATCGCCCTCTTGTCCTTGGTGCCGGCGAACCCGATCCTCTCCCGGGGTATGCCTAACGCGTTGGACAGCTCCCGGACCAGGCGGTTCATCTCCCAGTTCTGGGAGGTGACCTTGGCGATGACATAGGCGCCGTTCTCGACCTTCTCCGGATAGGTGGAGATCTCTCCCACCAGGAAGTCCTCCGGAAAACGCTTCAGCCGGCCCCCGATGCCGGCGGTATCGGTATAAAAGACCTCAAGGCCGATGACGGCCTCTCTAGTTATGCAATCCAGCATGTCACTTGCTCTTATCGAGCTTTTCGCGCGCTTCCTTGAACTCGTTGGACAATGTCTTGGCAGCCCTCTTGAGCGCGGTCTGGGGCTTTCCGCTCTTGACCCTAACGAACAGCACGGGGATGTCCAGCTCGGGGTGCCCAGTGGTGTACTTAACTTCCTCCACTCCCTCATCGGCCAGCAGCTCGGCGATGAGCGGGTTGATCAGGGTCATGTCGGCTTCGCGGACCTGGACATGTATGGAGTCCTTATCTTTTTCAAGGAGCTGAAGTTGCATAATGGCGCTCAATACTCCATCTTATTATAAAGGTTTTCTTCAAACAGCAATTTATCGCTGGCAGGGTGATCATTCATGCTGGATGGGTGGGTCCGAGCATCTGTAGGTCCCCCTTCTGGCGGCGACCTCACGAGGATTTCCCGATTCAAGTGTGGAAAAAGGGTGTGGCGCCTGGTCCGTATCCAGGATCACCAACTATTGCATCCGCCCCTCAGCCCTTAGGGTGGGAGTTGCCATATTTCTCTATTGACAGGGATTGATCCCCATGGTATGCCCTCTGCCGGTCGGGCCAAGAGGCCACGGGTCAGCACGCTTTCCTAACCTTCCACTTTCCTGAGCTGTTTTTGATACATCTCCAGCAGCTCCTGGGTGGTGGTGGCGTCCCTCGGCCGCTTGTCATCCCGGAACGTGCCGGTGAACCGGGGGAACCGGATGGCCAGCCCGGCGCCCTCCCGGATCTTGCTGTGGGCGCAGGTGTGGATGGGGGAGATGCTGATCTCCGCCCCCAGCACTTCGAGCACCAGCGCCGGCTCGAACCACACGTCGGCCTCCATCTTCGATTCCACCAGGGGGTGTCTCGCCGCCTGCCGGTACTTGTTCAGCTTCTCCGGCAACGCCGCCAGGGTGACATCGTCGAACCCGCTCCCCAGCTTGCTGACCGTCTCGAAGCGGTCTTCCTCGGTGTTGTAGGTGGCCATCAGCAGCGCGCCGTAGACCCCGCCCCTCTTCCCCCGCCCGTGGAACGCCCCGACCACGGCCAGGTCCACGGTGTCGTTCATCTCCGACCGGTACTCCTTCTTGTACTTGATCCAGAGGTAGCCCCGCGAACCGGCCCGGTACACCGAATCCTCGTTGATGGACTTGGCCATGAGGCCCTCGCAGCCGGCGTTGAGCGCTTCGCGGAAGAACTCTTGGACGGCGGCCACATCATCGAGGACCTTGGCCTCGGAGAACCGGGCGTTCTCGGTGACCGTTACGCACCGGGTCAAGGCGGTCCGGCGGTCCGGCAACGGGAGAGTGGTCAGGTCCTTCCCGTCCAGGTACAGGCAGTCGAACAGGTGGATGCGAACGGGGTAGTCCTCGATCGCCTCGGTCAGGCCGTGCTTCCGTCCCCGCCGGTGCGAGACCTCCTGGAACGGCAGCAGCTCGCCGGTGTTGATATCGACCGGGACGCACTCGCCCTCCACGATGGCGGTCTGGCAGGTGAACGCGGCCTTCAGGGCCTTGACCACATCGGGGAACTGGTCGGTCAGGTCCTCCAGGCGTCGGGAGTACAGCCTGATGCCCTTCCCGTCGATGTGGGCCTGGACCCGCAGGCCGTCGTACTTGTACTCGAACATGGCCCGGCCACCCATCTTCTCCAGGATCTCCTCCGGGGATGGGAGGCGCTCGGCCAGCATCGCCCGTATGGGATTGCCGATGATGACATGCACCTCATCCAGGCCCCTGATCCCCTTCTGGCACAGCTTCTCGGCGACCAGCCCGAGGTCCGAGGTGATGTTGAAGGCCCTCTCCACCGCCGGCTTCTGCTCCTTGGTGGCGAAGGCCAGGGCCAGAGAGTCGATCACCGTTTGGGCGGCCACTCCCAGCCGCATGCGGCCGGTGACGATGCGGGCGATGTACTTGGCCTCGTTCGGCTTGGCATCGTGCAGGATATCGGCCAGCATTCGCATCTTCGTCTCCTGCGAGCCGCTGCCCTCCGAGCGGGCCACCTTCAGCAGGGCGTCATATACGCGGTCCAATGTCAGTGGCTGGGAGAACAGGGTGGTCTGCCGCTTGGTCTCGAAGATCTTCTCGGTGACGGTGCCCGGATCGCCTTCCTGGGCCCATAGCTGGCGCACCGCCGCCTCATTGGCCCCGGTGGCCGCCAGCAACGTCCGGAGGTAGAGCTTATCGGCCAGGCCCAGCTTCTCCGGGTAGAAGTCCGGGACGATCCCCCCCTGGGTCATGTAGACTATCTTCTTGATGTGGGCGCAATCGGTGGAACGGAAGAGCGCGGCCAGGATGTCGGTCATCTCCAGACGGGAGGCGGTGGACTCGAGGGCCTCGTAGACCTTGACCAGGTCCTGGTAGAGCATGACTGTCGGAACGGCGAGGGGCATATAAATCGAATGCTAGCTCGCTATGCCGGAGGGAAATCAGTGAGGTTGAGCTGCCCCTTCTTCTCCACCTTCTTGACCTTCTCCTTGGCCGTTTCCCGGTCCCACTGCTGCTTGAGCGAGTACAGGCGCTTGTGCATCTCCCGCTCCTTCTTCTCGCTCGAATGGAGCGAGGCCTCGTCCCTGGTGCCGGCCGTGACCAGCACCACGACCCGGCCGGCCCGCGAACGGCCGGTCCTCCCCCTCCGCTGTATGGAACGTATCTCCGACGGTACCGGCTCGTAGAAGATGACCAGGTCGGTGTTGGCGACGTCCAGCCCCTCCTCGCCGACGGACGTGGCCACCAGCACGTTGAACTCGCCCTTGCGGAAACGCCCCAGCACGCTGACCTGCTCCTTCTGCTTGAGCCCCTTTTCCCCGGACCGTCCCGACTGGCCGATCAGCTTGGTCACCTGGGCCCCTTCGATCCGGGAGATGTAGTTCGCCACCATCTCGCAGGTGTCCCGGTACTGCGTGAACACCAGGATGCGGGAGTCCGGCTTGACCTGGATCTGATTGCTCACGATGCTCATGACCCGGGAGATCTTGGGATGCTCCATCTTTAGGGTGGAGAGCAGCCTTTCGATCTCTTCGAACTCCTCCGAGGAGACGATGGCCCGCGAGGCCTTGGAGCCGTCCTCGGACGACGCCTCGGTCTTGAGCTTCTCGAGGTAGCTGGTGAGTGATGTCACCCCCTGCGTCTCCGCCAGCTCGAGGGCGTGGCCGATCTTGATCGCCCGGGCCTGGACCGAGAGGGCGCTGTACAGCGTCTTGCTCTTCTCCCCCTTGTTCAGCCGCGCCTGTATGGCGCTCTGCACTTCCAGCAGGTACTTGACCGAGGCCGGCCGGGCCGCCGTCATCACGCCCATGCTCACCAGCTCCTGGATGTAGCGGCGGTGCAGCTTCCGGAGCACGTCGGCCACCTTGCGCATGCCGACCGGCACCTCCACCTCCACCCAGTCCATATGGATATCGTGAACGTACCGGGCGACGTCCGGATCCTCTTCCGACCGGACCTCGATGTTCTCGATGCCCAGGTTCCCGCACACCTCCTTGATCTTGGCCATGCTGGAGCCCGGCGAGGCGGTCATGCCCATGACCAGGCCGTTCATCCCCATGAACTCCTGGGCGATGGGCACGTAAGCGTAATTGCCCACCCCCCGGTGCGCCTCGTCGAAGATGATCAGGCGCACGTCCCGCAGGGAGATGCGCTCCATCCTGAGATCATTGGCGATGACCTGGGGAGTGGACGCGATCACGTCGCTCTGCACCCATTCCGCCTCCCTCTCCTCCGGATCGATCTCCCCGGTGAGGACGGCCACCTTCTTCGCCACCAGCTTGTCCTTGAGGAACATGGCGTGCTGCTCCACCAGCGGCTTGGTGGGCGCGAGGAACAGCACCTTGCCCTTCCTCTTGGCCAGAACGTCCGCCACCACCCGCAGGGCGATGACCGTCTTTCCCATGCCGGTGGGCACGACCACCAGGGTCGAGGACGTCAAGCACGAGATCGCCAGATTGCGCTGATAGTCCCTCTCCTCGATGCTGTCCTTTCGAATGAGGGGGTGCTCGACGAACACGCCACTGGATAATGGGGTGGCCTTGAAGTAGCTTACGGTGGGGTTGCCGTTACTGCCGAAAGTGGGGTCTCAGAACCAATCCTCGGCCGCGGTGGCCTGCTGGGCCGGCCTGATCAGCTCCGCCGAGTCCTTCGAAATGTCGTTGATCGCCTTGGACACCGGATATGCTTCCATCTTCTCCGAAGGATAGGGTCGGAACAGCCTTTCCAGGTCGTCCTTCTTCAGTGGCGACGGCTCCAGCCACTCGCTCTCGTCCTCCCGGGATAGGATCACCGGCATGCGGTCGTGGATGGGGGCCATCAGCTCATTGGCGGCGGTGGTGATGATGGTGAAGCTGAGGACCTCCTTTCCATAGGGGTCCTTCCAATGGTCGTACAGCCCGGCCATGGCGAACAGTTTCTCATCGGTCCTTCGGGCGAGATAGGGCACCTTTCCCTTGCCGGTGACCCTCCACTCATAGAAACCGGTGGTGGGGACGAGGCACCGCTTGTCCTTTATGGAAGTTCGGAAGGCTGGCCGCTCGGCCACGGTCTCGGCGCGGGCGTTGATGAGCTTGGAGCCGATCTTCTCGTCCTTGGACCAGAACGGTATGAGGCCCCAGCGCATCATGACCAGCTGGTTGGGGCTCCTTCGGATGATGATGGGGACGTCCTGGGTGGGAGCGATGTTATACCTGGGCCGGGGCATGTCCGCCACCGGCGACTCGACCGAGAACCGGGGAAGCAGGTCCTTGATCTCCCCTATGGTGAAGCGACCGCACACAAATCATGAACTGCACTGACTGGTTATGATTTTTCCGTAAATGGTAAAGAAAGGCCGGGAGGCGATCGTCGGCCAGAATCACTTTGTCTATCGATGGAACATGCCGGTGATCTTTTCTTTCATGCCGCTCAACATGCCCTCTATGCCGCCCTCGTCCATATTGTGCTGGCTCTTCATATGCTCCTTCAGCGCATCCTTGACGGCGCTCTCGTTCTCCCCGCTGGCCACGAAATCGCACTTTGGGCATTTCATTTCCATTTTTTCACCTGGAAAAACATGGCCACCGCTACTTCATTAAATTATTCGATAGTGAAAAATAGGATGATGGGCCCGGTTCGTCCAGGCCGTTGGGTTTTGCCTTAATGGCAACCGGAACAGGATCCGCCGCAGGAGGACTTGAGGTTCGGATTGTTGACGATGAGGCCGGTTCCGCTGGGGGTCTCGATATAGTCGACCGTCGAACCCTCCAACATCTCCTTGGTCTCGCCGTCGAAGTAGAACGCGAAGCCGTCGACCTTCTGTTCGGTGTCCTCGTCGTTCTTCTTCTCTTGGAAGGCCATTCCGAACTGGGGGCCGGAGCAGCCCATGCCGGCCAGGTAGATCCTGATGCCGTAGCCCTTCTTGTCGTTCTTCTCCAGCAATTCGTTGATGAACTTGATCGCTTCAGTGCTGACCTCTACCATGTCCAATACACCATTTGACTTGAGTTCCGTCAAGATATATAAGATAATTGCCGCACTAATGCAAACCGTCCTCCTCGGTCGCCGCGTGGGTGGCGCCGCGAAGGCTTTATCGCTCCTGGATGTATAAGCGGAGAAGGCCATGGTCGAGACCGTCTCCCGCGAAATGACTCGCAAGGACCTGCCGAGGATACTGGCGATAAGCAGGGACAATATGGCTCAGATAATCTACTCGTCCTGGGGGGTGGAGTTCCGGGACGAGGACCTGCTGCACATCCTGCTGGAGCCGTCGGCGTACACCGAAGTGCTGGAGCTGGATGGGAAGATCATCGCCTACTACTCGGTGGACACCCGGAACGACAACCTGTTCATCAACTCGATCCAGGTCATGAGGATCTTCCAAGGCCAGGGATTGGGGAGGGAGATGATGCGGCGCATCGAGGAACTGGCCAATGCCCGGGGGCTTCGGGCGATCGAGCTGTGGGTGCAGATCACCAACCGCGCGGCCATGGAGTTCTATCGCCATCTGGGCTACCGGATGATCTCCCGGCAGGGTAACAACTACCTCATGCGCCGGGTGCTGGACAATAATTACCCTCGGAGGTCCTTCTGAGTGGGCGAGCTTCGGGAGGATCCGATCTTGAGGGACCGGCCGCACCCGTTCCGTGACCGGGCCGAGGCCGGGCGTGCCCTGGCGGAGGCCATAGCGCCCCAGGTCCTTGACGGGGCAGTGGTCCTGGCCATTCCACCGGGGGGAGTGCCCATCGCCCGGGCGATCGCGGAAAAGCACGCTTTGCCATTAGGCCTTTTCTTCGTGGAGCGGCTCGCCCCGCCAGGCGGGGACGAGAACATCGGCAGCATGGCCTGGGACGGGGTCTCGGTGCTGGACCGGCGGGCCATCGGCCGCAGCGGGCTCGCTCCAAGGGAGCTGCGCCGGCTGAAGCGCCAGACGCTCGAGACCATTAGGCAGCGGGCCAGGAAGTACGGGGTCCGCATTCCTGATGTGGAGGGAAAGGCCGTGGTCCTAGTGGACGAGGCCATGGTCTCGGGCGGCACCATGCTCGCCGCGGTCAAGACCATCCGGAGATGGGGGGCGGCGACGATCACGGTCGCGGTGCCCGCCGCTTCCAGCCGGGCGGTCCTGCGCCTGATCAATGAGGTCGATCTATTGGTCTGCCTCAACGTCAGGAAGGGCGGCGACATCGGAACCCTCGGCGCCTACTCGGAGGAGCGAGATTTCGGGGAGCCGGAGGCCTATGAATTATGGGTAGGAACGGCCAACCGGGGGCAGAATACTAGAAATCCTTATCATTCGGTACAATCTTCCAGCGGCATTCCTTATGACCGATGAGCACGCCCCTCACTCAAGCGGAGTAGAGGTCAAACTAAGCCGTGACCTGGGCCTGGCCGAGGTTCTCATGATCGGTATCGGGCCCAATATAGGCTCCTCCATCTTCCTGCTCATCGGCCTTGCCACTTTTGATGTGGGCCCGGCATTGCTCATCGCTTTCGGCCTGAACTTCGTCGTGACCATATTCACGGCATTGGCCTACGCGGAGCTGGCCAGTGCGTTCCCGGAGACCGGCGGTGGCTACCTGTGGGTCAAAGAAGGGCTGTTCGAGCCCCTGGGCTTCCTGGGCGGATGGATGTCCTGGATCGGCCATTGCATCGCCTGTAGCGTCTACGCCATTGGCTTCGGTACCGGGGTAGGCCTCTTACTGGCTCAATATGGCATCTCGCTCTTCGGTCTCCCACCAGAGATAGTATCGACCATTTTCACCATCTTTATCGCCGTGGCCTTCTGCTACCTCAACTATCGGGGAGTGAAGGGGGCGGGTAAATCGGAGATCCTGGTCTCCGCTTTCCTTATCGGCGTAATCGTGCTCTTCTGCTTGTTCTGTATCGCCTTCATTTTCGGAGATCCCACTGCAGCGGGAGCGTCCGGGTTCGGGCCGTATCTAATTCCCTTCGGCTACCTGTCCATCGCGACATCGATGGGTTTCACCTTCATGATCTTCGAAGGGTATGAGGTAGTGGCCCAGACCGGAGAGGAGGCCAAGAACCCCGAAAAGACCGTTCCCCGGGCCATGTTCCTCTGCATCATCATATCCACGGTCCTGTTCATCGTGGTTGCTGCGGTCACCTTTGCGACGATAGGTTGGCAGGCCACCGCGGCCGGTGGGGACCATGCACTGAACGACGCGGCCGATAAATCGGTCCCCCTGATCGGAGGGGCCCTGATGTCCATCGGGATGATCATCGGCTCGGTGGCCGCGGTCAACTCGATCGTCTTCTCGGCGTCGAGGGTGTCCTTTGCCATGGGCCGGGACGGTAATCTCCCTTCGGTCTTCGGGCGGCTTCACCCCGAGAAGCATACCCCGGTAACGGCTATTATTATTAGCGGAATAATTATAATATTCATGGCCGTCTTCTTTGACATTCGGAAGGTGGCCACTGTGGCGGACGTGATGATCCTATTGCTCTTCGTCCTGGTCAACATATCAATGATCACCCTTCGAAAGAAGCGTCCGGACGTCAAGCGCTCCTTCATCGCGCCCTTCTTTCCGTGGATCCCGATCGCAGGGGTGGGGACCAAGATGTTCCTGGCGGTCATGCTGTTCGATCTCGATCCGCTGGCCTGGTACATCGCCCTCGCGGTCATCTTCGCCGGTCTTCTGGTCCACTACTTCGCCACCGGCCGCCGGGTCATCGAGAAGTTCGTGGCCCCCGCCCCCGCCCTGCTCTCCGAGGAGGCCAAGGCCCGCTATCGCGTGCTCGTCCCCGTGGACGAAGGGAAGAATGAGGGCCTCATCGACCTGGCGGTCGCCCTGGCGGCCAAGAACGATGGAGAGATACTGCTGACCAATGTGGTCGAGGTGCCCAGCAGCGTCCCGCTGAGCGCGGTCGAGAAGAAGAGGGTCGACGAGAAGAGAAGGATCCTCGAAAAGCTGAAAGAGTACGCGGAGATGAGAGGGATACGGACCAGGGCCATCGTCCTGGTCTCCCACGACGTGGTCACCAGCATCATCGACACGGCCAAGGACCAGTCGGTCAACGTCATCATCGTCGGCTGGAAGGGCTACACCAACACCCAGAAGAGGGTCCTGGGCCGCAAGCTGGACGACATCGTGCGGCGGACCCCCTGCGACATCATGGTCCTGAAGTCGGAAACGAAGCTGAAGCCGGACCGGATCATGATCCTGTCGGGCGGGCTGTGGCACGTCAGTAAGGCAACGGAAGTAGCGGCGGACATCGCCCAGATGAACGATTCGAGGGTCACCATCCTCAATGTCATCGTCAACGAGCGCTACCTGGTCAAGGCGGCCGAGTACTCCAAGCGCCTGAAGAAGATCGTGGAGTCCAGGAACGTGCCGGTCATCGTCAAGGAAACCCGTCCGGAATCGTTCATCGGCGGCGTGGTGGCGGAATCCCTGGAAACGGACCTGCTGGTCATCGGTTCCTCCGCGGCCAAGCGGTGGGACCAGTTCGCCTTCGGGGCCATCCAAGACGTCATCGCCAAGAACGCCAAGTGCCCCGTGCTGGTGTACAAGCGGGTCGCCCCGGGCACGCCCGACGCGCCGAACGAAGAGGATTAATCTAGCAGACCGCGGCGGCGAGATCGTCGATGAGCCGGTCCGCGGCGTGAACGGGTACCCGGGCCCCGGCGCTGGAACGGTGGCCGCCGCCTCCCACCCCATGTTCCCTGGTGAAGGCCTCGGCGAACCTGCCCAGGTCCAGGCCGTCGACCCTCGCTGAGCGGAGGGACGCGGTGGCGGTGTCGTTGGAATCATGGAGCATGAGGGTGTAGCCGCATTCGAGCTCCCGGGCCACCTCGCTCAGGGCGACCGAGCCGAACCCCTGCAGCGACCGCCTCTTTCCACGCAGGTCCAACAGTCCCAGGTCTCCCCGGACCTCCAGGCCGTTCCTGACCTGGGCCAGGGCCTTTCCCCAACGGTCGCCGGACAATACTGCCCTCCACCGTTCCGTGATCAGGGGCACTTCGGATGGCCAGCATCCATGGGACAGGGACCGGGCGGCGTCCAGGCGGAACCCATCGTCCTCGATGTTGAAGCGCCAGGCAAAGTCCAGGACCGCGGCCTCGGCCTCCAGCCGTTGCCGACCGAAGATCGCCGCGCGGGAATCCAGCAGGGAGGTCTCCGACCGCTCATAGAGATCGGCCAGCGCTGCGACGTTGGCACAATCGGTCGGCCGGCCAAGGTACTCATGGAGGACGCCGGCCGCGCTCCGCTCCAGGTCGATGATCGCATGCTCGGTCCGATGGATGGTGGGATGATGGTCGATCAGCCGGACCGGCCTCCCTCCATTGTCCATCACCTCGACCAGCTCAGCGGTGAGGGGGATATCGGCAAGATAGATCGCACCGGACAGGTCATCGGCCTCGACCTCCATCAGGGCCGCGGGGGGAGAGGTCACGAAGCTGACGCTTGACCTCGGGAACCGATGCAGGAAGACGGCCGCGCAGGCGATGCCGTCCAGGTTGCCCCTGGTGATCAGATGCTTGCTCCCGTCCTCGATATGTTCGCCCATCCAAGCTCTAGGACCCCGGCGGGCATTATGAACCTCCCTAGCAGGTTATCACTACAGATAATGATGAATGGGCAATCTCCATCTACCCAAGGAGCGTTCTCCCAGCGTTGAGGTTCGTGGGGATCGATCTGGCCTGGAAGGTGGCTCCGCCCAAGGACCAGGGGACCGGCTACTGCATCATCGGCGGGCATGGTCAGGTAACGGAGATCGGGCTGCTCACCACCGACGAGGAGATCATCGAGCTGGCCACGGCCGAGGACTCCTGGATCGGCATAGATGCCTCGCTAAAAGTCCCCGCCGACAGGGGCATCCGGAACTGCGAGCGGGAGCTGAGATCGCTGGGTCTACGGGCGCTGCCGACCTCCCGGGCGTTCTATCATAAGCACTATGGCGGGTGCCGAGGAGAGGTCCTTGCCCAGAAGCTCGAAGAGGTCGGTTACGCATATTTCGGCACCGGGCCGCGTTCGTTCTTCGAGATCTATCCTTATTCGGTGGCGAAGTTGCTCCTCCCTTCCCCCCTGAGGTACAAGAAAGGTCCCCGGGACGAGCGCAGGAAGGGCTCCGAAGCCCTTCTACGTCAGCTTCAGGAATGGGAGCCCAGCCTTCAATTACCACCTTCGGCGATGCCCCCGCTCGTGGACGGGAAGGGAGCGGCCGACCGCATGGACGCGTTGATGGCCGCAGTCTCATTGTATCGCCATCGGCTATACGCTGGCAACCGCTCGCTGGTCGTCGGAGAGCATGATGACGGATTCATCCTATTGCCAAGAGGAGGCGGCGGGCCTGATCGCTGACATCGGAGACCTGGACAACACGTTCCGGTCGGTCGGGACGACCTATGGGTACGAGGACATCGACGCCGATTTCGCCTCGTACAAGGAGTTCAAGAGCACCTGGAGACGATGCGGCAAGAAGGTCTCGTTCCAGATCTCCGACTATCTCGAGGGCGCCAACACCTGGGTCCTGGGCGATTTCGCCCGGTCCCTCTACGCGCGGATCGCCCGTAACGGTCCGCCGCAGTCCTACAGCGACAGATTGAGCGGATACCTGCAGTCGCCGGAGTTCGTGGCCCGGAACCAGCCGATCTACCTGAAGCGGAGCCGGAACCTGTCCCGGACGCCGGCCGGCAGGGTCTACGATCTCAAGGAAACCTACGAGAGCCTGCTCGCCCGCGGCATGGTGAAGCGATGCGACGAGGCGTCCCTCAATTGGACCAAGAGCGGGAACCGGCTCCGGGTCGGCTACTGCAGCGTCCTCATGAGGGTGGTGACCATCTCTTCCGTGCTGGACAACGAGAAGGTGCCGGACTTCGTGCACGAGTATGTCCTGTACCACGAGCTGCTGCACCTGGAGGACGGCCTGGGCGCGGGGCGGAGGCACCATCCCGCTTCCTTCCGGGCCCGGGAGCGGATGTATCCCCGGTGGCGCGAGTCGGAGGACTGGCTGAAGCGCCTGGCCGCCCGCAAGGTCGACCTGTCCTGAGTGGCGGGATGATCACGACCATTTTATATATTTATCAGAGAAACAATCCCCCTGTGAGGTGCGTGGGTTGTCAGAAGGACGTTTGTGGGTGCGCGACATCGTCTCCAAGGGCCTGGAGATCAACGAGATCTATGCCGTCAGGAAGAAGGACACCCCGCGAAAGGGCAAGAAGGCCGGTTACTTCTTTTCCCTGGTCGTCAGCGACGCCTCCGGGGACATCAAGGTCAACTTCTGGGGCAAGGGCGACGAGGCCCTGGTGCGGAGGGCCTTCGACTCGGTCCGAGAGGGAGGCATGGTGCGGGTAAGGGGCACCAGCGACCTGTTCGGGGAGGCCATGGTCATCCAGGTGAACCAGGCGTTCGGGGACGTGCTGGAGGAGGCCCGGTCCGGCGAGTTCGATCTGGCCGACTTCGTCGCCTCGACCAAGAAGGACCCCGAGGTGATGTATGCCGAGCTGCGCTCCTACATCGACGGGATCAAGGAGCCCCACATCCACCAGGTCATGGACGCCATGTTCTCCGATCCCGAACTGGTCCGTCTGTTCAAGTCGGCCCCGGCATCGGTATCATACCATTGCGCCTGGGTGGGCGGACTTCTAGAGCACACCCTCAACGTCCTGCGGACCTGCAATTTCATCGCCCAGCTGTACCCCGAGCTGGACCGAGACCTGCTGCTGGCCTCGGCCATACTGCACGACATCGGAAAGGTGCGCTGCTACTCCATGTCCACGACCATAGTCGAGTCGGTGGACGGGCGGCTAAAGGGTCACCTGATGATCGGGGCCCAGATGGTCGAGGACGGCTGCTCCCGATGCCCCGGATTCCCCGGACCGCTACGCAGCAAGCTGGTGCACATGGTGTTGGCCAGTCATGGTAGTAATGAAAAGGGCTCCCCCACCGAGCCGTCGATACCGGAAGCGATGGCCTTGAACTACGCCGACGAGATGGACGCCAAGCTCGAACGCTTCATTCGGGCCCGCGACAGCGGGGGGCCGGATGACCTGTTCGTCATGGACCATCAGCTGGGTACCAAGGTCTACCTGGGCTGATCAGCGCTTTCTCAACCACGCCGAGTAGTTGTAGCGCAGGCCCCCGTCCGCGTCGACGGTGCCGGTGTCCACCACTCTCATTACGTCGTAGAGGGGTTCGAACATCTCCTCCACGGTCTGCTGGGTCACGCAACCTCGGGTGGTGCTGTCCTTGTAGTTAGGTATCATGATGATCAGTACGCCGCCGGGGCGGAGCATCCGGTGCACCTCCCGGATGAACAGCTGCTTCTCTTCGCCGTGCAAGGAGTCGATCAGGCGAGGATCGAACACGATGTCGAACTCGCCGGAGTGGAAGGGCATCTTGGTTGGCTCGGCCGAGTACACTTCGACCTTGGCCTTGGCTTCCTCGACGCGCTGGCGAGCCAATTCCACTTCGCCCGGAAAGATGCCCACCAGAGCCACGGCGTAACCGGACTGGGCCAGGTACAGGGCGTCGATGCCGTCATCGTTGCTGAGGTCCAGGGCCCGTCCGAGGGGCATCAGGCGTGAGGCCACCGCCTCGATGAGGGCCTCATTCGGCCGAAAATCGCCCGGGGGGTTGTCCTGCATGCGGTTCTCGCGGAACATCTTGGCTAGATTGGTGGTCGGCATGATCGGACCCTATCATTGGAGGCCGGGGGGCATAAATATTCTTAATGGGCGGATCGACCGAAAAGAACTAGGTACCTTACCCCTCCCATGGGAGGGCCATCTCGTCCTTCCGGTCCATCAAAAACATATTGGCGACCCATCTTCCGATGACCCCGTCCACGAAGCAATATGCCAGGAACAGCACCACCGCCACGATGACGTCGGTGGTCGTCATCCGAATTAGCATGGATGGTATGGACGCGATGATGAGAACAAGGATCATGAACAGTCCATGGACGAGCACCGCCTTCCATCGGAGGTCCGTGGCCACGCCCCAGACCAGCTGAGTGATGAATATGTTCAAGTAACCGATCATGAGGACCAGCAGGATCAGGGCCATGCCCAGACCGATAAATGCTCCGCACAGCACCAGGGGGATGCTGACGATTATCCAGACGATCGCCAGGAATAGGGTCAGGAGCGAAAAGACGGCCCCATGAGCGAAATAGCGGAGCCACAGATCCGTTTCCGAATACCTCTTCGATTTTGGGACGGCCCATTCCGGCGGCGGGGCTGGAGACGCAAGGCCGGCTCGGGTCAAACGGTCATCGCCAAACCCGTTCTCGCCGCTGGCCAATGGACTTCCGCAATTGGCGCAATAGGAACTGGTGGTGCTAATCTCAGCCCCACAATATGGACAGATCATCTACTTCCCCGGCCACTAATCCCTATTTGGAATAATAAATTATCTCAACTGACAATAAATGTCAATGTGGCCGACAAGTGTCCCCCGAACTCTAACAGATTGGTTCATGGACGGCGTGTGCCTATTCTCCCCACACTGACCCGAGCCGGGGGTTTGTTGTCGTGCGTCGGGGTTGTTTCCCATTCATGACCCGATGTCACATCGTTGTTCATGGAAAGACCCATATTGACGACACACTGTGCGCCCCTAGCATGCAAGGGGAATCACGGATCCTCCCCGGTCTCTAAGGGCGTTGTTAGGAACGCAGTGGTGGTCTTAAGGTTATGCCCGGTCCCTCGGTCATGGCTAGGATGTCTGACCACGCCCTGGTCCTCTCCCACTAAATGTTCAGCGAGGTCTTTCACCTAAATGGGATGGAGAAATAGAATGTCGCACCTTTTCCCAACTCGGACTCGACCCAGATGCGGCCGCCATGCCGTTCGACGATCTTTTTGACGATCGATAGGCCTATGCCCGTGCCTTCGTACTCATCTTTGGTGTGGAGGCGTTGGAACATCTGGAATATCCTCTCCGCA
Organism: uncultured Methanomassiliicoccaceae archaeon; assembly: GCA_964477865.1. GTDB lineage: Archaea > Thermoplasmatota > Thermoplasmata > Methanomassiliicoccales > Methanomassiliicoccaceae > UBA6. Next base: position 47,951 of record CAYZEV010000004.1, on the reverse strand, counting down.
TTTTTCATGTTCAGCCCTATCCCATTGTCCTGAACGGCAAAGATGTGCTCCTTGGTACCCTTATCTGAAGAGATGCGGATCCGTGGCTTCTGATCACCACGGAACTTTAGAGCGTTGCTGATGAGGTTCTGCACCACTTGTACCATCTGGAACTCGTCCGCCATGATCGTTGGTAGGCGATCTACAATGATCTCTGCCCCGCTCTCTTTGACAACCAGCTCGAGGACCTTGAGGGCCTTAGAGACCACGGCGTTCATATCCACCGGGGCATAGGGTTGGGCCGCTGTCTCCACCTTCGAATAGGCTAGGAGGTCGTTGATCAGCGCCCTCATCCTTTCTCCGCCGTCGACCGCAAAGCGCAGGTACTCGAGCCCCCGAGGGTCCAGCTTGTCCTGGTAACGGCGCTCCAGCAAGGATAGGTAGCTGACGACCATGCGTAGCGGTTCCTGCAGGTCGTGCGAGGCGACGTAGGCGAACTGCTGCAGCTCGGCGTTGGAACGCTTCAACTTCCTTTCCAAATCCTTCTGGCGGGAGATATCGGTAAAAACAGCGATGCCCCCGGTAATCTTCCCGCTCTTGTCCGTTATGGGCAGGGAGGATGAAAGCACGGTCTTCAGGACCCCGTCCACACCTTGAACATCAAGTTCCTCATTGCCCACCGCTTCGCCTTTCATCACGGTCCTGGCTATGGGCCACTCCTCGGGCTTCAGAGGGGTGACCGTTCCGGAGCGATAGCCAACGAATCGAGCATAGTCGGGGACACCTTCCGATGGCGGCCATTTCCCCAGAAAATCATCCATTATCCTGTTCCTAATAACGGACCGACCCTTCGAATCCATTACCGAAACACCGACCGGAAGGGTGTCGAGAATCGCTCTCAAGCGGATCCGTTCGTTCTGCTCTCCTTCGAATGACCTGGCGTTAGCGATCGCCATCGATACGGACGCCCCCAACTTCCTGGCAAAATCCACCTGGGCGGCGCTGAACTGTTGTGGGCCGGAGAAGTAGGCAAATCCAAAGGTCCCTATGATGTCCGTCCTGACCTTCAATGGGCATAAAATGGCAGCTCTTAAATGAAAACGCCGCAGGAGGTTCTTGTCGAACTGCTCCATGGCGTAGGTATCCGGGATGATGACCGCTTCATCGGGGCTCGAAAGCGGTATGAGCTTCATGAGCTCGTCGGAGAACCTGACCCCAAGCACACCCTCGGGAAGGCCGTTGCCGTAACGAAGGACCCATCCCTCCTCGTCCTTCAGAGCTATCCCGGCCCCGTCGCTTCCCATCGCCTTGGTCGCGTTGACCACGACCCTGTTCATGATCTCCTCGAAGTTGAGAGATGAGTTGATCTCGGTGTTGACCTCATTGAGAAGGACGCTCAGCTCCTCCTTCTGATGCCTCTCCGTGGTGTCTCCCACGGAGACGAGCGTCCCTTCGATCCCACCCTCGTCGTTCTCCACCGGCGATATATCATATTCGAACCATCTTTCCCCGATCACCGTCGGATAGGGAACCTCGCCTCTTTCGCTGTTGCCCGTTTGTAGGACCGTTCGGTTCTTTTTATAGATCATATCGTAAAAACCCGGTGGCAGGTCCACCTCGCTCCAGTTCTTGCCTATCAGTTCCCTCGCTTGGCCACCCAGCAATCTGGCCGCTGATGAACTGATATAGGATATCACGCCTCGGTCGTTTAGAACGAAAAGAAGGAGGGGGGCTCGTGGCAAGTATCTCTCTAACTCTTCAAGATGGGCTTTTACAAGATCGACGCTAGTGGGCTTCATCGATACAGAAATCAATCGCACCTGGTGCTAGATATAGGAATACTGCCCGATGCAGCTGAAGGTGGCGATATCCCGAAGGGAAGGGAGTCTACATTGGCAAAGTATTAGAGTGCCTTGTCGCCCAGCGGCAATCCTGGCCATTGACGCTCTGGAGGAGGGAGCGGTGGACCCCCTACTTCGGTCAACCAGGACGCGCATGAACTTGATCCACTACGATGGGCTGTAGGGTCAGCTCTTCGTCTTCTATCGGGATTTAAAGCGGTCTGGCACAGTGGCTTAACACGGGTACCGCCCGGCAATAGGGGATGCAGCCACAGGGCGATGGCCCAGAAGTTTGCCGAGGTCCTGAACCGAGCTGCTGAGCGGTCTGGAGCTTATTCCTTGCTACTGATGATCCTGCGGATGGCCCGGGAGGTTAGATCCTTGAGGAAGTTTTTCTCATCAACATTCAGCCCTCCTATGCTCACTAGCACCAGGAAGTAGACCGCTCCCCCTACCGAGATCATCACAAGTAGCCCGATAAAGTTCGAGGGGTAGAAAAGGAGGATCACGCCGACCATGATCACAGCCGCCGCAACGCTCCTCGAGATGATAGGCCAATCCAACGAGAACCGGATGTGGCTGAAGCTGTAATGATAGGTCAGCAGAGTCATGGCTATGGAGGCCAGCAGGGTGGCGAAGGCTGCTCCAAGAATCCCGGTCAGTGGTATCAGCAAGAGGTTGAACGTCACCACAACGACTGCTGAGACGACGTGGACCACGAGTTCCAAGTGGGTCTTTTTAACCAGGAACAGTACGTTACAGACGATCATGCTGACCCCGTTGAGCATCCCGGCCAGGGCAATGAAGGGGAGAACCACGGCGCCGGCGATGAACTCCGGGGTGGTTAGAGTCTGTAGCATCACTGGAGCTAGGACGGTCAAGCCGGCCACCGAGGGGATGGCCAAGAGGAGATAATGGCGCAGCGATTGGCTCAGATGGCTACGGACCCCGTCTAAGTTGGTAGCGTCGTAGAGGCGAGAGAGGATCGGCAGTAAGGCCAGCTGGATGGGGCTGGCCAAAAGGTAAATGACCCCTCCGATGGAGAACGCGGCCGAATAGGAGCCGACATAGGCGAGGCCGAGGAAGAGACCGATAAAGTAGGGATAACTAAGATTGATTAGCCAGCTCAGGATACTAGGGGGGGTGACTGGCAGACCGAATTTGAGGCTGGCCCGTAGAATGGTGAAGCGGGGGAACGTGAACCCCAGGATCGAGGTGATGTAGGTGAGCGAGGTAGTGAGTACCACCAGGTCGGCTACCAATATGCCTAGAAGAACGCCCTCCAAACCCATGCCTGCCAGCAGGAAGGCCATTATGACCAGTAGTTCGCCAGCCGACTTGGCGACGAAGAAAAATGCAAAGGCCTTTATCCTCTGCACTGCTCGGAAGAAGTAGAGATTCACCTGGATCAAAGCCGAGGTCAGTACGATGAGGGGCAGGAGCATGACCAGCCCCGACAGAGTGGGGTCGTTGAAAAGGCCAGTCGCCACCTGTTGGGCGGCCAGGATCATTATCAGTAGGACCAACAAACCCACCAGGGTGACGAAGAATAGGATTGAATAATAACCCTCCCGGAGCTCCGTTTTTTCGGTCGTGGACGAGAGGAGGCGGAGTATTGCAAAGGTGAGGCCAAGGAGGACGAGCGGCGTGAGCAAGGTAACGGTCACCAAGAACTGAGAGTACAGCCCGTACTCCGCGGCCCCCAAGGTCTTGGTGACCAAGGGCAGGAGTAAAAAGGCCGCGATGGCCGAGATGAGCGTTGAGGACGCGATCACCACAGCGTCTTTAGCAAAAGCCTTGTATCCGACTATACCACCATGGAGGTATCCATCTGAGGGGACTATTGATAAACTTGAGCTATTTCTTCCGGCGGCGGCCGTACTGATCTGGGGCCCTTCCTGGCCGGCCTCGACCCCCATCAGGGGGTTTGAGTGACGGCCAGTCGGGCAATATCTTCACCTCCGATTATGAGGGCGCCCTTGGCCCGACAATATTGGAGGAACCCTTTCGAACAGCTTTAGGGAATCTCCATACATAAGGTGGTTATGCCAGAGGGTGGTCAACACTCCGTGGTTCTCCTCCACGACGTTGACCAGTCACTTCAGGGAGTCCCAGGCGGCGGATAGGTCGAGCCGCATGTAGTTTTCGAAAATGGTTTCGTCCAGCGCCACTAGGAAAATCTTTAACAGATCTATGGTGCGATTGTTCTTAACATCTTAAGGACCGAGAACCACCCACCGGCCGCTTTTTATTGGGGCTCATCTCTATTTACACGACGTTTTGATAGCCTCGCGATATATGGCCGAGCGGAGTAGCGGCTGTCCGTATCTGCTGGTAAACGAGAATAGAGTGACCAGACTAGAGCCTGGTCCGAGTGGAGGAAGAGCCTACGAAAATCATAATCTGTCCATCTAGAACAGGCTCCTACGTTGAGGATCTGACCAAGGAGCTCAGGGCCCAGGGGGTGCAGGTATCGTTGCTCCCCTGGTTCGGCCGCTACCAGGCCCCATACTCCATAGTTCGGTTGCTGGCCTTACGCGCCCTAGGCTACCGGGTGCTGCACGTCAACTGGATACCCTTCACGGACATGGGCTCCCTGAGGTTGGTCACCAAGCTCTGCCCGGCCTTTGGCATCAAGATGGTGTGGACCATACATAACCTCATGCCCCATAACGTCCAGTTCGGCTCAGAGGAGAAGGACAAGGAAAGCATGCTACTGATGGAGCACTGGGCAGACAAAGGGGTGATGCACAGCACGCGGGCACGTCAGGCTTTCGGGGAGACCTATGGTACTGGCCTCGACATCGACATCATCCATCACGGTAGCTATGTTGGAATGGTAAACCCACTTGACCCCATCGAGCAGAGGCTTCGCCTAGGCATCCCAAATGACACGCTGGCGGTCCTCATGTTCGGGCCCTCGCGATGGAATAAAGGTATCAAGGAATTTCTGGAAGTAGTGTCCCATCTGCCGGACGGATGCGTCGGCCTGGTAGCGGGAGACTGTAGAGACCCCGAGATTAGGAGCCTCATCCAGAATTACAAGGACAGGTTTCCCGACAAGTTCATCCTGGACCTGCGTGACCTATCACAACGTGAGGTGGCGGGTTACTACGCCGCCTCGGACATTCTGCTGATGCCCTTCGAGCGGATAACGACCTCGAGCACGATCATTGAGGCAATGAGCTTCGGGCGCCCGGTAATGACAAAGAACAAGGGGGATATGTATGAGTGGGTTCGAAATGGGAAGACTGGCTTCCTCATAGACTCGCCGGACGAGATGATCGAGCGCCTGTCCCACCTGAACCGTGCGGACGCGTTGGAGATGGGGCGGAACGCGGCAAGGCTCGCCGGGGAGAGGACGTGGGGGGAAACAGCCAGACGGTACGCTGAGGTTTATCGCTCGGTGATGGACAGTATTGACAAGGAAACGCCATAGTATCCTTGCTGGGTTATCGACATACCATGGTCGAGGGCGGGGCGGTCGGTGTCCCGGCCGACCGGCAACACTGCCTTGGACGAGTACCCGTGCTACCGTCTGATTATGAGCGGGTTGCCCAGCAGCAAGCGCCACTGGTCGCATTCAATCTTTCGCTTTGGAACAAGACCAAGAACGTCCCGCAGACCCAGGTCGAGGCCGACTCGGTTGCCTACGCAAAGCGGTGCCAGGACTGCGATAAGAAGGTCGAACACGAGCGCCTGGTGTGCATGCACGTTGCGTACGGTCGGGTCGAAAGGCCCTTTGGTTCTCAGACGAGGCGGCACCAGTGGTCTGAGCAGGATCTTGGATAATGACCCCTCCTTATGTCGTTCATTTGTTCGGCTCCCTCAGCCTAGCTCTCTTCTGCTGTTGGTTGAAACGATATACCAAATATGGGGCGAGGATGATCGATGCCGCGATCAGCCCCAGGGAAAAGAACAGGGCGGAGCGGTGGCCTTCCAGCGAAGCGGTGGGGCCCCCACCCATCAGCCGGATGGTTCGAGTGATCACGACAATTGCCGCGCTGACCCCGATGGCCGCTCCGATTTGTTGGGCCATGGTCAACAGGCCCGCCGCCATGCCCTGTCGCCCCGACTCCACCCCGGCGGTCCCAGCGATGTTCAGGGACACTAAGGAGAAGACCAGATCGAGGGCGGTGAGGAAATAAATCGCCGTTAGCACCAGGTAGGAACGGTCCGAAAACCATCAGGAGTTTGGCCCTGGAATCTCAGCATTAATCTTGCCCATCATTCTAACACCCGCGCTAGGTGCCTATTTTGCCATCCACGGGCCGATCGCGATCGTGGCGATCGCTCTCGATCTCGTTAATCCTGGTGACTGGGATACTTCGGTGGCGACGGAACAAAGCCTTGAGTTGATATCGTCGGGTGGCCACCCTTCTCTACGAATTGTGGTTCATGGCTTTCCATTCGGGAGAGATCGTCTACATCGTCTTCAACATCTTATGGGGATAAGCTTCATCAGGGGCCTCGATGGGGTCGAAATAATGACTTTGTTCAACACGATGGATTTCTGCTCCCCGTCGCCTTAAAGGATCTATTGACCGGCCCCGACAACCGTGCTCTGAGTAAAGGCGGTCGGATGAGCGATGGAGAACATCCAAGGTGAAATTGTGGGCATCCAGAAAAAATCGGACATCAAAAAGGCTGGATGCCAGACTTCTCAGGAAAAACACACGAAAATATATGTAGGCTGGGTAGAAATCAATAGGGAGGTGTCCGTGCTCATCGGTTGTAGTGGATGGTCTTACGAGGATTGGGTAGGAAGGTTCTATCCGGTCAATCTCGCCAGGAAGAAGGAGGAGTGGTTGCGTTACTATGCCAATTACTTCACCACGGTGGAGATCAATAGCACATTCTACCGCCAGCCGAACGATGCCATCGTCAACGGGTGGATCCGGAAGGGGGCCGGGCTGAAGGGCTTCGAGTACTCGGTGAAAATGCCCTCCCTAGTAACCCATGAGGCCATGGTCAAACAGGACGGCCCCCAGGCCGGCATCGCCGCTTCGGCCTTCGAGGTGACCTGCCTCAAGCCGCTGGCGGACAATAACCTACTGGGCACCGGGCTCCTGCAGCTCTCGCCGTTCTTCCACAACGATGAGGCTTCCGTTAAGACCCTGCGTCAAACGCTCGATGAGCTTGACACCGACAAGTACCGTTACGCGGTGGAGTTCCGTCACCGCTCCTGGCTGGACGACGCCAAGGGCAAGCTGGATCCTCGGGCGGCCGAGCTGCTGGCATCGTTCAACGTGGCCAACGTCATCGTGGACGGCCCTGGCTTCCCGTTCGTCCGGGATTGCACCGCCGACCACGCCTATCTCCGGTTCCACGGTCGCAACTACGATGTGTGGTTCGATGAGGACCGGGAAGAGGACTCTCACCACAGCCGTTACGACTACCTGTATTCCGAGGAGGAGCTGAAGGTCTGGAGCGAGGCCATCGCCAAGCTCAACGGCCTCATGAAGCAGGTGCGGGTGTACTTCAACAATAACGGCAAGGCCAAGGGGGCCAGGAACGCCTTCCAGCTGATGGACCTGCTGGGCATCCCCCACCGCGGGAAGGAGGTCCCGGTGCAGGACCAGACCACTTTGGGCACGTTCCTCATGGCCACGAAGTGAACTTCCCATGGCCCGTAGGGCAGCGAACCTTCGGAGACGCGGAAATATTATAGGTGATGTCAGAAACAATAATTGCGGAGTAGGCCATTACCATGGGCGCAGGGTCGGTCGAAGGGATGAGGGAACTATTCGAAGCAACGTCCATCGCCGTGGTGGGGGCGTCCCAGAAGGAAGGCAAGGTAGGCAACATCATCGTCAAGAACCTGCTGGGCTCCGGCTACCGGGGAGCCCTATACCCCGTGAACCCCAAGGCCGCCGAGGTACTGGGCCTGAAATGCTATCCCGATTTGGCCTCCATCCCCGGGAATGTGGAGATGGCCGTGGTGGTCGTGCCCAACGTCCTGGTGCCGCAGGTCATGGAGGCGGCCGGGGCCAAGGGGGTCAAGGTCGCGGTGGTCATCTCGGCCGGTTTCCGGGAGACCGGGAAGGAAGGGGCGGAGCTGGAGCGGACCGTGGGGCAGATCGCCGCGAAGCACGGGATCCGGGTCCTCGGCCCGAACTGCCTGGGCGTGATCAGCACCGCCAATGCCATGAACGCCACCTTCACCAACGATTATCCCCGTTCCGGCACGGTGGCCATCACTTCGCAGTCGGGAGCGATATGCTCGGTGGTCCTGGACTGGGCCCGGGCGACCCGCATCGGGTTCTCCAAGTTCGTCTCGGTCGGCAATAAGGTGGACATCGACGAGGCGGACCTGCTCACCTACCTCAAGGACGACGAGCAGACCGCCGTCATCGGCATGTACATCGAGGGCATGCGGCGGGGGCAGGAGTTCATGCGGGTGGCCCGGGAGGCATCCCGCACCAAGCCGATCATCGCCCTCAAGGCCGGACGGACCAGCTCGGGGGCCAAGGCCGCGTCGTCCCATACCGGGGCCCTGTCAGGAAGCGACAAGGTCTACGACGCCGCCCTCGCCCAGGCCGGGGTGGTGCGGGTCAAGACCCTCGATGAGCTGTTCGACCTGCTGCAGGTGTTCGGGACCATGCCCGTTCCGGAGGGCGAAGGCCTCGCCATAGTAACAAACGCCGGCGGGCTGGGGGTCATGGCCGCCGATGCCGTTTCGGACAACGGTCTCGCCCTGGCCTCGTTCACCCCCGAGACGATCGCCAAGCTGAGGACCGGGCTGCCGGAGGAGGCCAACTTCTACAATCCGGTGGACGTCATCGGCGACGCCGACGCCAAGCGCTACGAGTTCGCCATGCGGACGGTGATGGACGACCCGAACGTCCACATGGTGCTGGCGATGCTGGCCCCGACCGATATCCTGGACATCACCTCGGTGGCGAGGACCATCGCCTCCTTCGCCGGAAAGACCCGCGTTCCCGTGGCGACGGCCTTCGTGGGCGGCCAGGACGTGGCCGAGGGCGCCCACCTGCTGATGGAGGCGGGAGTGCCCAATTACGAATCCCCGGACCGGGCCGTTCGCGCCCTCGCCGCCATGGTGCACTATCGCGAGCTGCGGGAACGGATGACCGAGCCCCGGGAGGTCCGCGTGGACGGAGACCTGGAGGCGGTGAGGAAGGTCCTCGACAAGGTGAAGGCGGAGGACCGCACCAATCTCAGCGAAGAGGAGGGCAAGGCCATCCTCATGGCCTACGGCATACCGGTGCCCGCCGAAGGGACGGCCCGTTCGGCCGGCGAGGCGGTCAAGCTGGCCCATGTCATCGGTTACCCGGTGGTCATGAAGATATCCTCCCCCGACATCGCTCATAAGACCGATGTCGGCGGGATCGCGGTCAACCTGCGCAGCGATGACGAGGTCCGCCGCAGCTTCGAGCTCATGATGTCGCAGGTCCGGGCCCGCATGCCCACCGCCCGATTGGACGGCGTATCGATCGAGAAGATGTTCGCCGGACGCGAGGTCATCGTGGGGATGGTCCGGGACGAGACCTTCGGACCGGTGCTCACCTTCGGGCTGGGGGGCATATTCGTCGAGGTGATGAAGGACGTCAGCCAGCGCATCGCGCCCATCACCGAGACGGGAGCGGACGAGATGATCCGCTCCATCCGCGCCTATCCCATACTGGCGGGGGCCCGGGGTCGCCGGCCGGCGGACATCGCGGCGCTCAAGAAGGTCATATTCGGGGTCGCCCAGATCGCTCTGGACTTCCCCGAGATAATGGAGTTCGAGATCAACCCCGTCATGGTCGGTGACGAGGGGCAGGGTTGCGGCGCGGTCGACGCGCTGGCGACCATCAGGAGGGTGAGCAGATGAAGAGCCTGTTTCTGGGATCGGTTGTGGAAAGGTCGGGCAAGAGCATGGTGACCCTGGGGCTGGCCAAGAACTGCCCCGTCAAGGTCGGCTACTTCAAGCCGTTCAAGGAGGTGGTCATGGCCCTGGACGGTCGTGTGATCGACCAGGACGCCTACCTCATGAGGAGGGCGCTGCATCTGCCCTTCGACGAAGAGCAGCTGTGCCCCCTGACCTACGATATCAACCAGCCGGTGGGCATGGACGACATCCTGCGTTCCTTTGAGCAGGTCAAGGGGGAGGCGGAGACGATGCTGGTAGAGGGTACCAGGGACATCACCACCGGCTGCCTGGGCTCGGTCTCGGGCATGGCCATCGCCCAGGCGGTGGGGGCCCAGGTGGTGCTGGTATCATCGGCCCAGCCCTCGGCCCTCGACAAGATCTGCATGCTGCGTCAGTTCATGGACCAGTTCCCCGTGGATTTCCGAGGGGTCATTCTCAACCAGGCCGAGGGCCCCAGGATGGGGAAACTGCTCGAGAAGCGGGGCATCCGCGTTCTCGGGACCATACCGCCGGTGAAGGAGCTCCGCACCTTCCGCGTCCGGGAGGTGGCCGAGGCCCTGGGCGCCGAGGTCCTGAACGGCGACCAGGGCATGGACGGGGCCGTGGAGCATGTGATGATCGGCGCGATGACCCCGGAGATGGCCACCATGTACATGCGCCGCGTCTCCCGGAAGGCCATCATCACCGGGGGGGACCGGGCCGACATACAATTGGCCGCGCTCTCCACCGACACCTCCTGCCTGGTGCTCACCGGCGGGCTGTATCCGGCCAAGCCGGTCATCGCCAAGGCCTACGAGGTCGGCGTCCCCATCCTGGTCACCCGGCACAACACCATGGAGGCGGCGGAGATGATCGACCATCTCATCGCCCGCATCGATCCCGATGATGCCGGCAAGATCGCCAGCATCGCCCAGGTCGTGAAGCAGCACGTGGACCTGGACGCCATCTGGTCACAATCAACGACCCCTCCCTAATGTGAGGGGCTTGCCGTTCCAACTTCATGCCTCGGCGGCATGACGGACGACCATGGGCTGGTTGACGGCAGCCCTTGCCATGTTACGTATGTTCTTCGATGCGTTGATATCAGCGTGGTCAGCGTGACCGCATTTTAAACATACGAACGATGACTGGGTTATCCTGTTATTTTCGTCGATGTGACCGCATACCGAGCACTTCTGGCTCGTGTAAGCAGAATCGACGATGATTACGGGAACTCCGCTCAACTTCGCTTTGTACTCGATGAAGGAACGAAGCTGCCGGAACGCCCACTTGGAACTGCCGTCGTTGAACGCCCTATTAGCCGTGCGTAGGCGAGGTATGTACGTCAGTTCCTCCAACGCAATACCTCGCCCCGTGCCTTTGGCCTGGGACACCAGTTCCTTGCTGATGTTGTGATTCCTATTCTTTTTGAAGTTAGATTCTTTCATATCGAGCTTAGAAAGGTGCTTATGTGCTGACTTTGTTCCGACCGATTGGAATTTCTGCCTTAGTCGGACGTACTTCTTGCGGTTCGCTTCACACTCATCACCGCAATAGAAATTCCCGTCCGATGTGGAGAGGATATTCCTCCGACCCATGTCTACACCGATGAAATCGGTGGGGACCATTAACGGTGGTTCGGGGGCCTCGTAGGTCACCGCCAGGTAAAACTCTCCTTTGCGATAGAGCAGATCGACCTCGCCATGGACCTTGGTGATGTCAAGGTCAGCGTACTTGCCGCTCAGTACAATGGGAACAATGATGCGGCCTTCTAAGGTCAGGATGGAGATCTTGTCCCTTCCCTTCCAGGACATGCATCGGGCATCATAGCTCACTGCACCGTGCTTCTTGAATTTGTGCCTCTTCAGCTCTTCTTTAAGCTCGTTCTTCGGACGCGATCTATTGCGTATGCGGATGTTCTCCAGGTCCGTTCGGTACGAATCGGCGACCTTTCTTGTAACAAGACAGGTCGTCTGGGCCGATAAACCGAACTCTTCCCTGATTTCATAGTAGCACTGCTTATGGAGGTTTACTCGATTGAAGTTATTATCATGAAAGGCTATCGCCGAGACCTTATTGCATGCTATATTGGTCTGCTCAATGTATGCAAGAAGGAGGGAGCGCTCCTCTTCGCACACCAGGAGCTTCAGATGAGCGGTCAACAGCATCAAATCTCTTGAAGACCTTGATTTATAAACGTCTTACCCTGGGGTGTCCGAAAGTGAATGGATTCCTTCTGGTTGATGCACGAGAGACCAGCCACAAAACCAGTTGAATCAACATGAGATGATAGAAATACCTCCGGGGCCATATTCGGCTTAGTAGGAAAGAGGGGATGCCATGACCACCGTAGAGTCAACGATGCAAGTTAAAAGGAGCAAGTTCCCGACCAAGCACCTGGTGACGGGAGAGAGCATTCAGTGGGAGGGCAGGCCGTCCATCATCGTGTACTTCCTGCGCTCGCTGTTGCTGTTCCTGTTCGGAGCCGCGTTCGGGATACTGGCCTACATGCAGATGGGCACGACCATCGACTTCACCAATCTCAACTCCTACATCCTGATGATCGCGATGTTCGTCCTGGTCCTGCTGATGGTGGGGGCCCACCGGCGCTGGGGCACCATAGAGGCCTTGGTCGCCCTGGTGCTGGTCGTACTGCTGTTCCTGAGCTTTGACCTGAACCCGGCGTTCTACTTCGGGCCGATGATCATCGGGCTGGTGGCGTTCCTGTTCGAGTACGTGCTGTGGTCCCACACCTACTTCGCCATCTCGGACCGCCGGATCATGACCCAGTACGGCGTGTTCAACCTCATGTTCGCCGATACCCAGATCGACCGCGTACAGAACGTCACAGTGGTCCAACCGCTCATAGAGCGCATCTTCGGGTTCGGGGACATCATGTTCGCCACCGCGGGGGAGATGGGGGGCATCAAGAGCGATGATCAGAACGAGCGGATGCGCGCCGGGGGGGCCATCGTCTGGGAGGACGTCCCGAAACCGTTCGTGGTCCGAAAGATCGCCGAGGAGATCATCTTCCGATCGACCAGGCCGGCCGTACAGTACGTTCCCCAGCCTTACTCGGCTCCCATGGTTGCGGCCGCGCCGATCCAGTCCATCGAGGCCGAGGAGCGGCTGGTGAAGCTCAAGGAGATGCGGGAGAAGAACCTCATCTCCGAAGTGGAGTACCAGCAGAAGAGGCAGGAGATCCTGGGCCGGCTGTGATCAGTGCAGGAAATCGTGCAGCCGCTCGGCGCGCTTCTTCCCGAACCCGGGGACCTTCTGCAGCTCCTTGACGCTCGCCTTGCATACATCGTCCACGCTGCCGAACCGGTCCATCAGCTGGTTGGCTAGATGGTCGCCGACCCCCGGGATGGAGCTGAGGAAGTAGCACCGCTGGTCCTTCTCGGGCAACTCCTTGGGGAACCGGGGCCGGTACCACCGGGCCGGGATCTCCTTGTCGTTCTTTCCCTCCTCTTCTCTTTTTACGAGCACGCGGAGGAACCGCTCCACGCTGTCCGGTCCTTCCAGGAAGACCACCGGCACATGGTAGGTGAATATGCATTCCAGCTGGGCGCCGATGACCGACGATTCCAGGCGGGACAGGTCCTCGGAGGGGGCGTCCAGCTCGTTCCGCTCGATGATCAGCAGCCGGCGGACCACCGGAACGTTCTCGAAGCGGTCCTGGGCGAGCATCCGGACCAGCTGCTCCCACAGCCGTCCGTTGCGGTACGAGGAGACGAAGTCGCGGAAGGTCTTCCTCTCCACCACCACCGCCCGCTCGTCGGCGATAACGACGTAATCGCCGGCCTCCAGGTTCGCCACCGTCACCTGGCCTAGGTCGCCGATGTAGCTGAGGAAGTCCCTCTCCCGGGCGTCGATGAAGAGCCTGATCACTGCTCGACGGTGCTGGTGCCGTCCTCCAGCTCTCGTATTGTGATCACGTTGTTCATGTAATCCTTGGTGTCGTCGATGTGCGTTATCAGGATGATCTGATGGAACTGCTTCTCCAGGCGGTTCAGCGTGCTCATGATGTTCCGTTTGCGGACCTGGTCCTGGGAGCCGAAGATCTCGTCCAGGATGAGGAAGTTGATGTCGTTGCCCGACCGGTCGGCCAGGACCCGGGAGATGGCCAGTCGCAGACAGAGGTTGGCCAGGTCCCCCTCGCCGCCGGAGAAGCGGGACACCGGGTACTTGTCCTTGCCATCGTAGACCTGCATCTCGTAGTCCTCGTCCAGCTCGATGCCGCCGTACTTGGAGTCGGTCATCTCGGAGAAGAACTGCGAAGATACCTCGGACAGCGTGGGAACGACCCGCTCCATCAAGTTCTGCTTGAAGTCGGCCATGACCTTCTCCAGCGTCGCCAGCTGCTCGACCTTCCGGGCCCGCTCGGCGATGCTCTTCTCCTTCTCCAGGATATCCAGGAGGGAGGCGCGCTTGTCGCCTAATCGCTCGGTGGTCAGTTCCAGGGCGGTGGCCCGGCGGGACACCTCCCCGTAGGCGGTCTCCCGGGCGGCGAAGGCCTTGTCGTAGCCGGCCGAGGCCGCCTTGAGGTCGCCCTCCTGGTAACCGACCGCCGACAGGTCCGCCTGGGCCCTCTTGAGCTCCGCGTCCCTCAGCGCCAGCTGGCGAATCATATCATCCTTCCGGGCCTCCAGGTCCGGCAGACGGGCCCCCTCGCCCCGCAGGGACTTGCACCGTTCGGCCAACGGTTTGAGGGTGGCGATCCGCGAGCGCAGCTCGGTGTAGGCCTTCTGGTCGAACTCGACCTCGCCGATGGCGTCCAGCGCCTGCTGCGCGGCCGCCAGCTCTCCGGTCAGGCCGCTGACCCTCTCCTGCTGCGCCTCGATGACCGCCGCCGACCTCTGCTCGAGCGAGACGTCGTTCTGCAGCTTCTTCCGCCGTTCGTCCAGCGCTCCCTTGCGACGGAGGGCGACCTCTATGGCTTCCTTGAGGGGGGTCCACTCCGCGATCAGCGCCTCGGCCTGGGAGGTCTTCTGCTCGCTCTCCTTGTCCAGCTTGGAGGTTAGGTAATGATGATGCTCCCCCAGCTGCCGCTCGCAGGTGGGGCACATGCTCTCCGGCCCCAGGGCGCAGATGCCCTCCTTCTTGTGGCCGAGCTCCTCGATCTCCCGGCGGTACCGCTTCACTTCCGAGTCCAGGAGGCCGGCCCGCTCGCGCTTGGCGCTGGTGTCGGCCTCCAGCGCCTCGAGGTTGGTCAGGACCGCGGCCAGGCTGTCCTGGGGGTTCTTCAGCTTCCCCAGTTCCTCCCGGGCCTTGGCCAAGGCCTCCTCGGCCCGCCGCAGCTCTTCCTTAATTCGGTTGAGGTTCTGGGCGGCGTTCTTGCGCTGCTCGAAGCGGGTCAGCTCGCCCTCCATGGCCTCCTTCCTCTCCATGGCGTCCTCCAGCTCCTTCTCCTTCGCTTCCAGTTCGGGCAGGGCGGCAAGCCTGGACCTCAATGCCACAAGGTCCTTCTCCACCAACGCCGCGGTGCGCTGGGCCTCCTCGATCTCCTTGCGTTTGCTCAGGAGGCGCTTCTCCACGGCGCGGTAGTCCTCTTCCTTGAGGGCGGTCCACTCCTTGTGGCCGCGGGCCTTCACCAGATCGGCGTCCCGCTCCCGGGAGGCCTGGTTGGCCGCTTCCAGCTCGTCCCGGAGCTGCGCGGACTGCTTCTCCAGGATTTCGATCTCCTCGCCCAGCACGTCCTTCCGGGCCCGCCGGTCCGGGGTCAGCAGCTGTTCGTTCACCGACTGCAGCACCAGCTTCTCGTTCTTCCCGTCCTTCCGGATGTCCTCCACCACGTCCTGCAGGACGTCCAGCTGGAGCATGCGCATGACCAGCTTCTTCCTCTCCCCCGGCGTCAGCACCGACAGCGCGGACAGGTCCTTCTGCCGGGCGAACACCGAGATGAAGAAGGCCTGGTGGTCCATCCCCAGCAGCTCTTCGATCTTCTGGGTGACCCCCCTTTCGGTCCGAGCGACGATGCCCCCGGCCACGCTCAGCTCGGCCTCGGCCTTGAGGTCCTTGCCCCGCAGCGAGCGCTTGAGCCGGTACTGGACGTGGGCCAGCTCGAACTCCAGCTCCACCGAGCAGTCCTCGTGGGGACCGGCCCCGCTCCGCCGGATCCCGTCCTTCCCGTCCCGGCTCTCGGTCTTGTTGCCGTACAGGGCCCAGGACACCGCCTCGATCAGGGTGCTCTTGCCCGCCCCGTTCTGACCCATGATCCCGATGACGCCGTCCGGGAACTCGATGCGGGCGTGCCGGAACTTGCGGTAGTTGGTCAGCTCGAGGTAGCTCAGTCGGATCCTTCCAACCCCCTCTTCAGATATTCCAGCCCGCGCATCTTCAGCTCGTCCTTGTTCACGTTGCCGATGGGGTAGTGCTCCAGGAAGGAGACGAACTCCTCCTCCACCGAGCTGAGGGTGGAGGAGCCCGACTGCACCGATACCCGGTCCTGGACCACATCGAACTTCGGCTCGAAGTGGGTGGCCGCGGCGGCCAGCTCCCGCAGCCGTCGGAAATCGACGGTCACGTACAGCGTCCTCGGCACGTTCTTGACCACCAGTCGCACGATCTTGCCGCTCAGGTCCTTCGACAACAGCGATTCCATCTCCGCCTTCAGGGACTCCGGGTCCAGGCCCTTGGCGTCGATGGGCCCCAGGTCCAGCATCGGCCGGGTGGGCAGCTCGATGAAGTCGCGCTTCTTCGCTGCCAGGTCCAGCAGGAAGAAGCCCTTGGGCTGGCCGGCCTCGGTGAACGAGAACCGCTCGGTGGAGCCGGCATAGCAGGTGTTCCTGGTCACCTCGTAGCGCTGGTGGAAGTGCCCCATGGCGATGTAGTCGAGGTCCTCCTTGAGGTAGCAGGTATCGACCAGCTGTTCGTTGAACTCGTTCATCTTGAACTCGCTGAAGCCCACCACCCCGGCGTGCAGCATGGCGATGTTATACCGCGAGCCCGCAGAACACTGGATCAGGGGCAGCTGTTCCTTGAACCCCTCCCCCTCCGAGTGGGGCACGGCATGGATGGTCAGGTCGCCGATCACGATGCGTTCGTAGATGCCCTTGTACACCGGCGTTACGCCCTTCAGGTGCTCGAACAGCCGGAAAGCGCTACCCGTTTCCCTCAAACGCGGAGTGGAATGGTTCCCGGCGATGATGACGATCGGTATCTCCGCCTCGGAAAGCCGGACCAGCTGCTCCAGGGCGAAGCTCAGCGCCCGGTTCGACGGCCGCACCGTGTCGAACAGGTCGCCGCTGTGCAGAACCACGTCCGGGCGGATCTCCAGCACCCGGTCGACGAACCGTTCGAACGCCAGATAGGTATCGACCTCCCGCTGGTTCAGCCCCTTGTACGGGCCGTCCTCGTCGCAGACCTTGCGGTAGGCCGAGTAACCGATGTGAGTGTCCGCGACATGGACGACCTTCAGGGCCGCACTTCCCTCAACGGACGAGGGAACGCGACGTCCCGCTTTTAGCCTTTTGCCATGGTTCTTCGCATGCCGTTGTAGATAACGGGGTCATCCTCATCGGCCCATTGGGCCGGCAGAGATCACTCGGTCTTTCTAAAAAAGAGCTCGGCTGTCAGGAAATGCCCCATTCTTTCGGTAGACACCATGACATCATCGCTCCCCTTACTTTGTAATAGCTCCAGCACACCATCCAGGCTGTAGCGGTTCATCTCGGTCCTGCGGTCCGAATAGTCCCCGCCGGTCACCACGTTCGCCAGGCCGTACATTAATGAAGAGCGGTAGAAGAGCGGCCTGATCAGCTCCTGCACCTTACCTGACACGGCCCTGTACGGGAATTGGATATAGCCCACTCCTCCGTCGTCCAGGTGGTCCAACAGGCTTTCGATGACCACCATCCCCCTCTTTACAGGGATATGTTGAAGGACCTCATGAGTATGAATGAAATCCACTTTATCGTGCACCTGGGATAATGTATCGTCAGCTTTGATGAACTCCGCGTTGGTCACGTTGAATCGATCGCAGTTCTGCCTCGCCTCGGTCATCATTGATTCGGAGATGTCGACCCCGACCACCTTCTTACAGTGTCTCGAGAGCGGTATCAATACCCGGCCCACCCCGCATCCGTAATCCAAGGCAATATTCGGATTGAAATCGGGATAGACCGTCGACCGGATCTTTTCCATTAGGATCTTCACATCCCGTTCGCCCGAAGAGAAGAACATGGACAATTTGTCCTCGGCGGGTCTCAATCCCTTCAGTTCGTCCGACTCCAGAACACCGAAATATGGATCGGTCTGCCCGATCCTCTCCCACTCCTTGTCCGGGTCAATGCCAATCTGAGTCAACCTGTTTGGGATTCAAACCCCTCCTGTTGCGTTCTTGGGCACAAGGTCGATCTACCAGTCAACCGATCCGGGCCCGGAACAACGGGCTAACTGATTCTGACCGGTCTATCTGGCCACTATCTCGTTCTCCCTGTTTTTTACGTCCGGTTTCTTATTTCAATTTATGGGGCTTCGGAGCCACCTGCCTGAATCTCAGAAGTCAATTGTGCGGTACCTTCTGAGTATATGCTACAACTATGGCCCAATGGTCCAATAAAGCGGCCATTCTCCCCCGCTCGTCCAGGCGATCGACGTCCCTCGCGGCGATGCGGATGCCTCCGAATGTAATTGTATAATATTGTTATTATATTTATTTAATTGCTATCATTATCAATACTCAGGATTGACGTTCAGTTACGAGTCCTTTTTTAAGCCCTCTCCTTTCCTCGTATGGGGTGGGAAAGGGAAGTTTTTGTTTAGCCAGACTATATGAGAACAGAAAAATCAGCCTGTTGTGAAATGAGTTGAACTACGCACTTAGCTAGTTGAACTAGTAAAGAAGGTGAGAAACACAGAATGAGTTGATCAAATGGATAAAAGTGATAATAAACGGATGGGAAAAAATTTATATAAAATTGTGGCGATATTTGTCGTATCCCTCCTTCTCGGGTCCGTCCTGGTCGTTTCGATGACCTCGGCGGACGCTGCGACCTCGCCCACCAACACCGTGAGCAAAAATTCTGCAGGTAAGGTCCTTGTAACGGACCCCTCAGGAAGGACGGTCTTCTCCTCGTACGACTCCAAGACTGCAATTCAGGCAGCGATCGACCGCACATCGACCGGTGGGACCGTTCTGATAAAAGCGGGCGAATATTCCCTAACCGGATACCTGAATGCGAAAGCTGGGACCACCCTGCTTGGAGTAGGGGACAATACGATCCTCAACAACGGTGAGATCAGAATTTCGGCCTCGAACGTGGTACTAGCCTCCATGCGAATGGTAGGCACCTGCCATGTGATAATCACGCCAACCACCACGAGCATCTCGAACATCGTTGTGAAGGATGTATCGGCAAAGGTCGGCGCCATCGAGTCCGCTTTCAGCGTCTATTCCAACAACTACCAGGTTTCAAAGGTTCAGTTCCTCCGGGACACTGTGACCGACAGCGCCTCCGCTGGGTTCATCCTGTCAGGCAAGGCTCCCATCAGCGATGTGACCATCGAATCCTGCAAGGCATTGAGGCTCGGCCTGTCCGCTCGTTACAACGACTGGGTGACCGGCTTCGTCCTGGCTCAGAACGCTGAAGTTCGGAACCTCAAGGTCCTGAAGTGCGAAGCGTCTGAGAACTGGGAGTCCGGGTTCTTCCTAAAGCCCACCACGACCAAGGTCAATGTGGTGCTCCAGGACAACATCGCCAACAGCAATGGCCAGAAGCCTCTCTTCAAGGAAGGATACGGCTATCTGGTGGACTCGACCGTGTCCATGGTGAACTGCACCGGTACCGGCAACAGAGGCGGCCTGACCAATCTGGCCACCCCGACCCCGGAGCCGAAGAGCGCCTCGGTCCTAGCATTTAGCGATGTATCTTCGTCCGTTCAGACCGGGACCAACTCGCACGCCTCGGGAACCCTGAAGAGCGCCAGCTCCTCAGCGATCCCCGGAGCGACCGTCAGCCTGAAGGTCACCCTTCCCGACGGAACGACCGCAAACCCGGTCCAAGGTGCACAGACAGTCACCGATGCCAGTGGAGCATTCTCCATTGACTTTGTACCGAGCGTAGCCGGTACCCATACGTTCGTGGCGACCTACACCGGCAGCGAGGCCTTTAACGGAACGACCCGCAGCGCCTCGTTTTCGGCGACCGCACCCGTTCCGTCGAAGACACCTTCGTCCATGACCCTAGCCCCCGCCGCCTCCAGCGTGGAGACGAACAAGAACATGAGGGCCAACGGCGCTCTGACCGGTGCGATCGGCATCGCCGGAGCGACCGTCAGCCTCAAGGTCACCCTTCCCGACGGAACGACCGCAAACCCGGTCCAGGGAGCGACCGTAGTGACTGACAGCTCAGGTAAGTTCGTGGTAGACTATGTTCCGACCAAGGTCGGCACATACAAGTTCACCGCGACCTTCGCGGGAGACGCCAAGTACGCCGGCTCCTCGGTCACCGCGAGCTTCAATGCGGTGGCTCCAGCCCCAGTGCCGACCGGGTCATACGACTACATCATTTCGAACAATGTGGTCAAGACCAGCACTGGCAGCACAGCCTACACCGGGAGCACCTTCACCGCTGCTCTCCAGTGGGCCATGAGCCAGGGCGGCAAGGTCACCTATGTGCCTGCCGGCAGCTATACGATCACTGCCAGAATCAATGTTGTGGGAGGCTCAGTAGCCTCACCGACCACTCTGGTAGGAGATGGTGATGGCACCACCGGAACGGTGTTCACCTTCACCACCAACAGCGAGAGCGCTTCTGAGTTCTACATGTACAACACGAACAACGTTGTCATGAAGAAGTTCAGGATCGTCAGCGGCGCCATAGAGATGCGCGTCTCCGGAACGACCGCAGGCAACTATCGGTTCGAGGACGTTACGCTCTACAGGACCAACCTCTACCAGCAGAGCAGCAAGCATGAGGCGTCCTTCCAGATGACCGCCATATCCAATGGCGTCATGAGCGGCGTATCGTACTACCGGTGCGATGTCATCGAAGGTGGAGCCGTAGGCTTCGAACCTTATGGTGACTTCACCGGCTTGGTGAAGAACTGCTACTACGAAGACTGCCTCGCCAGCAACATCGGCCTAGACAGCGCCACCCGCTTCAACGAGTGGGTGGTCGGCTTCGACATCGCCGAGAGCGCCAATGTGGACTCGGTGACCTATGTCCGATGCACTGCTGAGTACATTTTCGAGAGCGGTTTCCACTCCGAGCCAAGGACCGTGACCAATGTCCTCATAAAGGACAGCATAGCCCACCACTGTGGCATGAAGCCGGAGAACTTCGTTAACTCCGAAGGACTCCCGCCAGGCCCGTACTTCGGTAACGGCTTCTTCGCCCCGCACAACAGCGCGATATTCAAGAACGTATGGGTCACGCTGCAGAACTGCCAGGGCTGGGCAAATGCCAATGGTGACGTGTACGGCGGAGGAAACCTCCCCCCAACTGGATAAACCTCTTCCAAATTTTTTATTTTTTTTAAGGAAAATGAACGAACCCCATGGTCTCTCGCCCGATCTCATATCAAGTAGGCGGATCAGATGATGGGTCATACTTGCCCTATAATATCCTCCATCGATTCAAAATTTCAGCCGATAACATCATCCACATGTCGATGAGAGGTCAAAAATAACAAGTGCTCCGATTGTTCCCAGAATGGATGGTGTAGGGGAGGCCGGAAGAAGGGCGGTCATAGGGGTGATCATGGGGGCTTGTCTTTTGCTCGCCGCAGGCTCGGTAATTCTGATTCATGGCCCGCCGAGCTCCGATGGGCCGGTCGAAATGGGAAGCACCGAGCCACCACTTGATGCCGACCTAATCGTCTCTGGTGAAATGGTCACGGATCCTACAGGGGTAACGGCACATGTGGCCAATGATTTCACTTCAGCCCTACAGTGGGCCGTATCGCAAACGGGGCAGGCCGTTCGCATACCCGCAGGGGCCTATGCCATCGATGATACGATTCGACCGGCGAATGGCGTCGTTCTGTTCGGGGATGGGGACGGCGAGGATGGGACGGTCCTCGAGTTCGTCAGCGGAAAACCATCGGAGGCCCGGATTCAGATATCAAGTGGAGTGAACGATGTCACGCTGGCACAGTTCAGGATCACTGGTAATGCCAGCATCGAGATACGGTCATCTGGCGTTACGTGCGGAGGACATCTCCTTCGGGACATCACTGCCTATCGCACCTCGGCCATCCAGGCCGCCGCCTTCGAGATGCTCGTGTTGAACAAGGGCGTTCTGGACGATATACAGTTCATCCGGTGCAAGGCGATCGAGACCGACCATATCGGTTTCTTCGCTGAAGGCGATGGCTATAGGGCCCCGGGCGGGGTCCAGAACACCCCTGCCTTTTCGGGATGGATCAAGAACCTATACTTCGAGGATTGCCTGGCCGACCACTGTGGCTACGACGGCCGTTACAACGCCTGGGTGGTCGGGTTCGACCTGGCGGAAAGCGTAAACGTCGAGAACGTCAAATGCGTCCGATGCACCGCCCAATACTGTTGGGAATCAGGGTTCCACTTCGAGCCCTCCCCGACCGTCATCAACGCCGTGCTCGAGGACTGCGTGGCCAGCTACAACGGCCAGAAACCGGACGACTACTGGAATGGGGACGGCACTAGGGGACTGTGGTTCGGGATGGGCTTTTACTGGGCGCCCTCCAAGACCAGGGTAACGCTCCTCAACTGCGTGGGGGAGGGCAACAGGAGAGGATTGACCCCGGGATGAGCGCGGTCCTACGGGGGTCGCTCGGTCACCGCTGGCCATGGCGTTCAATCGGTCCATTCGCCATCTTCGTAGACCGTCACGAACTTTCGGGCGATCCTGTCCCAGGTCATTTCGGTTTCAACAAAGAACCTTCCGTTGCGGCCCAGGCGCTGGGCCAGATCCCGGTCGGATAGGAGCCGTTCGATCCCTTCGAACACCTGTCCCTCGGACGGTTCGACCAGCAAGCCAGTCCGGCCGTTCTCCACTATCTCGGGTATACCTCCCACCGCTGTGGCCAGCACCGGTTTGCCCATCGCCATCGCTTCCAATATGGCGATGCCTAGCCCCTCCACTAGGGTCACGTGGGTCAAGATGTCGCAGATGCTGAGCGGAATGTAAGGGTCCTCGACATCCCCCGTGAACACCACATTGCTAACGCCCTCGTCCCTGGCGAACCGCTTTAGCTCATCCGAATACTCGCCTTCTCGCGTGAGGACCAGGACTAGGCCAGGATGCCTTTCTTGAAGGCGGTGCACCGAGCGAATCAAAATCTTGGCGCCTTCGGCCTTCATCTTGTTGGCGGTCAGGGCCTGTCCAAGAAGGACCGTCGATTCGGCGGTCAATCCGTACAGTGTCCTAAACGCCCTGACGCATCCGGGATCGACCACTCGCCCCTTCGCACCCGCGGCGATCACCGCGCTCTTGCGGTACCTCAAATGATATTTCTCACCGAAGGACCGCTCGAGGTGTTTGGACACGAAGGTCACACAGGCGCAGTCCCCCAGCATCATTTGCAGGAGCCGTAGTTGGACCCATCCCAGCTCCCTGATCGGTTGAGTATGGAAAGTGTTGATCAGCCTGGCCCCGCTGAGCTTAGCATAGGCATACCCACCAAGCATGCAGTACCACGTTCCATGGGTGTGAACGATGGCTGGTCTGAGCTTCCCCAGCTCGATGGCCGCTTTGAGGGAGAAGGCGACGCCATCCCCATCGACGCGGATGGCATCTGGGTCGCTCCCGTTCTTGTAGATTACCTGGACCTCGGTCCCTTGGAGCTTGAGGGCCTCAACGAGGTTCACGAGGTAGGCAGCAACGCCTCCGCCTGCCCCCTTCCAATCGTCGGTCACGATAACCAGCGAAGACCTTCTTCGGTCTTTCCCTGCACCGTGACCCGGTGGACCATCACCGCTATCCTGTTCGTCGCCGATCGGTCTCGTCATATGTATGCGGTCGCCCCACCGTTGGAATATATCTTGTTGACATTGGACGCGTCAAGGGTTTGGCCCAGGTCGTAGTCTAGGTGGTATACTTGCCCCTCCAGCCTCAACGGTTTATCATAGATGACCGTCCTGATCACTTGGATCGATCCATCGCTCGTAATGTTGTGGGTCATCAACGCGACATCCAAAGAGCTCAGCCTGTTCGGGCTGACCCCGATGTAGTTAATATAAACGCTGCTGCTCGAGCTCGTGATAAAGTCTGAATCGGAAGATATGGTCCCGTTGGTCGTGGATGTGGTGAACGAGGCGCCTTGGAGCTCCGATGATGTGAAAGCGTATCGTATGCCGGAGTTGGGGAACAGAGCGGAATTATCGATATTGGCGATGGGGCTGAGGATCGAGATGATGGCCAAAGATGCTATGCCCAGAGCGATGAGCACCTGCTTCCTCCCCGACCTGGACTTTGACCCTTTCGACAGGAGGTTGCCGATAAAATAAAAAGTAGCACCTAGAGGTATGGCGAGAATGACCTGAGCATAATACCACCACCGGTCCTCCAGCAAGCCGAGGTGGGCGGTCAAGGCGAAGATCCCCACGGCCAAAAAGGTCATTCCTAGGACCGAGACGTAGATCGCTCTCAGGTTCCCTTTGATGGATATTGAATGGAGCACGCCGATGATGGCCAAGGAGAAATATACCATCATCCCAGCCCATTTTAGGATGGTCTCCACCGCGGGTATCGTAGGTAAAGGCAGGGTCCCCGTTCCAAAATAGTCGCGGTTGAAACCGTAGGAGATCAGCTCTTTCAATTGGGGTATGATCCCGGGGGAATAGCTCCACCAGCCCAACATGATCACCAGAAAGAGGATAATGAGGGTGGCGGACGCGAACTGCCTTGGGTGGGCGGGCACCAGCCATCTCATTTTAATGATCGCGTAACCGATGATTAGCGTCGTGGCCATGCAGATCGCGGTGACCGAGTGGGTCAGCACGATGACCACTAAGACAAAGATGATCAGGCTCATGCCTTTGAGGCCCTTGTGGTCGTACCTCAACATCAGCAACAGGACCACAAGGACGAAGGTGAAGGCCAGGGTGGTGGGGGTCGGTTCGTAGCTCATATGGATGCTGAGGCTCGCGAATACCACCACAAGCGAGGCGTAGAGGCCGACCTTATGCCTATTAAAGACCTGTGTGGCCACCAAGTAGACGACGAGTACCTCGCAGATCAACTGCCCGACGATCATCACCAGCATCGAGACCAGCTTGTAGTCGGATCCCACCAGGAGGGCCGAGGAGCCTAATAGCAGGTGGAACAGAGGTATGCCCGAGTAGCCAAAGCCATTGGCTACATGCCCTTTGGTGATGATGCTATTGGTGAACAACTGATGGAACCAAGGGTCGACCCCAATGACGTTAGGGAACAGGACAAGCATGGACCAGGACAAGAGAATCCCCAGGACGATGGCCTGACACAGCACCAGCGGGACGATCCTGCGTTCGGAGAACGAGATTTCCAGTGCCAAGGTGCCTGCCATCATGGACGACAGGACGAAGAAAACTAGTGGCCGCTCATAGGTGTCTGGACGCTCCCCGATAGTCAATATGGACAGCGCCAGCAGAACAAAGAACGAAGCGGCCAGAACGACGGAGGCTCGCCTCGAGCCCAGGTGACTATCGAATAGGTAGTTCCTCTTGCGCATCAGCATCCATGATATGCAAAGGACGACCGTCAAAATGGCCGGGAGCAGGAACATGACCATACTGCCGATCAAGAAAAGGGGCACCACTAGGACAAGGCAGATTAGGCTGCCCAGGAAGGCCACCTTCTTGTCGGTAATGACCAGGCGACCAAACCGCCCTCTCCGGGCAGGATCGGGAGGGGGGGAGGACCCCAGGGTTTTTTGGTGACTGCACCCTTGCTCCGCCATAGGCCACTTCAATGGACCAGGCCTCTGTAAATTTTATCGTACCGCTCAAGGATATTTTTCCAGTCATGCTCCTCCGCGAAAGTCCTCGCGTTGCGCCCCATGGTCTCGCGCTCGGGACCGTTCTCGATGAGCTGAGCCAGCTTCTGTCGGAGATCTTCTTGTGATCCGGACCTGAACATCAGGCCGGTGTGGCCGTCCCTCACCACGGCCTTGAAAACGTCGATATCGCTCACTATCAGGGGAAGCCCGAAAGCAGCACCCTCGAGCAGGACGAGCGGGAACGCTTCGGCCAACGAGGGGAGCACGAGCATGTCCGCCGCTCGGTAATAGAGCATCTTCTCTCGCTCTGAGACGAATCCGGGAAGCGTGACCCGGCCCTCGACGCCTGACCGCTTTGTTTGCTCCTCGAGCGCCGACCTTAGCGGCCCATCCCCCACCATCACCAATCGTGGGCTCCTGTTGGTGCGGTCCAAACCACTGAAGGCTTTCAGAAGTATCTCTGGATTCTTGTACGGCGATAGGCTGCCCACGAACAGAACGATCAATTCATTGTTCGAGATGCCCAAGGACCCTCTGCACTCTTCCTTGGTCAGGCCGGTCGGCAACCTACTGAGATCGACCCCGTTCGGAATCAAGTGCGTCCTGGAGGCGAAATCTCGATAGTACGGGCTCTCGCCCAACACGGCGCTTGACACAGAGGTGATCGCGTCAGCTCGCTCGAGCAGGGGAGAGCAAAAGAAGTCCATGAAGAGGCGCAACGAAACCCTCTTCGGGAACGACGCGCCGCTCAACGACGTGTTGTTGTACGGCGTATGGATGGTCAAGACGAACGGGGTTTTCCTCCTCCTCGCGTAGTATGAGGCAGCGTAAGCCCCTGGTGGCGTACCGAGGTGGCCGTGGACCAGATCGAGGTCGTGCCTAAGAGGACCCCGGACCAACCCGAGGGACAACAGTGTGCTCGCCACCTGCAGGTCCTTTCCGTACCTAAACACGGTGATGTTCTCATGTTCCTGGACGATGTCCTTTCGGGTCGGGGAGGTCGTAAAGACCTTCACCGTATGACCCTTGGCGTTCAGTGACAGTGACATGTTGTAGACGACCTCGGCCACTCCCCCCCAAGTTGAGATGGCGGGGTCCAGGCCGTCGAGAAAGAACTGGCCCTTGAACGGAAAGTCAGACGTGAACATGCCGATTTTCATTTTACCCTTGTGTTGACCTCTGGACGCGGGTCACCGCCTTTTTTATCGTCTCCATGCTGAGCCCCTCCCACCTTGCCTAGCAGGTCTTGATGGCCCGACAGCCGTCCACCTTTGCCAACTCATATGTGCGGGCCCCATGGGTCTTTAGCTTTGAGGGCTCCCCCAGGGCAGCAACGCCCCTTCCTGGCAGGTGCGACCTTGCTTCTGTTGTAACAACGACTACTTAACCATAACTTCTAGGGTCAACGCTTCATTTATTCGCATTAAATAAATAAAATAATAATAAATGCCAATTCACATCCAACGGTTGAAGGACGACTGATGGGGCCGTTTTTCCTTGGATGAATAACATAAATTACCGTCGAGCGCCAAAGTAACCTCCGGTGAGATCTTGAAGATACTTGTTCTATCGCCGCACACGGACGACGCTGAGCTGGGGGCGGGCGGTTCTATCTGCCGCCTCCTGGAGGAAGGCAATGAGATCTGCTGGATCGTATTTTCCACAGCAGAAGAATCGGTGCCCGAGGGGATGGAAAAGAGCGTCCTGAGGGACGAATTCAATAATGTCATGAAAAGCTATGGTATCGATGAATCCAGGGTGAAAGTCTTCAACTATCCGGTCAGAAGTTTGCATGCCAGCAGGCAAGAGATACTGGAAGAGATGATCAGGGAAAGGAACGCGTTGAGGCCGGACGTGGTGATCGGGCCGTCGCTGAACGACTTCCATCAGGACCACCAGATAGTGGCGAACGAGATGATACGTTCTTTCAAGACGTCCGCTAGCATCCTGTGCTACGAGCTGCCGTGGAATCACATATCCTTCGAGACCCAGCTCTTTATCCGCCTCGAACGGAGGCACATTGAAAAGAAAATGAAGGTCCTAGAGGAATACAAATCCCAGATTGTCCAGAACAAACCCTACTTCTGCAGGGAGTTCACGGCAGGTCTCGCCCGGACCAGGGGGGTCCAGAGCAACTCCGAGTACGCCGAGGCTTTTGAGGTGATCAGGTGGAGGATCTAGCACCCTAGGAGCTGGTCTAGCTCTTCTTCCAACAGGTGGCCAACCGATGGACCGCATCGAACGCTCTCAGGGGCATGCTGTCAGTTTTTGTGATGCTGTAATAGGGAACCTGGACGGCGCCAAAAGAGCGGTTGACCCGCTCAATGTTCCGCAGCATGCTCCCCTCGAAATCATAGGTCTTTGTGACCCCCTGAGCGAACTTTATGGCCTCCCATGTCAACAGCTTTGCTGCCCCCTCGACCTTTAATCTGGGGTCGATGCCGGACATGAGGTTATACATGGCGTTTGCGTCCCACACAACGTACAAGCCAGCACAGAGCTCGCCCTGCTCGTTCCTCGCCATCAGTATTTTCCTGCGGCCATGCTCCTTGCACGCTGCATCAAGCGTCCTAACAAGTTTGCTCGAGTAGGGGACCGATAAGCCCTGCTTCGTGTACGTGATGGAATTGATCTCGAAGAACTGGTCAATATCGTCCGAGTCCCGAACCTCGATGGTGTCCTCCGCTTTGGATAGGTTGCGTCTAAGGCTGTTTTCGAAGGCGCTGTAGACCTTGTCGAGGTCGGTGAGGTCCTGCAAAATGTACGTATACCTCGTTGTTTGGTCGTAGCCATTCCAGTAGAAGGGGAGCCAATTGGTCTGCCCATAATGAAATCTCTGATTAAAGTAATCATGGGGGGGCAATTTTTCTATTAGCTCTGATAAAATTTCCATCTCATGGGATAACCTATTGGGGGTCTTCTGCGTCTTTGTATACCTTATCCACGGACCCATGGTCTGGGTCAAAATTGGCATAACTATTACCTTAAACCCATACTGCCGAACGGTGTGATATGGGAGGCTTCCTGCGATCTCCCCCCCTTTCTCGGCAAGGACAACATCCCAGTTCTCCTCACCGCACACTGCATCTAGCCACCAATCTTTGGAGAAAATTGGGACGGTTGATTCGGACTGGCATAATTTCCTATATGCATCCTTGCTGGACGAAGTTTGCTTTAACACCGCTTGTTCGTTTGCATTCAAAACGGTAATAAGCGTTATGCCATCATCGAATGGATTAACGATACAATGATTTTGTCGCCTGATGTTGAACCTGGGTTGCACACCGGATAGTATTTTGCCCTGAAGCGACAAGTCTCTTCAAGAAGAGTAATGTTCAAATCAATCCTACAGGACCCTGAGCGGTTGGATAGGTTTTGCGGTACCGAGGAATATGTTAATGAAAAAAGGGACCGATTTGGTCGATTTCCTTACTCTGCCAGTAAATACAAAGATGTTTTGGAACCGACAATATCCAAGCATCTATTGGAGAATGGATTCAAGGCGGAGTATAATAATGGTAGAAAGTTCGCGGTTTTTCTCTCGCATGATATCGATATCCTCGGTTCGGAAACCGCTCTCGGTCTAGGTGCGAGATGCGTCAAGACGGCGTTCGATGGCAGGGCGAGGGGAGCCGTTAACCGTGTCAAAACCTCCCTTCAGAACCGTACATTCCTGGATATCGAACATATTATCGAAATGGAATCACGATATGGAGCAAAATCGAGCTTCTACTTCCTGGCTGTGGATCGGAACAGTCCCGATTACTCCTACAATGTTGAAGAACAAAAAAAAATCCTCCGGTACATACATGATCAGGGATGGGAGGTCGGCCTCCACGGGAGTCAGGCCGCCCATGACAACCTAGCGGCCATGAAGCGAGAGAAACGAGCCCTTGAGTCCGCACTTGGGGGGCCCGTTGTCGGATATCGGAACCATTTTCTTCGGTTCGGCACTCCACTGACCTGGTGGCTTCTAAAAGAAGCTGGCTTTAGCTACGATACCACTTATGGATATGCGGATATGGTTGGGTTCAGGAATGGGATGTGTCATCCTTTCAAGCCCTATGATATTGAGAAGGATTGCAGGATTGATGTCCTGGAAATACCTCTTGTGATAATGGACCGTACCCTATTCGACAACTATATGGGGCTCGATTCATCGGGCGCTTGGGACGTCGTAAGGCAGCTCATTGATACCGTGGAGAGGTACCACGGGGTGTTGACCGTCCTATGGCACAACTATTCCATGAGAGGTGACCAACTACAGTTGTACCGGAAGCTATTGGAACATTGTCATGAACGGAACGCCTGGATGACCAGTGGAGTCGACCTGGTCGAGCAATGTCGCCACTGGGCCATATAACATGGGTTGGAGCGAGGCGGTCGGTCCCACCCTGTCGCACGACTTAGCATTCAATCAGTCCATCAGAGACTTTTGAGGAGGCCTGTTGGAGATCGACGCCCCAATAATTCCCTATATTATTAGCGGTCGCTTCCCCCCCCCCACCCATGCCAGCGATCATGGCATGTCCCCATCGGTCGGCTCAGTTGAACAGTCGGATTGGACGGGAGGGATTGCAGAGATAGGTACCTAGGTTCCAGGAAAATTACCAAGCTCACCCTGATAAATCGTTCAACAGGTGGGAAAAGTTCTTGGCCATTTCATTGTGGCTGTACCTTTCTATCTGCGAATCGATTCCGTGGTAGGCCAAGGCTCCACTGGCTTTATACTCCAAATACAATGTTCGAATCTGTTCCTTCAACTCCTTATAGCTGGTCGCCTCCACACCGGCCTGGGTTTGCCTGAGCAGGTCTCCCGTCACTCCACCATCTACGCCCTGGAACGACAGGATGGGCCTGCGGGCCGCCAGGTACTCGAACAACTTTCCGGTGTAGTATCCCCGCTCCTCAGGGTGGTTCCACATGAGCAGCAAGAGAATTTGTGATTCCCGCTCCCTTTCAACTATCACCCCTCTAGGGACCTTGCCGTGCATCCTCACCCGGTCTTGAAAGCCGTGCCGTTGGATGTCCTTCACTAGCCAATCCTCGTTAGCGCCATAGAAGTCGATCACAACATCCCCCTCGTTCATGATTCCCTCGGAAACGAGCTCCCTGATGGCCCTGAGAAGCGGCTCCGGATCCCGGCGCCCCTGGAACATGTTGCCTGCGTGGATGATACTGAACTCTTTGGTGGTGGGGGTACCCGGGTTCAGGTTGGAAGGGTCGAAGCCGTTGGGAATGGAGATGATCGTTTTTCCTTCGTGGAGCTCGGCCAACCTGTCCGCCAGGGGTAGCGACACCGTGGTGAGCGCATCCGCGGTAGACAGAGTCCTACGCTCTAGGCGTTCCTCTCTGAGGCGTCTGGGCCACCAATGCTGGTAATAGTGGTTCTGTGTCCAAAGGTCTCTCAGATCTGCCACCCATGGGACCCCGTTCTTTTCCCTTATCTTGTGAGCTATGAGGTGCGTGGTTACGGGCCCCGAGGAGCTAAGGATGGCGTCAAAATGCTCTTCATGCAGCAGCTTGTCCCCTACTGTAGACCCAGGCAGCAACCACCCGATCGAAGTGTCAGGGTAAGCGAATACCGCCTCCCAGAGTTTTATCGCAAGGTCGGTCGGGCTATTCTTATCCTTGGCGGTGCTCTGGCCGAGCTGTTCTTTGGCCGTTCTTTCCTCGCTCATCCCCAGCCGGCGTTTCCATTTAGTGGTGGAGTCTTCAAACGGCGTCTCAACGATTCTGCATGTGGGTTCAAGGGCCGAGGACGACTCCACCGTTAATATGGTGGGCTTCCAGCCATGTACGGGTAAATACTTGGCCAAGCCTTGGAGTCTGATCGAGCCCACCATCTGGCTCTGCTTGAAATATTGAGTGATTATCAGGACCTTTTTCATGCTCGACCCCCCTGCATCAGTTTCTCTTCGAGCATCATCTGATCCCAGCGAACGTTCCATCATTGCCCGTACGGTATCTGACCAGGCCTGCCGCCCATCTCCCAGTGGTCCACCAGCTCCCTAGCTTCTCTTTCGTACTGATATGCCAGGTTCTTCCAGCTGTACTCTTCCAACAGTCCGGGGACCCGGGGGTCGGGACCCTGGTCATGTTGTTCCAGTGCATCTCCAAGATGGCTCACCAGGGCTCCGAAGTCGGAGGGTTGGAACAATTTCCCGCCGACCCCACCTTCAGTGGCCTCATTGATCGGCGGTATGTCCGATGCTACGTAAGGTACCCCAGCCGCCATCGCCTCGATCACCACGATGCCAAATCCCTCTACAATGCTCGGGTGGGCGTAGACATGGGAACGCTTCAGCGTCTTGACCATCGCCTTCGTATCAGAATATTTACCTAAGAACTCTACATTCTTGGACAGTCCCAACTTTTGTACTAACTGTCTGAGGCGGTTCTCTTCAGGCCCTTTCCCGATTATCAGGAGCCGGACATCTGGAAACCTAGTACTGATTTGTTTGATGGCCTGGATCAGCAAATCAACGCGCTTATACGAAACCAATCTACAGACCGTGGTCACCGTGGGCGCATCAAATTTGCCCTCCACTTCGACGGAATCGTACAGGTCCTTATCGACCCCATTATGGATCACCCGAACGTTCTCAGGGGCCACTCCCAAACGCTCGACCAATCGTCTCTTTGTGAAATCGCTCACCGCGATATATCGGTCGTACGTTCCCCATAGGTTCCGTCGCTCCAGGAAGCTCCCGATCGCCCCGTTGACCAGGCCCATGTTCCTGGCCCATTCACCCTGCCAGACCTCATGAACCGTGGCCATCGTCGGCAGGGAGGTCATCTTCTTGCAATAGATCCCCGTGGGATAGGAAACAAAACCGCTGGCCTCGATGACGTCGGGACCGAGACGAGATATCTCTCTGGCGCATAATTTATTGAACTCCATCCTTGACAAAAAATGACCCCGCTGGGCGAAGGGGCGGGCTTTGCCCATCCTGTGCACCACGATGTCCCCGTAGGTCTCGATCCCTCCGCCCCCGTCCTGGTGGCTGGTAAAAACATGGACCTCGTTCCGCTTGGCCATTTCCTGACATAGGTTGATGACCCGGGAATCCACTCCTCCGAACAGCGGGTCCCCCTCCTTGGCCAGATATTCCGTAACTACGGCGATCATCATCTGGCACCTTCCTCCGCCGGTTTGTTCTGTCTTTCGACTTTTTCAAATCCAAGCTGCGCGACATCGGGTGGCGCCGCCTTGTTCTGGATGGAGATTATGTGAGCGATAGAATTGAGGGTGAGGCTGGATATCACAACAATGAGGCCAAAGGTCACCATGAACCCTGCCAACATCGATTCGAAGATCCAACTCCAACCCCACAGGTACTGTCCGTTGAGGCATGCCAAGCCCAGTAGGGCCCCAATGAATGTGAACAAGAACCCGGGAACGCCAATGAACATAAGGGGCCTTTTGAGACTGATCAGGGTAATCAGATGGTTCATCAGGCCAAAGCCCATGGTGACGGAGTTCTGCTTGTGCTTGTGGGGGACCTTGTAGTTAACGCTAATGGGCACTTCCGCGATCCTCAGACCTCTTGAAGCGAAGTGAAAGATCATACTGGATTCCAGGCCATATCCGTCGGAACTAAAATCCATATTATTGATGCCGGTGGCGCTCACTGCCCGGAACCCCGATTGCGTATCGGTGACCTTTTTTTGGGAACCCAAGTTAGTTGCTTTGTTCAACATCTGTTGGCCGATCCGGCGGTAAAAGGGGATCCCATGGTCATCCTCGATCAATCTCGATCCGATGACCAGGTCCGCCTCTCCCTTAACGATGGGGTCGATGACCTTGTCGATCTCCTCGGTATCGTGCTGTCCATCTGCATCGATGATGACCGCGACCGAGGTGTTCTTGTCGCTGATCTCCGCAAAGCCCCTTTTCACGGCATAGGCCTTGCCGTGGTTCTCGTTCAAAGTGATGACATCGGCCCCCGCCAGGGCAGCTATCTCAGAGGTACGGTCGGTGGAACCATCGTCAACGACAATCACTTTCGACACATGTTTTTTGGCCCCCAGGACCACCGACCCAATGGTGAGCCCCTCATTGAAAGCAGGGATGATCGCAACGATATCATCATTTTTTAACTCATAGGGTTGCGTATTTTCCTTCATATTCATACTGGCTCCATCATTGAGGCGAAATCTGTTCCAACCTCGCTGTGTTAATGTTAGGACGTGTTTTCACCTCGAATCTAACAAACCTCACCAACCCAACAGGTTTATGGGTTGGAGGGAATGATATTTAACATTATCTTAATGGATAACATGTGGCTCGGGAGGATGCCAGGGCCGACTAGCTATTGGTTAGGACCAGGAGGCCTATCTGAACGATGAACAGAATCAGCAACGGGATGATGAGCGCGGTCAATCCCCGATGCAGTAGAGGGGGCACCCTATCAGAGGTGTTCAACATCTCTTTCATTAAGAGGAGGATGGTCAGTGCCAGGGTGACCATCGGCCCCCAGGACTTCAGATCGCTGATGAGGGTCATGGGATCTCCTCGACCCTGCATAACGGCAGGTTCTTGGGGCTGAATAATCCAGTCTGACTCTATTAAAACCTATTATCCAGCGAGCTCAACCGCCCTTCTCCCCGGGCGGGCCGTTGCACCTGGGTCTTTCGATCTGCTCGTCGGGGATGATGCCCCTGCCCGGAGCCAGACCGAGAATGTAGCCCAGGGCGATCATCATGGAGACCTCAGTGGCACCGGCCAGTATGGCGGAAAGACCGATCGCTCTGAGCTTCTTGAGGTTGAAGTCAAGCCCGATGGTGAACATCAGCAGGACGATCCCCGGGTCGGCCATGAAATGGATAAAGTCCATACATTGGACCAGGTGCAGGGGTCATGCCGGACCGACGATAATGCCCGCAGCCAGCTAACCGGCGACCGCGGGCATGTGGAGCCAGGCGAACAACAGGGCCGAAACGTCGCCGATGATATGATCAATGTCATGTCCAGCAGGAACCGGGTGTTGAAGTCGAAGGCACTGAAGTTGACCAGGCTGCTCAATTCGGCCAGCGCTCATTCACAGTCAATAGAACCCCTTATCCGGCGTCCTGGCGCTCTTCTTCTCGACCTTCCTGCCCTCCCGGGCCAGGTATTCTTCGTACAGGTGTATCTTCACCGGTATGGCGAACGGAGTGAACGGCGATGCGATCAGGGCCTCGCCTGGCATGAGCATCTGAATCTCGTTCTCCAGCTGGGAGATGTCCTGCTTGGCCGAGTTCTGGAGGATATCGCGGTCCCGCTTATCCGCCAGGCCCAGAATGAACAGGGTGTTGAACTGTGAGATGATCTCACTGTCAATGAGCTTGGGCTGCTGCTATACGGCGCACAGCCCGGTCTTGAACTTGCGTCCTTCCCGGGCGATCTGCGCGAAGATCGAGCCCTTCGCCTCGGTCAGCACCCGCTGCGCTTCCTCCAGGGCGATGAGCACCGGCGGCAGCTTGGCGAACTTCTCCTGGTCGCCGTACAGTTCTTTGTTCCGCTCGAAGATCGCGCGCGACAGGACCGTGGAGATGAGCAGCTCCTCGGTCTCGTACATGTTCGACGTATCCACCAGCACAACCTTTCTGTCGTGCAGGCAGTCGATGATGTTCTTGGTGACCGACAGCTTGGGGTCCCTGGTAATCAGATTGAGGCGGAAGAGGTTCTCCAGGCGGCGCTTGATGACATTGATCGTTCCCTCGTGGTACTTGTTCTCCCCGAGGTCCTTGCCGATGGCCGCCACGGTCCGGTCGTTCAGCTCCACCAGCCAGTTCTCGCCGTAGCGGTACTGGGCGGACTGCATGCACTCCTTCTGGGGCTCGGTGAACTCGTAGAGGTTCTGCAGGTCGGCTATCTCGATCTCCGACGCAGCCAGGTTGAGGGTGTTGTACGGGCCGTCCAGCTTGCGCGACGAGAACACCACCAGCGCGTCAGGGTACCCGGCATGCTTCAGCCCCCGCTTCTTCGGCTCGCCCCCATCGTAGTACTCGCCATGCGGGTCGAGGATCAGGAAGCCGTACTTCCTCAGGCTCATGCACGAGAGGGCCAGGTTCTTCATCAGGTTGCTCTTGCCCATGCCGGTGGTGGCGAAGATGCCGATGTGATGCGGTATGGCCTGCCCAGTGATGCCCACCGGGAAGTCCAGGACCTGGTCCCCGGAGCGCAGGTTCCCCACCTGGATGTCGCCCAGGCTGTCCTTGAGAAAATTGTAATCGTCGATGTTGGTCCGCCGGACCTTGGCGAAGTGGTTGGGGATGGTCTTGGTCTTCCTGAAGGTCGAGCCAATGCAGCCCAGCGGGATCGACACGCCAGTGGCGAAAAGCTGTCCCTTCACCACCCCGACGTCGAAGTCCCGGTCGCCGGCGTCCATCTTCATGATCTGGCCCGCCTCGGTGATAAGCCAGTTCCTCTCATCGGAATCGGCCCCGTGTTCGATGTCCATCACCCGGATCAGGTAGCGGTCTAGCGAGGTGCTGTTCTCAATCACCAGCATCTCCCCGACCTGCAGTTGCTCTCCGAAGTTCATCCTGAAGCGCGTCTCCATGACGCTGTTGCCGACGACCCGACCGATGTGCAAACTTAGCCCCCCATCCTGTCCTCTTCCGAACCCATCCTAATCCGGTCTCCAATAAAAACGCTTTCTGGTGAACTATGTGAGCGGTAATTACGTATATATTAAATAATATGAATATTATAAAAATATTTTCGTTGGTAAAAAGTGAAATGAACGTCTGTTCAATGGTACGTTATATGCTATGGACCTTTTCGCCGTTGATGGAACACTTCTTCCCCTTACCGATTCCTCGATAACTTATACCGGCTGTGGCACAATCAGCGATGTCGAGGACATTGCGCCCGTCCACTATTGATGGGGTTCTCATCAATCTCTTGATCTCGCCCAGATTGAGCCCCGTGTAGCAAGTATGATCTGTCACAATGACGGCGCAGTCCGATCCTGAGATGGCCGTTTCAAAACTCTTCGTCAGCGGGACCATGTACGGCCTTTCTACGAAGGGATCATGAACCATTAGCTCCGCCCTCTCCGCCAGTTCATCGATGATCTGCAATGCAGGGGAATTACGAACATCATCCGAATCCCTCAGGAAGGCCAGTCCCAGGATCGTGACCCTGGAGGAGCTCAGGTCCCTTCCCGCTTCCTCTATCGCTTCCGTCACCAATTGGACCATGTGTGAAGGCATGGATTCGTTGACGTTCCTGGCCGCGAGTATGAGCTGTAAATGGGTGTTCTTCATCCCACTGGCGAAAAGCCAGGAGTCCTTCGGTAGGCAGTGGCCTCCGACCCCAGCACCCGGAACATGCATATCTCGAAAAGGGCAGGTATTCACCAACTTTCTGATCTCGAACGCGTTCGCCCCCAGCTCCTCACAGGCCAATGCCACTTCGTTCGCGAAAGCGATCTGCACATCCCTATAGGTGTTCTCGAGGGTTTTCGTGATCTCAGCGGACAGCAGATCGGTCCGATGGATCTCCCCTTTCATGATGGCCGAATAGTAAGACGCTCCTTTGTCCAGAGAGGTTTCGTCCAAGCCTCCCAACACTCGATCGATGGTGGTTAAATTGTGAATCAATTTTCCCGGCATCACCCTTTCCGGACAATGGACGACAGAAAATTGTGCTCCGGGCTCATACCCGCTGATCGACCCAATGGTCGGGATCAAGATGCCTTCAATGGTGCCCGGAGGCAAGGTCGATTCAATGGAGATGAGGGCCCCCTTCCTGATGTGGACGGCAACATCCGCGACCGCCTTAATCAATGCATCCAAGTTTGGTTTTTTATCGCTGCCGATCGGCGTATCTACGCAGACGAAGATCGCATCGGCCTTAGATACGTTCGATATGTCGGTGGTGCCCTCTAATTTTCCACTCTCGACCACCCGGGATAGTAACTCGGGAAGACCCGGCTCCTTACCTTGGATGGGGCATATGCCCCGGTTTAGCTTTTCGATCCTATCAGCTAAGACATCTATGGCGAAGACCTTGAACCCCGCATCAGCAAAGGCGCATGACAGGGGAAGCCCGACATAGCCCACCCCAACCACTGCCACCGTCCTCTGGTTCATCGAACGTTCTTGTCTCAGGGACGATATAACGGTTTGTAATCTGGCCGATGGCATCTGATGAAACCATTAAGTCAGGTCGGATTGCATATCTTTTTTGATAACAATGAAGGTGGGCGTAGTTGGAGTAGGCTCAATGGGACAGAACCATGCTCGTATCTATTCCGAAATGGGCCTATTGGGGGGCGTTTATGATGTCTACACGGAATCATCTAAAAAGATAGCAGCCAAATTCGACACCCTTGCCTATTCGAACCTGGAAGGCCTTCTTCGAGAGGTAGATGCGCTCAGCATTTGCACGCCCACATCGAATCATTATGACGTGGCGATAGAAGCAATCGACGAGGGAAAATCGATCTTGGTGGAAAAACCATTCACCGGAAACATCTCAAAAGCAATCGACCTGTGCGATCGCGCAGAGGAGAAAGGAGTGACCCTGGCTTCTGGGTTTGTCGAGCGATTCAATCCGGTGGTGAGCACGGCCCGCGATACCCTGGCCTCCGGTCGTTTTGGCGACCTCGTATCGATCTCGACCCGCAGGGTCTCATCTTACCCATCAAGAATAAGGGATGTGGGGGTGATCATGGACCTGGCCATCCATGATATTGATGTGATCCGCAGTATCGCCGGGAGAGAGATATCCTGCGTCTTTGCTCTAGGGGGGAAGAAGGTAAACCCGGACCATGATGACAATGCCAATATCCTACTAGAGATAGAGGATGGGATGGTAGGGATGGTAGAGGTGAACTGGCTGACCCCTATGAAGGTCCGAGAGGTCTCCATGACCTGTTCAAAGGGCTTCGTCCGGATCGATTATATCGACCAGACCGTTGAGTTCTCCTCCTCCAGTTTTCCAATCTTCGACCAGTCCAATATGGCCAATATCCCAATGGAGCTCGATGTCCACCGCTTGACACTGAAGAAGGAGGAACCTCTGAAGAGGGAGCTGGAGGATTTTGTGCACGCTGCGGAAATATCGGGCAGGCCTGAATCCGATGGTTGGGATGCCGTCTCGAACCTCGCTGTCTGCGAAGCCTCCTATCGCTCCCAGCGAGAGAGGAGAAGGGTCGAGGTCGAAAGAACCCCTTCGATAGGAACGAGGAGACCACAAGCTGAGTGGCTCCAACAGATCGCCCGCTGAACGCAGTGGAGTGGGGGCTTCGCCAAGGCGGCCTCGCCTGATAGGAAAATCATTAACTCCACCTAGGCCCCACTAAAACACACCATGATGCTGAATCCTTATTGCCAGTCCGTTGTTAGTCGGGAGAGAGTAGGTAGATATCTCCCTACCTTTCATGTAATGCTAAACGATCGTGAGGCCCAGGGCGAATGCAATCATTGTTGTTATGGTAGGCCGACCGGAACGTCCATGGCGGAGATACATGGTCCCCAACACGATACTCGCCCTTCATCAGCCAATGTCCTCAACGATATGATGTTGATCGATGGTCATTTATCTTTCTCGGGGGACAACATCCCAGTAATATGCGGCCCGCCCCTCAGGGATAGAATGGGGGGGAACACGTGAGCATCATACCGGTCTCCCGTCCCGTGTTGACCAAGGAGATGATCGATGCGGCTTCCGACGCTCTAGCCAACGAGCGGTTGGTCATGGGCGAGAGCGTGTTCAGGTTCGAAGAGGAATATGCCCGGTACATAGGCACCGACCATGCCGTTTCCGTTTCATCCGGCACTGACGCGCTTATCCTGGCGATGATAGCATTGAACGTTCGAAACCGCCATATCGTCACCACTCCTTTCTCTTTCATAGCTACCGCCACCTCTGTCATTCACGCCGGTGGCATCCCCGCCTTCGCTGACGTATCCGAACACGATTATAATCTGGATCCAGCCGCCGTCCAGGACAGGATGACCGGCAGCTCGGCGGGGGTGATGCCCGTTGACCTTTATGGTTATCCGGCCAGGATCGATGAGATCATTGATAGTGTGGGCAAAAAGGAAGTCAAGATCATCGAGGACGCCTGCCAGGCCCATGGGGCGACGCACAGGGGCAGTAAGTGCGGATGCCTCGGCGATGTTGGTTGCTTCTCGTTCTATCCTACAAAGAACATGACCGTGGGAGGTGATGGGGGGATGATCACCACTAATGACGATCGGCTCGCAGAGGATGCGCGTAAGCTCCGAGACTGTGGGCGTCTCACCCGATATGAGCACGATGTGTTCGGGTTTACTTCAAGGTTGAACACTGCGAACGCAGCATTCGGGAGAGTACAGCTCCGTTACCTTGACGGGTGGAACCAGCGGCGGAGGGACATTGCTCGCCGCTACGCCGATCGCCTGAGGGATATCGCACAAATCACACTACCTCCGATGGGGACAAAAGAGACCCAACCGGTCTTTCACCTGTTCGCGATCTGCTGTGAGGGCCGTGATGACCTCGCCAAGCACCTTAGTGACGATGGGATAGACAGCGCGGTCCATTACCCTATACCGATCCATCTGCAGCCTGTCTATCGTTACAATTTTGGCTATTCGGGCGGGGAGTTCAAAGTAAGCGAGTGGCTTGCCGAACACATGCTGAGCATCCCGATGTTCCCGGAGATGACCGATCGACAGGTCGATCTTGTTAGCGATCGGATAGTCGAACACTTCGCATAGTCTTTCCATGGTTCCTCTTCGAGCTTGGCCGATGCTCCGGCCATCCTGCCCTTAATGACTAGGTTCATCGAATGTTAATCAACGAAGATGATGCATCAGGAAACCTGCTCGATGCTCCAGCCGTTGATGCTGCGCATGATCCTTCCGAAAATACCAATGCGAAGGCGGCCCACAGATGAAATCGTTGGTCGGTCCGCCCCGCTCGGACCGTTAGCTGTTTCTATACAATGAGAAATGAAACTGGGGACGGGCGATATTTAAAAAACTTTATCATGCCTTGGCGGATAGTCCAAGTGAATGGTCCAAGAGATGGTCCCTCTGGGGCTGGGAGTGGGCAAGGCCCGGCCCAGGTTGCGCGCTATCGGCATCGGTGGTGCTGGCTGCAACGCCATAGCCAACTGCACGTTCGATGCCGTGGCGCTGTGCAACGCCCGGGATTCCTTTCACACCGCCCCCCACCACCGCCGGATCGTCCTAACGGAGGAACATGTCAATTTCGTGCGCTCCACATCGCCCCGTCTATTGGATAGCGTGGACCACGAATGCACCCGCAACCTAAAGGAGGCCGTGGGGGAGAGCGACCTGCTGTTCCTGTTCACCGGGCTAGGCGGGGAGACCGGCAGCCATCTGACCCCGAGCATAGCGCATTTCGCCCGTCGGTCCAGCGGGCTGGTGGTGGTCTCGGCAGCGATGCCGTTCTCGGTCGAGGGATCGGGACGACGGGAGCTGGCCAAGAGGGTCCTGCCCGATGTACTGGACGCGGCCCATCTGACCATCACCTATCCGAACGATGGCCTCCTGGAGATGACCCCCAATCTGCCGCTCCGCCGCGCCTTCAAGGTCATGGACGAGATCATGTCCATACCGGCCCTGGAGCTGGCCCAGGTGATAACCAGGGACGACATAACAGCCTTGAAGGCCGATCTGGGCAGTTCCCGTCACATGCGTTTCGGCATGGGCCAGGGTACCGGCATCCGAAAGGAGGAGCTGGCCGTGGCCGATGCGTTCACCTCTCCCTGGCTCAACTTCCCGCTGCAAAAGGTAAGCTTCGCCATCGTGGTCATCTCCGGCGGAGAAGTGGACCACTACTCGGTGAAGGCGGTCATGGACCGTCTCACTCCTCGCATACCGGGGGCGAAGATCCGCTACGCCACCAAGACCGACCCGTTGCTGGGGGACAAGCTGCGGGTCATGCTCCTTCTGAGCTGCGGTCCCTGATCAATCTTCCTTCAGGATATCCTCAGGGGCGTTGGCCAACGCCACCAGGGCCTGGGCTTCCATGAAATGGAGCTTCCCGGGCATGACCATGCAGTGCAGCGGCGGCCCCAGGTCCACCGACGCGATCTCCTCCGGGTAGCCGGCGAACAGCGCCTGGCGGGTCGAGCCCACCCGGGCCGCCGCGCAGAACAACGACCGCTCGGTGATCAGCCCCTTGCCGAGCCGCCTCTCGGCGTCCAGCAGCCACCGCATGGCCATGGGGGCGGTCATGTAGCGGCTCTCCTCCTCCTTGATGTCCAGGAGGATCAGGGTATGGAGGCCCCGTGAGAAATTGTCGATGATGTTGTCATACGGCGACGCGGGCAGGAACCCCGGCTCGGGGAACGGTATCGTCACCGCCCGGCCGAACTTGTAGGGCTGGAGGCCGAACGCCGCGGCGCAGGCCACGAAGATCGACACGCCGTGGACGAGGTCGGTATGTACCCCGGCCTCGATCGCTCTCAACCTAAGGTCCACGTGGGTGGTGGCCGACATGGGATCGCCGGCGGTGATGAACGCCACCTTCTTTTTTTTGGCGGCCGCGACGATGATGTCCTTCTCCTCCACTTCGCTCCTCTTGAGCACGGTGATCTTCCTGCCGATGAACGACTCCAGCTCCTTGGACGTCGAGTCGATCAGCTTCGAAGTGTAGAACTCGGCAAAGACCTCGTCGCAGTTGCGCAGGGTGGTCAAGGCCCTCACGCTCATGTCCTCGGGTTTGGACATCCCTAAACCGACAAATATCAATTCGCCCATTGGCAACACCGTGCGCTCCATCTGCCTGAAGGTGCCGAGAGGTCAAGCGGAACCCACCCGTAAGACGCTTTTAACGGAGGGGCTCTTGGACATCTCCCTGCGCATCCACAGGGACGAGGAGTACATTTTTCTTCCGGTCACCTCGGAAAGGGCCGGTGAGCTGGGGTTCGAACTGGTCGAGCTGGAGCTGGAGCCGCGGGAGGTGGCGGAGACCGACTACCGCGCCCTGGTGGTCGCGCCGGCCGATGTGCGGAGCAGGCTGCCCACCTCCTTCGACGTCATCGGGGACGTGGCCATCGTGCGGCTGGAGGACGACCTGCTGCCCTATGCTCGAGCGGTGGGCGTCGCCCTCATGAGGACCTTCCCACGATTGCGGACCGTAACGCTGGACCGCGGGGTCAAGGGCGAGCTCCGGGTCCGCGACCTTGAGGTGGTGGCGGGGGAGGACCGCACCGAGACGGTGCATACCGAGTTCGGCATCCGGCTCATCATCGACCCGGCCAAGGTGTACTTCAATCCCCGGCTCTCCAACGAGCGGAGCCGGATCGCCGCCCTGGTGAGGGATGGCGAGACGGTGGTGGACATGTTCGCCGGGGTGGGCCCGTTCTCCATCATGATCGCCAAGCATGCGAAGCCGGAGATCGTCTACGCCATGGACCTGAACCACGATGCCGTGGAGTACCTGAAGATGAACATCCAGCTGAACAAGGTGACCACGGTGCTGCCGATCGAGGGGGACGCCCGCCAGCTGGTGTTCGACGTGCCCTGCGCGGACCGGGTGATCATGAACCTGCCGCATTCGGCGGGGGAGTTCTTTCACGACGCCCTCACCCGCCTGAAGCTGGGCGGGACGATCCATTTCTACACCATCTGCGAGCGGGACGACATCGATGCCATCCTCGACCGCATGGTGACCGAGGCCGCCGGGATGGGCGTGCTGGTCACCATCCTGCGCCGCGAGGAGCTGAAGACCTACTCACCGTCGATGAGCGTCTTCTCCGCGGACATCGGCCTGGCCGACTGGTGCTAGGGTGATCCCGTTCTGCCCCTGGTAGTTCCCGCTCCTCTTCTCGTAGGTGAGGCTGGCCGGGGAGTGCATGGTCTCGAAGACGATCTGCACGAACCGGCCGCCGACGGGGACCTCGATGGGATTGGGGGACACGTTGATGGCCATGAAGGTGAGCGTGCCCTTGAACCCCGCGTCCACCTTGCCCAGCCCGGCCAGGATGCCTTTGCGTATCCACGAGGTCCGCAGCCACAGCTGGGCGCACAGCGAGGGCGGGAGCTCCACCCGCTCCACCGTGGAGACGAAGAACATCGAGCCGGGGGCGATGATCGCCGATCCCTCCTTGACCACCGGGCCGCCGGGGACCGAGATCTCGGAGATGCGGAGATCGTAGCCGTTGGGAGTGAGGGACGCGTCGGAGTAGTTCTCTATCCTCAGCTCGCCGCTCTTGATGCGCTCAAGGATGGCATGGTCGGGCAGGACGCACATGCGCCCCTTATCGCCATCCAGGTAAAAAATCCAACCCTTTCCCTGCCCGCTCCCCGTGGTAGCGGGTCCTCGAGGCGAACGGCCAACCCGGGACGACGGCCATCGCATCGTTTTTGACAAAGGGTTCTGGGACAT
Organism: uncultured Methanomassiliicoccaceae archaeon; assembly: GCA_964477865.1. Classification (GTDB taxonomy): domain Archaea; phylum Thermoplasmatota; class Thermoplasmata; order Methanomassiliicoccales; family Methanomassiliicoccaceae; genus UBA6. The sequence goes on along the minus strand of CAYZEV010000004.1, from coordinate 4,027 downwards.
AGGGTCCAGAACGCCCTCCCAGCCGGATCGGGGAGGGCCTCCCAATGGCCTGCCGCATGCTTGTACCTCCTACCTCCTCCAAACTCCTCTCCCCCGCTGAGCACCCTTTCTCTCCGGTCAATGTTTTCCTACCATCAAGCCTGAGGGAAAGGCTCGTAATGGCCCCTATCCAGTGGTTTTAGGCGTTCTACAAATTCAAATATAGGGGGTCGGTGTTAACCTCAGGCACAGTGGCGATAAAAGTGAAAATAAAAACCCGTAAGGTTAGGAAGAGCAGGCTAAGCGAGGTCGACTTCGACCATCTGAGCTTCGGAGAGACGTTCTCCGATCACATGTTCCAGATGGATTATGCCCACGGGACGTGGCAGGAACCAAAGATCGTCCCTTTCGGCAAGATCGAGGTATTGCCTTCCTTGTCCACCCTCCACTACGGGCAGAGCGTCTTCGAGGGACTGAAGGCCTTCCGGGCCAAGAACGGCGGGTTCAACGTCTTCCGGCCCGACAAGCATGCCGAGAGGATGTGGCATTCCTCCGACCGGCTGTGCATCCCCCGGGTGGACAAGGACGTGTTCATCGGGGCGGTGGAGGCCCTGATCAAACTGGACCACCAGTGGATACCCTCCACCAAGGGGACGTCCCTCTACATCCGCCCATTGACCTTCGCGACCGAGGACTACATAGGGGTCCGGGTCTCGGAGAAGTACTCGTTCTACATCATGACCGGGCCGGTCGGCGCTTACTATAAGGAAGGTTTCAACCCGGTCCGCCTGATGACCTCCGGCGAGTTCGTCCGGGCGGTGCGGGGCGGTCTGGGCGAGGCGAAGACGGCGGCCAACTATGCCGCGTCCCTGCTGCCCGCCTACGAGGCCAAGAAGAAGGGCTATGCCCAGGTCATCTGGCTGGACGGCATCGAGGAGAAGTACATCGACGAGGTGGGCACGATGAACATCTGCTTCATCAAGGACGGCAAGCTCATCACCCCGCCGCTGGAAGGCGGGACCATCCTCGCCGGGGTCACCAGGGACAGCGTTCTGCACCTGGCCCGGCACTGGGGCATGAAGGTCGAGGAGCGCCGCATCACCATCGATGAGGTCATGGCCTCCGTCAAGGACGGCAGCATGACCGAGATCTTCGGGACCGGCACCGCCGCGGTCATCTCCCCGGTCGGGGAGATATTCCACAAGGGCGAGACGGTCATCATCAACAAGAACAAGATAGGCCCGGTGGCCCAGAAGCTGTTCGATGAGATCTCCGGCATCCAGTACGGGGAGCGGCCCGATATCTTCGGCTGGGTCCGTCACATCGACCTCTGAAAACCCTTTCCATTTCCCCTATTTTTATTATATGTCACTCCGGTCAGATTCATCCATCTAGGATAATGATAATATATATGGTCCAGCATTAACTGGTAGTTGGATATATCATCCAACTTCTAGGTTGATTATCGAACGGGAGGAAGGGGACATGGAATCTGGAAAGCGCAAGATGGTCGCCATCGCCCTGGTCGCCGTGCTCGTGGTGGCCGCGGCCGCGGTGGTGCTGGTGAGCGGAGTGATGAAGACGGCCTCGTACACCGCGTCGGTGACCGATGCAGCTGGCAATAAGGTCTTCTTGAACAAGACCCCCGAACGGATCGTGTCCTGTTCGCCGGCCATCAGCGAGATCGTCTGCTCGCTCGGCCTGGGCGACAAGATGGTGGCAGTGACCTCCTATGATGACTATCCCGCGCAGGCGAAAGATCTTGTCCTGGCGTCCCACACCATCGGCGGGTTCTATACGCCCAACTTCGAGAGCATCGTCTCCTACAATCCGGACCTGGTGCTGGTCAACAGCGGCGTGCCATCGCACCAGGCCGTGGCCCAGCAGCTGAAGGAAGCCGGCTACACCGTGGTGCAGCTGTACGCCCAGGAGAACCTGGAAGAGGTCTACAAGAGCATCGAGCTGGTGGGCAACATCTCCGGGAAGCAGGCCAAGGCCACCGAGGTCATCTCCGCCATGGATGACCGTATCGCCGAGATAGGTGCCAAGATCGGCTCCGGGGCGTCCAAGCCCAGCGTCATGTACGTCTCCTACACCGAGCCCGGGTTCACCAACGTGTGGCCGTCCGGCGCGGACACCGCCATCGACGAGATAATCTCCATGGCCGGTGGCGTGAACGTCTTCGCCGACCAGAGCGGATGGCTCAATCCCTCGCAGGAAGTGCTCATCGACCGGGCCGCCTCGGTCGACTGCCTGGTCATCACCAGCATGTACTCCGGCAGCGACGCCGAGAACATGACCGCGTTCTTCAAGGCGGACCCCATCTGGCAGAACAGCCCGGCAGTAATCAATAATAAGATATACTACCTCCAGGGGCAGGCCGAGAGCATCTTCAACCGGCAGACGGTGAGGATGGTCGACGCGGTCCAGCTGCTAGCGGAGATGTTGCATCCCGGCGTCTTCAGCTCCCAGATCCCCAGCGACCCCAGCGGGGTCAACCTGATCGGGGACGAATACGAGAACTATCTCACCCCGGGGACCTCGTCGCAGACCACCTCCACGGCAATAGTGGCGACATCCTCGCGCGATTAGGCATCATGGGGAAAACACGATGGAAGACTCGATGGTCAGACGAGCACAGGCCAAGCTGCTCCTAGTCCTGGCCATCGGTCTCCTCTCTCTTTTCCTATTGCTCATCATCTCCTGGTCGGTCGGGGCGGTGGACATCGGTTTCGTGTCCGTGCTCGGGCATCTCGGCCATATCCTCGTCAATTTCGGACCGACGCCCTCCGATCCGCAGGAGCAGATCATCTGGGTCCGAATGGTGCGCTCGGTGGCGGTCATCGGCGTGGGCATCGGCCTCTCGGTATCGGGCGTGGTCATGCAGGCCCTGATACGGAACCCCCTGGTCGACCCCTACGTGACCGGGGTGTCCTCGGGCGCCGCGCTCGGAGCCATTTTGTCCATTCTGGCCGGGGTGGCGCTGTTGGAGGTGGCCGATTTCACCACCCCCCTGGCGGCCTTCGTGGGCGCGATCGCCGCCTTCTTCATCACCATGTCGCTGGCCCGGGCGGCGGGGGGGCGGTCGATCAACTTCGTCCTCAGCGGCATCATCATCGGGATCGCCATCTCCTCGTTCACCACCATCCTCATCGTGTCCAGTCAGGACGCCCGCCTGCATGGCGCGTTGTCCTGGCTGTTCGGCTCGTTCGCCTTCATATCCTGGCCCGAGGCCCTCCTCATCATCATCCCGGTGCTGTTGCTCTCGTTCATCATCCTGATGTACGCGCGGGAGCTAAACGTCATACTACTCGGCGACGAGCATGCCCGGCACCTCGGCCTCGACGTCACGGTGTTCAAGCGCATGACCGTGCTGGTCGTCTCCGTCCTCACCGCCGTTTCGGTGGCGTTCTGCGGCATCATCGCCTTCCTCGGCCTCATCGTGCCCCACACCGCCCGGATGCTCGTGGGCGGCGATCACCGGGTCCTTATCCCGACGTCGATGGTGCTGGGGGCGAACGTGCTATTGGCGGCGGACATCTTTGCTCGAGTGGTGGTCCGTCCCAACGAGCTGCCCATCGGCGCGATCATATCGCTCATCGGGGCGCCGTTCTTCATCTATCTCATGATCAGAAGGGGGAAGGAATATTCCGGATGAACCGCAGGTCTCCATCAGCATCGAGGGCGTACAGTTCGGCTATAACGGCACCGATGTGCTGAAGAACGTGGCCTTCGTGGGAAGGCCGGGAGAGTTCATCGGCCTGATCGGCCCGAACGGCTCTGGGAAGAGCACGCTCCTGCGCCTCATCAACGGCATCCTCAAGCCCAAGATGGGGACGATCATGATGGAGGGCAAGGACCTCGACAAGATGAAGGTCGAGGAGATCGCCAAGGTCTGCGCCAACGTCCCCACCGAGTTCACCGAGGACTTCAACATGTCCGTCCAGGACCTCGTGTTCCTGGGGCGGTATCCGTTCGCCAAGGGCCTGTGGTGGGCCAACAAGGGCGACGAGGGTAACAGCAACACGCAGGAAGCGTCGAGGCGCGC
>CAYZEV010000003.1:75960-92396 GCA_964477865.1 uncultured Methanomassiliicoccaceae archaeon | reverse complement strand
TGACCTCGAAATCGCCGGAGCCGGTGCCCTTGACCGCGGCCAGGACCTTCAACACGGTCTGGACCGCTTCCTCCGCCGGGGCAGCCCGACCCTCGGGATTGGTGGAATGGAGCTTCAGGCAGACGAGGTCCGCCTTGAACTCCTCGACCCACCGCCGGGCCCATACGGCCGGGTCCTTGACGGAATCACCGAAGGAGCGGACCGCGATTTCGGTCAGATTGTCGGTCACATCGATGACCTCGCCGGCCAGGAGCTGACGGTGGCCCAGCCCCTCGTACGACAGGAAGGGCAGTCCCGCCTCTCCGCCGATGGGGACGGGGACGCGGCTTCCGCCCTCCGCCGGGGACGCGCCCAGCGTCACGGTGCCTATCTTTCCTGACCACTTCTCCTTGGGGACCGGTACTTCGACCATGGGGACCACTCTATGACAGCAGGGGCGCCATTTTCAGGGCGGGGTGATCGACCTTGACCATCCACTCCACCAGGCCATCGGCCTCGGTGGGGACGGTCTCGTCGGCGATCTTGTCCACGAAGTTCGGTTCCCCGAGCTCCTCGGCCCTCCGCTGTAATGAATCGCGCATCGCTTCTTTTAGTTCTTTGGGCATCCACGCTATGCGCAGGAACCCGCCGTCAGCGGGGATGAACTTTCGACTGGTAATATACTTTCTTCCCACCCCGATGAACCCGGGGGTCTGCTTGCCGCCGCCCACCGAGCCGGCCAGGGAGGAGAACTTCATCCCGATGGGGGTCATGCCGGGGTACTCCCGGTTGACGATGATGACGCCCTGCATGTCGGCGGTCATCCCCACGATCACCTCGAAGCACCCGCAGGAGGTCATGGGGTCCTCCATCATGGTGTAGGCGTTGAACCGCTCGAGCTTATGGTGGGTGCCCTCGAACACCGCCTCGTTCACGCCCTGCCATTGGCCTTTAACAGCATCGATGCAGCCGCCTTTGACTATGCTCTGGTTCGGTCCGTGGGGATCGATCTCCCGCGCCGCCCTGGCGTCGAGCCAGTTGACCGCCCCGCAGAGTCCCAGGCGCTCGGGAGTGATCACGCAGATATGATCTGGTGCGAAGCTCTGACAGAGCAAACAAGAAAAGTAAGTGTCCACGCTCTCGTCGGTCAGCCCGGCCAGGCGGGAATCGCGCTGCGTGTAGATGTCCAACGCCTCCGGAAGGCGCTTCCTAATCTCCTCCTCGTCGGTGACGATGGTGACCTGGACGCGGGAGACGATGTTGCCGAACTCCTCCTTGAGCTTGGTGATGAGGATGTCCCCGAAGTGCTTGAACCGGAGGCCGGCCGATACCGATGCCTTGCTCAACCGGATCCACAGGATGTTCCTCTGGCCAGTATGCCACGCCCCCTCGGCGTAGTTGACGAATAGGTGGATCCGGCGCTCCAGCACCCCCTCGAAGTCCTCCTGCATCTTCTTGCCGTAGACGTCCACCAGGATGGCGATGGGGGTCTTCCCGCCTTCCGGGAGCGAGTCCACGTCCTTGCCGATGACCGTGATCTTGCCGTCCTCTATCTCGTCCTCCGGCCGGAGCCTGAGGAGCTCGAACGCGGTGGTCTTGGCCGCGCCGCCCGCTTCGACATAGGTGTCCGGCCGGCGAACGACCTCGCCCTCGAACGCGGGGCCGTAGGCCACCGGGATGTCCACCGGGGCCAGGCTGACCTTGATCCCCCGGGCCTCCAGCCCGATCTGGACCATCTTTTCCGGCTCCTTGACGTACACGAGCTTCTCCGGCACGCCCTCCACCGGCTGGTCGGTGACGATCGACGCGCCGTTGAGGATCGCCGCCAGCGCCGCGCCGGCCAGGATGGGATCGATCGGTCCGAACGCCAGGACGACCACCTTGGGCCTCTTGACCAGGTAGGCGGCGATGCTCTCCCGGTCACCCCGCTGCACGCCGCCGAACGACAGCGCCGCGCGGATGGCGAAGTTGAGGGCGTGGACTATCTGGGTGGAGACCCCCACGGGGTAGAGGCGGAACCGCTCCCCCATCTGCACACCCTTGGAGCGAAGCTGTTCGATGACCTCGCCGGAGGCGATGATCAGCAATCCCTTCGACTGCAGGTCCCGGACGATCTTGACCAGCGCGTCCGGGTCGTCGCTCTTGCCCGCCAGCACCGCCGCTCCTGGGATGGTGTCGTCGACGAATGCCACGCCCAGCTCGCGGATCACCTTGTCGGGCACGAAGCCCATGAAGCCCGATTCTTCATAGGGGCGGGGGCTCTCCACATACCTCAACGCCTCGATGACCTCGGCGGCGATCATGGTGGCCTCGCCGGCGATGAGCGCGTTGCCGATGGTCGGCTCGTTCCCAAGCCTCTCCCTCTGGGTTCGCAATATCGGCCCTAGATGGCCGAGCTTCTTGGCCTCCCGGCCGTCCCAGGCGAAGACCGCGGGCAGTTCGTAACAGGTCTCGGGATACTCCACTGCCTGTTCCGGGCCGTGGCGGGACAGCGCATCCTGTAGGGCCTTCTCGGCCAGGTCCAGGGCGATATTGGCGCCCTGTATGGCCAGCGCGAACACGTCTTGGTTGGAGATAGTAGGATCGGACCGCAAATGGATGCCTCCCGGGGACGGGTCATCACCCCATCGCTTCAGGGGTAATAATTCCAGCGTGCCCATTGCTAGCAATCGCCAACAATCGGCCACTGGTGGCAATTCCATTGTATGGCCCTACTTGAAGCCTTCGCCTGAGCTGTCGGTCCTGCCGAAGCAAGGCCTAGAGGGCGATGGCTTGCAGGTCGTCGACGAAGTACTTGCCCTTCTGCAGAGCCAACACATCATCCAGGGACGCGCGCAGCTTCTCCGTGTCCAGGTCGCACTGGCTGATGTCGGCGATGATGTCCAGGGTCATGGACTCGTAGAACACCAGGACCTCGCTCTGCAGCGACACGATGTTCACGTTGTGCTTGCCCAGGATGTCGGCGACGCGGCTGATGGCGCCGGGCTTGTCAGGGATGACCAGCGACGCGCGGACCAGCTTGGCCTTGGCGTCCATCAGGGTGATCGACAGGACGTAGGAATCCATGTCCCCCACCATCATCAACGGCTGCCCGTCCTTGACCTCCTTCAGCTCGGCCAGGAACTCCTCCGGGACCTCGAACTCGCCATTGCTGATGAGCGTGGGGACCTTGTGCTTGCGCTTGATGAGCTTGGTCTTGACGGTCCTGGAATCGGCGGCCGCGCCCTTGTTATAGCGGTCGGCGATGTGGGAGATCTGGATGTCCATGGTGTCGACCATGTCCACGGTCGAGGAGCGGGACTTCTTCAGCCCGTCGAACTCGGCCTTGAGCTCGGCCGGCTCGCCGTAGTAGGAGAGGTCGGCCAGCATCTTCCAGGTCATGGAGACCCCCGAGATGGTGCTCAACGAGACGGAGTTCAGGATGTCCACGTTCCGCTCCGCCAGGAACTTCGAGGCCTGGGCGCACGCCCCCGGCCGGTCGATCATGTGGATGGTGACCTGGCACAGCTGCCGGTAGTTCTCCGGTCCAAAGGTGGAGAGCACGAGCTCGTAGGAGGACGAGCTGTTGTAATCGTACCGGAACATGGTGCTGAAGACCTGGCTTCCGTTGACCAGTCCCAGAGCCTGCCCCAGCTCCTCGTCGATCTTGATCTTATTCCCGCGCAACCTTCCAAACTGCCAGAGTCTCATCTTATGACCCCGAACGCCAAATATCATTAACCCTGATAAAGATTGTCAATCGCCGGATGACCTTGAATTATGCTCATATTGGTCTCCCGCGCTTTGAACGGTTCCGTTTTATAAGCACATCGATCTCCTTCAAAGCTAGGTTCATGCTGGAACTCGGATTGGTCTTCGAATAATCCAATGGTCCCTGTAGTGTATTCTCTTTCTGAAGTTTTTCAGATCGCGCCATGGCAAGTTGCCTTCTTGGAATGAGGATCTCTCGATAATCCCCTGTCTTGGAGTAGTTCGCTATATGGTTGTTGACCAGGTCGAAGGCCTCCCTTCGTGTTATCTTATGGTGTACTTCCTGGAAATGGAGGGCCAACCATAGCTCAAAACAGGGATTCGAAATGGCCATGATGATGCCGGCGTCAGCTGCCATATCGATCGCGCCCATGATCCGTTCACTGGGGTTCTCGTCGATATCAAACACGCAGATGGCCACATCGCCCTGGGATAGATCCATTTCTTTTTCTTTTACATGGTAGATGCAAGCATCCATCAGCTTAATGGGATCGGTCGGACCCGGCTTCACCATTATTATCTCGACATTGGAATCCCTTTGTCTCAGCGCGTCGAAATATCGCCTCTCCGTCTCTCCCTCGATCACTATCAGTACTATGTTGCGCGGCTCACGTGATTGGACCTTCCTTCGAGTCCAGGCGCTCACGACACCACTCTTTCAGACGGTATGAAAGGGACGGCTCCATATCTCCCCTGCTGATACGCCTTGAGAATATCTCGGTCCTTCCGCTCTCCGAACTCGGCCAAAGAAAATAGCTCGCTGCATCCTTTCTTAGGGTCCTTCTCGACGAACCAGATCTGGTCCCTCCGGAACAGGGATTGGTCAAGTAGTTGCTGGTCGTGAGTATTGAATATCAGCTGAGCGCCCTTTTTATTTTGCCCCGGATCATGGAACAACCCGATTAACCAGGCGCTAAGGCTGTGGTGGAGCTTTGTATCCAGTTCATCAATGACTATGGTCTTGCCCTCGTTCAAAGATTCAATTATCGGCCCAATGATGGAAAACAATCTCCTTGTGCCTTCTGATTCAAACTGGTATCCTAGATCGAACTGTTCGATCTTACCGCCCTCTCCCTCAACCGCATGGGTGAAACGCAGGTCCCTCTCTACGAACTGGCCACCACCGAGCGTCATCATCCCGATGAGCTGTGGGGGTATCTTTCCATCCAGTTCTCTGAGCGGAACTTTTCTGACCTTACCCTTTATCCCGACGATGCCAAGATCGGCAATCTTTAGCGCCCTCAAAATGTCGTTCTTCATTTTCTTATTGCGGTTCATCCTATCGATCACTTGGTCAATCAACGGCTCCATGATGGTGGTCTCGAGAACGATGAGGTCATTTAGGAACCATTCGAACGCAGGCATGGTCGCTTTATAATTGAACTGGACCGAGCTAGAAAGATAGAGCGCGTTCTCCAATGTTCGACGAGATATTATCTCCTGCTCTTTTTGGTCCTTTGTGAACTCGAAGACCTGTCCTCTCCTTGAGAATATCAAGGCCTTCCTGTTGTTCGGATAGTGATAGAGGTCTTCCTCGGTCACCTCATTGGCGTTGTATGCTAGGTGATATTGGTACTTGACCTCGTTCTTGATGAAACCGATCTCAAAGTCGGTTTGTTCTTCGCCCATTTCTAACCCGAAAGCGAAGGGCTGATGATTGAGCTTTCCTCCCTTTTGATGGAGGTGAGATTGTAGGACGAAGTTCCGCAATAACGAAATGGCGATGATCAGGTTTGACTTGCCGGATGCGTTGGCGCCATAGATGACCGCACTGTTCAGGACTGACCCTTCCTTGCCCTCCCCGACCACTGAGGCATTATTAGGCAAACTTCTATCTACCGAAGCTAGTAGGCTCAGTTCCTGTTCGTCCTTGATAGAACGAAAGTTCTTGACCTTGAAATCAAGCAACACAAATCTTCGATGTAACTATTTACATATATAGATTTGTGAACTCTTCACGAATAATGATGTTAAAAATGCTCTTCTTGCCTGTCAATATTGTCTGAGGTGATCGCTATGGTAGTGATATATCGCCAATTGCCTAAGTGCCAGATTCATCCGTGACCGCCGAATGATAAATAGGGCTATCTTGAAACAAGGTCGGCCCGCGCTGGGCGAGGGCAAGTTTCATAATCCCTTGGGTTCCGAGGATATCATCGGTCCCCCGTGATGAGAGGATCAGAGAGAGGTGCAAGAATGGCTCGAATGAGAAGGCCTATCGGCATACTTATCGTCGGCGTGCTGCTCTTCCTGAGCGGTCTCATCCAGATCATATCGGGCGGGGTCCTCTTCCTTGGCAGCAGCGGCGCGGTGAGCAGTTTCGCGGTGCTCGCGGTCGTGATCGGTCTGGTGACCCTAGCTCTGGGCTACGGTGCCCTGCAGGGCTGGGGATGGGTATGGACGCTGACCATGGTGGTCATGGTGATCTCCGTCATCATCGCGGCGGTGAACCTACTGGGGGTCGCCCTTGGATCAACGACGGGGCTGGCCGGCATCGGCGGATTACTGATCCCCTTGATCGTACTACTGTACATGAACACCCGAGGAGTTCGCGCCTGGTTCGGCAAGGTAAAGACCCTCCCCAGCCGAGCTTGAGCCTTTCTTCCTTTCCATTATCCATTTCTTTTCATATTTGCCGTAATCCTTTACGGTCATTTCGACCTCCTGTATCATTTCCTGTAGATATTATATAGTAGCTACCTACTTAGGTAGGTGGATACCTAGTAGCTCCCTTCCTAGGGGGCAATCGGGAGGGAAGATGTTCGGAAAAGGCCACGAGTACAAGGGGAAGAAGATCAGCCCCATGCAGCTGACCATACTCATCATCCTGCGAGACCGGCCCATGTATGGGTATGAGGTCCTGAAGGAGATGCGTGACCGGTTCCAGGGGGTATGGGCCCCCCAGACCGGCTCCATATATCCGGCCCTGAAGCGATTGGCGGAGCACGGCCTTCTGGTCTCTCAAGAGAGCGAGGGTACCGATTACTATTCCATCTCCCCCGAGGGGAGGGAGTGGGTGGTCGAGAAACTGCGCCATTCACCCAGGGACATTCGCCTGCTGACCCGGTACCTGGAGGTCATCGGTCAGGCATCCGCCGAATATGATTTGGGCGAGGGGACGGAGAGGCGGCCGGGTCACTTTTCTGAAGCGTTTGATGATGATGACTCGGACGGATTGAAGAGACTGAAGAAGCTGAGGGCCGCCCGGGGGCATCTCGCCAAACATCTAGTCGACATCGATAGGGAGCTTGAACAGTTGGACAGGGGCGAAATAGAGAAGGGAGAAGGACAGAAATGACGGCGATAGTTGTGGTGGAGAACCTGACCAAGCGGTTCAGCGAGGACGTGCTGGCCGTGGACGGGATATCATTCACGGTCAACGAGGGCGAGATATTCGGCTTCCTGGGGCCGAACGGGGCGGGTAAGTCGACGACCATCAACATGCTGACCACCCTTCTCCGGCCCACCGGGGGCAAAGCGACGGTGGCCGGCCTGGACATAGCGACCGAGCAGGACGCGGTGCGCAAGGTCATCGGCCTCGTGCCTCAGGACCTCACCGTGGACGACGAGCTGTCCGGCTGGGAGAACATGTACCTGCAGGCCGACCTGTACAACGTGCCGAAGGCGGAGGCCAAGCGGGACATCGAGGAACTGATCCGCGTGGTGAACCTGGAGGACGCCGCCGACCGGCGGGTGAAGACCTACTCCGGCGGCATGCGTAAGCGGCTGGAGCTGGCCGAGGGACTGATCCACCATCCCCGCATCCTTTTCCTGGACGAGCCGACACTGGGCCTCGACATCCAGACCCGGGCGGCCATCTGGGAGTACATCAAGGACCTCAAGACCAAGCACAACATCACCGTGTTCCTGACCACCCACTATCTGGAAGAGGCCGACGGCCTCTGTGACCGCATCGGCATCATCGACCACGGCAAGATCGTCGCTCTTGATACCCCGGCCACGCTCAAGCGGTCGGTCGGCGGGGACGTCATCGAGCTCAAGGTGGACAGCGCCGTGGACCTCAGCGACCCCATCAAGAACGTCGAGGGCATCCTGGACGTCAAGACGGAGAACGACACCTACCGCATCAAGGCCCTGAAGGGCGAGGCGGCCATCCCCAAGGTGTTATTGGCGGTCACCAACAACGGCGGCACGGTGACCAACGTCTCGCTCCACCGGCCCAGCCTGGACCAGGCCTTCCTCGAGTACACCGGCCGGTCCCTGAGGGATGCCGAATCGAGCGGGGGGTTCGATCGCATGGCCGCTTCCCGCGCCTCGCGAAGGAGGCGGTAAGGTGCTCCGCGAGACGTGGGCCCTGACCGTGCGGGAGCTGAAGCACTGGTATCGGGTCAAGATCCAGATATTCTTCACCCTCATCCAGCCGATCGTGTGGCTGGGGCTGTTCGGCCAGGCCTTCAACATCGGCGCGCTGTTCACCGGTCCAGGCGTGCCGGCGGGAGCGTTCCAGCAGGCCTTTGCCGGGGCGCCCGACTACTTCTCGTTCATGTCGGTCGGCATGCTGGCGGTGATAACGCTGTTCGCCTGCATGTTCTCCGGTATGAGCATCGTGTGGGACCGGCGGTTCGGCTTCCTGAACAAGCTCAAGGTGGCGCCCATCCACAGGGGCGTGGTGCCGATCTCCCGGATACTGGCCACGGTCGTCCGGGCCATGATCCAGGTGACCATCGTGCTGCTCATCGCCGCAGCGTTCGTGTACGTCCCTGGTCTCACCGGCCTCAGCGTGAAGGCTAGCTTCAGCCTGCTGGACCTGGGCGGCATGTTCCTCATCCTGTTCCTGCTGTCCCTGGGCTTCGCGTCGCTGTTCACCGCGATCGCGCTGGCCGTGGAGAACCAGGAGACCCTGTTCGGCGTGATCAACCTGCTTAACCTGCCCCTGATGTTCGCCTCGGCGGCGCTGTTCCCGTTGGCCTTCATGCCCGGTTGGCTGCAGGGCATCGCCAAGTACAATCCGCTGACCTGGGCCGCGGACGGCCTGCGGCAGTTCGCCTTCGTGGACCCCAGCCCCGTTTACGGCGTGGAGTGGGATATCCTCGGGCTGGCGGTCTTCTCCGTGGCGCTGGTAGCGATCAGTGTAGTGGTATCCCAGAAGCTGCTGAGCAACAAGTGAGCACCAAACCCCTTTTCCATCTTTTTCCTTCTACAACATAGATCCCGTTCAACACCTGAGAACAAAGGTTTGTTCCTACTTGCCATCGAACACCGCCTCTTCGACCTGCTGATGAAGTTCCATCATGGAGAAGCTTAACGCCATGCTGTACTGGAACAGCCTGGCAAAGGAAAGGCCGCCATGTTTCTTCTCCATCTCTTCGAGGAACCTTCTGACATCGCAGTGGCTCTCGTCCACGAACTTCTGCGAGAATGGCTCCTCCTCCATCACATCAAGGTGGTCATCGGTCATGTCCCCGTAGACCGCGGAGGGAAAGATATGGCATTGCGATGCAAGTAAGCCACATGCGCTGCCTTACCGCCGGTGAGGCTGTTTCAAACCGTTCTCTTGAAAACTATCCCGTGGCTGAGGAGGTTCGCTTCCTTGAGCACGACGTCATCGAGCACGATCTGCTCGCCCACGATATTGGTGCAGATGGCCTGGGAACCGCGCATGACGATCCGGGTCACATCCTTCATGGCCTCGCTCATCGTGCCATTTACTTCCAGGAACACCGTCGACTCGCACATGTTCGGCCCATCGTCCTGGCGAGTATAAAACGCTTCTTTAGAGGCTCCACAACTTAGAGCGTGCTCTGTGTATGCTTGCTCTCCGAGCGCCGCAGCTTCGGCTGTGCGTCATGGAAGGTGTACTTGGTCGGTATCTTCCTGGTCGTCCCCGTGCTGTAGGGGCAGGACGTGCACCGGTACCCGAGGATGACCGAGCCGCCGTAGATGGTCTCGTTCCTCACCTTACGCATGCGCGAAGTGCAGACGGGACACCGCCCCATCTTTATCTTGATGCCACTGTCCCGGGACTCCACCTCTACTTTGACCAGGCCGGACTGGATGGCGACCTTCCGGACGCGCTCCTCCGTGACGGCGTACTCCTTGTCCAGCCCCTTGAGCTTCTCCCGCACGAACTCCGCGAACAATCGCTGGGAGGAGATGGCGCCATGCTCCCTCAGAACATCGGAGATGACTACCGCTAGCACCTCGGAGGTGGGCACGCGGTAGCTCATGCTGGGGAATGGCCCAGTGCATTAATGATGTTTTGCCTGGGCATCGACCGGGTCAGGCCGCCGTAAGGGCGCTCCTAGGGGGTTTTGTCCCCTCGGACCGCCTGGAGCAGGCTGGCTCAGTTCACGGTGCGCAGGAAATCGCGGGTGTACTCCCTGGCCATGTCCAGAGCGTCGTCCGCCAGCGGTCCCCACATTCCTACCACGGCCAGGTGGAGCAATCGCGGGCTGACCTTCAGACCGCGGTCCCCGCAGGCGTCCCTGATCCGGCAGGCGGCGTTCTTGTCGCCCGCATGGACCTTCGCGAGCCAGCTCTTCCGCTTCTCCACGTCCTTGGACAACGGACCGACGGTATCGAAGGCAACGATCGGCCGGCTCTTCCAGTGGGACGGGTCCAGGCCCTCGATGAACTCGCCGGTGCGCTTGGTCATGCGAGCGGCCCTGGTGGGCGAGCCGATGAACAGGAAGTCCCCGCCCGCCGGCATCGTCGCTCCGTCCTTGATGAATATCAGATCGGCCTCGTGTCCCTTCGCTCGGATCTCGTCGGCGATGGCCTCGGCCACCTGCTTGGTGTTCCCATTAACGCTGTCATATGCCACTATACCCTTCATCGATCGCCCCTTCCTATTCGATAATGACCCTATGGTGGCATAATCATTACGTAGCAGTAAAGAACAAGGCTCAACGATCGTTCCCTTGCTCGGATCTACCGTCGACTCGGCTCTACTGGTGGCTGTGCGAGACCGTTCACGATGGGAGGGTGGTCATGGGGGCCCGGTCGACGTTCTTTGGTCGGGACCATGACCGGAGCAGGGTCCGTCCGATGATCGGAAAAGAGTTTGATCAGCTCTTCATAGATGCTGACCCGTCGATCAGGCCGAGAATGGCCTCATAGGTCCCCTCCAGCTCCCGGAGGGTCACGAATTCCTGGTCGGAGGCGATATTGGCCATGGTCCCGGGCCCGCAGATGACGATCTTCCGGTTCATCGGAACGATCTCGGTCGCCTCGGAATGGACCATCATGAAGACCGGCTCCTTCATGGTCAGCTTGGTCATTGTTCTTGTCAGGTCGCTGGAGCGGTCGAACTCCACCATCTCGCTCCGGCACAGTTCCTCGATCTGGTAATCCTTCTCCGTCAACAGCTCGTTGATCATCCGGATCGCCGAGTCGGTTGCGTCCATCGTCTCCAGTTCCATCGCGACCTCGCAGGACCGGGCTTGGCCGAACGGCCTTTTTCTCTTGCCGCCCCGGATCATCCCGACCTTGACGGCCAGCCTTCCAGATGACTCCTGGACCTGACCGGAGAGCAGGTCCAAGAAGGATGCCATCTGCATCACCGCCCCTTCCCCGGAGATCCGGACCCGGATGGCCGCGTAGCCGGCCTGGCCGATGACCGGTCTCATGCCCGTTGGTCCAAAGATGAGCACACCTTTGCTGTTCTGTAACGCCGGGCTCTTGGCCAATTCCTTGGCGCCCTGCTGGTCGCCAAGCGCATCGGTGGTAAGGACGATCGAGAATGGCACCGGCCAGGCCGCCGCCCTTTCCGCG
The DNA here is from genome assembly GCA_964477865.1 of uncultured Methanomassiliicoccaceae archaeon. Lineage (GTDB taxonomy): Archaea > Thermoplasmatota > Thermoplasmata > Methanomassiliicoccales > Methanomassiliicoccaceae > UBA6. Next base: position 80,933 of record CAYZEV010000003.1, on the reverse strand, counting down.
GCGCATATCATGGCCGCCACCGCTCCCTTCATGTTGGCGGCCCCCCTGCCGTGGATAATGTCACCTTGGACAACCCCTTGTTCCTTCTTCTCCATGTCATCCAAGATGTCCGTGTCCAGGTGTCCCCACAGGACCAGCCCGCCCTCACCCTTTGAGGCTAGGATCGTCGGTGCGCCCGATTCTTTATCAACGGTCACGTTCAGCCCTGCAGCGTTGAGCCTCTTGGTGACGTAATCGACCGAGGCCAGGAGCCCCTTTTTCTTTGCACCGTTCATCCTCAAGAGGTCGATCGCGGTCTGCTGGATCCCGCTCAGATCCTCCATCGTGCAAGAGAGGTTCCTCTCACCCTTTGGCTCGGCCGGGACCCCCCCAGTTATCTTAGGTGGCAATCCCTCCCCGGCGGAAGGTCCCCTTACCTCTTCTGCCTCCAGCACGACCTCGCTCAGCACCACATCGGTCTCTTCCGGCTCCAGGACCGCCGCGACCAGTACCACCTCGGCCTCCCCCGTACCGCCGTCCGTGGGCTCCTCGGACGCGGTCAGGGCGCTCTTCCAATCCTGGACCGTTTTCGGTCCCAGGCCCTTTACCGCGGAGATCATCGAGATCGTCCGATCCTCGTCCATCAGGACCTGTCGGAGGTCGTCGATGGTGGAAACGCCTATCTGCGCCAGCGGTCCGGTGAAGTTGTTCTTGTAGTTCGGTAGATCGGTAAGCTCGATGACGATCTCTTTGGAGTTGACCATTGGAGTGCCCTCACATCTGATCGATAAACCGTAAATGGTAATCTCTCATATTACCTCTTTACCCACATGACTGGATTGGCGATCTGGTATCCTAGCTTTCTCCTTAAACCCGCGACCTGGGAAGGGTCGGGGACGGGATCGAGCAGCGCCGTTGTTCCATGATGCACTAAAAATTAATGCATCGAGAATGATATATCGAGATGGGCCCTATCATGAAGATCGAGTATTATCACGCTTCGAAATATGGTAATGGAGCAACCGTCGCCGAAGAGTTCAAGAAGCAGATGGCCGCCAAGGGGGTCACGGTGAACGTCCACCACATCCGGGACGCGCGGCCGAAGGAGCTTCCGTCGGCGGACCTGTACCTGTTCAGCTCGCCCGGCCGCTTGGGCAAGCCCATCGGGGGCATGCGCCGGTTCCTGAAGAAGGTGAAACTGCCCACTGGGACGAAGTACGCCATCTTGACCACCCAGGGAGCCCCTCAACCTGATAAAAAGACCGGGAAGATGCCCACCGAGGAGGAGCAGGCCCAATGGCAACGCATCATCCCCATAATGAACGAGCTGCTGCAGGACAAAGGCATGGTCAAGGTCGCCGAAGGAACGGTCCTGGTGACCGGCCTGAAGGGCCCACTGGAAGAGGGCTGGCAGAAGAAAGTGGAAGACTTCGCCAACCTGATCCCGATACCAGCCTGAGATCGCTTCCCTTTCCTACGCCTCCTTCGTCATGATGGGCGCCGCGAGCTTCCGGCGGACCGCCAGGAAGAGCAAGGTGGTGTAGAGTATGATGAATATGCTGGCAATGATGGCGATGACCATCAGGGCTTTGGCGATATTATCGCTGATCCAGGATAGCAGGAACTGGAGGGACGAAGGCAGCGAATCGGCGAGATGGGAAAAATCGAAGGGGAAGGTGTACAGGAACCAGATCGTGGAGATGAGGATGGAGATCGACAGGATGATGTCCAGCGGCCGGGTGATGTTCTTGCGGCCGAGGATCGCTCTGGCTAGGCTCGGTATCACGCCAAGGAACGCTATCCCGAAGAACAGGACCGCGTCGGCGGTGCTGAACTCCGAAGTGAAGAATCCCGAGCCTGATGTGTAAAGGTCGAGGAAGTAAACGGCGACCAGAAGAGAGATGACCACGCCTACGATCTGTCCACCCCGGTCGGATGGACGGAGCCGGTCCTTGGCCGCCTCCGTTGTGGCATGGCGATCAAACCAGCCTCCTATCGGCAGTTCTCCGGTCACTCGATAACCCTGGAATATATAAAAAAGAATTACGACTATTATTAACCTCCATTCAGAGTGCAATTGGCTCTTTCCTCAACCTAATGTAACGTAAAAGATGACGCTCCCCATCGGCATCATACTAATTAGGGCGGGGACCGATTCGATAATGGGACGAGAAGATGAAGGCGGCCAAGATCATCATCATGGGAGCGGCGGGACGGGACTTTCACAACTTCAACACCTACTTCCGGGACAACCAGGAGTATGAGGTGGTAGCGTTCACCGCGGCGCAGATTCCCAACATCGACGACCGGCGCTACCCGGCCAAGCTAGCTGGAAAGCAATATCCCAAGGGCATCCCCATCCTGTCGGAGGACGATCTGACCGAGCTGATCCGAAAACACCGCGTCGAGCAGGTCGTGCTGGCCTACTCCGACCTAGCCTATGATGAGGTCATGCACAAGGCCTCCCTGGTGCTGGCCGCCGGGGCGGACTTCCGGTTCATGGGCAACGAGCACATCATGCTCCGGTCGGTCGTCCCGATCGTAAGCGTGTGCGCGGTGCGGACCGGTTCCGGGAAATCGCCGACCACCCGCCGGGTGTGCAAGCTGCTGCGAAGCAAGGGCCTGAAGGTCGTGGCCATCCGCCACCCCATGCCCTATGGCGACCTGTGCAAGCAGATAGCACAGCGCTACGCCACTTATGAGGACCTGGACCGTTACGAGACCACCATCGAGGAGCGGGAGGAGTACGAACCCCTGATCGACAACGGCATCATCGTCTACGCCGGCGTGGATTACGAGGTCATCCTGCGGGAGGCGGAGCGGGAGGCAGATGTGATCGTATGGGACGGGGGCAACAATGACTTCCCGTTCTATCGTTCCGACCTGCAGCTGGTCATCGCCGACCCCCACCGCCCGGGGCACGAGATGTCCTACTATCCCGGCGAGGCGAACGTGCGCATGGCCGACGTGATCATCATCAACAAGGTGCAGACCGCCGACCGCCAGAACATCCTGCGGGTCAAGGAGAACTGCAAGCGCCTGAACCCTGACGCCACGATCATTGAGGCGGCGTCCCCCATCAGCGTCGACCGGCCGGAGGAGGTGCGCGGCCGGCGCGCCCTGGTGGTGGAGGACGGGCCCACGGTCACCCACGGCGGCATGGCCTTCGGGGCCGGCCTCATCGCCGCCGAGGACTATGGGGCGGTCATCGTCGACCCCCGGCCCGGCGCGGTCGGTTCGATTGCTGAGACCTTCGTCAAGTTCCCCCATCTGACCCGGGTGCTGCCGGCCATGGGCTACTCGCTGGAGCAGGTCCGGGAGCTGGAAGAGTCCATAAATGGCACCGACTGCGACGTGGTGGTCACCGGGACGCCGATAGACCTTCGCCGGGTGCTCAAGGTGAACAAGCCGATCGTCCGCGCCCGGTACGAGCTGGCCGAGATCGGTCACCCCTCGCTGGACGAGATCCTGACCGAATGGTGGGGGCGCGTTCACAGGGAGAGCAGCCCGTACTGATGTGATCACCGGGCGGAACGGTATGGGTCTCGGGAGGCGGCCATCTCGAAAAAGATGATATATCGACCGTGCTATGGTCCGGGCAACGCTTGGCATTATTCCTATCCAGCAGTGAAAAACCCTTCGCCACTGACATAGATATTCGGTGACCTCCCCATAGAACGTTTATATGTTTCTGGCTTCGTGCAATTAGATGATATTGACAGCTCTGATCAAGTTGCTCCCCACCCAGGAGCAACATGCCCTCCTGCTAGAGACCATGGAGTGCTTCAATCAGGCGTGTAATAAGGTATCTGCAATCGCTTTCCAAGATGATAACTACGGCCGTGTTACACTTCAGAAACAGTGTTACTATGGTGTGAGGGAAGACTTCGGTCTTTCTGCTCAGATGACAATTCTAGCCACGAGAAAGGTGGCCGACACATATCGAACGGATATCGAGAACATTCGAATACGTAATATGTCCCGGCCAATAAATACACCCGAAGAGCAACTGAAACAACATAAGTTCAAAAAACATGGAGGGGTACAATACGATGTACGATGCCTCTCGTGGAAGGGAAAGGATAGAGTATCAATTCTGACGCTAAAGGGGAGGATCGAAATGCCCCTTGTGCTCAGCGGTAATGATGAGCCCACCATCTTGATGAATATCCGGGGCGAATGCGACTTATTGTATCGGAAGAAAAAGTTCTACCTGGCGGTGTGCTATGAGGTTCCAACAGAATGCCAGTATGCCCCAACCGGCTTCATAGGAGTTGATTTGGGTCGCAAAAATATTGCATCCACGAGTGATGGTGAATTGTTCTGTGGCACAGCTTGCGAGAGAACACGGAAACGCTATGTTGAGCTAAGGGGAAGATATCAGTCAGTGGGTACAAAATCGGCTCACAAGCATCTATCCAGATTAGCTAGGAAAGAGTACAGTTTCAAATCGAATGAGAATCATTCGATCAGCAAGAAGCTAGTATCCCAGGCCAAAGGCACGGGACGAGGAATAGCTTTGGAGAACTTAACTTACATTCCTCGTCAGAAAACGGCTAAGGGGGCAAGGGACGCTGCTTCAAAGTGGGCATTCAGGCAGCTTAGAACTTTCATTGAATATAAGTCGAAGTTATCTGGTGTGCCAATCGTCCTTGTTGATCCTGCGTACACATCGCAATGTTGCAGCGTGTGCGGCTTCGTACATAAGGGCAATCGTAAGAGTCAATCAGAGTTTGTATGTTTAGAATGCGGTCACGAAGAGAACGCAGACGTGAACGCCGCGAGGAACATACAAGCAAGGGCTGCCGTCAATCAGCCTATGGTCGTCCGTCATGCCGCTGAGGCATGAAGTTGGAACGGCAAGCCGCCCCATTTAGGAGTGGCTATTGATGTTCGGCCAACGGTAAAATTAAGAATCTCCATAAGATCGATAAGGAGTGGTGGATGGCTGCATTAGCCCTATTAATGTGGGAGCTAAACGCATGCGCGGCCCC
>CAYZEV010000003.1:0-75950 GCA_964477865.1 uncultured Methanomassiliicoccaceae archaeon | reverse complement strand
AGGAGTGGGCTCAAAAAGGGGGACATCGTAAGTTGGTTTGGGTCCCTTTAAAGCGCGGATTGTAAAGTCTGGCCAACGGGGCGGGACTAAAGATTCCGTCCTTGGTGGTTCTTGGGTTCAAATCCCTCCCCCCGAACTTACTGGCTTCATGCTTGTATGATGCTTAGGAAGGTTTTGTGTCCCGCACTAAGCACGGGATTTTTAGGACACCCATATGAAAACAGGAGTGTCTGGACTTGAAGGAACAAGTGAACTTTGGCCTACTCTCGGGACAAAATATCAAGGGAGCAGAACATGGCCAGTCGAAATCTGAATGCCATAAATCCTATAATGAACGGTTTGCCGATTGGATCATGGTCGATAAGGGCATCAAGAAAAGGGATGCCGTTTGGAAGGCATACCGTATTGGAAAGGTCCAAAGAGACTACGGGATGCAGATAACGACACAGCAAGAGGCCGAAAAGGTCGCCGCTCTCATCATGGCCTCAGACTATCAGAAGTCTACTAAGCGTCAGAAGCTATATTCGCTGGAGGACTGGATCCGATTTCAAGGCTTGCCCGTTATCCACTTCAAGAAGCCTAGAGCAACAGAAAGATGCCCCAATTATCTCAATCAGGACCAGTTGAGTTCGCTGATCCATGCTGCTAACAATTATCGGGAATATGCAATTTTGGCTCTCTTTGTCTTTACGGGGGCAAGACTAGGAGAGGTCGCCGGACTGGACGTGGGGAGCATCAACTTTACCAACCATACTCTGACCCTAAAGGAAACAAAGAACGGTAAGGATCGCATTGTATCGATGCATACGGGCATGGAGTCCGTTCTGAGGGAGTATCTATACCGACGTGGAATGAACAACTTGGAGGCTGACTCTCCGCTTTTTACTTCATACCGATCTCAGAGATTGAGCGGAAAGAGGATGGAGGATATTGTCAAGGAGGTTGCGAAGAGGGCGGGATTGGTCGGAGTCCATCCGCACATTCTCCGTCATTCTTTCGCTACGGCCTGGGTCGAGAATGGGGGCGATCCGTTCAATCTACAATGGGTTCTGGGCCATTCTGACATCCAGACGACCGTTAGATACTGGCACTGGGATAGGAACACCGCAAGGGCAGCATTCGAGAAAGGTATGCCACGTCTATCGTGATTCTCATTGCCAATGGCCGGTCTATTGACCGAAATCCTTTCCATTTTTATTCATTTCGTCAGAAACTATCATAATCCTTTCAGATTATCCAAGCTACGTGGTCGGGGAAGACATACACGGAATGTTGTATCAGGAAAATGTCAATGATGAGTTCATAGGCAAGGCATTCCACCGAAGCCACAAGGGATGGATAGCAGAATTATGGCTTTTTAGATCATTGGGGATTTTTTCAGTTGTATTTGGCTGTATTTTCTTGATTTATGGGCTGAGTCAAGCCGCTGCACTTATTATTTCGTTTCTATGTTTTCTTGTTTCTTTTGTTACTTTAATGAACTCAGAGGTTGGCCAGTTATTGATGAGGCGGGCTTCTTATCCCATCACCGTCTATGATGATGGCATACAGATACATGCTTCAAGAGAACAGGGGCGAAAGGGGTTTACAGGATTCATCCCGGCCAATAAGATTGATTGGATACATATTAGAGAGAATGAAGTTGTTTATCCGGAATGGTTCCAGAAATTTCCAGTAATGGATATGCATTTTGTCGATGTGATAAAGGCAAAGAACTCTGCTACTGAATTAATAATCCATACTGAGGATGGACATTTATATCGATCAGGGGTCAAGCCAAAAGAGACCACGATGGCAATCAGCAATGAGATGTCTACAAGGTGGCAAATAAAAACTATTTAGCCATAGCTTGAAAGAGAAACCTCAATATGTGTCAGGCCAATCCGGCGACGTGGCCGGGGAAGCCGAAGTAACGGGATTCAGGAATCCATCGGACCGGTACATCTTAACGCTGGAGGCGTCAGTCGCTGGTCTGTGCATCCTAATCTCAGTGGTGTTGACCATATCCACCGGAAAGCTGCTGGGAATGATCCTTCCAGGGATGCTGGGCGTTCTAATGCTGCCGTGGGTCTATTACATCGAGGTGTGGCACCGCCCGGAAACCGTCAAGGTGGGGGAGCAGGGCGTCACGCTGCTATTTCGTAACACTAAGACAAAAGAGGTGGCCTGGTCGTCGATGAGGGGTGTGTACAGCCACCCCGGCCCCTCATGGACGAGGTCCGGCAGAGGGATCGGGCGTGGGGGCTTTAGAGTCAAGGGGGAGAGGATGCCGTACCCCATCACCTACGAAGCGAGCGTGGCCATCATAAGGGCGTACACAAAAGCGATAGGGCGACCCCCGGAGTCATGGGATGGTGCCTCGAATTAGGCCACAATCCAACCCCGTGGTCGGGGAAGCAATTAGACACGAGAACTCACCTAGAGAATTTACCATTCCGCTCAACATGAAGACGAAGAAGTACAACCGCTTCGTCGTGATAACGATGGCTGCCCTCGGCATATTTGTGGCGGCCCTCACCTCGTTCGTTTGGTATGCCATATCTGGCATTGGTTGCGCGCTTCTCTGCCACGTCCTCGGGTATTACCAGGACGACTACCGCCAACCGTGCAAGGTCACCGTTGGCGACAACGGCATCCTATTGCAGTACCGCAGGAAGAGGCCAAAATTCATCGCCTGGCACCAGGTCCAGAGCTTGTTCATATCAAAGCGCTCCAGGGTGACGGTCGCGGACGCCGCCCTCAAGCCGGTCAGGGGCGGCATGATGGGCTTGAGCCTCGAGGCCGGACTGTACATTGATGAGTCATACAAGTCGATCTACGGAAAACCTATACCGGAGTGGGGCGGCCACTAGGCATACTCCAAGCGAATGTTCTGGTAGAGGGACAAATTAACTCTGCCCCGTGGTCAGGGGAGATAGACCTAGCTTGCATCTGAGGATCGCGGTCGAGAGTGGCCCGTTCGCTTTGACGGACTCGACAAGCTCGTTCATGGCCTTTTCGAGGTCATCGAGCCTCCCCCATTCGGACTTCGGTCGGTCAATGATAATGATGATCTCAGACCGGTCGTCGCTCCACGTCTAGGCGGGGATCGTTAGCCTTTGTATGTCACGAACCTTGTTAGCTCTCATCTCAGGTTGCTCGGCCAACAGGTCCTTGAGGGCCTCGTTAGCTCTTGGATTGATTTGCTTCCAGGAACCGCTCATCGTTTCCTCAGAGTCCCACAGCGTGACATAGGTGGCCCTATCTGGGTCGTTGGTTGGGAAGAGGATAAGCATTCCCTCGAACCCCTCTCTCGCATCTTTACTAAAGTCAGCTATGATGTCCAATCCTTCCTCTCTCTTTCCTGATTTGAACTTCACGTCCACTAATCTTGCGAAGGTCACGTTTGTCACCGCTTGGTTTTTTGGTCTACTTCGGTATCAATACATTTCTCAATGGTCCAGTGCCAATAGCTACCAAAAATGGCAATTAATGCAACATGGTGAAGTTCGGACTGAAGATTCAGTCCTTGGCGATTCGTGGGTTCAAATCCCCTGCACAAAATTTTGACCCACCACCGATGGCGCGGGCTTGGATGACCTGATCGGGCACTAAGAATGGGGCAAATTGAGAGATGGAGAGCATCACCCATTTCGCGATTGACCTTTTATACCCTACTTTATCATCTTACTAGGTATCCATTGGGGTCAATCATATGGCAAAATCAATAGCAGGAAAGGTGGCTGATTTCAAGCCTGGAACAATCAAGGAGGTTCAGCTAGGAGGAAGGACCTACGCCATTGCTAACGTCAGCGGCACTTTCTACGCGATCGATGGAATATGCGGACACGCTAGCGACGGCCACTTAGGGAAAGGCCATCTTATGGGCGAGACAGTAAAATGCCCCATGCACGGGGCCGTGTATGACATGAAGACAGGAAAGAACCTGAAGAAGCCATGGATTCCATTCACCAAGGCAGCCGATCTTAAGGCCTATGTCGTTAGAGTCGAAGGCGATGATGTCATTATTGAGATCTGAGAGATAGAGAGCATTGCGAGTTCTTCTAGCCTAGCGAGCTACCCCTTCAACTCGCCCTTCTCGGTCTCTTGCAGATAGTTCTTCCTCCAGGCGTTCATTCCAACAAAAGACTTTTCTGTGACAAGGGAGAGAAGGAAGACCTTGACTGGCACGATGTCCAGGGGATTTGCCAAAACGACGAGCGTCATCGGAGTCAAAATTCAGAGTGCTTTGTCTAACGCCACCATGGGAAGGAAGCCCGAGTAGGAGATGATGGCAGAATTCTTTTTCTTGTTGTGCCTAAGAAGCTAAGGCGCGCTTAGGTCCATTCTTCCCCCAGCTGGATAGGTTCAGGAATATAGGGTGGTATATGTCGCTATCCAATACTTTAGTCGGCGACTTGGACTTAATATTCCGTCCTCGGCGGTTCGTGGGTTCAAATCCCTCCTCCGCACCATTAGCGCAACCCCCCTCCTGCGATTCCAATTGTTGGCCTTGAAGAGTTAAACAAACCGTATGATAGGTTTATGGGCTGATTACCCGCTTCATGGCCCTGATGGATAAAAAGCTGGTATTCGGGCTTAGTTTTGTCCTGCTATTCCCGATCATCCTTCTAGCGATCTCAGGTAACTTCTTCTGGCTTGAAGGATGGGTGTTCAGCATATGGTTTATTGCACTGTGCTACACCACCATCATATATCTCTATCGTAAAGACCCGACTCTGCTAGCGGAGCGCTATAAGAGGCCGGGATCGGGCAACCAAGAAGGATGGGATCTTTATGTGGTCATCGGGCTAATGATTGGTTTTACATCGTGGATAATTCTGATGCCCTTAGATGCCGAGAGATTCCACTGGTCTCCAGTCTTCCCACTTTGGGTGGAAGCAATTGGGTTAGCATGCCTAGCTGGTTCCTTCTTCTTGTTCTTCCGGTCCTATAAGGACAACACCTATCTCTCGCCTCTCGTACGGCACCAGGAAGAACGGGAGCAGAAGGTCGTTTCTACGGGGGTCTATGGATTCATCAGACACCCGATGTATCTGGGAGGCATACTAATGTTCATTGGTGCGCCCCTGTTAATGGGGTCAGTTCTGGGAATAGTAATTGCTCTGGCGCTTACTATCCTCCTGATGTTTAGGATACGAGGGGAGGAAGTGATGCTGACCCGGGAGCTTGACGGGTACGGTAAGTACAAGGAAAAGGTGCGGTACCGGCTAATCCCATTCATTTGGTAGCACGTACAATGATGCGATGTTGTCGCTGTAGAAACGGTGCTGACTGGGGACTTAAGATTCCGTCCTTAGTGGTTCGTGGTTCAAATCCTCCGTTGCACTCGCCGATATGGATTATTTGAATGACTTTGAAAAATGATACCCATTGGGGTAATCAGAAGTGTAAAGATTGTCTCATTTTCATGGAAACATTTCATTTAACGCAGGTTATAAATTTACAATGCCAGTATGTTTAACTAGCATCAAAACCATGTGGGGTCAAGGGCTTCTGGGAGCATATATGGGAAAAAAGAAGAAAGATAAAAGAGTCACCAATACCGGGCTTCCTGGCCTGGATAAGATCTTGAACGGGGTCATACTTGGTGATAACGTTGTCTTTCAGGTGGACACCATCGATGATTATGTGCGTTTTGTAAGCCCTTTTTGCATGGAGGCGTGCAAGCAGAAAAGAGATTTGATCTATTTTCGTTTTGCCGACCACAAAGCTGTAGTTCCAGAAGGATCGTGCGACCACATTTTCGAACTCCATCCTGAGGCAGGCTTTGAGAATTTTATTTCTGAGATTTTTAATGTCATTGAAAAATTCGGGAAAGGGGCGTTTTATGTCTTCGATTGCCTCTCAGAATTGTCCGTCGATTGGTACAGCGACCGCATGCTAGGCAATTTCTTTTTGCTGGCGTGCCCCTATCTTTATGATTATGAGACAGTTGCATATTTTTCTCTCATCCGCAACCACCACACCTCTTTTGCTATCAATGCCATCCATGAGACGGCGCAGGTTGTCATGGACGTTTACTGTGACAAAGAAGAGATCTATGTCCATCCTTTGAAAGTGGATGGCAGGCAATCAAAAACAATGTACATGCTTCACCGCTGGGAAGGGGAAGACTTCATTCCTGTTTTAACAAGCACGACGACTGCAGAAATCCTTTCGGACGTTTCGCAGCCATGGCTTGATTTTTCCATGCACCAGCGGGACATATGGACAAATAGTTTTTTCCGGGCGCAGGAAATCGTCAATATGCCAATTGCTGAAATTGGAGCGGATTGGACGGGCAGCAGCCTTTTCAATCGCTTGGTCCGCATGGCCGTAACGAGGGACGAACGGCTGATGAAGCTGATCGAGGAATATCTCGACCTAATAGATGTTGTCGGAATTGGAAAACGCATGATCGGGACGGGGCAGATCGGAGGGAAATCCGTCGGCTTGCTGTTGGCCCGCGCCATCCTGAAGAAACATGACAGTAAATGGGTGAACAAACTTGAGCCGCATGATTCTTTTTTTATCGGTTCGGATGTTTTTTATACGTACCTAATTCAAAATAATTGCTGGTGGATCCGGCGAAATCTCAACAATCCCGAGTCCGGATTTGTTTTGGACGAGGAAGCCAAAACGCGGATGCTGACCGGAAAATTCCCCAAGGATATTGAAGATCAGTTCATGAAAATGCTCGAATATTTTGGGCAGTCCCCCATCATCGTTCGTTCATCAAGCCTTCTGGAAGACGCCTACGGAAATGCATTTTCCGGGAAGTATGAAAGTGTCTTTTGTGCCAATCAGGGAACACCGCAGGAAAGGCTTGAGAACTTTTTGAATGCTATTCGCAGGGTTTATACGAGCACCTTAAATGAAGAAGCCCTCGCATATCGCGCGCACTGGAACCTGCTTGAACGGGACGAGCAGATGGCAACCCTTGTGCAACGTGTATCCGGCTCTGTCTATGGGGATCAATTTTTCCCGCAGATCGCCGGAGTGGGAGTCTCTTATAATCCGTATGTTTGGAACAGCGAAATAGACCCCACCGCGGGGATGATACGCCTTGTTTTTGGTTTAGGGACTAGGGCCGTTGACCGCATTGATGATGATTATACGCGCATCGTGGCCTTGAACGCTCCTTTGAGGAGACCCGAGGCAAGTTCCGAAGATGTTAGGGAATTCTCCCAGAAAAAAGCGGATATCATAGATTTGGCATGTAATTGTCTTACTTCGCGGTCTTTTAAAGAGCTCGTAGAAAAAATCCCCGATTTTCCCATGAACATTTTTGCCTCCCGGGATCTGGCTCTTGAAAGGCGCCTTCAAGAGGCCAGGGGAGGAGAAGCATTTTCATGGATGCTCACTTTTGATGATCTGTTATCTCAAGGATCGTTTGTAGAAGATATGAAGGACATGCTGAAGACCCTCGAAGATGCCTACGATTATCCTGTTGACATTGAATTTACCGCTAATTTTTCTGACATTTCAAATTATAAAATTAACCTTCTGCAGTGCAGACCGTTTCAAGTCAAGGGGAATATCTTGAGCATTGAGAAGCCCTGCTCCGTTTCTGTAGACAAAATTATCCTTGAGTCCAATGGGCCTGTCATCGGCAGCAATATGGCCGCAACGATCGACCGAATTATTTACGTTGTCCCGGAAGTCTACGGGAATATGAATATCAGCGACCGCTATGCGGTCGCGAGGGTCGTCGGCAAGTTAACACACTTGAAAGACAGGAAAGAAAAGCCGACAATTCTCCTAATAGGGCCCGGGCGCTGGGCAACAACTTCCCCCCATTTGGGGGTCCCTGTTTCGTTTTCTGAGATCAATACGGTTTCCATCCTTTGTGAAATAGTCTCTATGCACGAAGGGCTCGTTCCCGAGGCGTCTTTGGGGACGCACTTCTTCAATGACCTTGTTGAGTCCAACATGCTCTATTGCGCCCTTTACCCCACGAAAAATGATGACGTCCTCAATCAAGATTTTTTTACCAAGTCCGAGAATAGGCTGGCCTCTCTTTTGCCTGAAGCAAAATCACTTAGTTCTTCGATCAAGGTCATTGATGGGGTTGGCGACAAAAACAGCCTTCGTATTTGTGTAAATTCAGATGTTTTAAAACAGAGGTTTACTTGTTACCTTCACGCCTCGGAGGAATGAGAGAGAACTATTCAATGTCGGGGGCTCTCAAGGCCTGATTTTCCCGGGTTTCAGAGCGGAGGGGCTCAAATGACCTCCGGATTGAAATTTTTATCATTGATCTGGATGGCTCAGAACTCAAGGGCCGATGTCTGTGCTCCCTTTTTTGTGAAAGTCATTGGTACCTGCCCACCATCTCATCGTCCGGTGAGGCGCCTATTAAAATTCCGCCCTCAGCGGTTCGTGGGTTCAAGTCCCTCCTCCGTACTGTCAGTACTAGCCATATGGGGCATTCTCTGAAATGATCATGTTGTTTACGCTCCCGGTCCGGCCTGAAATCCTCTCCCCATTACAACCCTGGCCATGCTCTTGTTCGAGTATGCTCGGTGTAGATATCGCTCTGAAAATATTCACCGTCCCGCGGGACCTGCTTAATCATTATGACCAATATTCAGATGCACTTGGATGTATAATCCAACTTAAAAAAGTGATGAGCAATCAGTATATATTCCTGTTTTTATCGATGCGCATGTTGGATTATACATCCAACTAATCTGGTCAGAGTTGAACATAAGATCAAAGGGGGTTATATGATGGATGAAAAAGTAGTGGATACTAGGGTTCGGATCGTGGAAGCAACCGCAAGCCCGGAAGCTCTGGGGGCTACGCTCCTAGGCTGGCTTGCGGTCCTGTTGTCTCTTAGCTCGCTGAAGGTCTATCCTCTGGGCGGAATGGTCCTGGCGATGGTCTTCTTCGCGGGCTTTGGCTTCATGCTCGTGGCCTATATGGGATGGAAGAGAGGAGAGCTGTTCACATTGTTCGCGTTCGGGGCGATAGGCGTGTTCGCATGGGCCTTCTCGGCCCTGATGCTCATGCCCAGAATAGGCCTCTCCGATATGCCCACGGCAAACGAACTGGGCGCGTTCATGATAATGTTCGCCATCATCGTGTTCGCTTTAGGCGTGATCACTCTGAGGCACCCCTGTCGGCTACTGACGATCACCATCTTTTTTGCCTCCGTCATGTTCCTGCTCGTGGGGCTGCAGATCGTCACTGGCAATGAGGCATTGGGGAGCATATCTGGCTGGTGGGGTTTGCTCGTGGGGGCGATGGCCATCTATCTGGGATGCGCGATAACATTGAACACCACATATGGGAAAATGGTCGCCCCTCTAATGATCAAGATGCCCCAGGAGCCAAAGGTCGAGGCATCGGTATCAGACGCTCAATGAACGGACGCGGGGCCACCCCGCTCCTTCCTATTTTTCTTATCAATCTCGGGATGATATGGCGGGCTCCTATTTTGCGAGAGGAGGATAGGTTTGTTAGCGTTCTAATCATAAGTTAAGGGCTTTAGATCCCCTGTTTGTTCGTGGGCTCTACTACCAGCTTACTAGCAACACATGGGTCGATCTCTCGGGTCACGTGCGCCCTCCACTGCGCATTATTATGATGAAGCGACGATCTCGCCATCGTAGGTATCAAGGATTATCTTTTCAGCGATGCCGCTATCTTTCAGCCAATCTCGATAAGCCTGCGCACCGGGCTTACCAAGCAGCTCGGATTCCCATTCTGCCACCGCAAACGTGGTATTTCGGTCTGAACGCATGAGCCGGTATCTGACAAAACCGGGCTGAGCTCGGAAGACCCTAACTCCATCCTCGTTGATCTTTCGGAATATCTCTGCCGCCTCGGGCGAATATAGATCGATGCTCCATTTGGCCACTGTTACTCGGAGATATGCCATCGCTAACCCGGTCAGGGTTGGGCTCATCGATTCCTTCTATTTTTCGGCCGACGTTCGAGCAGGAGGCGCTGGTCGACCTCGCACTCCCCAGGGCCCAGGAACCCCTGGCTAATCTTTGGGCAGCCCTCTCATCGTCGGCGTAGGGAATTGGATCATGTTAACGACGTTCTCCGCGTGTAGAAGGTAGGAAAGGATCGTTTGCTTTAGTACCGTGTCGGGTCATGGCCGTCCCACTCCGCGGGCAGACCACCACGGCAGGGACAACTTACCCGTGGGATCGAACACATTCTCGGTTTTATGTTCGTTGTTACAAGGTAAGAGCCCTCTCGGCCAGATTATTCTACAGCTGGGGGACGCGATCTACGGCTCTTCCTTTCCTCACCTACCTACCGGACGGTAGGTTTAAGTATAGGACGAAATATTATGCCCAATCAGCCTACCTACTAGTCGGTAGGGAACTATAAGGATAACTCTCGAAAAGGGTGCGATGAACATGGCCGGAAAAAGCGACAGGATCGATCAAGCATTTCTCGACAAGTCGTCCGAGGGTAACACTAGGGCGAGAATCTTCGACGCCTCCATCGACCTCTTTGCCCAGAGGGGTTTCGACGCGGTGACCATGCAGGAGATAGCGGATGCGGTCGGGATAAAAAAAGCGTCGTTGTATTACCACTTCTCCAGCAAGGACCAGATCCTCGAGAAGATCTTGGAAT
This sequence comes from uncultured Methanomassiliicoccaceae archaeon, assembly GCA_964477865.1. GTDB lineage: Archaea > Thermoplasmatota > Thermoplasmata > Methanomassiliicoccales > Methanomassiliicoccaceae > UBA6. The sequence continues at coordinate 65,369 of CAYZEV010000003.1, read as the reverse complement.
ATCCGATGCGGAGGCTGGGGGAGATCGGGGGGGCACGCGGTGTCGATAACGAGGAACTCATCGTCTCGATGGGCCTAGAGGGGTTCCTAGCCTCGTCGCAAGACGTGGTCCTCAATTGGATCGATGCCCCCTACGTGGAGAAGATCCTGAGGATCATTTTCGTGGAGATGTACCACAACGACCGGATCAAGGGGTTCTTTGGTAGCTCCATTTTAGACGCCGCAGGCTCGTTCTGGGAGCAGAACTTTACCATAATGATCAAGCACGATCTCATCAAGCCGGCGGACCCCAAGGTGTTGACCGGAGAGTATCTTTCGTTCTACAGCCACACCTGGTTGGAGTATTTCCTCTTCCGGTATGGCAAGACGGCAGGCTCCTACAGGCAGGAGTATACGGACATGCTGGCGCAACACACCGCGTTCATCGTGAGGTCCTTGAAGGCGTGAGAGGGGCGATCAACGAGGGGTGGTGCAGCTGTTGATGAAGGAAGAAGTGGTTCGAACGAGTCTGACACCGATATGTCCAGGTCCTTCCGGCACGGCGTTATTTATATTGACCAGAGTTCATAGACAGGTCTCGTCAGCACAGATAGTGACTCCAGGCGCAGCAGTAGGAAAGCGGGGCTTAGATAAGGGGCAAGGGAGGGTTTCATCGTGAGCGGATCCGACAACAGACCGAGGCGCCCGAGGGTGCTTCTGTTCGGTTACAACGGCGCCAATAACACCGGAGCGGAGGCGAAGCTCCTCGCCACCATTGAGGACATGCGCTCCCTGCTACCCAACGCCATCTTCACCGTTCCTAGTCTGGACGTGGACAAGCTCCGCCGCTATCTCAAGGAGGACGAGAACCTTCGGATCGTCCGGGTCCCCACCACTTACCGGCGGACGGTCCGTCGGCTGGTGCGCGAGAACGACCTGACCGTTCTGGTCGAGGGCAGCTGCTACATCGAGACCTTCACCACCGCCCTCCTTGACGCGTATCTATGGGCCACCCGGTGCGCCGCCGAGTTCGGGAAACCATGCATCGCCTACGCGGTGGATTCGGGGCAGGTATCGGCGGTCAGCCAGGAGAAGATCCGGGTCGATGCCACCAAGACCGATCTCATCATCATGCGCACCTACGCCGGGGCGGAACGCATGCGGAAGTGGGGCGTCACCGCCCCCATCGAGGTGGCGGCGGACACCGCTTTCCTGTTCAAAACGGACCCGTCCGACGCGGACCTCCTTAGGCGGGAGCTGCCATCGGCGGGGGTGGTGGGCATCGCCGCGGTGGACTTCCATCTCTTTCCGGTGGTCCCTCGCCTGTGGGGGCGCCGGGCCCGGTGCTACAAGTGGCCCTTCTACTTCTCCTGGACAAAGGAGAGAAGGGAGGCCGCGGCCCGGCTGGCCCAGGACTTCGCCGAGCTGGCGGACTGGGCCGTGGAGAAGCACGGCAAGGCCGTCGCCCTCTTCTGCATGGAATCGGTGGACGACGCCCTGGCCCGTGACATCCTCGCCCGGATGAGGCACCCTGATCGGGCGCGCATCTTCTCCGCCACCCGGTACAACGCCTCCCAGATGGCCTCGGCGCTTCGGGGACTGGACCTGCTCATCACCTCCCGCTACCACGCCGGGGTGCTGTCCCTGGAAGGCCATGTGCCTCAGGTCGCCATCGCCCACGACGTCCGGCTGGCCGACCTCTACGACGAAATAGGGATGAAGGGGGAGTACTTCTTCGAGCGTGATGTCCCGGACCTGTTCCTCCAGGTGAGGGAGAGGGCGGAGACGCTTCTCAACGATCCCGTCGAAATCAGGGAACGGCTGGCCCAGGCGCATCGCGAGCAGGCGGCCCGGGCCGTCCGGTCCCGCCAGCTGGTGGCCGAGTTCCTGAGGTCCAAAGGGTGGGACGTGCGGCCATGACCGCGGTCCTTCTCACCGGAGGGACGGGGTTCATCGGCACCTACGTCGCCCGTTGGCTGATCAGCAACACCGACCGCCCCATCATCGCGCTGGTCCGGGCCGGGGACGAAGAGACCGCCAAACACCGCCTGTCGAGAGCGTGGTGGGATTGGCCCGAGCTTATCGGTGCGGTAGGGACCAGGATCGAGGTGGTGGCCGGTGACGTGGCCCGGGAGCGCCTCGGCCTCGATGAGCGCAGGTACGATGGGCTGGTGAAGAAGGTCGGCTCCATCGTCCATGCCGCCGCCAACATCCGGCTCAACGCCCCCCTGGACGAGCTGCGGAGGACCAACGTGGACGGGGTGAGGAACGTGCTCGCGCTCGCCACCGATGTGCATCGCGATCACGGTCTCGACCGCCTCTCCCATGTCTCCACCGCCTATGTGGCCGGTGGGCGCCAGGGTCCGGTCCCGGAGGAGGACCTGACCGACCGGCACGGTTTCCTCAGCAACTACGAGCGGAGCAAGTTCGAGGGCGAGGTGCTGGTCCGTGAGGCGAAGCACCTTCCGACCTCGGTGTTCCGGCCGGGGATGGTGGTGGGCAGCTCCGAGGATGGTTACGTCCGCACCTTCAATACCTTGTACTATCCCCTCCGCCTGTATCTCACTGGGAAGCTGAGGGTCGTCCCCCTCCCCCCGTCGCAGAAGGTCAACCTGGTCCCGGTCGACGACGTGGCCGCGGCCATCGGCCGTCTGACCCTGGACCCTCAGGGGGAGGGGCGCACCTTCCATCTGGTGGGGGCGCCGGACACGCTCCCCACGGTGAGGGAGGTGGTCGACCTCGTCAGGTCGTGGGCCAGGGAGGAACTGGGCGTCGAACTGCCCCGGCCGATCTACTTCTCCCCGGCCATGGGCCTCCTGGGACGAGGTTCCTCGGAAGGCCTCCGCGTGATCGCCCCCTACCTGCGGGAGCGGCGGGAGTTCCGAAGGGACAACGTGGACGAGCTGCTCGGCCCCTATGCGGTGGACTGGCGTGAGCTCCTCCCCCGCCTGCTGGAGTTCGGTACGTACCACGGCTTCCTGCATCGGAGCGATCGGACGGTGCACGAGCAGGTGCTGTTCCGCCTCAAGAGCAAGCGGAGGCCGGTCCGCCTGCATGACATCGTGGACGGCTCGGTGATCGACCGCCCGGCCGAGGAGGTCCGGAAGGAGATGCTCAAGGCGGCCGCCGCGCTCCGGTCGTTGGGGGTCGGACAGGGCGACCGGGTGGCCATCGTCGGAACGAACAGCACCCGCTACCTCGTCCTGGACGTGGCCATCGGTCTCATCGGCGCCGTCAGCGTGCCGCTGTACTACACCAGCCCGCCCCGGGAACTGGACGAGCTCATCGAGGCCAGCGGGGCCAAGCTGGTGCTGATCGGCTCGGAGGCGGGGCTGAAAAAGATCGGCGAGAAGCGGACGTCCGCGCCGGTCGTCTCCTTCTTCCGCTCCGTGCCCGAGGAAGCGAGAAAGCAGGTCGTTCCCTGGGAGGAGTTCCTGGAGCTGGGCGGGGAGGGAGGCGACAGCTCCCCGGCGGGGTTCGGGGACCTGGCCACCCTACGGTACACCTCCAGCACCACCGGTAAGGCCAAGGGGGTGCTGTTCAGGCACGAGCACCTGCGGTACATGGCCGAGTCCACCGCCTCCCTGCCTCCGTGAAGGACCCGCAACTCCGAGGTCTTCTACCTCTCCTTCCTGCCCATGAACCATGTGGTGGAAGGCATCCTCGCCACCTACTCGCCCTTCTACGCCCCCGCCGCGGTGAACCTCTACTTCCTGGAGGACTTCCGGGGGTTGCGGGAGGCGCTGGTAAAGGTGAGGCCCACGGTCTTCTTCTCGGTGCCCCGGTTCTACGAGAAGATGAGGGACGGGCTGATGGCGAACGGCCTGGCCAGGAGATACCTGGAGCGGCCGGGGGGGATCAGGCGCTGGGCGCTGGCGCCCCTGATAAGGAGGCGAACGCTGCGGGCCGCCGGCCTGGACCGTTGCGATTACCTGATATCTGGCTCCGGTCCCATGAGCCCCGAGATACTGGTCTCATTTCATCAACTGGGCATCGAGGTGCACAACGCCTACGGACTCACCGAAGCACCCCTGGTCACCATCAACCGCTCCGGCCGCAATCGGATCGGCACGGTGGGCGAACCGCTACCCCGGACCGAGGTGGCCATCGCCGGGGACGGAGAGGTGCTGGTAAAGGGTCCGCAGGTGACCGGTGGTTACTTCGGCGACGGGGAGCAACCGTTCCGAGATGGTTACCTCCGCACCGGCGACATGGGGCGCCTCACCGCGGACGGCAGTCTGGTCCTGGAAGGCCGGAAGAAGGAGCTCATCAAGACCGCCTACGGCAAGTACGTGAACCCGCTGAAGGTGGAGACGATGCTGCGAGACCTGCCCGGGGTGTTCGAGGCCATGATCGTGGGGGAGGGTCGCCCCTACTGCACCGCGCTGATCTGGTCGGAGAAGGGAGCGCCCCTCGACATCGACCGCCCGGTCGAGCAGATGAACGCTCAGCTGTCCCATCCCGAGCAGGTCAAGGCGTGGGTGGTGCTCCCGAACACCCTGTCGGTCGACGGCGGCGAGCTCACCGCCAATATGAAGCTCCGGAGGCCGCGGGTGCTGGAGCGCTATGCCTCGGTGATCGAGGCCCTCTACTCGGGGTCCGCGCCCCCTCCCGAGATACTGCACCTGGGCCGGGCGGAGAGGGAGGCATGAGCGCGCGGCTGCGGCTGGCGTCGCTGTGGATGCCCCGCTTCCTGATGGTCCGAGAGATCGAGCGGATCAGGTCCAGCACCGATGCGGCCTTGGACGCCCTGTTGGCCGAGCACGCCCCGGAGGCCTTGAACGAGAAGCGGGAGGAGCCGGGCCGCCGGCTGGAGGAGCATAGGGCGGCCATGGCCCGGGGTCATGAGAGGAAGGTCAGGGCCTTGATCGCGGCGGTAGGCCGGGAGAAGGCCATAGGTCTGGGGAGAGAGGCCCTGTTCCGCACCGGGCTGGCATTGGGAAGAGAGGCCAAGGGCCGGCTGGGGGTGAAGGATACGAAGGACGACCTGCTGCGGGCGGCCGGGGTGCTCTACCGCATACTGGGCATCGAGTTCAACATAGTGACCGGTCCCGGCGGCGACCGGATGGAGGTGGCCCGCTGCGCGCTGTCCCAGCACTATTCCGGTGAGGCCTGCATGGTCCTTAGTGCGGTGGACGAGGGGACGGTCAGCGGCCTTGGTCCGCGGGCGGGCATGCGGTTCGAGGAGCGCATCACCGACGGGTCCCCAAGGTGCGTGGCAAGGATCGAGTTCCGGGAGGTACCATGAGGGCGATCGTTGTAGGATCGGGAGCGGGCGGGGCGACCGCCGCGCGGGAGCTTGTCAGGCGAGGAATGGAGGTCGTGGTCCTGGAGGCGGGCGGGCAGTTCAAGCCGTTCACCCGCCGGGTGGGGTGGACCGAGCCCCTCCGCCGGGCCGGGCTGCTGGGAGGGGAACGGAACGTTTCCCGGTTCATCCCCGCCTACCGCGCCACCCGCTCGACCGAGGAGCTGACGCTGGTGCGGTCCGTGGCCGTGGGCGGGTGCACGGTGGTGTCGTGCGGTAACCTGGTCCGGGCGGAGGGCGGCCTTAGGGAGATCGGGCTCGACCTCACCAAGGAGTACGAGGAGCTGGAGAGCTGCATCGGCGTGGGAACGGTCCCGAAGGAGAGATGGCGTCCTCTGACCGCGGAGATGTTCAAGGCGGCACAGGACATGGGGCTCGGGCCCGCAGCGACGCCGAAGGCCGTGGACATGGGCCGGTGCACCTCCTGCGGGCTGTGCGAGGTCGGATGCCCTACGGGGGCGAGATGGGACTCCCGGAGGTTCCTGGGCGAGGCCGTGAGGGCAGGATGCGCGGTGCGACCTGAGGCCAAGGTCAACAGGGTCATTCTCGATGGGGGCAAGGCCATCGGAGTGCAGGTGGAGACGGCAGGGCGCTTGGAAACGGTCCGAGGGGACGCGGTGGTCCTGGCCGCTGGGGGCATCGGAACGGCCCAGATACTGAGGGCATCGGGCATCGCCCCCAGCGACACGCTGTGGGCCGATCTGGTCCTGACCATCGGTGGAAGAGCAAAGGATGCCAGACAGCTGGAGGAGCCGCCCATGGTGTGGTTCTCCCAGCGGGACGGGTACATCATCTCCCCGTACCTGGACGTGCTCTCCCACTGGTTCCATCGCCCCTGGCGGGACGTGGGGCTCCGCGACCGGGTCGGGGTGATGGTGAAGCTGGCCGAGGCGGCCAACGGAAGAGTGCTGGAGGATGGCTCGGTGGAGAAGCCGGTCGACGCCGAGGACCAGGAGCGACTGAGGAGGGCCGCCGACGAGGTCAGGGAGATGATGGAGAGGGCCGGGGTCCGGGCCCCCTATGTCGATGGTCTGCTCCACGGCGGCCACTTGGGAGGAACCGTGCCCCTCCGGAAAGAGGACGTCGACAGCATGCACCCGTCCCTCCTGCCCGAGGGCCTGTGGGTGGCCGATCTCTCCCTGCTGCCTCGCTCCCAGGGCCTTCCCACCATGCTGACCGCGGCGGCCCTGGCCCTGCGGGTATCGCGCCAGATCGCCTTGGTAAGAACATAGTCCCCCGCATCGTATGGGTGATGAACATTCTTACTAAGATCGAGATGAGCGGTTAACGGGATCGCGGCCAATGGCGTCTAGGCCCACATCCTACCGAAGACTGCAATATCCAGCAAACGGGCAGTAAAGATAATATCAGGGTCGGGCGGTCCCGGACCTGCCGTCCAGCATGACCACACTGTCTCGGAAGGTCAGCCTAGCCCCATCACCCTCCTGGGCCAGGCAGAAGCCGTCGAGGAATCCCAGGAACCCGCTCGCCTCGAGGTCGTAGCCGACATAGTGGACCAGGACGGGGGTCAGGAACAGGTCGTGGCCCACGTAGATGTCGATGCCCTCGCTCCTCGAATAGAGGTTGCCGCAAATCCATCGAATGAGCATCTCGCTGCCCTCGGGGCACGGGCGCATGACCTTAGGCGATATCCCGCCCTTGAGCCAGCTCACCGCGAAGCCCTTCAGCCCCATGGCCGCCAGGTGCCGGTCCACCTCCGGCTCGTCGATCACGTACGTACCTGGAATGCCCAGCAGTCCCGACCTGACGACCTCCGCCCCGCAACCCGCCCCTTCGGCGATCAGGCGGGCGGTGTCGACGCACCTCTGGATGGGGCTTGCGTAGAGACGGAGGCCAAGCCCGTTCAGCCGCGAGCCGAGCTCCCTGGCCATGACCATCCCGTGGGGGGTCAGGCCGTCGCCGTGGTCGGCTATGTCGCCCCCGAACCGCTCCGAATGACGTATGACCAAAGCGGCTCGGCAACCTGTCCTCAGCGGGGTGATGTCCGGTCTCGGCGGCGTGTCATTCATAGGTCCGTTCGTACAATCCCTCCTGTCCCGCGGGAAGCTGTCCCTGTTGATAAACCGAGTGTTGATCCCTCCTTTCTCCGGTCATCATCTATGGACCAAAGGGATGGGACTATAGGCGGCCTCCCGCCCCCCAAAAAAGAGAATAGATGAAGGGTTTCTGCTCACGGCGTTTCGGTCTCCTCCTCATATATAGCATCGCGGCGACTGATATAGTCGCGATGCTGAGGATGGAAGCGATGGCGTTTTGTCGTGGATTGCTGGGGGCGGTTATCTTATTTCATCAGTTCGACGGCCCAACGGCAGTTCTGATTGCCCCTCGTCTTCATGTTTTGTCTCCTTGCCAAGGAGATCGCTGGACCGGCAATGAAAAAAAATAAAGGTAGAGATTAATAGGCCGATTAGGCCCTATAGCAGGTCAGAGCAGGAAGCCATTTCCGGGCTGTCTCATCCAAGAGTCGCTCGGGAATCTTCCTACTCATTCCTCTAGATCTTTTCTGCCTTCAGGTCATTTGCCGTAGATTATCAGCGCATCGCCTGGCACTGTTGGCGCAAGTGGTGAAATAATTGTCCCTGGGGACGGTATCGCACATCTTCGCGGTAGCCTCGCATATCTCTGCAACCGAAGGGACCAGGCGTCTTAGGAATGGTGACCCTCGGAGCATCATCTTCTCGGCCAGGGCGCAGCTTCCAGCACAGTCCATGAGCACGCCAAGCACGTCCATCTGCGCAAGCTCCCCACCCCTATTGATCGCATAGAATATGGTCTCCTCGCAGATGTCATGGCAGTCCCTACAGGACGCTATCGTACTCTCCACGTAGCTGATCTGAGCTTTGGTCATGGTAGCCATTTTTAGTTCTCTCCCACAATGTTGATTCTTTCGGGTTTGAATGGAGCCGATATCATAATCGAGATGTCCTGTGCTCCACTTTATTTGATTATGGCGTGATAGGGTTTAGTGGCCGTATTAGCTGTCTTTTCTGACCTCATATCATAGCCGTCGAAACCAGCCGGCCCTAGGGTAATCCTCCGAACCCGCGAGTATTACTCATTTGTCACCTCATATTGTCAAGAAGTCGGTCGTTCGGTGAAATTATAGCAGAACAAGGGGCGAGCCAGACCTCTTTCCATTTAATTGTCCAAAATGGACCTCAGCCCTCAATCTATTGAAGGGACCGATAGCGGACCAAAATCCGATTGGAGCATGGTCGAATCATGGTGCATCTTGAAGCCCAGTGCCCTGACCCCATTTCCCCGGGCCAAGAGGGAGATGGCGCAGATGGCCAAGATCACTAACGTGGGGATGAAAAGGTCCAACTTGATTACCGTCACCGCGATCACCAGTTCAACCGCTGAGACGAACTTCCAGAGGGTAGCCTTGTCTATTTTGAGTCTATGGCCCAATATCCGCTATTGATTTAAATTATGTCTAGAAATTGAAATTATCCAGTGACCAGGTAAATGGAAAAAATGAGAATAAATGATGGAATGGAAAAAATTAGCCTTACTTGTAGGCGATGACCGTGCTCTTAAGATCCTTCTCGACCTTCTGGAGCTCCTTAACCTGCTTGTCCGTCAGGTCGGCGAACTCCATGGGCCTGTAGGCGATGAGCACGACGCCGAGATCGGCTTCCAGTTCCTTTACCTTGCTGAGTTCTCCCACGGAGACCTGTGCTAGCTGCGGCAGGCAAACCATGTTCATGCGAAAGCACACCTCGATATATGAAATATTCACCGCTGGACGACACATCCAGAAGATGCTCGCGATGGAGGTATGGTCCAATTTTAGTATCCTAACGGACGAGCCCTCCGGCATATCGCGGAGTTAATGGGAAAGGGGTCCCGATCCGGCCATATGGCCAACTATAGATCCTGCGGACTTTTTTCGACCGAGCGGGACCCCGGCCCCCACCACTATTGGGGCGAGCTAAATCTCCTCTATGTCGCTGTGATAATCGAAGGGCGTTAGGATGCGTCACCGCCAGGTAAACTTCCTCTTCAGGTCGCTCGCTTCGGCCTTCTTGATACAAGCGGGGCAGAGGGCGTTCCTTCTTTTCTCGCCCTGGGCGAGGGCGTAGAAGACCACAATGAACAGGCCGGCGAAGACCACGCCGTAGAGGGATAGGACCGTTGGGGTCGTGGCCACGGTGTCCGTTGCCAATCCCCAAATTACGACCAGGGCGAATATGACGAACGCTGCGGCGGTGACCAACATCATGTACCGGTACCGGTAGCTGACGCTCCTCTCGAAGCTATTTCCGCAGTCGCTGCATTTAATCTCCATAATTGTAGATTGTCCTGCCGATATTAGAGAATGCTCCGCCCTAATATGCAAAATTGCTGACAGATGGGCCTGACCCCCCCCCCTCGATGCCTCTTCCCGGTCACCTCAGATCTCGAAGTATGAGCGTGGCGGCGTTCTTGCCGGAGAGGGTCACGTTGTAGATGCCCGATGGCCCGTACCAATGCCCCGCCCCGTACAATCCCTTAACGAAGGGGATCCTCTGCCTCCAACGTCGTCGACTGGCATAGCTCCAGCCGACCGGTGCCCCTGCCGTGTTCAAGGTGTAGCGATACATGGTCACCGGGGTCGCCAGGTCCATGCTCACGATGTGTCCTCTCAGACCAGGGACGTGCTCCTCCGCCCGGTCCAGAAGTTTCCTGACGAACGCTTCCTTCAACCTGGCGTAATCCTCTCCCCTGACGAGATCGGGCCCGGTCTGCCAGTTGTCTCGATGCTCAAAGCTGACCGGCGCCACTAACTGTACGCCATGGAGCCCGGGGTCGCCATGGTCCGTATGGTACTTGGGGAACTGGATGGAGTAGAATGAGCGTTCCGGGTCGTTCAACGCCAGATTTACCTTGAGGTCGGATGACGAGCTGATGAACATGTCCACCGGCTCCTCCCCCACCCGCGGCCGATCGGCGTCCGTTACTATGGATGCAATGAAATACGGGTCCGACAGGGGCGTGGAGCCAAGCCGCTTTTTGTAACGGTCGGGCACGAGGCTGGGATCGACCAGTTGTTCGAAGGTCCGTCTCGCCGAGATGGCTGCCACTACATGATCGGCCAGCAGTCTCTGTCCATCCTCCAGCACCACCCCCGAGACCTTCCTCCCTTCGAAGGAGATGCTTTTCACCAGCGTTGAGCAGCGGATCTCGCCGCCGTTCATGGTGACGGCGTTGGTGAAGGCATCGACGACCTTGTAGGCGCCGCCGACCGGCTCGTAGGCCCGTCCCCGAAGGGCGAACCCGATGAAGACCAGCAGCCCGATGGCCGGAATGTTCCGGATCGGCGCGATGGTGTAGAGGGCCGCCCTCAAGCCCTTCAGGTCATCTCCAGGAAACAGGCTCAGCAAGAACTCCTCCGCAGGCATGCGGGCATATTTCAGCACGGTCCTCATACTGAGCAATAGTGGGAGAGTGCGCCAGGCCCGGACCAGGAGAGGGGTCAGGTCAGCGCTCAGGGGCTCCGCCCGTCCAAGTTCTTCCTCGACCCGCAGCGATAGCTCGATCAAACGGTCCACCGAGGCATTGCTCGCATTGGGATAGTTCTCGGCTATGGAGCGCTTGAATCTGTCCTTATCCTCGGTCAGAAGAACGCCACGCTCCTTACCTGGCCCGATGTACTCTCCCAGGTCGACGTGCCGGGTGAAATCGATGAGCGGGGCGTTCAGCTCCGCCAACATGTCGTTGACCTTTTCGTGGTCCACCGTCCAATGCGCCGTGATATCAAAAACCACCCCGTTCCTGATGAACGAGGTGTAGAAGCCACCCGGCCTAGCATCTTGTTCCAGGACGATGACCTTCTTCCCTGCTTTGGCCAGATAGGCAGCGGATGACAGGCCGGCAAGACCGCCGCCTATGATGATCACGTCGAATTTTCCGCCTCTCATGGCTCCCATTCTGCTCCCGAATTATAGCAAATGAACCTGCCTTCGGAATATAATATTTTGATGGTCCTTGGCTCAAGCCGCGAAAGATGTTGATGGTCAATGCCCTCTTGCCGAGAGAGGATGATACCAAATGGGTCATTCATGGAGAGATCATCTTTGCGGCCATGCCTCATGTTGGCATCCTCCGGGACGGAACTGCCGCTCTGCCTATTCGATGAGGACCAGCCCGAACCGGTCCACCGAGCATTGCCGGTCGGTCAGCACCTCGATGGTGAACCCGTTGTTCCTGGCGGTTTGAAAGACATCGATCCCGCAGGACTCCATGGAGGGGCGAGCCTCTTTCGGATTGACGCAGTGGACCCGATTGCAATCCTCACAGATGCGGCAGGGGCCCGATCCCAGCGCGAACGCCTTATAGTGGCCGGCCAGGAACATCTCCCGCTCCAGCCTCGCGACGATCTTGGTGGGATGGGGCTCGGCGTGCACGTCCGTCCTGCTATGGATCAGAATGGCGTGCCCGTAGCACGACAGCAGCTCGTTCGTCTCCAAGAAGGTCGGCGAATTGGGCGGGCAGCAAAGATTGCTTCCGTAATAGCCGCAGCCGTACTGACATTTCATCCGGACCCAGGCAGCGGTGACCACGCTATCCGTCCCGATGATCTTGGCATCATCGGCCCCCAACCTGAGGGCCCTGTCAACGAACTCCTCGTACCCCTCCATGCGTACCCAACCAAGAACACCTTTCTTTTAAAAGGTCTTTCTGGGGTCGCCCGACCGAAAGATGCCGCGGGCCGATGGTGGCGGCAGGATATCATGGAAACAACGGTCCGATCGTCCATCGACGGACCATGCTCGAATATGCTGATGACTCCCTTTTTGAGTTACAACTCCGCCAGAGGCATGCATGGATTCGTCTCGTCCTCAGATGCTCTTCGTACCGTCGCCGATGACCTCTTTATAATTCAAACGCCCCCAAAAATCTACGGCTCGAGTGATGTTGTTGGCCCATATCCGATCGAATCCTTCTGTCCGGGCCTCGTTCTCGATAAGTTCAACGAGCTTTGTACCGATCCTCCTGAGCTGATGCTCCTTGACCACCTCAAGAAGCTCTATCGCCGGGGCGGTCCTAAAGTTTTTTTCACAATGGCCGATCAGGGCCTTTGCTACGGTCATTCCATTCTGACTGAACTCATAAAATTTATAGGGGCTGTGGTCCGGCCAGCCTCTGATATTGCCATCCCCGACGCGGACCTCGCCATGTCCGTTGGTACCGTCGAGCTTGAAGGGCCGGCTCCCATGGCCTACTTCCGCCCTTATCGAGGCGCTGCCTTCGGCCCGATCGATCAGGAGCGCCTGGACCTTTTTGCGGTCGGTTTCGGCAGACAGCTTCACATGGAGGTCTTCGGTTCCCACCGGGGTGACCTTTACGATCTTAGGCCGGTCTTCCTCGATGGACCACCTCTCGATATGAGATAGCTGTTCATCCCGGGCCCCCTCCTTATTGTACCTGATCACCATCGTCGTATAGTTCGGGTCGGCCATTATCTGGTCCCGAAGGATGAAGTTCTCCCAGGCTAATGGACGCTCGAATATTATCATGTCAGGATCAGGCTGCCAAAGGGTGGTCCGCCTTGCAGATCTCCGTAATAAAATTGGAGCTATGCATTGATTAAAGCTTACTATGCTCAACTCTGATCGACGAAATCAAATGAGGTACGGTAGCTCGGAATGACCATTAGGCCCCCTGGTTCATCTGTGCCGATGCATTGAGGGGGCATGCTGTTCTTCGAATGTCCATCGGATCGATAATGAGCCTGACGAAATGGTTGATCAATGAGGCGGGATCCATGGCCGGGGGCGCTTCGATGCGATCCCCCTGCCTCCGCACCATGTGCGGTCGGAACTTGGTTTCCCAGCCCCTTATCGGCTGGCGGGGTCCGCCCCTTGCCGGACATGATTGGGGTCAGGTCGAAGGGCGCGTAGATTTCCGACCATCAGGCAGGCATGGCCGTCTCCAACCAATCCAGCTTGACCATGTTCCCCTGAAGCGTCGCCCCCAGCTGGCAATGCAGCCCCGCTCCGTCCGTTGAATTGAACAGGTGGTAGGTGCGTGGACAGGTCAGATTGCCGAACAGCATCAGCGCCTGTCCCCGGGGCATGGCCGTATCGTTGGTACCGTCGCATACCAGGGTCGGGCAGGTGATGTTAGCGGCTATGCCGTCCATGGTCATCTCTGACAGGGCCATGTAGTAGTCCACGGGGGTCTTCTGGCCAAAGGCGTACATGCCATGCTCGAGCGACCAGCGCATGTTCGTGCTGTTGGCCATCATGCTCCGGAATATCCCATTGTACTGGTCGGGCGCCTCCCACATCCCGCCGAGGAACTCCATCTTCGCCTCTTGCATGCTGGTCGCGTTCCGAATGAACTGCAGCGCCGTCCCCCCCACTATGTCATAGACCCCGCCGTCGGCGATCACCGCGGCCAGGCGGTGGTCGTACGCGGCGGCCCGCGGAGCGAGGTAGCCCCCCATGCTCAGGCCCCACAGAGCTATCTTGTTCGGGTTCACGTCCGAACGGTTGGACAGATGGTCGATCACCGGGGTGATGACCCTTTCCCAGTCCGCCCGGAAGGTCAGGTTCTGCACCCGGAGCACCTCGCCCTGGCCGGGGCCATCGAATGTGAGGACGTTGTACCCTCGCTTCATGGCCGCCATGGCGCCCGCGTACAGCTCCTCCTGGGTGCCGTCGAAGCCGTTCATAAGGATGAGCGTCGCCCTCTTCTCCCCGCTCGCGTCGACCTTGTAGAAGTAGCCGGGAAGGGTGGTGTTCTCATAGGCGATGCTCACCCGCTCAAAGTCGACCCCCGACAGCTGCAGGCTTTTCACGAACAGGTCCCTGCTCTCCCCCCACAGGGACAGGATGCGTGGATCGTTCGGATTGCCGTGGAGGTAGAACTCGGCGGTGCGGAAGTAGTTGGCCGCCCGCAGGTAGCACTCCGCGGCGCTGGCGTTGTGACCGTCGGCCAGGGCCTTGTCGCCCAGCCCCTTTATGCGCTCCGCCGTCGCCGTCCACTCCTTGGTCCAGCTCTCGAAATCGCCCTCCTTGATCAGCTTCGCCGTCTCGATGCATTCCCCGAAGTCCGCTCCTCCGTAGACCGAGGCGCTCAGCGCCCTAAGGAACTGGAAGGAGAATGACTGATCCTGGAAAACATAGGCGTCGGTCGGGACAGTGGTGTTCTTCTCCTTGGGCGGCTGGGCCGCGAACACGGCCAGGACCAGGACCGCCACGACGAGCACGGCCACGATGGCGGTGAACAGGTAGGTCGTCCTAGAGGATTGAGGGCGTTGGCCTTGGGTCATTAATATCTCGGGAACATTCAGATTTTGAATATTAATAATAGCACTCAGAAGGCCCAGTCGGGGTTCGTTTTATTTTGGACCATTTATCGAATTGCGACGATTTACATATCGAAGATGCTATTCGGGCCATATTATTGGGGCAAATCATGGATGGCGTGTCTGGAGGATTTGGAGCAAAGAAGCTCATTGCGATAGTCGTCGTGGCCGTTCTCTTGGTAAGTGCACTGGGAGTAGCGCTCCTCATATCGACGGGGCAGGGCAGCGCCGCAGCGCTCCGGCCGGTATGGCTGGACCAAGGGGAGACCTATGGGCGGGACCAGGTGACGGCGCTGGCGGACAGCGGCAAGGTGATCGTCGCTTCGGCAAAGGGCATGGAGGACGACGGGAGCGAGCTATTCACCGTACGGGCCTACGATGCCTCGTCCGGCCAGGACAAGTGGGCGACCCACATCGACCTGGGGGCCGGGCAGAACGTGGCCATGGCCGTGGCCACCTCCGGGTCGACCGTGGCCGCGGTGGGGACCGGGACGCTCTCGAACGGGAGCGTGGTCATCATCGTCGCATGCTATGGTCTTCAGAACGGCTCGCTGCTCTGGAACGCCACCTACGACATGGGCGCAGGCCATAATATCGGCACCGATGTGGAATGTTATGGCGACATGGTCTTCGCGGCCGGCACTGCCCGCAACGCCGGAGGTGCGGACACGCTCCTGGTATTGGCCTATGACGTAACGAACGGTTCGTTGGCCTGGAACGCCAGCATGGGCAATGGGGGCGGGGAGAACGCCGCTCTCGCTCTGGCCGTCAGCGGTAACACGGTGTTCGTGACCGGGTACGTGGAGAACGTGACCGGGACGAAGGCGCTGTTCGTAGCGGGCCTCGATTCGCGAACCGGCACCGAGCGGTGGCGGAACAGTTACGATGCGGGACAGGGGGACAACAAGGGCACCTGCATGGCCATCTCCAACGACATTGTGATCGTGGCCGGGGCGGGCATGATATCGGATGCCTATGTTATGGTCATCCGGGCCTATGGCCTGGTGGACGGCTCCCTGCTCTGGATGGTCCAGGGCGATGAGGTTTCGGCGGTCAACGACATCGTGATGAGCGGCGATAAGCTACTGGTCAGCGGTGTTACCGGGGACCAGTTCTTGGTGCACTGTTACGACGTCCGCAGCGGCGAGCTGAAGTGGCAGAGCCAGGTCCTGAACCTGGGAATGTTCAACTTCCGTGCCGCGATCGATGTGGAGGGCGACCGGGTCTGTGCGGCATTCTTCGCTCAGAACATCTCGGACGACGCCGACTACACCTGGGAGATCAACGTCTGCCAGTACAAGATAGACAACGGTAATAGATTGAACAGCAACATTTCCAAGGGGATCGGGAGGACGACCATGAACGTTGATGTCCTGATCCACGGTGACAAGGTCTATTTCACCACCAGCGCCGAGAAGGACCAGATGCTTCTGGCCTCGGCCCTTTCCGCGTCTGGAGGGACGCTCGTCGCCACGGACGGGAGGAATGTGACCGTGAACGGAGAGAACTTCATCTTCCGGGGCGTCAACTATTCCCCGGCCCCCATCGGAAGCAACAACGCCTGGTGTCCCTGGGGCGACTGGTTCCAACCCTACTGGAAGGGCATCTATCAGCGGGACATCCCCCAGATGGCGGCCATGGGTGTGAACGTGGTCAAGGTCTACAGCATGACCGGCTTCCCGTGGGGCGGGGACCCGAACAAGAACCTGATCAGCCACACCGACTTCTACGATGCCCTGTACAAGGCGGGCATCTACGTAATCCCGTCCGTGTACACGACCTCGGTGAACATCAATTCATACAGTTCGCAGAACTGGGATGCACAGGAGTTCATGAAGCAATGGAAGGTCATCGTGGCCGAGGGAAAGAGCCATCCGGCCGTGCTCGGCTGGAGCTTCGGGAACGAGGTGAACACCGACCTGAACCTCAATGACAACGCCTACTGGGGTAAGATCAACGACATGCTGGGCCACATAAAACAGATGAGCCCGAGCAAGATCACCATGATCCCCTTGCAGGACCAGAGCGAGTCCGGCGGCGGGGTGGCGCCGGTCCGGGTGCATGACAGCGCCATGACCAACCTGGACGTCTGGGGGGTCAACAGCTACCGGGGGCGAGTCAACAGCGGGTTCGATACGCTGTTCAGCACGCACAAGGTCAACAGCGTCAAACCCCTATTGATCACCGAGTTCGGCTCGCCCGAGACGACCCGGGACTCCAACGGGAAGATCGTGGTCATGACCAACAACGCCGTGGCCACCGCGAACTATATCAAGGCGCACTGGACCGGGCACAGCGACAGCATAACGAACAATACGGACGTCTGCGTCGGAGGCATGATCTTCGAATGGACCGACGAGTGGTACAAGAAGGATGGCGCCCCCATCACTCAGCAGGACCCAAGCGTCGCCACCAACGACGCGTTCCCCGGGGGGTGGTGGGACGAGGAAGGCTTCGGGATCAATGGGATAGCGTTGAACGGTCGTGACGCCGCCAGCCCCGATCCGGGAAGGCCCGACATCCTGCAGCCCAGGGCCGTTGTGGCCACCATGACCGCACTGTGGAGGACCTAGGGCGGCCATTACTAACAGTGAGCAGAACGACAACGGGGCCATTCGGCCCTCCTTTCCCCAGTCCTTTTTTCATTCCTCAGGAGAAATGAGGCGGTCGCCTGAGGGTCTTACTTTGGCCCTCCAGGGTCTTTTTTCCTGGAAATGAGCCTCCTCATCACTCCGTTCCCTTTCTTCCGAACATCGGACCCTTGTTGGACCTTTTGGCCTTCCTCAGGGATTAACCTTTTATGGTCCGAAACATTGAAGTCGTCCGTCCGATGATAGGTCGTTGACCTGGTCGTCGAATGACAGCGGAGAGGAAAAAGATGACACCACCCGAGGAGGACCTCAGGGGCCTGGAGACGATCCGAACTCACAATAGGCATGAGCGGATCGGCCAGTTCGTCGAGCAGCTCCTGTCCAAATATGGCAGGATGACCGCCCGGCAGATTCTAACTGCGTACATCGATGAGAAATGGCCGTTCAAGACGGCCAAACCGCGCGTAGACGCGAACCAGATCAGCAAGCTGGTCAAGCAATGGCCCAACATCATCGCCGAGCCCAAGGACCGGCGGCTGGCCTACCGGCTCAAGGAAAAGCCTTCCCATTAGTTCCTTTTTTATTACCTCAGGAACGGCCGTTAGCACCTTCAAGGCCTCGTGACCAAACCGCCGCAATAACTGAGAAGGGGGGCGCTTACATCGTACTCCCGGCATGCTCATAGCTCCGGTCGCATGCTCTTTCGTTATTGACGTAAGAGAGCTAGCGGTCGCCGTTCGGTAGGAGGATGAAGGAAAGATAGATGAGGGAAGGGTCCAAGATAGTAATGGAGCGGCCGGAGAATGAGGGACACGCCATTGAGAATGCAGGCCAGGAGGGAAGCGTCCGAGATCGACCTGACGGCGCTGGACGCCTTCATATTTGACATGGATGGAGTGGTGACCAACACGGCCCGCATCCATGCGATCGCCTGGAAGAGGACCTTCGATGAATACCTTCAGGAGCGGGCGCAGCGGGCGGGGGAGAACTTCCGTCCCTTCGATCTGGAGGCCGACTATCTCACCTACGTGGATGGGAAGCCCCGATGTGATGGGGTCAGGGATTTCCTGAGGTCCCGCGATGTCTCCCTTACCTTCGGGGACCCCGCGGACCCGCCGGAAAAGGAGACCGTATGCGGGATAGGTAATCGGAAGAACGCCCTATATCTCAAGATGCTTCAGGAACAGGGGGCCGATCCCTACCCATCGACCGTCGAGCTCGTCCGTCGGCTGAGATCGATGGGGGTCCGTACCGCCCTGATCTCGGCCAGCCGCAATGCCAAGGGAGTATTGCAAGCGTCTCATCTGACCGACCTTTTCGAGGTCGTGGTCGACGGTGTCGATGCCGGCCAGCTCGGGCTCAGGGGCAAGCCGGCACCGGATATCTTCCTGGAGGCGGGAAGGAGGCTCCAGGTCGGTCCGGAACGGTCCGCGGTCATAGAGGACTCCCTTGCCGGGGTGAAAGCGGCCAAGGTCGGGGGGTTCGCGTTCGTCATCGGGGTGGACCGGGGTGGGCAGGAAGAAGAACTATACGAGCGAGGCGCGGACGTGGTGGTGAGCGACCTATCCCAGCTCCGGATCGGCGGTGCCACCGAAGCGGCAAGAAGCATCCGCCCTCCATCCGCCCTGTCTAGCATCGATGACATATTCAAGCGCCTGCAGCAGGGCGTGCCCGCCATATTCCTCGACTATGACGGGACCCTCACCCCCATCGTGAGGGATCCGAGCCTGGCCATCATGGGTGAGGAGATCCGCGACACCCTCCAGCAATTGGCCACCATCTGCCTGGTGTCAGTGGTGAGCGGACGGGATCTGAGGGACGTGCGGAACATGGTTGGCCTGAGCAACCTGGCCTTTGTGGGAAGCCATGGGTTCGAGATCTCCGGTCCGG
This sequence comes from uncultured Methanomassiliicoccaceae archaeon, assembly GCA_964477865.1. GTDB lineage: Archaea > Thermoplasmatota > Thermoplasmata > Methanomassiliicoccales > Methanomassiliicoccaceae > UBA6. The sequence continues at coordinate 46,286 of CAYZEV010000003.1, read as the reverse complement.
ACGGCTCTTTCCGCGAACAGGAACGGGGTAAGAGATTCTTGCCGGCGCTGGACGCCGCCGAGGGCGAGCTCCGGTCGGCGATAGGGGACGTTAAAGGGGCCTTGGTCGATCGGAAGAGGTTCGCCATCGCTCTGCACTATCGGATGGTCGATCCGAAGGACGTCCCGATGCTGGAGGACCTTTTCAAGGAGGTCGCCCAACGGCACCAGGACCTGAGGGTGACCGGGGGCAAAAAGGTCTTCGAACTTCGTCCTAATACGGACTGGGACAAGGGCAAGGCGGTGCTGAGCCTACTCGACATGTTCCACGTGGACGGCTCTCGGACCGTCCCCCTCTATATAGGAGATGATGTCACCGACGAGGATGCCTTCCGGGCCCTGGGCGATCAAGGCCTCTCCATACTGGTGAGCGAACATCCCCAGGAAACGGCAGCGAACTATGTGTTGGCCGACGTGGCCGAGGTGCACAGGTTCCTCGACCTGCTGGTCCTCCGCTTCAAAGGCGAAGCGGCCGCCGGGATATGGACGCTAAAATATGACGGGTTCGAGCCGGAGCAGGAAAGGCTGCGGGAGACCCTTTGCACCACCGGTAATGGTTATTTTGCCAGCAGGGGTGCGGCCCCCGAGTCCCCCTCGGGAAAGGTGCATTATCCCGGGAACTACCTGGCGGGGGTCTACAACCGCCTGATCAGTCACGTGGATGCTCGCACCATCGAGAACGAGAGCATGGTCAACGGCCCCAACTGGCTCTGCCTGTCGTTCCGCATCGACGGCGGGGAACCGTTCGATCTCGGTTCGGCCGACCTTCAACTGTATCACCAGGAACTGGACATGCGGCGGGGAACCTTCGATCGCACCATCATGTTCGCCGATCCGAAAGGGCGGCGGACCCGGGTCCAGCAGAGGAAGTTCGTCAGCATGGACTCCCCCCATCACGCCGGGCTGGAGACGACGATAACTCCGGAGGACTGGACCGGATCGGTCCAGGTCCTATCGGCCCTGGACGGGAACGTCGACAACACCCTGGTGGAACGCTATCTGCAGCTTGACAACCACCATCTGCGGCAGCTCGGGACCGGCGCGGCGGGAGAGGATGTCATATGGCTGCAGGCGGAGACGAACCAATCGCACATCAGAGTGGCGACGGCGGCCCGGACCCGGGTCTTTCAGGGCGCCGAGGTCATTGGCGCGAAGCGAAAGTTGATCAAAGGGCCCGGGTACATCGGGCAGGAGCTGGACATCCCGGTGGAACGGGGGCGCCCCATGCGCATTGAGAAGATCGTCACCATCAGCTCCTCCCGTGACCGGGCCATCTCGGAGAGCCGGGTGGAGGCGCTGCAGAGATTGGACGATACCCCCGACCTCGGGCAGCTATTGGACGAACATATGGACGCCTGGGATGGACTATGGGCGCGGTGCTCGTTCGACATCGATGCCGACCATGAGCATATGGCCATGGTCCTAAACCTGCACATCTTCCATCTGCTCCAGACCGTGTCCGCCCACTCCATCGATCTGGACGTCGGGGTACCGCCGAGGGGGCTGCACGGGGAGGCCTATCGGGGACTGGTCATGTGGGACGAGATCTTCATATTCCCGTTCCTGAACCTACGCATCCCCGACCTGACCCGCGCCCTCCTGCTGTACCGATACCGCCGCCTGCCCTGGGCCCAGCGGGCGGCAAGGCAGGCCGGACTCCGTGGCGCCATGTTCCCCTGGCAGAGCGGGAGCGACGGCCGGGAGGAGGCCCAGAATATGCACCTCAATCCCATTTCCGGCGAATGGATCGCTGACCACTCCCATCTGGAACGCCACATCGGTCTGGCCATCGGGTACAACGTGTGGCAGTACTATCAGGTCACCGGCGATATGGACTTTATGTCGTTCTACGGGGCCAAGATGATGGTGGAGATCGCCCGGTTCTGGGCCAGCAAGGCCCAATATAACAGCTCCCTCGACCGCTATGAGATCCTAGGGGTCATGGGACCGGACGAATTTCACGAGAAATATCCTGGCACCGCGGAGCTGGGCGTCAACAACAATGCCTACACCAACGTGATGGCGGCCTGGTTGTTCTGCCGCGCCCTCGATACGCTCCGGATGCTGCCCCCGGAGCGCCGCAGGGACCTGTTCGAGGACCTCAACATCAGCGGCACCGAACTGGACCTCTGGCAGGACATCAGCCGCAAGATGCTCATCCCCTTCCATAGGGACGGGGTCATCAGTCAGTTCGAAGGCTATGACCGCCTCAAGGAGCTGGACTGGGCGATGTACCGGAACAAGTATGGCAACATCCACCGCCTTGATCGCATCCTGAAAGCAGAGGGCGACTCCCCCGACCGGTACAAGCTGTCGAAGCAGGCCGACGTGCTCATGCTGTTCTACCTGTTCTCGGAGGAGGAGCTGGGGGAGCTGTTCGACCGCCTGGGCTATAAGCTGGACCGGAAAACCATCCAACGGACCATCGATTACTACATGGAGCGCACCTCCCACGGTTCCACGCTCAGCCGGGTCGTCCATGCCTGGGTGCTATCGAGGTTCAATAGGGAAAGGTCGTGGAACCTGTTCGTGGAGGCCCTGCGGAGCGATGTCTCGGACATCCAGGGCGGAACGACCAAGGAAGGGCTCCATCTGGGGGCCATGGCCGGCACGGTGGACCTGGTCCAAAGATGCTATTCCGGCTTGGAGACCAGAGGCGACGTCCTGTGGTTCAATCCTCGCCTCCCCCGGGGCCTCAGGACGGTCCAGTTCGACATCGAGTATCGGCGCCACTGGATCCATGTGCTGATATCGAAGGGCAGGTTGAGGCTGGCCAGCATGTCCGGTGGCATAGCCCCGGTCTCCATCGGCTTCAGAGGCAGGACGCAGCCCCTCGCCCCGGGCGCCACGATGGAATTCGACCTGCGATGAATACCCATTTCTGCAGAGAACGAGCGGACCGGACCTAGTGCCCATCCAGAAAGTGGCGGGAGGCAGGCCTGATATGGCTAGCAAGCTCGCTCGCATCCGCCGGGGCAGCGTCCAGCCGAGATCTCACGGTTCTCGCCCAATGGCCATTCCGGCCATTCCACGCACGCAAAATAGTTAACAGATGCCCTTCCATGGTCAACATTGAAAGAAAAGGCCAGTGAGGGAATATGTTATGACCAGGATTGCGATAAACGGCATGGGGCGGATCGGCAGGATCATCGCCCGGCGCTACATCACGAACCCGCCGGACGGCATAGAGCTTGTCGCGGCCAATGACATCGATGATACGGACAGCATAGCCTACCTGATGCGCTATGATTCGGTCCACGGCAGGGCCGATTTTCCCGTAGAGGCTAGGCAGGACGCCCTCAGGCTCGGTTCCAGGGAGGTGACCGTCACCCACGAACCGGACCCGGCCAAGCTGCCGTGGAAGGAACTGGGAGTGGACATCGTGCTGGAATGCACCGGGCTGTTCCGCGACCACGACCGGGCGGCCAAGCATCTGGAGGCGGGGGCGTCGAAGGTCATCATCAGCGCCCCTTCGGACAGCGCGGACCTCACTGTAGTGATGGGGGTCAACGAGAAGGTATACGATCCAGCCAAACACCACATCGTGTCTGCCGCCTCATGCACCACCAACTCCCTCGCCCCGGTGGCCAAGGTGCTTAACGATTCCTTCGGCATCGAGTACCTGATGGCCACCACCGTCCACGCCTATACGGCCAGCCAGAAACTGGTCGACAGCGCGGCACGGAAGAGGATTAGAGGAAGGGCGGCCGCCGTTTCCCTGATACCCACCTCCACCGGCGCGGCCAAGGCCACGACGCTGACCATCCCGGAGCTGGAAGGCAGGATGTACGCTACGGCGATCAGGGCCCCCATCCCGGACGGGGCCATCACCGATATCACCGCCACCCTCAAGGCCGACGTGACCGAGGGATCGGTCAATGCGGCGCTCAAAGCGGCAGCGGACGGGTCGCTCCATGGCATAATGGATTTCACCGAAGATGACCTGGTATCGGCGGACATCATCACCGATCCCCATTCGGCGGTGATCGATGCCCATTCCACCAAGGTCATCGGAGGCCGGGTGGTCAAGGTCCTGGCCTGGTATGACAATGAGTATGGCTTCTCCTGCCGCATGCTCGACCTAGCATCCTTTATGGCCACAAAGGGGGGCATGAAGGGCGCCCCTCGGCTGGAGCGACCGGTCCCAGCTTGAGATCGGGATAGAACGATGGAGGATCGAGATGAGACAATCTGCTTCGATGGAAGAGAAGGCCGTGGCCCTGACCCCGAAATACATACGTTGGTTCAAAGAGATCAGCATCGGTGACGTTCCCCTGGTAGGCGGTAAGAATGCTTCCCTGGGGGAGATGTACCGGGAGCTGACGGGCAAAGGGGTCAAGATACCCAACGGTTTCACGATCACCGCCGAGGGTTACAGACACATGCTCTCAGCGACGGGCATAGGGGAGTCGATAGAGAATGCCCTAGCCGGGGTGAACAAGGAGAACGTCTCGGATCTGGCCGTTCGCGGGAAGAAGGTCCGGGACCTGATCCTGGAGGCGGGCATACCCGATGACCTGTGGGGAGAGATAAGAACGGCCTACGATAGGCTCGGCGACGAGTATGGCGAGAACACCGATGTGGCGGTACGCTCCAGCGCCACGGCCGAAGACCTGCCCACTGCCTCCTTTGCCGGACAGCAGGAGACATACCTGAACATCCGGGGCTATCCTGCCCTGAGAGAGGCGTGCAGCAAATGTTTCGCCTCCCTTTTCACCGATCGGGCCATCTCCTATCGGATCGACCAGGGGTTCGGCCAGCTCGATGTCGCTCTTTCTATCGGGGTGATGAAGATGGTGCGTTCCGACCTCGCTTCCAGCGGGGTGATATTCACCTTGGATACCGAGACGGGGTTCCGGGACGTGGTCTTCATCACCGCCTCCTATGGGCTCGGTGAGAACATCGTACAGGGGGCTGTGAACCCGGACGAATACTATGTGTTCAAACCTACCTTCCGCAAAGGTTCCAAGGCCATTATCCGGAAGGAGAGGGGGGAGAAGGAAAAGAAGCTCATCTACGGCCGGGGCGGGACCAAGGAGCTGACCCGGAACGTGGAGGTCCCTGAAGAGGACCGCCAGAAGTTCTGCTTGACCAACGACGAGATCCTGGAGCTGGCCTCCTCCGCCGTCATCATAGAGGACCACTACTCCAACAAGCTCGGTCACGACACGCCCATGGACATCGAATGGGCCAAGGATGGGGAGAGCGGAACGCTCTTTATCGTCCAATCCAGGCCGGAGACGGTCCAATCCCAGAGGTCCATGGATGTGCTGGAGACGTTCACCCTCGAGGAAAGGGGCAATGTGCTGAGCCGGGGACGGAGTGTAGGTTCCAAGATCGCTTCAGGAAAAGCCCGCGTGATCTCGGACGTCACCCAGCTCCCCACCTTCCGCCCGGGGGAGATACTTGTATCCAATAACACGACCCCGGACTGGGAGCCGGTCATGAAGATCGCTGCGGCCATCGTTACCAATCTGGGCGGGCGGACGTCGCACGCGGCAATAGTCAGCAGGGAGCTGGGGATACCCGCGGTGGTGGGGACCGGGGATGCGACACAAAAGATCGCGAACGGAACTGTGGTCACCGTTAGCTGTGCCGAAGGGGACGATGGCTTCGTGTATGAGGGGGCATTGCCGTTCCGGGTGGAGCACACCAAGCTCACCGACCTGAAGAGGCCGAAGACCGAGATGATGATGAACCTGGGCAACCCCGAGGAGGCTTTCTCACTCTCCTTCATACCCAACGATGGGGTTGGTCTGGCCCGGCTGGAGTTCATCATCGGCAGCTACATCCGCGTTCATCCCATAGCCCTATTGCACCCGGAAAAGGTCGAGGATGCGAAGGACCGGGATGCCATCGATCGTCTCACATCGGCCTACACCGATAGGGAGAGCTTCTTCATCGAGACGCTGGCCCACGGCATGGCCACCATCGCCGCAGCCTTCTACCCCAAAGATGTGGTGGTCCGGCTGAGCGATTTCAAGACCAATGAGTACGCCAGCCTTCTGGGCGGGCGTTACTTCGAACCGGATGAGAGCAATCCCATGCTGGGGTTCCGGGGAGCCTCCCGCTATTATTCCGACCGCTACCGGGAAGGCTTCGGTCTGGAGTGCCAGGCGGTCAAGATGGTCAGGGATACGATGGGTCTGACCAATCTCATCCCGATGATCCCTTTCTGCCGGAGAGTGGAGGAGGCCGCAAAGGTCTTGGAGGAGATGGAGCGGAACGGGTTGAAGCGAGGCGAGAACGGCCTGCAGGTCTACATCATGTGCGAGATACCCAACAATGTCCTCCTCATCGACGAATTCAGTCGGTTCTTCGATGGTTTCTCCATCGGTTCCAATGACCTCACCCAGCTGGTCCTGGGCATCGATCGGGACTCCGAAATATTGGCCAAGGATTTCGACGAGCGGGACCCGGGAGTTCTCAAGGCCATGTCCATGGCCGTCCAGGGAGCTCGGAAAAATGCCCGGCATAGCGGCATCTGCGGCCAGGCCCCCAGCGACTACCCGGAGATCGCCGAGTTCCTGGTCAGGGAAGGCATCGACTCCATCTCGGTGAACCCGGACACACTGATGAAGATCACCTTGAAAGTGTCGCAGATGGAGGAGAGGCTCCGGTCGGAGGGGCCGAAGTGATCCGGCCCAGGGGGACGATATACACACTGGCCCTCAACCCGACCATCGACCGCACCTTCTGGGTGGATAAGTTAGATTACGAGGAGGCCAACCGGGTCCAAAAAGAGTGTCGCTACCCCGGTGGCAAGGGGATCGACGTCTCCAGGGTACTGACCAACCTTGGCGTCCCCAATACGGCGCTGGGTTTCTTCGGCGGCTTTGTCGGGGACGAACTGGAGTGTCGTCTCACCAACGAAGGGGTGCGTACCGATTTCATTCGGGTCTCAGACGAGACGCGCACCAACATCATAGTGCATGAGACAAGTACGGGACGCCAGCTATTGCTCACTGCCAGTGGTCCGGTGATATCCCCTTTCGAACTTAGCCTCCTTTTCAGTAAGCTGGAGGGACTGGCGGAGCTTTCATTCATGGCCATGGGCGGAAGCCTTCCGCCAGGGGTCCATCCGGAGACCTATCGCCGGATAATATGGGCGATGAAAAAGCGAGGTATGGTGATCCTCCTGGACGCCGATGGGGAGGCATTGAGAGCGGGCATACAGGGCGGGCCGACCTATATCAAGCCGAACCGGCATGAGCTGAGCCAGCTGGTGGGAAGAGAACTTTCTGGGCTGGAGGATATCCTGGATGCGGCGGAATGGGTCCGCTCGCAGGGGGTGGATACTGTGCTGGTATCGATGGGGGGTGACGGCATTGTTCTGGTGGGGGAAGACCGAAGATACCTGGCCACTCCGCCGAAAGTGGACGTGGTGAACACCGTGGGCGTAGGCGATTCTGCCGTGGCCGGCTTCGTCTACGGCCTCGCCACCGGCCTCGGGCCGAAAGAGTGCTTAATCCACGCGACCGCCGCGGGCACGGCGACGGCCTTGGCGCCGGGGACCGCCCGGGCCAACAAGAAGGATATATTGGAGATGTTGCCCAGGATAACGTTCAAGGATCTTTCAAGGAGCGCTAGATGATGAAGGAATCGAAGGTCATCGTTCCCCTGGACGTCCCCAGGGGAAAGAGGAGGAGGTTCTTGGAAAACTACGTGGCCCTGACCGGAGGGAAAGGTCGGCTGATGCTGTTCGCCGGGGACCAGAAAGTAGAGCACCTGAACGATGATTTCCATGGCGAGGGCATCTCTCCCGACGACGGGGACCCCGAGCATCTGTTCCGTATCGCTGCCCGTGGACGGATAGGGGCTTTCGCTACCCAGTTTGGGTTGATGGCACGCTATGCTATGGACTACCCCGAAGTTCCCTATCTGGTAAAGCTCAATTCCAAGACCCACCTGGTCAAGACCCTCCAGGCGGAACCGCTCAGCCAACAATGGACGACCGTCGATCAGGTCGCCGCCCTGAAAGATGAGAGCGACATCAATGTGCTGGGGGTGGGGTACACCGTCTACCTGGGTAGCGAGAACGAGGCGATCATGCTTCGCGAGGCGGCCCAGATAGTCCACCGGGCACATCATCATGGCCTTCCGGTATTACTTTGGATGTACCCCCGGGGCAAGGCCGTGCCCAACGAGAAGGACCCTCACCTTATCGCAGGGGCGACCGGAGTGGCGGCCTGCCTCGGGGCGGACTTCGCCAAGGTCAACTATCCAGATGGCCCGGATGCCCAGGATAGTTTCAGGGAGGCGGTGCGGGCGGCGGGAAGGACCGGGGTCATTTGCTCGGGAGGGAAGCAGGTGGAGGTTAAACCTTTTCTCAACAGGCTCCACGAGCAGATCGCCGCCGGGGCGGCCGGGTGCGCTACCGGTCGCAACATCCATCAGAAGCCCCTGGACGAGGCGGTGCGGTTCTGCAACGCCATTTACGCTGTTACCGTCGAAGATGCCACGGTCGAAGAGGCCATGAGCCTATACTGGGGGGACCTGGGGGCTTGACGAAACTGGTCCTGCTGCGGCACGGTCAGAGCCTGTGGAACGAATCAGGGCGGTTCACCGGCTGGATCGATGTGGACCTATCCCCCCAAGGCCGAGAGGAGGCCAAGGAGACAGGCTCAAGACTTCGGAAAGAAGGCATTGCCCCGGACCTGGCCTTTACCTCGGTCCTCAAGAGGGCGATCCGCACAGCATGGATCGCGATGGACGAGATGAACCTCATGTGGGTCCCGCTCATCGGCTCCTGGCGTTTGAACGAGCGACACTATGGGGCCTTGCAGGGGCTGAGCAAGGAGGACATGGTGAGGGAGCATGGGAATGACCAGGTCCGGGCCTGGCGACGAGGCTATGAGATACGGCCTCCCCCCCCTTGACCTGTCCGATCCCCGGCATCCTCGCTTCGATCCCCGATATGGGGGTCTCCAGGTCGACCTCCTGCCCTCATGCGAGTCCCTCAAGGACACATTGGTCAGGACCATGCCGTACTGGCAGGATGAGATCCTACCTCGGCTGGGAGAGGATAAGAACGTCCTGGTGGCGGCTCATGGTAACAGCATTCGGGCCCTGGTCAAGCATCTGGACGGTATCACCGATAACGAGATCACGGAGCTGAACATACCTACGGTGATCCCTTTGGTCTATGAGATGGAGGGCGGCGTGGTGAAAGAACGGCACTACTTGGCCTCCGAAGCTGAGCTGGCCAAACAAACGGAGAAGGCATCCAAGGTACGATGATCCGCCGGGACCGCTTCACTGGCCTGCCCTCATCGTCTCCTTGGTTTCCAGTGCTTGGACAGCGGGCAGTTCCTTCCCCGATAGGGCCTTCAGGAACGCCCCGCCTCCGGTGGAGACGTAGGAGATGCGGTCCATCAGCTGGTAGCGCTTCAAGGCCAGGACGGTGTCCCCTCCTCCCACCAGGGAGTAGGCCGAGGACCGGGCGATGGCCTCGCCCACCGCCCGGGTCCCAGCGCTGAAGGCTTCGACCTCGAACGCCCCCAGCGGCCCGTTCCATATGATGGTCGATGCACCTTCGAGCTCGTCCTCGAACACCCGGACCGTCCGGGGCCCTATGTCCAGGGGCATCTTTCCTTTGGTAACTCCTGCTACCGCAACTACCTCCATCTCTGCCCGGTCGTTCTTCTCCCTGGCCACAACCAGGTCCAGCGGAAGTACGATGCGGACCCCGTTGCGCTGGGCCTCCTTCATTATGTTCCTTGCTTTCTGGACCGAGCCTTCCGAGACGGTCGAGTCGCCCATCTCCAGGCCCCTTGCCTGGAGGAAAGCAGAGGCCATGCCACCGCCGATGAGCATCTTGTCCACTTTCCTTGCGAGATTCTCCAGGAAACCGATCTTGCTCTCCACCTTGATCCCTCCCACCACCGCCACCAGGGGTCGGTCTGGTGAGCCCATGGCCCGGCCCAAGGCGTCCAGTTCCCTCCGCATTAGCAGCCCCCCTCCCACATCGGTCAGGAACCGGGTGACGCCCACGTTGGAGGCATGGGCCCGGTGGGCGTTGGCAAAGGCATCGTCCACAAACACGTCGGCCAGATCGGCCAGTTCCCGGGCGAGATCGTCCGAATCGCTTTCCTCACCAGGATGGAACCGGAGGTTCTCCAGCATCACCACCGAACCGGGGAGCATGCGGTCCACCGCCTCACGGGCCCGTACACCCACGACCTGGTCCACGAAGGTGACCTCCTTGTCCAGGAGCTGGGACAGCCTTTCCGCGACCGGTGCGAGAGTAAGTTCGGGAACGATATTCCCTCCGGGCCGGTCCAGATGGGAGATCACGATCACCCTGCTCTCCTCCTCCAACGCGTATTGGATGGTGGGCAAGGCAGCCCGGACGCGCCAGTCATCGGTAATCCTCCGGTCCTTGTCCATGGGGACATTGAGGTCGACCCGAAGTAGCACCTTCCTAAAGCGTATGTCCATCTGATCGACGAATCTCATCACAATCCTAAACTTACTGGGAACGGGGAGAATAAAACGATGTTGGAAGGAGTTTGGGGCCTCCCAGGCACGCCAGCAATGAGATAATGGCGGTGCTTCGTGGACGGGGACCGATCACTTGCGCTTTTCCTTGACCAGCTTCTTCTTGGCCCTTTCGCTCCCCGAGGCGGCCTGCTTTTCGAGGCTTGCCAACTTTTCCTCTTTCCCAGCCTTTTTCTTTTTCAGATCGTTCTTTGAGATGCTCATGGGGCGACACTGGGCATGGCTCTACATAAAGAGAACGGAACTTTTCTCGGCGATTTATAGGGGTGGCATGGTCTGTCTTTCCTAAATCCCCTTGAAATTATTTTCGAACATCGATGTCTCGCGCGTTCCAGGTTATTATTCAGGCACGCTATCAATTAATTACTCGTACCGACGTTCCAATCCTCGTCGGTCCAGTCATCAGCGCTTCGGATGAGATAGCGCATCGGGGTCGGGACCGAGGGTGGGGATGGGTTCATGTCGGAACAGAAGCAGCAGGTAGTGGTCACCGATATCGGCGAGTACATCAACCAACATTGCTGCGAACGGAGCTTCAAGCTGCGTCTGAACAAGGCCGAGGTCGCTCGCCGCTTTCCTTTCTACGCCACCGTGCGCAGCCCCCTGAACCCGATCCTGGCCACCATGGGCCGAAAGCGGGAGAACGACCTGGAGTCGGGCATGCGGGAGAGCATGCTCCTGCTCAACCCGCACGGCGATAACGAGGAAGCGGTCCGGATAAGCTGGGAGCAGTACCTCGACGCTCTGAACCGAGTTCCCGCCGGACAGGATTGCTTCGCCCGCGAGGTCGAGATCGAACGCCCCATCGGCCAGTTCACCATCTCCGGGCGCATGGACTTCGTCACCCTCCGGTGGGACGGGGGAGTGCCGCACCTCCGGATCGTTGAGTGCAAGGCCAGCCGGAAGGACAAGACCTATCACCGCGTCCAGCTCGCCGCCTACCGCGCCATGGTCTCGGAGATCCTCGCCCAGGACGGCCTGGACGTCGGGGGAAAGCATTTCGATGATGTGGTCCTGGAGTCCGTCGTAGCACGGATAGACGAGGAAACGAACGAGGTCCAGGACGCCCTCTCGCTTCCCTCGCTGGACCTGGAGGAGGAGATCAGCGACCTGCGCAATCTCCTCTCCCCCCAGGGGCCGCTGTCCCGCATCTCGCGGACCGAGCTGGACGACCTCGGGTACTGCCTGGAGTCGAAGTGCGATTCGTGCGTCCATTGCCCCATCTGCCTGCCCGAGAGCGCCCGCCAACGCCGCCTGGAGCTGTTGGGCCTGGACCCTTCCACGGTCCGTCTGCTGACCCGGGCGGGGATACGAACGGTCGACGACCTGGCCGACCTGGACCCCCGGGGCCCGCAGGTGCGGGCCCTCCGCGGCACCGTCGGCTTCACCGCCGACCTGGACGACCTGGTCATACGGGCCAGGGCGCGGCGCTCCACCCTCGCCGACAAACGGGAGGGGGACTGGGGGGTCATGGCCAAGAAGCACTCCGGTCCCGGGCTTTTGCCGTCACACCAGGACGACGGCGGCAACCGGCTGGTCCGTGTGTTCCTGGACATCGAGTACGATTACATCGAGGACCGGTTGGTCGGCCTGGCCGCCCATGTCACCGACAGCGACAGGTCCCTCTACACCCCCATGCCCCGCTACGGCGAGCAGGGAGAGCCGGACCCCGTGCCGAGGGAATGCATACCCAAGAGCACTGTAGAAGGGCCGATGAACGCGGTCGAGGTCGCCCGCATCATGGAGCGGCCGTGGTCCGGGGACGCGAGCGTGGACGACGCCTCGGAGGGCGCCCTGCTCCGCTCGTTCTTCGAACAGCTGGTCGACGCCATCATCAGCGTCGGTGGCAGCGGTCCGCGGCCCCTGCACTTCTACACCTGGTCGAAGGGAGAGATGGACCATTTGATCGACGCCTGCGCCCGGGCCGGCGGTCCGCTCCTGCACAACCTCACCGAGCTGCTGGGCTGCCGGGCGGAGTGCCGGGCGGACCTTGAACAGGTGATCTTCACCCCCATGCGGGACGAGATCGAGGCCAAGGTCCTGCTGGGCTACACCGGCCTCAGCCCGGTCATCGCCACCTCCCTTTCCTGGTTCGGCTTTCCCCGCTTCCACTGGGTACGTGCCGTGAACGGCGCGCCGATCGACCTGGCCCACGCCTTCCGCCGGGACATCTTCGACTTCCGGACCTCCCTGTACCTGGATGGGAAGGGCGAGTGGGGCGACCGCGACGACCCCGCCGCCCATAAGCAGTTCTTCGAGGTCCGCACCCACTTCAGCTCGGACGTCAACGCCCCTTACTGGTATGCCTTGTGGGGCATACTGCCGCAGGAGAGGACCAGGGACAACATGCTCCCGCGGGCCCTGGAGGACTACCGCCGGGGCGGGAGCGCCGACCTGATATCCTCGTTCCTGGTCGCCAAGTGCCAGGCGCTGCGGTGGCTGGAGGAGCGGCTGTACCAGAACTCGCGGATCGCCAAGCCCCTGGTGCCGCTGGGGGACCTCAAGAGCATCGAGGCCCGGTTCGAAGGACGCTACGACATCGTGGCGGCGTCGCTGGACTTCCTGCGGCTCGATCATCACGTCAAGAAGACCGAGTGGCTGATCGACAGTCTGCGCTCGCCGTCCGCCCGCGTGGCCGAAGGCACCTGCCTCCCTCTCAAGGACATGTTCTTCTTCGAGGACAAAGGGAAGAGCTTCGCCGGGGGGTCCCTCGATCTGGAGAGGTTCTCCGTCGACCCGAAGGTGTTCTTCTCCTCCTGCACCGTCGAAGAGGGCAGCTTCGTCCGCATCGCCCCGTACTCCGGGGACGTGGACGCCGGGCAGAGCGTCCGGGACCTGGTGTCCCTGGGGGTCACCGGGCACATCGAAGTGCTCGATCCGGTCAACGGCGCGTTCAAGGCTTCGATCATCCCGAACTACGGAAAGGACGCGGCAGTGAGCCGCTACGTGCCGCTGTCGTTCCCCAAGCAGGTCGAGGCCATGGCCCAGACGCTGGTCGGCGACAGCCTGGCCAACTTCGCCCGCGCCCGCATCGATAAATGGCTCAGCCGGCACACCGACTCGCGGACCGCCCGCTGGTTCGATCCCGAGGCCCCCGCCGTCCCTGTCCGCGTCCCCCCTTCCCCGGAATCCCTGCGACTGTTCGAGCAGGCCCTCCGCACCATGAAGCTGCGGGACCACGCCCTCGACGACGTCCAGGTGCAGGCCTGCCTGGACGGGCTGTCCTGCACGGTGCAGCTGTTGCTGGGCCCGCCCGGCACGGGGAAGACCAACACCGCCGCCGCGGCCATACTGCTCCGCCTGGCCGCCCGCCCGAAGAAGAAACTGTTCCTGCTATCGGCCAACACCCACACCGCCGTCGACGAGCTGACCGGACGCATCCGGGAGGCGCTGCCGTTCTTCCGCCGGGCCGCCGACGAGATCGGCCTGGAGCAGCACCCCGCCCGGGTGTTGCGGCTCACCGGCGACGCCCCCGCCTCCGACGAGCAGCTGGGGTTGTGGGACACACCCCGTCTCCGCGCGGAGATGGAGCAGGGGGACGTGGTCCTGTGCGGCAGCGTCAACGAGCTGCTGAAGGTGGCCGAGAAGATGTCGGAGCAGGAGCCTTTCCACGCCGACGGCCTGATGATCGACGAGGCGAGCATGATGGTCTTCCCTGATTTCCTGGCCCTGGCCACCCTGATCGCCGAGGAGGGGGAGATGATGCTGGCGGGGGACCATATGCAGCTCTCGCCCATCACCGCCCACGAGTGGGAGGAGGAGAGCAGGGAGCAGGTCGTCCGCCTCAGCCCCCATGAGTCCGCCTACCGGACCATCAGCAACCTGTGCTCCCGCTGTCCGCCGGAAGCGATCAAGCGCTCGGCGCTGACCGTCACCTACCGCCTGACCCCGGAGCTCACCCATCTCATCTCCGGCGTCTACGAGGGCGAGGGGGTCACCCTCCGTTCGGAGAAGAGGGCGGACCGCAAGGGAGCGGGCATCGCCTCGTTGAAGGACCTGTGGTCGAACGGCGGGGTGTTCCTGGTCGTTCACGACGAGGCGCTGTCCCGCAAGAGCAACGAGTTCGAAGCAGCGCTCATCCGGGACATCCTGCGGTCCCGGGGCGCCGAGGAGCATCAGGTGCCACCAAAGACGGTATCGATAATCACGCCCCACCGGGCCCAGAGGGGCATGCTCCGGAACCTGCTGAAGGACGAGTTCGGCTATCACCTCAAGCTGATCGATACGGTGGAACGACTGCAGGGCGGGGAGTGCGAGACCATCGTCGTCTCGGGGACCCAATCGGACACCGGGGCGATCAGCCACAACGCCGAGTTCATCCTGGACCTCAACCGCACCAACGTCATATTCTCGCGGGCCCAGGAGCGGTTGATAGTCGTCTGCTCAAGGAGCCTCCTGGACAGCATGCCGGCGGACATCGACGATTATGGTTCTTCGTGGCTGTGGAAGCATCTGCGAGCGGTCTGCGACACCACCGTGCTCCAACTGGAAGGTTACGAGCATCGCGTCGAGGTGAGGGTGCCCGGGCAGTTCTGGGACCGCCCGTGAGTAAGATCTGCTAGGGAAGGGACGCGAACCCAGTCGGTAACGGTGGGCGGTGCCACCTATCAGAAGAGGAACGATCACCCCGATGACGCCGCGGGAAGCACGATCACGAACCTGGCCCCCTTGGTATGGTCTCCCGGCACGCGGTCCTCGACCCACACCTCGCCGTCATATTCTTCGACCAGACGCTTCACCAGGTAGAGACCCAGCCCCCGGCTCACCGGCTTGGTCAGCCCCATCAGCGAACGGTCGAAGATGGAGTCCTTGCGATCATCGGGAATGCCCGGACCGTTGTCCTCGATGCTCACTCGGACCTGGCCATTCCCTTCCTGGCGTGGTCGGTCCACCAAGATGTCCACGGTGACCGGTCCTGAAGTGTGTTTTATCGAATTGCTGACGATGTTCGAAAAGGCGTCCCGGATAAGTCCGGAGGCCAGTACCCAGCAGCTGTCCGATTCCCGGAGGTTGATGGTGACCTCCCGGCCCGGCGGGTCTTCATAGGCCTCCTTGACCTCCCTGAGCAGTGTACAGATGTCAAAGGAACGGGCCTTCTCCCGCCCGGCCTCCACCATCTTCAGGTCCCGGACGTTGGCGATGAGTTCGGAGCTGTTGCTCAGGACCTGCAGAGGACGGACGATGAGCTTTCTGTCCTGTTCGTCCAACTTGAGCCTCATCTCCGCGAGCTGGAGGTAGCCCATGGCCGCAGTGTTGTAATTGCTGACGTCATGAACGAGCAGATCGACATAGATCTCCGCCCTTGATCGGGCTTCCACAAGTTCCTCTTCCAACCGTTTCTGCTCGGTGATATCGATGAAGACGGTGGCGAACTGCCCTTTGGCCGGTGAGAAGGTGGAGATGAAGAAGTGCTTGCCCATGGGGGGGAAATAGGTCTCCATGGTTGCCGCTTTCCCGGTCACGCATACCTGAGTGAAGATGTCCAGATAGGGAGGCTCGTCGGTCCCGTACAGCTCGGTGGCCAGTCTGCCAACGGCCCTGCTCTTCGGTATGCCGATGATGCGCTCATAGGCGGGATTGACATCGACGATGCGGTAGTTGATGATCCTGCCCTCCCGATCATACACGATGTCGTGCAGCGCTATCCCCTCGTTGCTGGCAGAGAACAACGATTCGAACTTCCTCCGGGAATGTGCCATCTCCTCCTCGGCCATCTTCTGCTCGGTCATATCGGCTATGAATCCTTCGAGAGCAACGACGTCCCCATCCGGCGAGATCACGGCCTCCCCCTGCTCCCAGACCCATTTGAGTTCTCCAGATGCGGCGTGGATGGCATAGGTCATCTTGTACGGGCGTCCCTCCCGGATCCCGGCCTGGACCTCGTTCCGGACCATTTCCCTGTGTTCCGGAACGATGAGGTCGACGTAAGACATGCGCTTGTTGAAGAGAAGGTCTTTTGATGGATAACCGGTCAGGGACAGACACCCCTCGCTGATGAACTCCATGGTATAGTTCGGGTCATTGCGGCAGCGATAGACCATTCCCGGCAGATTGTTCATCAGCGTCGACAAACGCCTTTCGCTCTCCAGCAACGCCTCCTCCGCGTTCTTCCGTTCGGTGATGTCGGTGAAGAGGCCCATTACGGCCGGGCCGTCGGGGAGGTCCACGATGGTGATGGCCGCATGGAACGGGAAGGTCGAACCGTCCTTGCGCACCCCGAGGAGCTCCGTTTCTTCCTGGCCACCCCGCCCCTCGGCCTGGGCGCGGGCAAATTCCAACGCCCGCCCGCGGTCCTCGGGAGCTATCTGCTCGATGAACGGTCGCCCGTACAGCTCCGGTTCACTGGAATAACCGAACATCTTGAGGTAGCGGGGGTTGCTGTAGGTGGTGAACCCTTCCCGGGACATGGCGATGGCCACCGGCGCGCCCTCGATGAGCGAGCGGAACCGTTCCTCGCTCTGGCGGAGAGCCTCCTCCGCTCGCCTGCGATCGGTGACGTTGCTGACCAGGGCCATGCTGCCGGCGAAATGGCCTCGGGGGTCCAAAAGGACCGATGCCGACACGCGGGTGTAGATCCTCGTCCCATCCTTCCGCAGGAACTCAAAATCGTGGACTTCGTTCACACCCGATTCCCGCCGGGCGATGAGCTCATTGGCCTTCTCTCTGCCGGCCACGTCCATTAACGAGGTGACCGGATGACCTACCAGCTCTTCTGAGGAATAACCAAGCATATCGGCCATGCTCTGGTTGACGTAGGTAATCTTCCACTCCCGGTCGACCGCCCATATGCCCTCCAGGGCATTATCGACCAGCTGGCGGTACTTGGTCTCGCTCGCCCGGAGCTCGTTCTCCATCCTGGTCTGATCGGTGACGTCCCGGACGATCCCGACGATACCGATGATTTGGCCTTGGCGGTCGCGAAACGGGGTCAGAGAGGTGAGGACGGAACGGTATCCGTCTGGCGTCCGCACTTCCTCCTCCACGACCTCACTTATGCCAGATCGCATGACGCGGCGGTCGTTGGTCATTATGTTCCTGGCCATCTCCAGATCGACCTGGACCTCGAGGTCGTCCTTGCCCAGAACGTCGTTCGGGGACTTGCCGAGGCTATGCAGGATGGCAGGGTTGACCACCAGGTAGTGGCCCTCGCGATCCTTGACGAACGCGGCATCGCGAACATTATTGACAATGGCTCGAAGCCGTTCCTCGCTTTCCCGTAAATCCTTCATCTCTTTTAGTTCAGTGATATCCACCGCGGTCGTGAATGTCCCTCGCACCCCCCCATCGACTCCCAGTACTGGCACTGTGCGATACTCGTAATATCTCGAATCTTGGGGGGAAAAGAGCGCTCCCTTCAAGGGCTCTCCCGTGATCAGGGCTTCATTTCTGAGGTCATCGAGCATGTGCATCAGATCTGATCTCTGGCCCGTGTCCTGCCAGGTCCTGTTCTCCAATTCCTCACGGGTCCGGCCGAATGATCGGGCAGCGTTGGAGGTCACGAACCTGAACCTTCCCTGTAGATCCTGGAAAAAAGCGATGGTGGGAGTCGAGGCGAACAGCGACCGTAGAATGGCGTCCTCCTCGATACGATCGGCCCACTCCGACGGAACGGTTTCTCCCATGATCCTGCCCTCAGAACGTTTCACCTATGCACCTCGGTGTCAATTCAATGTGCGCTCCATGCACAATAATATTGGTTATGATGGAAAAATGGAAGGATGTTACCTTGCCCTTCAGCGCCCAGTCTTTGACCGAAATGAACATTAGCGGCAGGTATCCACTAGTGAGGCGAACTCTCGGTTTGGTGAAGAGCAATGAAGGTAGCCATAATCGGAAAGGGCAAGGTGGGCAAGGCCATCGCCGCCGGTCTGGACCGGGTGGGCCATGAGGTCAGGTTCGGGCACCGGGACCCCCGCGAATCGGTGCAGGCGGCCGCGGAATGGGGTGAACTGATCGTCCTGGCCGTTCCGTTCTCCCAGGTGGGGAACGTGGCCAGGGGGATCGGGCGGAACGGCGACGGCAAGACGCTCATCGATGCGACCAACGCCGTCGGACCGAGGGGGGAGCTGGCGGTCGGGTTCACCACGTCCGGGGCCGAGGAACTGCAGAAGATGCTGCCCCAGGCCCGGGTGGTCAAGGCCTTTAATACCGTGTTCGCGCAGAACCAGAGCACGGGGAAGGTGAGCGGACAGCCGCTCACCGCATTCGTAGCCGCGGACGATGCCAGCGCCAAACGAACGGTCATGGAACTGACCCGAAAGATGGGCTTCGAGCCAGTGGACTGCGGCCCCCTGGCCGCCGCCCGGTACCTGGAGCCCATGGGCATGCAGATCATCGCCCTGGCCTATGGTCAGGGCATGGGGACGAACATCGGTTATCTTCTCGTCAAAGGCTGACCTGGCCTCCTATGGCTCCTCTAGCCGAGGATGGGTATCGGGCTCGGGAGCGCGGACGGATCTTAGCTCGGGTTTATTGCCATCGGTTGCAACTAACAAAACGATGTGCGAGTCGTTGGTACTGCTGAAAGAGGACATGGGAATCAGCACCTTAATGGCCGGAGCTACGGTCATCGTCCCGGTCGAAGATGGCCTCAGTTGTTCGAATATGTTCGGCGAGACCAAAGTGTTCCACAACGTACGATTGGCCGAGATAGACCTGTTCCGGCATCGCGTCATCATCGAGAGGGTATGAATGCCGCTGAAGATCGCCGTATCTGGTAAAGGGGGAGTGGGAAAGACCACCGTGTCGGCCATATTGGCTTCGCTTTACGCGGGAGAGGGCTTTAAGGTCATCACCGTGGACGCCGATCCCGCCTCCTCGTTGCCTTCCGCCCTGGGTGTGCCTGAGGGGGATAGAGCAAGCATCATCCCGTTGTCGCAAATGCTTGACCTCATCGAGGAAAGAACGGGAGTGAGACCAGGGGACGGCCCCGGTGGGCTTTTTTCCTTGAACCCGAAGGTCGACGACCTGGTGGAAAAGTACGGAGTATGTGGCATAGGGGGCATCCGGCTTGTCGTCCTGGGCACTGTCAAGGCCCCGGGTTCGGGGTGTTTCTGCCCCGAGAACGCCCTGCTTAAGAACCTGCTCCGCCACCTCGTGCTAGAGGACGACCATCTGCTCATTGTCGACATGGAGGCCGGGCTGGAGCACCTGGGGCGGTCTACGCTGCAGGGTGTGGACATCCTCCTGGTCGTGGTGGAGCCTGGCCGGCGATCGATCGACACGGCGGAGAGGATAACTGCGATGGCTCGGGACCTCGGGGTCAGGAACATTTTCGCCGTGCTCAACAAGGTATCCTCACCAGAACAGGAGGCCGAGCTTTGCCGTCTACTGAGCGAAGGATCTCTGCAGTGCCTGTGCTCAATTCCCCTGGACGCGAGACTGGTGGAGGGGGATCTGACCGGGAGGCCGACCATGGAATGCGGAGCCATGGGGGCAGTGGAAGCCGTCGCTAAAATGAAGGAACGGATAGACCATTTGTTCCTCTGCCAATGAGCTCGTCAAAGCTTTGTTATAACCGATACTGACACGTCGGACGTCATGAGCGACCAGTATCCAGAGATACTATCCATCGAGTGCCTTAGGGTCCCGGCCAAGCAGTTGAAGCCCGAGGAGGTGGACCAGAAGGCGGAGGACCGAGCCCTGGACCCCTCGACCCAGGCAGTTCTCAAGAAGACCATGCGAGAGGGCACCGAGACGGTGTGGGACCGCCTGGAGAGGCAGACCCCCCATTGCAAGTTCTGCTCTGAGGGCATATCCTGCCAGCGTTGCGCCATGGGACCATGTAGGATCATGGGCGGCGACCGCACCAGGGGGGTATGCGGTAACGATGCCGATCTCATCGTGGCCCGCAATCTGCTCGACTGGGTGTCCATGGGTGCGGCCGCCCACTCCGATCACGGCCGGGAAGTGGTGGAGGCGATGCTCAAGGCTGCCCGCGGTCAGGCTCCCGAGTATGCTGTAGCCGACCCCGTAAAGCTCAAGAAGATCGCCCTGGAGTATGGCATCGACACCTCCGGACCGGTCAACAAGATCGCCGAGATGCTCGCCCTGGCCATGCTCGAAGAGTTCGGCTCCATCAAGGGTGAGCTGCAGCTGCCCAAGCGGGCGCCGGTCTCCAACGTCGACCTCTGGAGATCTATTATGATCCTCCCACGCAGCATCGACCGCGAGGTCGTAGAGGCGATGCACCGTGTGCATATGGGCGTGGGGAACGAGCCCACCGGCCTAGTAATGCATGGCTTCCGGGCGTCGATGGCCGATGGCTGGGGAGGCTCGATGATGGGAACGGAGGTCTCGGACATCATGTTCGGTACGCCGGAACCGAAGCGTTCCAAGGTCAACCTGGGGGTGTTGAAGCATGATCAGGTGAACATCTCGCTGCATGGTCATAACCCCGTTCTCTCGGAAATGATCGTCAAGGCCGCCTCGCTCCCCGAGCTCCTGGCCCGAGCAAAGAACGTCGGCGCCGAGGGCATCAATCTCGTGGGTCTTTGCTGCACCGGCAATGAGCTGCTACAGAGGAAGGGGATACCGCAGGCCGGCAACCACCTGGACCAGGAGCTGACCATCACCACCGGGGCGCTGGAGGCGATGATCGTGGACTATCAGTGCATCTTCCCGTCGTTGCCGAACACTGCCGCATGCTACCATACCAAGGTCGTAGCCACCTCGCCCAAAGCCAACATCACCGGGGCGGTCTACATGGAGATCAATCCGGAGAACGCATTCCAGCAGTCGCAGCGCATCCTCGAGCTGGCCATCGATAACTATCCCAACAGAGTGCAGGAGAAGGTGTTCATCCCGGAAAAACCGGTCGACGCCATGGTGGGTTTCTCGGTGGAATCAATCGCCAAGGCCCTGGGCGGCAGCCTGAAGCCGCTGCTGGACGTCATCGTCTCCGGTAAGATCAGGGGGTGCGCCGCGATCGTGGGATGCAATAATCCGCACATCCGACACGATTATGCACATGTGGCGCTGGCCAAGGAACTGATAAAGCGTGACGTCCTATGCGTGGAGACGGGCTGCGCGTCCATCGCCTGCGCCAAGGCCGGATTGATGCTTCCAGAATCAATAGCCCAGGCGGGGAAGGGCATACAGGAGGTATGCGGCTCTTTGGGCATCCCGCCGGTACTGCACATGGGTTCCTGCGTTGACAACACGAGGATCCTCAACCTAGTGGCCGAGCTGGCCAAGTTGGCCGGGGTGCGCATCGACCAACTACCGGTGGCCGGAGCGGCTCCCGAATGGTATTCCCCCAAGGCGGTAACTATCGCCGAGTACGCCGTGGGCAGCGGAGTGAGCACGGTCCTGGGAGTGATGCCCCGCGTCGGTGGGAGCCCCCGGGTGACCAGGCTGCTGACCGACGGCATCGAGGGCACCATGAACGCTAAGTTCTGGGTGGAACCAGAGCCCAAGAAGGCGGCAGCTCTCATCTATGACCATATCGAGACGAAGCGCAAGGCACTGGGGATGTGAGATCAGGGATCGAGACCGTGCTCTTTGAAACCAGGAAGCTGAGCGGAAGGGCGACGACCAGCAGGACCGCTCCTCCGTTCCTATACGGTAAACAAAGATGGAAAAGGGGTTTGCCGGGAGATGATCCGCTCATGCCTGGCCGATGGGTACCTTTGACCTCTAGACATTCAGTCCGGTCCCTGAGCGCCGGTCCGTTCGCCTACTTGAACATCATCGAGGCGTTGTAGGAGAATCCCTTTGGCGGTGCGGCCTCGGGGGTACGGTCGATGACGAACTCCACCTTCTGGCCTTCATGGGTCGCCGCAAGCCACATGTGACAGAGCGCGATGCCCACGTTCACCCGGTTCATGCTGTCGGTCACCAGGGACTTGGCGCTGTGCGCGTGTATGAGGCCGTTCCCGCCGGTGAAGTACCATGACTGATTGTTCATCCCGGAAGGGGCCAGGCGGGCCGCTTCCAGGACGGCGTCCGATCCCTTGATATCGGTGATGTCCTGGGCCGGTCCACGCTTGAACTCCGCCACGCTGTTGCGATGGACCGGCTCCGTAGGCCCTCCGAACGCTATCATCATGACATATTCGAGGCCTTCTCCGCTGCTGACCTTCTTGGTGGGTTTCGGACCACCCTGCCAACAGCTTCCGATGCCCTTGTTCGAGAGGAACAGGTCCACCTGCTGAAGGAGGAACCCCGCGTTGGCCGCGTAGCTGCCCTTTTCCTCGGAGAACACCCCCAGAAAGTGAGGGGCGCTCACCTTGAACATGCCCCGGACCTCGTCGCTGGTCATGAACTTCAGCTCGGTCCGTATCTCGGGGAACATCGGTCTCACGGTGGAGATGAAAGAACGGATGCTGGACATGGTCGCCTCGTCCAGCGGCGCGGCCTCGAACTTCCTGACGGACTTTCTCTTGAATATGGATTGGTAAAGCTCTTCCTCGGTCATGGGACGGCCTCTGTTCGGCGCTATTGACCCCGATGTATTTTTATTATCCCTCGGTCGGCAATGGTCGTCCGCGCACGCCCATCGGAAAGTGGTTCAGGCGACCCGTTCCTCTGTTTCCGAGGGGGTGGCCATCAGGTAGCCACCGAGAGCCATCATCCACAGGATGGGGGGGTAGGCGATCATGCGCTCCGAACCGCCGTGGCCGATGGGGCCGAAGAGGACCACGATCTCGGCATCACCGAGGAACATCACGACCAGGAAGACCAGGCCGACGACGCCGGCGAGAGCGGATATGACCTTCATGGGCCCCTTCACCAGGCGGGCGGTGGCGATGGCCTCAACGTTAAAGAACAGGAAAGCGACCAGGGCGAACAGACCATGGAGCCCAGAGGGGTGGTCCAGGGATATGAGCCCGGCGCCCATCGTCCCGATCCCGGCCAGGATGTACGGGACCAGGGCCCCGGTCTTCCGATGGGACCGGTAGAACAGGTAACCGCCGATGATGTTGAGCAGGCCGGCAATGACCATGGAGAAAGTGAACAACGACGCCGTTTCCTTGATGACACCCAGGTCGCTGATGGCATTGTCGTGCATGCTGTAGCCCGGCGCCATGCTCTCTCCGACCATGAGGAACAACAGGAACTGGGCAGCGAGCACGAAGAACAGGATTCCGGCAATATGTCGGTATTGGCGCATGAATCGGACCGAGCCGATATTTGTCTGGGGGTAGATGAACATTGAGCACAGTCCGCCGATACATCGGAGACCCTCAATGGCCTAAAACGAACGGGGATCGGCCGACAGTTTCTTGACAGGTCCGCTCAACATATCATCATGAGGTTTACAATGGACCAGGCCGCGACCATCCCGTTCGTCCAGGAGATCATGTTGGACTTCGCCCGCCGCACCGGTCTGGAGCCCGCTAACAGGGAGCCGAGGCGGTATCTGTGGACGGACGCTTTCGCTGTGTGCAATTATCTGTCGCTGTTCCGCATCACGGGAGAGGAGCGATACCTTGACCTGGCTCTCAGGCTGGTCGATCAGGTACATAACGTGCTCGGGCGTCATCGTCCGGACGACGGACGGCAGGGATGGATCAGCGGTCTCGATGAGGAAAAGGGCGCCAAGCATCCTACCGCGGGCGGTCTGCGCATCGGGAAGAAGCTGAGGGAGCGGGCCAAAGAAGAGGTCCCGGATCCTTTCCTCGAATGGGAACAGGACGGACAATACTATCACTACCTGACCAAGTGGATGCATGCCCTCTCCCGGGTCAGCGAGGTCACCGTAGATCCCCGTTACCTACGCCTGGCAGCAGAGCTGGCGCAGGCGATCCACCCCCGGTTCACCTACCCTCTTTCTGCCGTCAGGAAGAAGGGGATGTACTGGAAGATGAGCATCGACCTGAGCTATCCCCTGGTGACCTCGATGGGACAGCACGACGCCCTTGATGGTTACGTGACCTACTGCGAGCTCAGGCACGCCTCCGGGCGCTTCGATGAGGTCGAACTGCCGGACCTGGGACCCGAGATCGAGGACATGGCCGAGATCTGCCACGGGGGGAGTTGGGCCACCGACGATGCCCTGGGGGCGGGGGCCCTGCTCATCGATGCCTGGCGGGTGGCCCAGATGCTCGGTGATGATGATCTTCTGGCCCTGCTGAGGCGGATCACCAGTGCATCCCTGGTGAGCGTGGGGGAGATCGCCGGCGAGGGCGATGTGGAAGGCTCCGCCGGGCAGCGGCTGGCCTTCCGGGAGCTGGGGCTGTCCATCGGCCTGAACGCCGTTGAGCTGCTGGACGCGAGGCTCAAGAAGGGACCCGGACAAAGGGATGGGGTCCTGGCCGAACAGGTCGACCTCCTGCAGGGCTTCGTGCCCTTGGCCGGCAAGATCGAGAGGTTCTGGGTCGAACCCCGGAACAGGCTCGCCGCAACCTGGAAGGACCACGAGGACATCAACGCGGTGATGTTGGCCACCAGCCTGGCTCCCGCCGAGTTCCTGAGGATCTAGCCGTCCGAGACTACTTTCTTGTAGGTTGGGAGCCTATTAAGTCCTGATGAGCCGCCTGTCCGAAAGCCAGCCTGGTCTGGAACATTTTTCATTGAGGAACGAGGACCTGCCGAGCATCCTCGCCCGGTTCGGGGAGCGGCTCGCCGAGCTGACCGTCGGCGAGCGCAACGAGCGTCACCTGATCGTAGAGGCCGAGGAACGCACCGCCGATTGGTACGATCGGGGTGTTCATGCCCGAACCGGACGCCCCCTGGAGCCAGATATGCGTCAGCATATAATCAACCTCCTGGAGAACGCGGCTGCCGGCCGGGTGGCCAAACTGAACGCCGATCGACTGATCGACGACCTGACTCGGATGGAAGGGGAGATCGCCACATCCGGGCTGAGGTCGCAGGAGGAGCGGAGGCTCCGGTCAGAAATCGAGGGCCTGAGGCGGGAACTGCTGAAGGACGGGCACTATCACAAGGTGAACGACGAGGCCATGGTAAGGATGGCCGCCCTGGTCAAGACCGCCCAGGGGGCGTGGGCCGATAATCATCTCAACACCTTGGAGCGCTACCTCGGCCGCGACCGCTGGTGGATCTGAGCGGGGCTGGACGATGACCTCCGTTCGGACCGGATCGTTCCGTCCATCCGGACCTTCAGGACGCTCGTTCGGAGGGCCGCCTTCGTTGGTACGACAGGGCCGCTCCTATCAGCGACAGGAGGCCGCTTACGACGATGGCCAGGGAGACCGCTCCGGCCAGCTCCCCCGCCATGGGGCCGCCGGCTATGGAACTGTAGTCCATCGAACCCATCAACAAGGTCATCATGATGGTGGCCAGGGAGACCCCCAGCGCCATGCTCAGGTTGCGCAGGGTGGCCTGCACGCTCGACGCCACCCCGGTCTTCTCCTTGGGCAGGGTCATCATCATCTCGGTGTTATTGGGGCTCTGGAACAGTGAGGAGCCAATCCCCATAAGGAAGAACGCGACAAGGGTCAATGGGACGTTCAAGCTCACGAACGCATAGGCCAGGAGCAGGAGGGACGAACCCCTTATCATCTGCCCCGCCGTAGCATAGAGCGGCGAATGGGTACGGTCGTACATGCGGCCGGCGAGGGGCGAGCCGACCATCATGACCGCCGGCAGCACCATGAATATCAGGCCGACCTGCTCCGGGCGGTAGTTCAGGACGCCCTCGTAGTAGAACGGCCCCAGGATGGTGACCATGCTCATGGACACGAAGAACATGACCATGCTGAGACCGGCCAGGGTGAACCGGCGGACCCGGAACACCGAGACGTCCAGCAGCGGATGGGGCGCCCTCCTCTCCCGCCAGATGAACAGACCGAAAGCGGTGACGAACACGATCAGGAACACCCACGCGGTGAAGGTCAGCGTCCCCGTCTGGCCCACCAGTCCCAACATGAGGACCAGGAACAGTATGGTGGTGACCCATAGGCCGGCCCCGGCGTAGTCCATGCGCAGGCAGTCCACGCACCGCTCCTCGAGCTTCAACATCTTGAGCGCCGCCACCAGGGCGATGACGCCGATGGGGACGTTGATGAGGAAGATGTATTGCCAACCCAGGCTGCCGACGATGAAACCTCCCAGGGCCGGCCCGACCATTGCCGCCACCGCCACGGTGGAGCCGAGGAAGCCCATGGCCTTCCCCCGCTCCTTGTGGCCGAAGACCTGGAAGATGATGGCCGCGGAGATGCTGAACAGCATGGAGGCCCCCAGTCCCTGAAGTAAGCGGAAGATGATGAGCTGGGGTAGGCTGGTGGATAGGCCGCACAGCAATGAGGAGATGGTGAAGACGGTGAGGCCGAGGGCGAACATCCTGGCCCGGCCGGTCCTCTCGGAGATCTTGCCGGCGATGATCAGGAAGCTGGTCTGTGCGACCAGGTAGGTGATCACCACCCACTGGGAGTCGGCGACCGTGACGTTGAAATAGGAGGTGATGTCGGGCAGGGCGATATTCACCACCACCGAGTCCAGGACCGACATGAACACTCCGGCCAGGACGATGGTCAGAATAACATACCTGTTCCTGACATCTTCCACGTTGGTCATTTGGGATCTAGGTCGGGGCAAGGGCCCCGGCAGGTTAAATGTTCCGCCCGGTCTTCGGTCGAGGAACGATACCGTCCGAATCAGGGCATGTTCTTGAAGTAGGCTGGACGCGTTCACCCTCACGCTATGATGGAAGCCGCCCTCAACGTCTGCCTTCCCGACACATGGGTGTCGGAGGTGTGCACCAAGTTCGACACAGTCATACAGTTCCATCGATGCATCCCCTACGGGCAAAACGGGGGCCGCAGCTACATCAAGTTCGACGGCGGCGAGAAGGAGGCCCTGGCAATGATCGCCGAGATACGCAAACATCCTTCGATAGAGAGGATAGAGGTCTCCCGGACCGACAGCGGAAAGATCACCGCCACCGTGGTGAACACCAGCTGCCGAGCCTGCCGGGTCCTGGCGGCCTCCGATTGTTTCCTGGTCTCGGCCCATAGCTTGAGCGACGGGCGGGTGCGATGGCGGCTGGTGACGGGACGGGAAGGCTCTCTTCGCTCCCTGGTCAGCGCTCTAAGGGACTCCGGTTGCGAGGCGGAGGTGGAGCGGGTGGGGCCCCTCAGCGACGACAACATCCTCACTAAAAGGCAGGAGGAGGTGCTGGCGGTGGCCCTCAGGGAAGGCTATTATGAATCGCCCAAACGCATCTACCTGGCCGGTCTTTCGAAGATGCTTCAGGTAAGCCCGTCCACGCTCGGGGAGATACTCAAGCGGGCCGAACTGTCGGTCATCAGCGACTACATCGGTAGGCGTTAGGGCCGGACATGTCCGGGGTAATCATGATGGTCGGAAATACATTAATCGGCCCCCTGGCCCGGAATGATGTCTCATCAGCGTCCAGGCCGGACCGACCGTGAACCTATGATCGTAGCCATACCCACCCATGGAAACAAAGGCCTGAACGACCAATTGTTCGGTCATTTCGGAAAGGCTCCCACCTTCACCATCACCGACCTGGTGACCGGCAGGCTCACCGTGATCGACAACACCAGTGACCACATGGGTGGCCTGGGAAGTCCGCCGGAGCTCATCAAGACCACCGGGGCTGATGCCGTTGTCGTCGGCCATCTTGGAGAGAAGGCCGCCCTACGCTGTGCGGAGCTGGGCATCACCGTTCTGTGCGGAGCGAGCGGCAGTGTCAACGAGGTCCTCGGACAGCTGAAGGATGGCAAACTGGTCCCTCCCCGTCGCGAAAATCTGTGCAAGCACGATCACTGAGGCCAATTCTCGGAACGGGGCGATGAAAGGGATCAGCCCAATTTCCCAGTGGCCAACGCAAGGATTATTATCTCCCAGGCTAGAGAGGGGCCCGTGGATGAGGTCGACATCGCCCTGTGCCGAAGCCTGCTGAAGAACTCACGCACGCCGTACTCCGATCTCGGTAAGGCTCTGGGGCTGTCCCCGCAGGCGGTCCATCGCCGGGTCCAGTCGCTCACCGAGGACGGCATCGTGAAGGGCACGACGGCCTATCCGAGCTTCCGGGCCTTCGGTCGGATGTGGGTCATGATCTATGGCTGGTCCAAGGCCCCCTCGATGAACGAGGTGGCCGAGAGGCTCAGGAAGAACCCGTCCATGGCGGCCTTCCAGATCGCCAGCGGCAACTTCGTCTATCTCCAGGGGTCGGTGCGGGACGCCAACGAGCTCGCCCAGTTCGTCTCCTTCGCCCAGAAGGAGGCGTCCCTTCACGATGCCCAGGTCGGCATCATGCCCACCCCGCCGGCCGCGGCGGAGGACGCGTTGACGTACCTGGACCTCCGGCTGATCGCGGCCATGCGGGAGGATGCCCGGAAGCCGGTGGCCGATGTGGCCGAGAAGGTGGGCGTCTCGGTCAAGACGGCCCGCAAGCGGCTGGACCGCCTGGAGCAGGAGGAGCTGGTCCATTTCTCCATCCATTGGCAGCCGGATTCGCAGGGCGACACCATCACCAATATCCATCTCACCTTGCGGGAGGGAGCGGAGGAGGAGAAGGTGGCCTTCCTGCTGATCAAGAAGATGGCCGCTAACGTCGTCAGGACCTACACCTTCAGCAACCTGCCGAACCAGCTCATCGTGCTGTTCTGGACCAGGAACATCAAGGAGATGGAGAGGACCTGCCGGGAGCTGGAGGAGGAAGGCCTCTTCCATTCGGTCGTTCCCAACATCCTGAGGGACATGCGCTATTATGATGAGAATCGCGACCGATTCCTGGACCAGCTTCTAATAAAGGCCCAGGCAAAGGCCCGCACCGGAAAGCCTGGCCACTAGCCCGAGGACCGTTCTTTCACGCTAACCGTTTAATATCGGGCCTGGCGAGGCCCCGGCCCTTCCCATCGTTCGCCCATCGGGTTGACGAGGCCATATCACCGTTGTGGCGGTTCCATGTCCAGGTGACTTAATTGGAACTTAAGGGAAGAAGGTTGGCTCTCGTGCTGATATGCGCGTTCGCGCTGATTCAATGCGTCCTCCGGTTCGCCATCGCCGGGGTGCTGATGACCGGCGGAATGGCGGATACCGGGACCGTCATGTCCGGAGAGGTGGAGGCGTTCATCATCGGGATGTTCGTGGCCATCGGTGCGGCCGGGGTGCTGACCACCTACGGCCTGTGGTACGGTGCCAGGTGGGGATTTATGGGGACCATCGGCCTCAGCGTCGCCACCATCCTGTTCGATGTCTGGGGGATCGTGGCGGTTCAACCCACGGCTCTGATGGGGATGGTGCTGCCAGCATTGTTCATAGCCTATCTGGTGTGGAACAGGGCATCCTGGGGTACAGGGGTGAGATCGCGTGAAAGCGCTGGTGGCGTTCGGCACTAGGTACGGTTCGACCGTCCGGGTGGCCGAGGAGATCGCCTCGGTCCTGGCGGCCCGGGGCTGGCAGGTCGAGGTGGCCGACCTGCGTCATGATGCCCCGGAGGTCGGTGCTAACGACCTCGTCGTGGCCGGGAGTTGCATCGTCATGGGCTCCTGGTCCAAGGAGGCCCTGTGCTTCCTTCAGAGCAATCGCGGCGCGCTTGAAGGAAAGAAGGTGGCGCTGTTCGCCTGCTGCGGCGATGTCATGCTCAACCCCGGCGCGAGCGCTGGACAAAGAAAGCGGTATCTGGAAGATGTGGCCGATCAATTCAACATTCCCAAGGACGGCCCCATGGGGCTGTTCGGAGGGGAGCTGGACTTCAGCAAGTACGGCTTTCTGCTCAAGACCTTCCTGAACGGACAGAGGAAGAGCCTGGAGGCGAGGGGCATCGATCCGGGAAAGCCCTATGATTTCCGGGACTGGGAGGCCATCCGCAGGTGGGCGGGATCGCTGGTCGAGGGTTGATCGGTACCCGTGGGACGGGGGGCGCGGCCCTCACTCTTTCAACAGGGCCTTCGCCCTTTCGTATGAACGGTCTACGCAGTCCAGGGTGATGTGCTCCCCCTCCAGCTCGCCCCGCTCGAAGCTGAACACCTGGGCGAACTCATCGACCCTTTGGTCGAACAGGTCCCGATCGCCCAGTCCGGTCGGGATCTTGAGCGCGAGCTTGTAGCCGGCCAGCTCGAACATCCACCTGATGGTCGATAGGTCGTCCCGGTCCACTCCTTTGGTGATCTCCATCTTGGACATGAGCTCCCGCCAGTTCTCCGCCCACGCGGGGGTCAAGTAGAACACTCCCGGGTACCGTTTCAGCAGCCGGAGGTAACCGTCCGTTCCGCCCAGCACCGCGGCGATGCAGTCGTCCACCGGACGGCCCTCCTGGTCGGAGAGCACCGTGATGGGGAGGGCCGCGGCCTTCATCAGCGGCTCCATGTCATTGAACGCATTGCCGCAGAGACCATAGAACAGGAGGATCGAGCGGCTGACCCCGGCCACCTCGGAAACGGTCTTGGAGACCTCGGCGCGGAGTACCTTGGGATCCTCATGGAGGGCCATGGGCTTCATGAGCACCAGCAGGGTGAACTCCCGCTCCTCGATCGAGCTGATCTGCTCTGGTTCGATCAACTCTATCGGGGGGTGTTCCCTCAGAACGTTCAGCTTACGCACCAGGTTGACCGAATCATCGGTCCGGACAACGATGACCTTTCGGATGCTCTTGTCCCTGTCCACCTCATGAACGATCTCGTCCGCCAGGATGGGGCAGCCTATGATGCCTAGGACCATATCAGCGGGCATCCGCCACGCCCCCGGTCCCCGATGGACCTGCATTGTTCCTCGTACGGCGGGAGGCGGCCCCCAATTTCGACATCATGTCCTCGGTGCAGCTGATTGCCAGCGCCCCTCGTTCGGTCAGCGAATAGCGGTGCTTCCGACGATCGAGGGTGACATATTCCGCATCCACCAATGCCCGCAGATGGAACTGCAGATGCCCGGTCTTCAGGTCCACCGCCCGTCCCAGCTCGGTCAGGCTGTGATCCCCCCGCCGTAGGGCGGCAAGGACCCTAATGCGCCAGGCGTTCGCCAGGGGGTCCAGGACCGACTCCGCCTCCTCGGGGGTGAACGGGGACGGACGCTCCGCTGCCCCCTTCTTTATCTCGAGGCCGGGACCGAACCGGTCGGCCAGGCCCTCGTAGACCTGCAGGATGGCCCGCACCCGGCGCAGGGTCTCCGCCGCCGCCTGGGAACATCCTCCGTCCTGACAGGGCGAACAATCGCCTTTGATCAGCCCCTCCACCTCGTCAAGGGTGTTCTTTGCCCCAGGTAGGTCGTCCTTCATGAACGAACGGGCGGCCAGGTCCACGGCCCCTTCGAGCTTTCTGAGACATTCTGACTTGAGATCGCACGCAGAGGTGTCCCGAAGGGAGGTGGCATCGTTCTGGAACGTTCGCTTCCCCTCCTCTCCCACTGCCATCCTCATCTGTTCCAGGAAGACCTCTTTCAGGTCTTCATAGCGTAGACGGACCATGTGGTCGTTGAAGGTGTTCAAGTCGCTCTTGAGCGACCTGATCTCGGCAAGGACATCTTGGCTGGTCATGTTGGTTGAATAGAAAAGTATTCACTGCGAATATTAATATATTCTCTTTGCCCTCCCACAATTGGTGGAACAATGGTAGCACTCCCCGATGTAGTATTCAAATTGTTGAACGATCGCGCTTCGAGCAAGATCCTGGGAACGAGGACGTCCAAGAACGACGTGCATCTCATAAACGTGGGCGGCGCCGGGGCGGTAGACCCAGAGACCATATTCGTCGGCGAGATCTTCATGAAGGCAACTGGAGAGAACCTCAACCTGGCGAAGAAGGAAGGCACCAAGTCCTCGCTTCTGGTAAGCAAGGGTTACGAGTCGTATGAGGTCCGCTGCAGCGTTAAGGACCACGTTACATCCGGCCCGA
Organism: uncultured Methanomassiliicoccaceae archaeon; assembly: GCA_964477865.1. Classification (GTDB taxonomy): domain Archaea; phylum Thermoplasmatota; class Thermoplasmata; order Methanomassiliicoccales; family Methanomassiliicoccaceae; genus UBA6. The sequence continues at coordinate 13,984 of CAYZEV010000003.1, read as the reverse complement.
TGTTCGATAAGATGAAGGAGACCTTCGCGGCGATGAAGTTCGACCTAAAGGGGCTTTGGCTCCTGAGGCCGGAAGAGGTCTGGAACGAGAGCCCGACCTGGGATTCCAGCCGTAAGATGGTCTGAGCTCGACATTCTTTCGATTTTCTTATGCCGCCGTTCCCGGGAGCGGGAACGTGCGGGACGATTTTTCCTTGAAAAGGGCTGAAGGAGGGCCTTCAAGCCATTATGGATATGCCGACCACGCCGTAGCTGGCCAGTTCGATGGAGGGGTTGCTGCCCTGGAAAAGTATGTCAGCGGCTTTGGAATGGGCCCTTTCAGGTACGATGACGAGCACCCGGCCGCACGACCCGGCGGCCTCGTTGTATTGGTCCAGGGCATCTGGCCTGGCCAGGCTCTCGGCGGACTCAACGAACTCGATGTACAGCGCCCTGCCGTCCTCGTCGGAGACCGTGATCACGCCCCACTCGGCATCGCCCATCTCCTCGATCTCATGTTTAGTGACCACGCCGGGGGTCTCGGTCTGGATCATTTCCAGCCTTTGCTCAACGATTTCCTCGATGTCTATCCTAGGCATGGCTGGCTGCTCGGAACGCACTGTATAAAACTGTTGTGGCAGCGGCCTGGTCAGGAGGACGGGCGAGGGTCGAGCGGTCTTTGATCTACAGGTCGGGCGGGACGGTGGTCTTGGAAGAGGTCTTCAGCATCTTCCGGACACTGGCCACCCACTCCTTCTTGATGGCCGGGAGCTTCTTTCCTTCCAGGATGCTGGCTATGTACGGGATGAAGCTGGCCACCATCTCATCGTTGACCTTCTCGACCTCGTCCAACGGTTCCATGATGCTCAGGGAGACCATCTGGGACAGGTACGCCTTTATCGCGAAGTTGACGTTCCGGGACGATCGTTTCACGATCTCCATCAGGACCTTGTCCTTGGTGGCCTGTAGTGTCAGGTTGAGGTGGATCTCCGGACCAAAGGGCATGAGCCCGTCCATGATGGAGTCGAACATCAGGGCGACATGGTCGTCCAGGTCGCCGCCGATCACCTGGCGCAGGTTCGTTTCCATCTTCTTCTGCCCGCTCCGGAAAGCGGCGATGAGAAGCTCCTCCTTGCTCGAGAACCTTGTTCTGATCTCGGCGACCGGACGGCCCGTGGCCTTGGCGATATCGGCCATGGTGGTATTGGCGAACCCCTTCTGAACAAAAACCGACAGGGCTGCTCTAAGGATCTCCTGCGAATCATCCTTCTTCTTGGACCCGGGCATATCGTCCATTAATACGGTGGCCATAATTGAACTTTAGCGAAGATAAGGAGCCCTGTGCACCGAAAAGGACAGGTCGGGCAGGCGTACACTCAGCCATCTCCCTTCAATGAATAAATCGGGGATATGTCAAAAGAACCAGGCTTCGGCGACGAGAAGGATGAGCAATCTCGAGGCCATTGGCGCCAGGCGCACAATCTGAAGAACGTGACCGTGAGCATACCGAAGGGCCGTATCGCGGTCCTCGCCGGCGTCTCCGGCGGCGTGAAGTCCTCACCGGTCTTCGATACGATATACAACGGGGCTCAAAGGCAATTGAGATCGAGCTGCTGGGCCGAGAGCTAATGGACTATGGGAAACCACTTCGGCCGGTGAGCACGGGGTCTACGCCTCGACCTTCTCCTTGACCGCCTCGCGGAAGGCCTCCTCGCCCTCCATGACATGGATGCGCTTCGGCTTGAGCTGTCCCAGGGAGCGGCCCTCCTTCATCCGGCGATCGATGTCCGCCTGCACCATGCCGTACGCGCTGGCCCTGGTCACGAGGATATCGAGCCGGCCCAGCTCGTGGCCGATGGCCAAAGTGTGGTTGGGGTCATCGCACTCGTTGAGCAGGTGGCGCAAGGTCTCCTTCTTGAACTTGGCCATATCGCCGACGTCCCGGTCGGGGATGATCAGGAAGCAGAGGCGTCCGGGCCTTCCCTTGATATTGTACAGCTCCCACCACCGGATATTGTACGGGCGCTGCAGGGCCTCGTGGATGTGCCGTGAGTAGATCTTGTTGCCCAGGAAGCATCCGCCCTCGTCCTGCACCTCGAAGTCCAGCGCATCCACCTCCCGCCCCAGCACCTTGATGAGGGGCAGGGTGACCGTGATCTCCCGGCCGTCCACGATGGACCGATGCGTCCAGGCCGGGTCGAGGATCTCTATCAGGTCCCCGGTGGGGTATCGGACCAGGGGCAGGCACTCCCCCGGCCTGGTGATGATAAGCTCGCCCCGCATGCCCCTGGTCCAATCATACCACGGTACGCCCGCGACCCTCTGCCGTAACCCCTCCTTGGCCTCGGCGACCTCGGCGGGGTCGGCGATCTCGGGAATGATCGAGCTGAGGAACAGGCTCAGGCCTGCCTTGCCCGGGTCGAGCTGAGCGGCCAGGATGGGGTTCTCGGTGCTGCCGAAAACATCATGGAATGCCATGCCGGGAAAGCTTTCCCGCAGGTCGTGCAGGTAGGGGGTGAGCGGTTCGGCATAGGTGAAGGCGATCTTGCATCGGGAAAGCGTGCGGGCCAGCCGCTGATGGTCCAGTCCCCGGAGGTAAAGCCGGGCCCCCAGCCTCGCCAGCGGTCCCGGTAGATGGTAATCGCGCTGGAGCTTGCTCCGCACCACTTCCCTCAGGAACTCGGGGTCCCTGACCGTCCGGCCTACGAAATAGAACACCAGGGCGGCGCTGGCCATGACGTCGATGCGGTCGGTCTTCGATGCCAGCTTCATCGCCTGGACCAGGTCGGAGTCCTTGTTGAGGAGGGTGGTCAGTTTCTCAATCCCTGCCACATCGCAGGTATGGTCCAGTATCTCTCCGGAGACATTGGGGAAAGCCCCGCCGAGGTTCCAGCCCACATCACCACGATGCATGCCGACCATCCTGCAGAAGATGGCGAAGTCCTGGGCCACGCGGTCCACGTCGGCGGTGCTGTAGAACATCCGCTTGGGATTTCCGGTGGACCCGGAGGTCTTGAAGGTATGGTCCGGTGTTCTCAAAAGGCAAGCGTCCAGGCCGTGCTTCTCGATGGCCTGGTCGATCATCAGGTAAGAGGTGAGCGGGATATCGGAAAGATCCTCCAGACGGGAGACCGGCCCTATCTTTTCCTTGTAGATGGCAGAGCCACCAGCGGCCGTGGCGATCTCCGAAAGGAGATACCTGTGCCGGATGATGTACTCTTCATACGAGACAAGCGAGGACCTTTTCGTGGGGTCGACGTCACGGTCTCTGCCTCGTCCCGTTCCATCCATCGATGGGGGCATGACCGCTTAGGTAATAATCCTCTCCATCTGAGGATGCCAGGGCGTAGGCAGTGAGTCTCATCCGGATCAAATTGCCCGGATCACCAACAGTCGCCACTCTGTTACGTGGAGGCCGGAGGAGCTCCAATGAACCTCCTTGTTGTATCGAGAATCCTCAGGGGCCGACCGACCAATTTTATATGTCGAAGGTCACTTCTACATTCGTGGAAATGGAGGAGCCGACCATTCCAGATGAACTACCCGAAGGGGGCGGGGAGGAACGGAAAAGCATCTGGAAGGTCGTATTGATCGTCCTGGCCATAGGGCTAATATTGCTGATAGCCCTGGGCATGTTGAGATACTGGATGGTCAACTATTACGGTGGCTGATGGGGGCCTTTTCAGCCCCCATAGGTCCGGTCCACCTTCTCGTTCAGATAGGCCAGGAACGGCTCTATGGTCAGCCCCTCTCCCGTTACCACCTTGACCAGGTCGGCGGGGTCGTAGAGGTTGCCCTTGGAGTGGATATTGTCCACGAGCCACTTCCGGACCGGCACGAAGTCGCCCTTCTGGACCGACGCCCTCCAGGTCGGGACATCCTTGTTGAGCTTCCGCAGGAACATGCCCCCGTAGATATTGCCCAGAGCGTAGCTAGGGAAGTAGCCGAAGCTCGCACCGGCCCAGTGGGTGTCCTGCATGATCCCTTCCGAATCGTGCTCGATGTCGACGCCCAGGTACTTGGAGTACTTCTCGTTCCAGGCCTGGGGCAGCTCGTCCACGGTGATCTTGTCAGCGAATATGTCCCTCTCCAGCTCGAAACGCACGATGATGTGGAGACCATAGGTCACCTCGTCCGCCTCGATCCGGATCTTGGACGATTGGGCCGCGTTGACCGCCCGGGTGAACTCGTCCAATGTGGTACCGGCCATCGCCCCGCCGGTGACCTCGCGCAGCTTTGGCAGCATATAGCTGATGAACTCCGGGCTGCGGCCGACCATGTTCTCCACGAACCGGCTCTGGGATTCATGAATGCCATAACTGGCAGCGCTGCCGATGGGCTGGTACATCCACTGCGGGGGGAGATCGCCTTCGTACAGCGCGTGGCCTCCTTCGTGCAGAACGCTGAACAGGCTGGACTTGAAGTTGTCCTCGTAATAGTGGGTGGTGATGCGGACGTCGGTGTAGTAGCCGTTGGAGAACGGATGCTCGGTCTCGTCCAGCCGGCCCCAGGCGTTCGGCCCAGAGGTCTCGTAGCCGATGAAGTCCATGGCCATGGCGCTGATCTTCCTCTGGGCCTCCACTGGGACCTTCTTCGATAGGATCGCCTGGTCGGGCTTGTTCGGGCTGGCTTCCACCTTCTTCATGATCTTGATGAGCCCGTTCTTCATGCCGGTAAAGACCTCGTCGATCCGGTCAGCGGTCATGCCCGGCTCGAACATGTCCAGCAACGCATCGTAGGGCGTCCTGGTCCCCTTGGCCTTCATCAGGATCTCGGCGGCCCGCTTCTTCAGTTCTATGTTCTTCTCGAGGTCCGCCCGATACATGGCGAAGTTCTTGGCCTCCTTGGCCTTCTTCCACGCCCCCACCGCCAGGATCTGCTGCTTGGACATCTCGGCCACCAGCGCGTCAGGGAGCTTTGACTCCTCGTCGAAGGCTTTCCGCATCAGGTGGACGTTCCTCCTCTGCTCCTGGGTCAAGGACGAGAGCCTGCTGTCCTTCTCGATGGCGTCCAGATGGGCACCCACCTTGGGGTCGGTGACCATGCGGTGGGTCATCAGGCTGATTTGAGAGAGCTGCTCGCTCCGGAGCTCCAAACCCTTGGCCGGCATCTTGGTCTCCATGTCCCAGTAGATGATATCGCCGGCCGTCCGCAGAACGGTCATTTCCCTGTACTTGGCCAATAATTGGTCGTAATTATCCTGAAGCGAGATGGACATCGTGCTCGTCCCAAGAAAGGTCGGCAAGGCTATAACAGTTCCTTTTTTTCGATATATCGGGCCTTGCTCGGCCAGGAGGTCCCTTTTAACCCATATTCAAATTATTCCGGGTAAGATGATATCTATCGGTCTACGATATTTCCCCCATGGACCTGCCGGGGCTGCTATCCTATCGCGTTGATAGGCTGACGTTCAGGGCCACCAACAGCGATCTGCTAATCGCTCTGGTCGCCACCTTCCTCCTTCCGGTGGCCTGCTACATTCTTCTAACCAACACCGGCGCCCTCCTTCCCCTCCTGCTGTACTATGGTGTCTTCTGCGTCGGGGTGGTTCTGTGGAGAAAAGGTTCTCTGGACTACGGGCGGCCGGTGGCGTGGGCGTTGCCCTTGTTCCTGATGTTGCTGGCAGTGCAGCTCATCGGCCAGGTCGGCGGCGTGCTCACCATCGTTCCCCGGAACGATGACCTCCTGGGAGTGGCCCTGACCTTGCTGATCTGGGTGCCGGTGAACGCTCTGGCCGAGCAGCTGCTATGGGTGTATATCTTCGATGCGTTCGAGACCCGGTGGACCGAGCGTAGGAAGCGGTTTGCCGGAGGGCTCATCGGCATCCTCCTAACACTCATGTTCGTGGGCCTCATACACGCTCTCTTCTGGGGTGAGTTCCTCCCTTCCTTCGAGAACGTGGCTCCGTGGTCCCAGATATTCTTCGCCACTCAATTCATTTTGACCATCGGCTACCTGCTCCTTTATCGGCGGACCGGCTCGATGCGGCCGATCTTCCTGATCCACATCATCGCCGATGCCACCCTGGTGCTGGGGGCCATGTACTCGATGGTCCCCGACCTGTGGACGTTATGAACAGAATGATGGAAGGACAGCTGGGGCGGTAGGAACGGCCGCTGTCCGGATTCGAACGGATAGGTTATAGTTGAGCCTGGGCCGATGCTCGGTCGTCGCTCCACACTTCCAGGGGATGCTTGGCCAGGAAGTCTAGCACCAGGGGGACGTAGCCCGACGGCGGCAGGAAATGCCCCGCTCGCTTGACCACCTCGAACTCGGCGTTGGCGATGCCGGCGGCCAGCTCCTCCCCGAAGTGGAGGGGGACCATGATGTCCTCATCGCCATGCACTACTAGAGTTGGGACCTTGATGTTGTGGAGCCGGCCCCGGGAGTCGAAGGCGTCCAGGGCCCTCTTCTGCCTGGTGAACCCGTCCAGGACGTTGATGTCGCAGCCCTTCCCCAATTCGCATACCGACAACTTTCCCCTGAAGAAATGCTCGGTGGAGCACCAGGTCTGCATCATGGTCTGGAAGGTCTCCATGCTCGCCCCTTCCCTTACGGCGTGGACCATGGCATCGATGGCGAACCGCGACCGGTCTGGCTCCCGGATATAGGTGGACATCAGGATGAGGGTCCCCACCTTCTGCGGGTGTCCCATCGTCAGCTCCTGGGCCACGTTGCCGCCCATGGACCACCCCAGCACATGGGCCCGGTCGATGTCGAGGGCGTCGAGCAGCCCTGCAGCATCATCGCCCATGGTCTGCATGGTGAAAGGAGTGTTGGGCGCTTCGGTGAACCCGCTGCCCCGGTTGTCGAAGGTGATGACCTGATAATCCTTGTCCAGCAGCGGGATGGTCTTCTTCCAGTTGTACAGGTCGCCGCTGAATCCGGTGATGAGCATGAGGGGCTCGCCCTGACCGTGCAGGTGGTAATGGATGGTCGCGTCCCCGACCTCTATCTTGGGCATCTAGCGGCCTCGAAGCGTGATGAACTATTTACGCCTTTCAGTGGTCCTTTTTCTAGCTCATTAGGCGTGGGGCGAACATGGCATTCGAGCTCATCCTGTTCATCGGTACGGAAGGCCGGCCGAGGGTCATGTCATCCGTCCCGTCCTTCCACGAATCCGCAGAAGGACCGGGCGAGCACGGGGTTCGAGATCAACTTCATCGCCGGACAGGCGGGACCATATTATTTAATATCCACATATAAATTTTTACAATCGTCCGAATCAACTGGAAAATATGCAATAAATGGAGGTTGTCCAGGGCAACTCTTAATAGATATGGGGACATCGAGTCATGGGTCATGCAATATTATGAGTGAAGAGACCAGAATCGTCATCGACATGACCCTGTTACTTTTGATATCCGGGGTCTGTTCCTTACTGTTCGCAAAAATTAAAATGCCCCCGATCCTCGGCTACTTGACCGCGGGCATAATCCTCGGACCCACCATGCTCCCCGAGCTGTGGGTCGAAGTGAGCACCGTTGCCTTGCTTTCCAGCATAGGCATAGTCCTCCTGATGTTCTACATCGGTCTGGAGACCGATATGACCAGATTGAGGAAGACCGGCTCTAAGCTGATCTTCATCGTCTGTGTGCAAATGCCGATCGTGGTGGCCTTAGGCTATCTGCTCGGAATACTGCTGGGCTATTCTTTCGTTCAATCCATATTCCTGGGGGCGATCATCTCCGGCACCAGCACGGCGGTCGTGGTCGGGGTGCTCAAGGAATCGAAGCACATCGATGCCGAGACGGCTAAGACTATCGTGACGATAACTATCTTCGAGGATGTCGGACAGGTCATCATACTCACGATGGCGGCCCCGTTGCTGGCCGGCGATTCACCTGCCCTCGGGTCCACCGTTTACATGATCATGGGCCTGATCCTGTTCATCGGGCTGTCTATCGTGATCGGGATGGCGCTGGTCCCTCGCCTTCTCAACTACATCGGGAAAAGATATTCCGCGGAGATCCTGCTCATCATTTCGGTGGGGCTATGTTTCGCTATGGCCACCATATCAACGAGCATCGGGCTCTCCATAGCGATCGGCGCGTTCATCATGGGCATGATGATCTCGCTCTCCGCGTACAGCCATCAGATCGCGAGCAAGGTGGAGCCGGTCAAGGAGCTTTTCATGGCCGTTTTCTTCATCTCCATCGGCCTCCTGATCAGTCCGGCACAGATCATAGATAACATAGGGCTCGCCCTCATCATCGCAGCAGTGTTCATCGCCAGTAAGATCGGCAGTGTTTGGTTGGGGTGTTTCCTTACGAACATGGCTGCCCAGAAGAGCCTCCTTATTGCGACGAGCTTGGTGGCCATGGGCGAATTTGCCTTCATCATCGCAAAAGTGGCCCTGGATGCGGGCATCGTCACCCAGGACTTCTACTCGGCGGTGATTGGCGCGGCGCTGATATCAATGGTGGTCATGCCGCTATTGACCAAGGCGCAACCGTGCATTTTCAAATCGATGGCCGAGCGCACATCCCCGGGGGTACGCGATGCCATGGCCCGGATCAATCACATCCGAGCAACAGCGTCATGCCGGATGAAATCATCCTCGCCATCTAAAAGCGTCATCAATAAGAGCCTCTTCCTGATCTTCATCGATTGCATTGTCATCATACTGGTGATGCTGGTGTTCAACGCCTTTGGCAGTATGCAGAACACCTTTTCCGATGCTGCAACGCAGCTCCATGTGGTGCCGCAGGAGCTGTTGCTATTCCTCCTCATCATCGTGATAAGCCCAGCGATCCACAACATCCATTACCATGTGAGGACGATCGCCAAGGCCCTCACCGCCCTGACGATGGGCTCGCCTCACTATAAGGCCAGTAGCGAGAAGCATATCTACTCGATATTCGCCAATCTTGGGAACGTCGCAATGCTCAACGCCGTGCTCGTTCTGATAATCCCGTTCATCCCGGAGGACACCATCATCGGTCCGGTCGGTCTAGCCATCATCGTGGTAAGCGCCATCCTCATCATTTACCTGGCATGGGACACGATAAGGAGCGGCTATGATCGGTTCCATACTGTGGTCGCCAAAGACCATGATGGTGTTCAGGACCGTCCCTGTGACGAACGAGTGGTCAGTGAAGATCATCAGGGGGACAGCAGGCCCGATGAGGCACATTGAGCAGACGTAATGATGCAGGCTGGACCATGGGGCGAATCGTTCCACTGAGGTCCTGCACCGTCGCCACGAACTAGATCTGGTTGAGCGAAGAGGTGCCCTTTTCCTGGCACGGGGGAGAGGGCTTCGGAGGTGGGGCTAGGCGATGGGTCACCATCCGGTCGAGGAAGCTTCACCCCGCCCTGACCTATTCAAGCTCGAGGGCTCAACCCTGGCCGATGACCTCGGCCGCCTGGATGGCCCAGGGATGTCCAACGCCGGCCTAGGCGTCGGGCCAGCGTTTCGCCGAGTCCTCGCGGAGCTTGTATTTCATGATCTTTCCCGAGGCGGTCATGGGGTACGAGTCCACGAACGCCACGTATTTGGGTATTTTGTACCACGCTATCTTTCCCCGGCAGAAGTCCTGGACATCTTCCGAGGTCATCTGCACGCCCTTCTTCAGGATGATGTACGCTCCGCACTGCTCACCATACTTCTTGCTGGGCACGCCCACCACCTGTACGTCGGCGATACCGGGTATGTGGTGGACGAAGTCCTCCACCTCCTTAGGATAGATGTTCTCGCCGCCCCGGATGATCATGTCCTTGAGCCGGCCGGTAATGGCCAGGTAGCCTTCCGCATCGACCATCCCGATATCTCCCGAATGGAGCCACCCGTCCTTATCGATGGCCTTGGCGGTCTCTTCGGGCAGTTTGTAGTAGCCCTTCATGACGTTGTAGCCCCGGCAGCACACTTCTCCGTGCTCGCCGACCGCGCAGGTGTGGCCGTCATCGGGATCGATCAGGCGCATCTCGACGCCGGGCATGACCTGCCCCACCGTGGAACACTTCTTGTCCAGGTTCGGCTCGTCCCATCGGGTCTGGGTCATCCCGGGCGAGGACTCGGTAAGCCCGAAGACGATGGTGCATTCGCGCATGTTCATGCGCTCCACCACCTCATGCATGCTCTTGACCGGGCAGGGCGAGCCGGCCATGATGCCAGTGCGAAGTGTGGAGAAGTTGAACTTCTCGAACAGGGGATGATCGAGGATGGCGATGAACATGGTCGGTACCCCGTACAGGGCGGTGCACCTCTCCTTTTCTATGGACATCATGACCGTGACCGCGTCATAGCGGTCCAGGAGGACCATGGTGGCTCCGGAATTCACCGAGGCCATCACGCCCAGCACGCAGCCGAAGCAGTGGAACAGCGGCACCGGCAGGCAGATGCGGTCGGCGGGGCTGAAGTTCTGATAGGCTCCGATCCAGTAGCCGTTGTTGCCGATGTTGTGGTGGGTCAGCATCACGCCCTTGGGAAAGCCGGTCGTCCCCGAGGTGTATTGCATGTTGACCACGTCGTAACAGGAGAGCTGTGACTGCCTCTCCATGTACTCGGCCTCGGAGGTCTGGACCGCCAGGGCCATGACCTCGGTCATCGAATAAAGCCCCCGGTGCTTCTCTGGCCCCAGGAACAGCACCCTCTTCAGATGGGGGAACTTGCTCGACCTGAGGGTTTCCCGCGGATGGGTCTTTAGCTCGGGGATCAGCTCGTAGAGCGTGCCGAGGTAATCGGTGTCCCGGTATCCGTCGATGATGAAGATGTTCTCGGCCTCGGACTGCTTGAGGACGTACTCGATCTCGGAGATCTTGTAATTGATGTTGATGGTCAGCAGGATCGCCCCGATGCGCGCGGTGGCGAACTGAAGTGTGACCCAGTGCGGGACGTTGGTCGCCCATACGGCGACCTTCTCTCCCTTCTTCACGCCCATGGCCATGAGCCCCTTGGCCACCCGGTCCACGGTGTTGGAGAACTCCCGCCAGGTCTGGCGGTAATTGCGGTCCGCGTAGACGATGGCCTCGGTCTCCGGGCATCGCGCCACGGTCTCATCCAGAAGCTGGCCCAGCGTCGCTTCCCTGGTTATCTCGGTCCGGAACATGGCCACGACCTCAGAACGGCATGTATACGACCGCGTAGATGGCGGCCTTGGCGTTCCCGGCGGCTCCGACGTAGTGAGGTACTACGGAATTGTAGTACATGGAGTCCCCCGCCTTCAGGTGGAATGTTTCCTTACCGTAGATCAGCTCGACCTCTCCGGAGACGACGATGATGAACTCCTCGCCCTCATGAGATGATAGCGAATGGTCCGAGGATGGCTCGATGACGATATAGAACGGGTCCATATGTCGGTCGGTCTTGCCCTTGCCCAGGAGATAGTAGTGATAGTTGCCGGGTCCGGCCCCATGGTGCGGGGCGGCCTCTTCCTTCCTTTCGCCGGAGCGGACGATGATGGGGTCCTCAATATACTGGTCGTCCATGAACGTGCCCAGCCTCTGTCCCAGGGCCCGCGACAGCTTGATCAGGACGCTCAGGGATGGATATACCTTCCCTTCCTCGACGTTCTTCTCAAGGGCTGCATCGATGCCGGCGTTCTTGGCCAGGTCCTCAATGGAGAGGCCGAGGCGCTCGCGGTAGGTGCGTATGCGGGTTCCCAATATCTCAGAAGGTGACATGCTATTCTCCAGAGCGAATACTACCAGAAGGGCCTGGTCACGTCCGAGCCGGGCCGCTGGTCCCTCGCCGAATCCGCTCATTCTCTAATATAGTTTATCTTATTCGAAATTCGTAGGGAGAACGTCCGCTCAAACCACCTCGAGTGGAAAGTCGTTCTCTCTACGGATTTCGTATATGGTCACCTCAGATTGGCGGCCGCCCAGGTCCTGGTCGCCTCGAAGACCTTGCGGTTCTTCTCCACCAGGGCGGGCCTCTCGGCGAACCTCTCGTCCAGGGCGGTCAGGATCTCCTGCTCCGGGATGACCAACAGGCCTAGGGCGGTCAGCGCTCCGAGCAGAGCGGTGTTGGCGGCCTTGGGTACCCCGGCCTCACTGGCGACCTTAATGGCCGGGAACGCTTTCACGGTCACTCCCTCCGGCGCTGTGAGATCACAGGGGATGGAGGCTTCGTAGATGACGATGCCTCCCTTGGCCACGGTGGGCAAGAACTTCTCCAGCGACGGCTGGTTCATGGCCACCAGCACATCGGGACTGTCGACGGTGGGCGAACCGATCTCGCGGCCTCCCACTACCACCGAGCAGGACGCCGCCCCTCCTCTCTGCTCCGGCCCGTAGCTGGGGAACCAGGAGACATAGCGGCCGGCCCTGCCGGCCGCCTCGGCCACCACCAGGCCCAGGCTGAGCACGCCCTGCCCGCCGAAGCCGGAGAACTTGAAGCGCCTCTCCCGGTACGCCGGGTCAGGATGCGGCTCCGCCCCGCCTTCGGAGGCGTGGATCAGCGAACCCAGGGAACGGGGTTCGATCCGGGCCGCTTGTGGGGTCGGCTCGCCGCTGCGGTCCCGGTAGCAACCCAGGGGGAACGCCTTCTCCATCTCCTGGTTCACGAACTCGGCGGCCTTGAGGGAATCCATCCTCCAGTTGGTGGGGCAGGGGGAGAGGAACTCCACGAACGCGTAGCCCTTGCCATCGCGCTGGATCTCCAACGCCTTCCGGACCGCCCTCTTGGCCTGCAGGATGCGCTTGGTGTCTGCGACGGACACCCGCTCGATGTAGACCGGCGCTTCCAGCTGGGCGAACACCTCGCACACCTTGAGTGGATGGCCGGTCTTGACCACGTCCCGCCCGAACGGCGTGGTGGTGGTCTTCTGCCCGGGGAGGGTCGTGGGGGCCATCTGTCCGCCGGTCATGGCGAAGATGGAATTGTTCACGAAGAAGCAGGCGAACTTCTCACCGCGGTTGGCCGCTTGGAACGCGTTGTTGAACCCTATCGCTCCCAGGTCGCCGTCGCCCTGGTAGGCGATCACGACCTTGTCCGGCAGCACCCTGGACAGCCCGGTGGCCACGGCCGAAGCGCGGCCGTGCGGCGCGGCGACGTTGCCGCAGTCGAAGTAGTAGTAGCAGAACGCCGCGCATCCCACCGGCGATACGAACACCGTCCGGTCCTGGAGCCCCAGATCGGCCATGGCCTCGCCGATGAGCTTGTGGATGATGCCGTGACCGCACCCGCCGCAGAACGTGGTGGTCCGGCTGCCATCCTTGCGGTCGAACGTCTCGTAGAAACCCCGGGCCTGCTTGATCATGCTCTTACCTCCATCAGTTCGCGGGCGGCCTTGAGCACGTCCTCGACCTTGACCAGGTTACCGCCCATGCGGTTCACCAGGCCGATCTCGGCCCTGCTGCGGCGGTCCAGGTGCAGGAGCACGTCGTCGCGGTATTGGCCGTTGCTCATCTCCACCACCAGCACATTGCGGTCGCCGATCGCCTCATTGAGCTGGGCCACCGGGAAGGGGGCCAGGGTCACCGGGCGGAACAGACCGGCCTTGATGCCTTCGGCCCTCAGGCGGTCCACCGCCGAGCGGGCGATCCGGGCCGAGGAGCCGTAGCCGGTGAGCACGATGTCCGCGTCCTCGGTCTGGTAGCTCTCCGCCCGGGCCTCGACCTTCCAGGTCTCGTACTTGTTCTGGAGCAGAAGATTGTGCTGCTCATGGCGGTCCGGCTCGAGATAGATGGAGGTGATGAGGTTCCTCCTCGTGGCGGCATCCCCGTGGACCGCCCAGGAGGATGTCTCCGGCCGGGGCGCGATGTGCTCCGGCAGACGGAGCGACTCCATCATCTGGCCCAGGACGGCGTCGGCCAGGACGACCACCGGGCCGCGGTACTTGATCGCCAGTTCGAACGCCCAGGTGGTCAGATCGCACATCTCCTGGACGGAACCTGGGGCCAGGACCATGCTCTTGTAATTGCCATGGCCTCCGCCCTTCACGGCCTGATTATAGTCGCCCTGCTCCGGGCCTATGTTACCTAGGCCGGGACCGGTGCGCATGACATTGACGATGACCGCTGGCAGCTGGGCCCCGGCCAGGTAGGAGATCCCTTCCTGC
>CAYZEV010000002.1:0-147455 GCA_964477865.1 uncultured Methanomassiliicoccaceae archaeon | reverse complement strand
AGACCTGGGGGACGTCCACTCGGTGGACGAGTGGTTCGACCGGATAGGGCAGGTCTGGCAGGAGGTGTTCAGGGTCCTGCAGCCCGGCCGCAAGTTCTTCATCAACATCATGAACCTCCCGGTGAGGCTGGAGGACGGAAGCTATCGTACCCTGAACCTGATGGGCAGGACGGTCCAACAGTGCGAGGGCCTGGGCTTCATCTTCAAGCGGGACATCGTATGGCACAAGACCAACGGGGTCCGCGCTCCCTTCGGGACCTATCCCTATCCGGGCGGGATATTGCTGAACAACATGCACGAGTTCATCATCGAGCTGGAGAAGCCCTGCACCAGGAGCGAGAGGGTGCGGAAATACGTCCATGTGCCCCGCGAGGTCAAGGAGGGATCCATCCTGGACAAGGAATTCTGGCTCTCCATCAAGAACAGCGACGTGTGGACGATGGCCCCTCAGGGCAGCGGGGACAGGAGGGGGCATGTCGCCCCCTTCCCATTGGAACTCCCCACCCGGCTGATCAGGGCGTACAGCTTCAGGGGCGAAAGGGTCCTGGACCCCTTCCTGGGTTCGGGGACCACTCTCAGGGCGGCGGCCCGGAACGGGCGCCACGGCATAGGTTACGAGATCAATCCGGCAATAGCCGGGGATGCCCTGAACGGGTTGGACCGCTGAGGAAGGGCCCTAGCTCGTCGTGGCGGCCAAGTTCGGGTAGGATTTATTACCTGCCAGTAGCAAACAATCACTGGTGGGACGATGAAAGGCTCACCCTGGTTGGATGAGGTCCCCCGCGTCAGGCCGGCGGGGGTCCTGGAAGAGGATGACAGCGCCGACGTGGCCATAGTGGGGGGCGGGATCTCCGGCCTTGCCACCGCCTACCATCTGCTGAAGGAAAGCGACCGGCAGGTGATCCTCCTGGAGAAGGACCTGGTCGGCCATGGCGCCACGGGGCATAATGGGGGCCAGGTGGTCGCTGGCTTCGAGCTGCGGTTCGATCCCATGGTCGAGGCGATGGGGGAGGAAAGAACGGTCCAGGGCTACAGGGAGCTGGAATCAGGCTGGGGCCTGCTCCGTGAAATGCTCCGGTCCATGGAGGCCGATGACCTGCTGCAGATGGTCCCCGGGCAGCTGGGCCTCTCCACGGCGGAGGACCTCCAGTCCTGGAGCGCGGAGCTGAGGAAGCGCCGGGAACTGGGGCTGCCGTCTGGCATCGTCCGGGCGGCCGACGATGTGCGCTCCTCCTCCAGATTGGGAGATGATGTCGAGCTGACCTACCGGGACGTGATCGAGGATCTTCTTTGGACCAGGGACCACCGCTATCTGGCGGCGGTCGAGATGACCGCGGGTCTTATGAACAGCTACTTGTTCACCGAAGGACTGGCCGAGCATCTCCTGGCCTCGTTCCCTGACCGCTTCAAGCTGTTCGAGCGGACCCCGGTCGACCTGATGCGGCTGGGCGATGAGGCCTTTACGCGATGTAATGGGCGCATGGTTCTGACCGACCAGGTCGTCCTGTGCACCAATGGCTATCGATCTCCCCGAATGGAGGTTTGCTCCGTTCCGGCGATCAACGGCCGGATCAGAGGAGTGGTGGGGTACATGACCTCCGCTGCTCAAGGGCAAGGGGTACCGGGAGCCCGGGCCTACTTCCGGGGAGGCGGGAAGGATGAGCCCTACTTCTACCTGACCCGGAGGAGGTACCAGGGCGCATGGCTCACTGCGGTGGGCGGTCCGGAAGAGTCCCTGGAGGGTCGTGAGTACGATGCGGGAACGCTGTACCGCCAGGGAGCCTTTGACCGGTTGGAAGGCTTCATGAAGGAGACCTGGCCGGACCGCTGGGCAGGGCGGGACCGGCAGTGGCAAGGGTTGATGGGCTACACCAGCACCGGGGTCCGGGCGGTCGGACAGGATCCCAGCATACCGATCCTGTATTATAACATGGGATGCAACGGGATCGGTCTCCTTTCCGCGGTAGCAGGGGCTAAAAGGATATCGGAGCTGATGAACGGTCGGAAGCTGGCTCCCAGCATGTTCGATCCGGACGCGCTGCCGATGAAAGAAAGAAGGATGGCGGTTCAGGGCGCCTGGTAGCGATCGGGGTTCTCTTCCTTGAACAGGATGACCAGGCCCAGGGTCATCAGGCCCATGTCGGCCACGATGGTGAGCGACAGGCCCAGGCCCAGGGACATGTAGCCGATCGCGCTCGCCGCGTCCCCGTCGGTCACGGGGGTGCTCGCGCTCGGAGGAACCTCGGTGCTAACATTTTGCGGGCTCATCGCCACCATGGCCATGGCCACGACGACCACCGCGATCAGGGTGGCGATGCAGATGAAGTTGAATTTGCGAGGCGACAATGATGAGGCGATTATTCCAAGATATAAGAATGTGACCTTTCCGCTCTCAATAAGTATAGGAACACGTCCTGTTCATGACGTGCTGTCCCTCTTTGTAGGACTTAACGGTAGCGGCGCCACCAGCCGCTCCAGACCGCCGCGAACAGCCCTACGGCGACGAGGAGGGAGACGAAGATGACGGCGATGTTCTGATAGCCCGTATAGGCGTCGGCATAGACGAACAACCAAATGAGCAAGAACGCCGACCAGGCCAGCACCACCAGGACGCTGAGCGCCGATCTCCACCGCATCTGACGGTAGTCGGTCCATTCCGGGCGGTCGGGAGCATAGGTCCTTCCCATACGCAGCCCGAAGCCGATCCAGATGGCGATCAGTACGACCAGGCCAATGAGCGCGGAGACGAAAAGAACGGCCAGGTTCTTGTATATGCTATAGTCCGAGGCGAAGAAGAACAGCCATATCACCACGAACGCCAGCCAGCCTATGGCCATGAGGATGCTGGCCGGTATCCTCCATCCCAATCCCGGCATCTCCCTGGGTCCCTCGGGCATCATGTTCCCGGTCCGAGATTGGTTCGGACAGGATATTATCATTCACCTGTGCCCATCCTGACCGGAGCACCAGGCGCTGTACCCTCCCTCCAGCACGTACAGGTCCTGGAATCCACCGGCGCTAAGGATCTCGGCGCACCGCCGGCTGCGGTGGCTGGTGCGGCAATATACGATGATCGTCCGGTCCCTGGTCAGCTCGCTGGGCCACTCGTTCATCTGCGATAGGGGCCGGGCCTTTGCCGAGGGGATGTGGCCGGCCTCATACTCTTTCAGCTCCCGGACGTCCAGAAGGAGGCAGCTCCCCTCCTCTATCGCTTTCCTGAATGTGCCAAGCTCGCTCGGAGGCAGGACCTTTACTGGGCTCATGCTCCTTCCATTGGGCGGGGGGAGATGAACCTTCTCCCTATCCCCGTATCTCCAGCTCCTTGTCGACCTTGCCCGTGGACCTCAGGGCGGCGATGTCCAGCGGGTCCGAGAGCAGGAATACAATCTGGCGGGAGGGAAGCGATCCCACCAGCGCTTCGAACTGCGCGTTCCGGTCAAGCCCATCGACCGGGCCGAGGGGATCGTCCAGGAAGATCGGGCATACCCTGGCGTTCTCCTTGGCGAAGGCCACCGCGTGGCTCAACAATGCCTGGTGTACCTCGATCTCGGTCAGGGGACCACGCACCGTCATCTCCAGGCGGCCATCGGGATCGTAGCCCAGGGCGTTCACCGGGGCCTCCGGGCAAAGGGAAAGGAACAGGACGGTGGCCTCCATGGAACATCTGACGGACAGGTCGCTGGTGCACCAGTTATTGCTGCTGCCCACCGCCCGCTCCACCCCGCCGCGGCAGCCGGCGACGGCCTGCCGTAGGGCCGGGCCATTGATCAGATTGGCGTGAACGCAGGACTCCGGGAAGAGCCGCTCCTGCTGGTCAGCGAAATCGTCTCCGCTATCCCCTTCGTGGATCACTTTGCCGCTGGCGGCGTCCACCAGCCTCCAACCCCAGGCCTCCTGCTCGACCTCCCCCGCCAGGTAGGAGAACAGGGCGTAGCGTTCAAGCCTTTCCCCGTTAACGAACTCCAGGCCGACCAGCACCTCGGCCATCCCCTTGCCCAGCGCCTCGATGTTGGGCACCTGCTCCGGCTCGGCGACCAGCTCGGTCCCCAGCAGGCACCACGAAACGGCCTCCAGTATGCTGGTCTTGCCCAGGCCGGCGGGGATGGAGATGAGGTTGATCCCGGGGTCCAGCGGCAGCTCGATCTCGCCGGCGAACCGGCGGTAGTTCCGGAGCACTATGGAGCGAAGCTTGGCCATGGGCCGTTCTATGCTCTGCCTGCTTATCTATCTTGTTCGGCGAAGAGGCCAAGGACCCTCTCGACCGCCCGATCAAGCTCCCGTGGCGAGATGGAACGGGTGGCCAGCACCCAGCCGTCCTCGAAGTGGAAGAGACCGAAGCCGATCGCTTCCAGCTCGGACAGGTCATCGATCCTGGCCTTCAGGGCCGCAATGCTCACATCGGAACGGGAGGGTAGGACCCTGACCTGCACTTCCAGGTCCAGAGAGATCGTCCCGTTCTCCTGCCGTGCGGCCAGTCCCAGGCGCCGGTCCTGCGAGGCACGGACGGTCAGGAACGCTTCCCCGACCCTCCGCGCCTCATCCGCCAATGCCTCGATGGCTAGCTCCAACATGGACCTCTTAACCCATCAGCCTGGGGACAAGATGGCCGAAACCCAGGGCGAAGACGAAGTTAAGGGCGGCGTAGACCTGCCAATGGGGAGCGAAGGACGATCCTCCGTAGATGGGCAGGAACTCCAAGGCCGTGAGAGCGATGGCCAGGCCGGCCCCCAGGCATAGGTAGCCAGAGGCGTCGAGGCCAAAGGAACCGTGCAGGAGGGAATAGCCCACTGCCGCCACGACCCCGAAGGCCAGTGAGATGGCCGCCCACCTGCCGGCGAAAACCAACAATCCTCCATCCTGGTCATGGACCAGCGTACCGATGGCCGCGACCGCTATCGCGCTCACCACGGCCACGGCCGCCCCTGCCATCAATCCGCTCTTGATCGTTTCCAGATTCAACATATCCATTTTTTCATCCTCGGGCGGCTTCCTTTCCGCATTCCATCGAAGGCGCCCAGGGGTGATATTGCCATGTTCAAGCCTGGCTGGAAGGAACGCCGATGCTGCGTTCAAAAAAGCGCGTTCCTTCCCGCTCCTCATTGAAAGGTCCTACTTCTCGGAAACGCTGGACGTACGGGAGCGGGAGGTTGCCCGTTCCGCTACCATCTTTTCTATCCACGTGTCGAAGCGATATTCCGCGATGACCAGATTAGGGGACACCGATCCCACCCCTTCCTCCGCTCCGGCCAGGGCCACCAGATCGTTCAACTCCTTCATGGAGCTGGCCCAGACGACCAGGAGGAGGAAGCGGGGCAGATTGCTGAACGATATGAAGGAGATGAGGCGGGAACCGCTCCTCATGGTGAGGGAATTGCCGATCCGGGACCGGTCGGCGCCCTCCTCGAGAGCGAGGTGGAGCTGGGACACGATCTGCCCGGAGGCCGAGGGCCGCCAGTAGAGGGACGCGCTGAACGCCCCGATCGCCGTGAGGCGGGTCAGGCGACGACGGGCGGTGGCCGCCGAGATGTTGAGCTCGGCCGCGACCTCCTCCACCGGGCGGCGGGCGTCCTCCTTCAACGCCCTGAGGATCCGGTAGTCCAGCGTGCTGAGGTCCTGTTCACGGTCGGCCCACCCGACCTTCTCCGTCCCGAACTGGGTCAGGGACATCAGGCCGATGGTGAGGTCGGTCAGTCGAGCGCTGCGGCGGGCGGATTCGACATATTCATCGATCTCGGAATGGTCCTTCAGCAATGCTCCGATCGATAGGTAGTTGCGGGCGCACACCAGGGCGATGTAGGTCCGATCGTCCCGGTGCAATTCGGCGATCGCCTCGTCCATGCTCGTGGCCGAAGACGTGCCGAAGAGGTAGAGCACCACCGGGTTGACGAAACCGATCGACAGGCCTCCCGGGAACCCATTGATAACGCCCTGCTGTTGCATCACCTGGATACGGCGGTGGACCGCCTGCAGGCTGAGACCAAGCCTATCGGCCAGCTCCCGGTAGGGGGCGCGGGAGTTCAGGATCAGCAGGCCGCATAACCGGACGTCGATCTCGTCCACGGCCCCTTGAACGAAGGAGATGGAGAATAATGTTTTCATGAACAATCCTAAAGTACAATCGGGTGCCATGAAAAAGGGAGGTCATGACATGTTCCAGAACGCGAGCAGCCCTACCGAGCAGGCGGTGCGCGGCCGTAAGGTGACCGATAGGGTCAACCGCCCGTTCGATGAGGGGTTCGGCACGGACGAAGAGCCCTCGGAAGCCTATCGTACGCCGGACCCGGCCCCGCCCCCCTGGCAGCCGCCGAGGGTGGAGCCAAAGAGCGTCCCATTGGCGGTAATTCTGGCCGTGTTCGTCCCCGGTCTCGGGCACATCTACGCGCGCAAGTTCGCCCAGGGGCTGGCCATCCTCATCGTCACTGTCTCCCTCCTCATGCTCTATGTCCTGATCTTCACCCTGGTGGCGGCCGTGCTGATCTGGGGGTGGCAGGTGTACGACGCCTACCGCATCACCCGGAGATACAACGACAAGGTGGCCGAGACGGGAGCCAGGCCGTGGTGAATTAGGTCGATCCAAGCCGACCCGGAGGTCCCCCGCGCTTCTTCAGGCGCTTCCCGCATCCTCCACACTGCGGCGTTCGCGAAAACCTATCGGGGGTCTGCGATCGGGCCTGTGCGCAGCAAACCAGGGTTTCAGGAGGATTTTCCGCTCGCACAATGTTAAATAATCGCTCGATACTGGTGTCATAGAACTAACGGAGACATTCAATTATGGACGAGAAGCGCATCGAGGACAGGCAGTTGGCCTTCCTGGTCGACGGAGATAATGCCTCAGCCACGATGATAGAAGAGATGCTGGCAGAGGCTTCCAAGTACGGTTCGGTGATCATCCGCAGAGTCTATGGTAACTGGACCGCCGGCGGACAGGTCAATTCCTGGAAGTTGAAGCTCAAGGAATACGCGCTTTCCCCCTACCAGCAGTTCCCCAATATTTCCAATCGTTACGTGACCAAGAACGCCACCGACATCGCCCTCATCATCGACGCCATGGACATCCTCCACGATGGCATCGTGAAGGGCTTCGTGATCGTGTCGAGCGATTCCGACTACACCTCCCTGGCCATCAAGATACGCGAGCACGGGTTGTTCGTCATCGGCATAGGGAAGAAGGAGACCCACGACTCGTTCCGCCGGGCTTGCGACGTGTTCGTGTCGACCGAGAACCTGGGCAAGGAGGTCGAGGAGGAAGAGGACAAGGAGGCGGACAAGGAAGCCCCCCGCGCCCCCAAGGGACATGCCCGGCCGAGGAAGATGCCCCGCGACGCCATGGACATACTCAACAGGGCCTTCGAGTACGCCGTGAACGACGACGGTCGCGCGCTCAATGGCGACATCGGAGCGGCGCTGCGCCGGCTGGACCCGGCGTTCGACACCAGGTCCTTCGGCAAGGCATCGCTGCTCAACCTCATCGACGAGCTGGATGACGTGTTCGAGGTGGAGAGGTCCTCCAACGGGGCGATCTACATCCGCAAGAAGGACGGCTCCCGTCCGGTCCCGGCCCCAGAAGACCGCTGCCCCCCCTGCCAGCAGAAGGAGGCGGCCAAGGTCATGGCCACCGGTCGCACCGCCCACGATGCCCTGCCGCTGTTGCTCCAGGCCTACGAACTGGTGGATAAGAACAGCGACGGGACCGCCGACACCTTCCGTCTGTTCAAGACCGCCAAGAAGGTGGACCCAAATTTCGATAGCGCCAACTTCGGTAAGGAGAAGATCTCTCACCTGCTGGAAGCTCTACCTGGTCATTTCATGCTGCTCCGGCGGGGCAAGAGCATGTTAGTGAAGCGCGTGGAGAAGGCCGAGGAAGAGATGGAGGAGATAATTCCCCCGGCGGCCGAACCGGTCCCGGTCGAGGCACCCGTGGAGGAGCCTGAGCCGGAACCCGAACCAGAGCCGGTCGAACCCAGTGGGCCCGTCCGCAGCCAGATCGATCTGCTGAAGATCATCACTTCGGCCTTTGACAACGTGGTCAAGGACGACGGCCTGGCGTTCCTGCCTCAGCTCAGCAAGGAGGTAAAGCACATCGATCCCCAGATCGACTTCAAGAGCCATGGCAAGGCCGGCCTGAGGGAGTTCCTGGAGGAGTTCGGCGACGTCTTCACCCTCCACAAGAAAGGCCGCAACATCTACGTGAGCAAGAGAAAGGGGAAGAGGCCGGCCCAGCACATCAGCGAGCTGGTCCGTTAGACCCGGTCCACGGTTCCGCCTCTCCTTTTCTAGAGGCGAGGACCGCGCCCAACCCTATCAGCCAGGTCAATGAGGGATAGAGGACCAGCCGTTCGATGCCCCCCTTGCCCATGCCGAGGTTCGAACCCGTTCCGGCCAGGACCAGCGCGGCCAGGCCGATGAGGCCGAGGGCGGCCGATAGGAGGCCCAGGGGCCATCCTACCAGGCGGTACGAGAACACGGCGGCCAAGCCTCCCATGAAGAATGCCAGGAACGCGGCCATGATGTGGTAGGGGGGCACATGCTCATTGATGAGCCCGACCCCCATGGCGCCCAGGCCCGACACCAGGAGCAGGCAGGGAACGACCCGATCGCCCCTGGACCTGAGCAGGAGGACCGAGGCGGCCACGCCGAGCAGTCCGAACAGGAAAACCGATGCGCTGAAGATCGTCCGGGACGGCTCCGGGCCCACTCCCAGGTCGCTGATGTAATTGAGCGCTACGCTGTATCCAGGATAAAGGGTCTCGGCGATCAACAGTCCCAGCATGAACTGGGCTCCTCCGATGAACAGGGCAAGGCCGGCCCATTGACGATGGTCCATGACCGGAGAACCGACCGGCCGTTGATAATGCTATGCGGCCTCACTGCTCCAGCTCTGCCGGCCGCACCTTCATGGCCCTGCTGACCAGCAGCAGGGCCGGCACCACCCGCTGGGGGCCTACCTCATGGTCCAGGAGCTTGGTCGCCCAGAAGTTGATCTCCATCGACGAGGCCGAGTCCAGATATTCGTAGGCCCGGTCCAGGGCCGCGGTGGCCGGAGCCTCCTGTAACACCGAGGCTATGAGCGCCATCCGCCGTCCGAGGTCCTCGCCGGCCGGACCATAGGGCAGGTCCACCGAGACCGTTCCGTCGCCTTCGCCGTGGCGGTACCGCCTCTCCACGTTCCGGGCCAGGTCCCTCATCAGCAAGCATCTGGTGCCCTCCACCCACCCCAGCTCCAACGCGTCCTCCCGTCCCCTCCCCTTAAGGAAGTTCTGGTACCGCGCCTCGACGGCTATCCTTTCGTTCTCGGCCTTCTTCCAGGTCATAACATAACGAAAAGGGGCTCTCTGGTCCTTTGTTCCCATCATCCATCCTATGTTAGAACGCCCTCTAGATAATAGCTGGTGTGCCAGGCATCTGGATTTTGTACATGCCGTCGTGGTGATGTCCGACCATGGACACAGCGCCTTCGACGGACCGCATCAGACACGTTCGCCCTTTCTCGCTCCGCTAACGTCCGAACAGGCCGATGGCCCAGTTGATCCCGCCGACCACCAGGAGGGAGGCCAGGACCGCGCCCAGGTTCTGGTACAGGGTGAAGTCGCTGGCATAGAAGAACAGCCAGATGACGATGAACGCCAGCCAGGCGATGATGCTCGCTCCCCCCAGGGCCACCTTCCAGCGGGGCCTTTGGTAGTACTGCCCGTAGCCGGGAGCCTGTTGATAGAGGGGCGGGTGCTTGAGGCCCCAGGTGACCCAGGTAAGCGCCAGGATGGCGATGAGGACCAGGACCGATACCAGGAACACCGCGAGGTTCTGGGCCTCGGCCAGGCTGGCAGTGAGGAAGAAGAGCCAAACCACCAGGAAGATGAGCCATCCGAACACGGCGACGATGGACAGCACCGCTCTCCACTGCAGCCCCCTCGCCCGATCGTCCCGTTGTCCCATCATAGGTTCACCAAGTGCCACGTTTATGGGTCCAGGAGATAATAGGTTTTGGCCCTTCTCATTCCTTAGGCTCCACGCCCCTGAAGTTGGCGTAGAACAGGGCGATGGCGACGATATAGAACGCGGTGGCCAGGAAGAACGGTATGTCGTACATGCCCATGCCCAGCAGGATGCCCCCCCCCACCGTGGTGACGCTGTGGGGCAGCCTCCATACGATGGAGTTGATCGCGCTCGCCAGCCCCCTCTCCTCCTTGGAGATGATGCCCATCAGGAACGAGTCGGTCAACGGCCCGGACATGTTCATCAGCATCGCCCGTATGATGATGAACGCCCCGGCCGTGGCCGCGTTCGGAACGAAGGCCAGGGCCAGCATGAAGATGGTGGAGGAGCCCTGGCACAGGACGATCGCCCGGACCGTCCCGTACCGGCGGGCCAGGCCGGCGCTGGCGATCGAGGCGAACCCGATGGTCATCATGGCCACTGCCAGCAGGGGGCCGCTGTAGGTATCGGGGATCCCGAACCGGCCCAGCAACCACAGGGGGATGAGGGGGATGATGAACCCCGCTCCCAGGCCTATGAGCGAGTTGAAGGCGGAGAACTTCAGCATCGGTCCCATGTTCTTGCCCTTCCTCAACGAAACGCCCTCGATGGGCGTCTCCTCATGGTCCTTGAGCAACCGGGCCAGGGTGATGGGGGTGATCATCGACACGGCGGCCAGGATGACGAAGAAGGCGTTGTGGACCTGGAAGGTGTCCCAGCCCGACAGCTCCGAGATGAGCGGAAAGGCCAGAGGCAGGGCGAATCCCAGCCCCACTGAGACCGAGGACACGATGAAGGACAGGGCAAACGCCTCCTTGCGTCCCTGCCCGGTGGTCATGTCGGCGATCAGCGCGTTCCAGGTGGTGAGGAACGCGCCCTCGGCGATGCCGGCCACGGCCGAGGCCGCCAGCAGGAAGGTGAGGTCGGAGGTGAACGCATAGATCAGCAGGGTGGGGGGCATGCCCAGGACCCCTGCCAGCAGGATCCTCTTCCGCCCGGTGCGGTCGGCCAGCAATCCCATGGGGATCGCCGCCAGCATGAACGCCACCCCGTTGATGGCCAGGATCAGGCCGACCTCGCTCGAGCTTACCCCCACCTGCGGAAGGTAGGCCGAGGTGGCCACCCAGAAGTAGCCGGTGGCCAGGGATGAGAAGAACATCAGTAGGATGAGCCACTTGACCTTTGGGGGCACCTCGCCGAAGATGCCATGGGGGGACCGGGTTCCTTTGAACATGCTGTTGCCCTGCCGCGGGGCAGCGGAGCATGCCCGTTCATCGATTAAAGGGTGCGGGAAGCGTTATAATCCAGATGAACAGCAAGGGGCCGAACGGGAAGGCTGGGCTCCTAATCCAACCGGTCCAGCTTCTCCATTTCGTCCGGCGTCAGCTCGAAATCGAAGAGCTGGGAGTTCTCCGCGATCCGTTCGGCGTGGGACGATTTCGTCAGAACGACCGTCCCCTTCTGGAGGCACCAGCGGAGCACCACCTGGGCGGGACTGCGGCGATGGCGGATGGCCAGCTCCCCCACCGCCAGGTCCTTGAGGTCCATGCCGTTCAAGGGGCTGTAGGCCTCCACCTGGATGCCGGCCCTGACGCATTCGGTCAGGAGATGGTCATCGTGGCGATAGGGGTTGAACTCCACTTGATCGACCGAAGGGACGATACCGGTCCTATTGATCAGGGGGGCCATGTCCTCCAGGCTGAAATTGCTGACCCCTATGGCCCTGGTCCTTCCCTCCCGCAGCAGCTCGATCATGGCCTGCCAGGTCTCCACGTTCCTGCCCCCCGCCGGCCAATGGATGAGGTAGAGGTCGAGATGGTCCAGTCCCAGCCGCTCCAGGCTCCCCCGGCAGGCCTCCTTGGCCTCATCGTGGCCATGCTCGTGGCTCCACAGCTTGGAGGTTACGAACAGCTCCTCCCGGGGGACACCGCTCCTTCGGACCGCCTCTCCCACCTCGACCTCGTTGCCGTAGATGCTGGCCGTATCGATCAATCTATACCCGGTACGGATGGCCGCCTCCACGGCGGTTCGGGTCTGATGGCCATGAAGCCGCCAGGTGCCGAAGCCCAGGACGGGCATGAGGGCTCCGTTGTTCAGACGGACCCGGGAAGCGAAGGTCAAAGGGGTCGAGGAGAGCATAGGACGCTCATCGGAACCGTACTTATTTTAGACCATCCGGGGCAAGCGGCGAATAATCCGGAGCATCACCGAGGTTCTATCGTTCCCGAGTACATCTGACCCGTGTCTATTGGGGGGTTCGATCTCGATCCTTCTTTTCCATGAGAGCCTTGAACCGCCGCACCTCGATGTTGTGCTCGCGGACCATCTTCTGCCCTTTGTAAAGCACGATGAGCTTCCGGTGGGCCGGCAGGTCCCGGGGCTCGATCTCGATCAGCGCCTCCATCTCCCCTATGGCGGCCATGATGAGCCCCCTGCCCTCATATATATCGGCCTTGCGGCGAAGAGCTTCCGGGGTCCGGGGACGGAGGGAGAGGGCCCTCTCATACATCGCCAGCGCCTGGTCGGCCATACCTTCGCGCTCCAGCTCCGCGGCCCTTTCCATGCTCCGGCGGAAGCACGCCTCGCTCTCAGGGACCTCGACCTCGCCCTCCTCCAGGGCGGAGAGCAGATGTTCCAGGGAGAGCATATCGGCGCCGGTCCGCTCGGACAGCCATCTCATGAACCCCGCGTACTCCGCGTAGTCATGGGCCGGTTCCAGCGGTGCGACCTCCCCTCTCTTCCTCAGGTAGTTCAGGGCCGGGGCGCTATAGAGCGGCCAGCCGGTCGGCTCCTGGATATGCCACAGGGCGGCCATCAGCTCGGGCCATCGCTCCGGCCGGGCCTGGGACCTCTCCAGATGCCCCCGGGAGACCTGGCTCTCAACGAAATCCTCGAGGTCCATCAGCGCCCCCTTGGCCTCCCCCGGTCCCTCAGGAAGATTGGCGGCCCGGCGCATGGCCGGCTCCAGATCGTCGATGGGTACGCCGAGGGCCAGATCGCTGAGGGCCGAGGACACCGACCGGGGCGGGAAGATCGAACCGCTCTCCGTAGAGGCGTTGTCCATGCGGTACTTCAGGGTTCCAAAGTTGTGGTGGCGATCCATAAAACCGCTGACGGTGTCCTGCAGGGAGCCGACGGCCCGCTCGGTGGCCTCATCCTCATCGGCCCGGTCCGCGGCCTTCCAGCTGTCGAGATAGGCATAGTAGGCGCAAAGCCACCAGACGGTCTCGCTATCCGGTTCTTCCATGGGATCAGGACCTCCAACGCTCTTCGGACCCGGCTCTCACTTGATCTTCTTGAAGTTCCCCATGGCGTCGTAGGTGTAACCGGAGAACCGGAAGTCCCCCGTGGCCCCGCCCTGCCTGATGCGCCCTTGCAGGTCGGCAAGGACCGTCGCGGCCATCTCCCGGGGATAGTTCGCCTCCGGCAGGCACACCGTCACCGACCCGAACTCATTGGCCGCGAACACGTAGTCCTCCATGTTGGCCTGGACCGCCGCGGTCTCGGCGGTCTCCAGGAACTCGAAGGCCAGGATCCTGCCGTCCTTCTCGGCCTTTACCACCGCTCGGGGCACCATATCGTCCAGGACGTAAGAGGTCCGGGCCTCGGGGTCCTGCTTCCGGAGCTGGGCGGCCCGCCGGCCCGCCGCGGTGTCCAGGACCGCCTTCACTTCCGCTTTCATGCCACCTCATGGGGGGAGCTGGACAAAATAGTTTCTAGCCGGGTTTTCCGCCATAGGCGCGGACGTGCTCCCAGGCCCGGTGATGGGCCTCGTGACCTTCGCGGTCCTCGTACAGTCCGGCGTCCCGCCTTCCGAAGACCTCGCGGTCCGCTCCCACCGGGCAGACCTTGATGCAGAGCCCGCAGGGGGAGATGTACCGCTCGGCCAGCCTGAGATTATGGTCCGTGCAGCGGTCCTTCAGGGTGATCCCTTGAGGATACTCTTTCTCCACCAGGGCCTGGGCGGGGCAGGCCCTGACGCACCGCATGCACCGGATGCACAGCTCCTCCTTCATCAGCGGATCTGGCGGCAGCGGGGCGGTGGTCAGGATGGACGTGAACCGCACCCGGGGCCCGTACCGCGGGGTCAGGAGCATGTTATTGACCCCGAACGTCCCCAGGCCGGCCAGGTACGCGGCATGGCGGTGGGAGAAGAACGCCAGGGGCCGGTCCCTCAGCACCTCCAGCTTGCCGTACCCGTCCCGGGGGGTGAAGATGGAGGGATGCCCCATGTCATTCAACATGGAGGCGATGCGATAGGCGTCCTCGTCCAGCAGCCGGTTCACCGTATTGTAGAGCTCATGGTAGAATATGGAGGGGGTCGTTTCCAGCACCGGCAGGTCCATCGGCAGGCCGATGACGATCACCGATCTTGCTTCCGGGTAGATGTTCCGCGGCCTGAAGTCAGGGGGCACCCACGGTCGGAAGGGCTCCTCGTCCCAGCGATCGACCGGGGCCACGCCTACCAGGGGAACGTCCAGCTGCTCGCACTTCCTCCGGATGGCCTCCATCGGTCCGGTCATGCTCCCTCTAACGTCGGCCGGGACCATAAGCCGTTCGCCGAAAGCCATTGCCCGAGGGCGGTCAGGGGATGTCCGCGGGGTTCCAGGTGGTATGGAGGTCCTCGTTCCAGGCATCCATGGCCTCCTCGTCCCGGTCCGAGATGGCAAAATCGAAGACGCCGGCGTTCTCCCTGAGCCGGCCCGGGTCAACGGACTTGGGGATGGCCACCATTCCTTTCTGCAGGACCCATCGGATCAGCATCTGGGCGGGAGACCGGCCATAGTCCTTGGCCAGGGCGAGGAGGCGGGGATCCCCCAGCTTCCTGCCCCTAGTGAGCGGGCTGAACGCCTCCAGCACGATGCCCCTGGACCTAGCGTAGGCCAGCAGCTCCTTCTGATACAAAAAGGGGGAGAACTCCACCTGGTCGATCGCCGGAACGACCGAGGAGCTGGCGATGGTCTCATCCAGGTGCCGGGGCAGATAGTTGCTCACCCCGATGGCCCGGGCCTTCCCTTCGTCCATGATGCGCTCCAGGGCCTTCCAGGTCTCCACCCGTCGGTCCCCCCGGGGCCAGTGGATGAGATACAGATCGACGTAGTCCAGACCGAGCGCCTTCAGGCTGCGGTCGCAGGCCGCCCGGGCCTCCCGGAACCCATGATCGCTGTTCCAGAGCTTGGTGGTGACGAAGATGTCCTCCCTGGGGACCCCGCTCTCCCGGACCGCCCGGCCCACTCCCTCCTCGTTCTGGTAGTAGGAAGCCGTGTCCACATGCCGATAACCGATGTCCAGGGCCTGCAGCACGGTCCGATGGGCCGTTTCGTTGGGCACCTGAAAAACTCCCAGGCCCAGGAGGGGAATCCTCACCCCGTTGTTGAGCGTGATCCGGCTGGAGAGGGTCAGTTGGGCCATGGTCTCACCGTGAATGCTCTCTCCCGAGATATATGCCATGCCCCGACCGGGGAATTGAAAAAGAAGGAACGGTGAGATCAGCCCAGCGGCACGTCCACCACCTGACCGCTGTCCTGGTCCCGATACTCCAGTCGAAGGTTCTCGATATCTCCGGTGATGTCAAAATAGGCCATGAACTGGGTCGTCTGACCAGTGGCCAGGCTCTGGTCGGCGAAGGACATCGCGCTCAGGTTGGCCCTCACCTCCGCGGTCCCATTGCTCAGCACCAGATAGGAGGCGTCCACCCCGTGCCTTATGTTCCATCCGTTGGTGACATTGATCATCACCGTGTAGTGGGTGCCGTTCCCCTCGGTGCGGTAGCTCCCCGGACCGAGGGCATCTATCACCAGGGACCCGGCCACCGGAACGCGCAGCGGGCCCACCGACAGCGGGGCGGACAGGGCTTCGCCGGTGTCCAGGTCGAACGACTGGAAGGTCAGATTGAAACCGCCCGTCCGGTTAAAAAGCAGGGTGAACGCCGTCGATTCCCCGCCGGTCCCGTTGCTGGTCCAGTTCCCCAGGTCGCCGTTGATGACGTTGACGCCGTCCTTCTCGTTGAGCCACCAGGGCACAGGAGACCCCCCGCCCGAGGTGATGATCAGGCAATGGGCTCCGATCTGGTCGGACCTGTTGGCGAAGACCTTGGTGAGCACCCGGCCCTCGAAGTTGTTCTGAACAGAACTGTTGAGGCGGAACTCGTAGGACTGGTTCCAGGAATAGTCATACGTTCCTTCCTGTCCCTTTCCGGGATAGCTCAGGTCCAGGGCGATCCGGGCGTCCGCACTGGCCAGGTCCATCGGGAAAGGTATCGACAGGGCCTCGTTGCCCGGGGCAGGGGATGGTTGATCTCCCGCATCGTTGTCCGTGTCGTTGTTCGCCCCATCATTGTCGACCGGCGCCAATATCGAATTGTTGGTTACAATACCAGAGGTCAATACCACATAGGCCCCCGCCGCCACCAGGACGAGGGCGACGATCACTGCCAAGATCGCTGTTCTTTTCACAATCCCACCGGTCCGAGGCACGGACCGGTTCCCTTCTGGGAGCTGACCATATAAAAAAGGAAGCTAAAGGGTCCAATATGTGGGAGATGCCGAAGCCTTGTGCGCCATCGTCCTTGGCCCCTGCGCAAGTAGACTTTTTCGATGATCGAGGTCGGTCAAGGAGAGCCACCGTCCCTTCTATTTCTCAGAACCAAAAGGACATACTGTTATAGTGGAGCCATCCTATGACCGCCCGTGGCCATCGTTCTTCCTTCCTTTGACCAGCTGATGTCCGTTCTAGGTTACATCACCATCATCCTGCTGGTGGGGGTGCTTGCCCTCTCCCTGTTCATGGTCGTTCTGGCCATAATCTCCATACGCAAAGGGCACTTCTACCTGCCCTGGCTGCTCCGCCCTGGCCTCATTGTCCTCGAAGGGGTCATCAAGGTCCTTTGGAGGGTTGGGAAGATCAATGGGAACGATCTCACTTCCTTCACCATCCGGCTCAGCAACCAGCTGAACCGGGAGCGGTTCAGCAAGATCCCCGAGGACCGGCGCCTGGTGTTCCTGCCGCAATGCCTCCGTTCGGCGGACTGCCCGGCCAGCTTGACCACCGAAGGACTGGTGTGCAAGCGTTGCATGCGCTGCGATATCGGGAAGACCATCGACGAGCTGCAAAGCTATGGATGCAAGGTGTTCATCGTTCCGGGCTCGACCTTCGTTACCCGCCTGATAAAGAAGTACCGCCCGGAGGCCATCGTGGGGGTGGGGTGCCTCATGGAAGTGAAGGAAGGGCTCGAGATGGCGGACCGAATAGATCTCCTGGCCATGGGCGTGGTCACTTCCAAGGACGGCTGCGTGGAGACCATCCTGGACTGGGAAAGTTTGATCGAGGTCCTCGCCCTGCGCGCTCCCAAGAGCACCTGACGGGCCGCTCTTGAGGTCCGAGCATCGGGTCGCCTTTTGACCGTCTTGGCTGGCCGGGCCGCTACCAGAAAGGACATTGATTTAATGTATCCAGCTCTGCATTTACGCCAGGCAGATCTTGAAATGAGGACCTACATGAGTATCGCGCGGTGAGGAGAACAGGAGGGATCGTATGAGCTGGTGGACTGAACCCATTATCGGCAACGTGACGGCGATCATGCTGATCCTCTTCGCCCTCATCCTGGCCCTGGGGGCGCTGCTCGGTAAGGTGGCCAGCATTCTCATCCGGAAGTACCTGGACGACAAGGTCGGCCTTCGCCTATCAAAGAGCGTGGCCCGGACCGCCTGGTATGCCATCATCGGTACGGCCCTCGTCATTGGTTTCGGCATAGCGCTCCAGCTGCAGCTCTCCGGTCTGATCATCTCCCTGGGCCTGGTGGGGGTGGCCATCGCCTTTGCCTCCCAGCAGATCGTCCAGAACATGCTGGCCGGGCTTATCATCTCCATCAATCGGCCGATCCAGCTGGAGGATTGGGTGGACGTCGGCCTGACCCCGACCACCGGGGTGTCGCGGGTCAAGGACATCACGTTGATGACGACGGTGCTCCGGGACGTCGACGGTCGCATCGCCATCATTCCGAACTCGCAGATAATCAATGGAAAGGTGGTCAACTACACCCGGGCGGGCTTCGTGGCCGTCGTCATTCCCCTATGGATCGCTCCGGTGAGCGACCTCGAACGCATAAGAACGATCGTTCATGAGGAAGCGGACATCCATCCCCGCATCCTGCCGACCGTGACCGAGGAAGAGAAGAAGGCGGTCATCAAGCTCTTCGAACGTCCATCCATCCGCGCGTTCTTCGGTTCCAGCCACGACCTCAGCACGCTGAACCCCCAGGTGAACGTGGTCGACCTCCAGGGCAGCCGGGTCCGGGTCGCCATACGCATTTGGATCCGTGAGATCAACAAACGCGATGAGATAGTCTCGGAATTCCTGACCGAGCTGAAGAAGCGATTCGCCGCCGAGGATATAGAGGTCCGCGACGGGTGAGCTGGACGCTCGGCGAGCGTTGACGTTCTACCTCGCCCCTCCAAAAAGGGCTCCGAAGAACGCCCGGGCCTCGTCCGGGGTGGACGGCTGGAGCGGTTTCAGGGTCAGAGGGTCGATCTCATAGAGGTTGGAGAGCCTCTGCTTTCTGAGCCCCCTCTCGTCCTCTAGCTCGATCTCCAGCTCCTTCATCTTGAGCAGGGAGGTTATCCGGTGACCGGTTATCTGCCGTAGCTCCAGGGAAACCATCGGCTGGTAGCTCTTGCTCATCAGGCCCTTTTCCTGCACGAAGATGAGCCGTTTATCGGAGGCGACCAAGATGCCAGGGAGCATGACCGGGTAGGCCGAATCGTCGTCATAGTGCCGGTCGGGGACCACATAGCCTGCCCTCCAGATTCTTATCGCCCGTTCCCCCGGGCGTAGGCCAAGGGCCATCAGAACGGCGGGGGCGATGTTCATCGAGGGAGGCGCGGTCGAAGCTGGGGCGGCTGGCGGAGGGGCGACCGCCCCATCGGATCGGAACAGGGCCTTGGGCGCCCCGCAACGGGGACAGAAGTTTGCCGTACCAGTGACCACGGCGTTGCAGTTCGAACAGATAAGGCGCATCGGGGAATGAACGGCTCCTAGGCTAATATTTTTGACGGACCGTCGCAGGGCCGATGAGGGTTGGGGCCACCGACCTCACGTCCGGGGTTTTCGCAGGACGACCTCATATAACTTCTTGGTGAAGGGAGGAGACGGATCTTCGAACTCCCTGATCCAAAGAATGTCGTAGCCCGTGGAAAGTCGCCGGACCTTGTCCTCGGAGAAGAAGTGCACGACGAAGCCCAACGGGTTCTGCCACATGTCCTCGCCCTTAGGAGTGAACTTTCCATAGTGGGGATCGTGCTCGTTCCTTACCGAATAGATGTGCAATCCTCCTGGGCGAAGCACGCGACGGCATTCCGCTAGGATCGCCACGATCTCCGCCTCGGTGAATTCCATGGTGAGGAACATGTGCGAGTACACGGCATCGAAGGAGCCGTCGGGGAACGGCAGGGGGTCCCGGGCATCATGGGCCTTCAGGGAGATCTTGGCCCCCTGCTCTTCGACCCTCTCCCTCATCTGGCAGATGCCCGTCTCCGAATAGTCGAGAGCGGTCACCTCCAGACCGTTGTGGGCGAAGAACCAGGTGTCCCTGCCCTGGCCGCAGCCCAGCTCCAGGATGGTTTTGGCACCATTGTCCCGAAGGGACTTGAGCGAGCTCACCGCGAGCTCGCTCGGCAGTCGGCCGAAGAAGTCCTGCGCGCCGGCATAGGTCCGGTCCCATTTTTCCTGCTGGGTGCTGTCGTCCTTTCCTTGCATATTGGCCCCCCTACTTGGCGCGGGACTTGGGGATGACCCCTTCTTTCATCTTGTCGACCGCGACCACGATCTCCTCGAGCCGGTTGCCGGGGATCCCGACCAGCATCTCCTCCGGGGCGATGTCGGTGGTCTTCCGGCAACCAAAGCATCCCAGGGAGATATTGACCTGGCCGGTCAGGTAAGGGAGCACGGTCGAATCGGCGCACGACGCCTGCACCGCGGCCATCTCCACGGTGACTCGGCCCCCCACCGAGAACGTGGACGCCGCCGGCAGCAGCCAAAAGACCTGTTCCGGGGTTCCGGTGATCACCACCACGTCCGGCTTGAGCGTTGCCTTGCTCAGGGGGGCTACGGCGGTCGCCTCCACGCTCCCGACCTCCAGGGCAGGCCGCTGCTCGATGGTGGCCCGGGCCGCCTCCTGGGTGGCATACATGCCCATGTTGAAGTGGAACTCTCCGGACCTCACCTTCTCCGGGGCCGGGCTCAGACCCAGGGACGATGCCCCCACCGGGCAGGCCTGTTTATCCGAGTTGACCACCAGGCTCTCCCCCCTTCTAGCGCGCATGATGGCCTGGCAATGGCGTATCGGGGCGTCCGGTATCGCATAGCCTTGCGGCAGGTCTCCGCCCTTCTTGATCAGGGTGATGGCCACCGGTTCGTATTTCAGTCCAAGTGCCTCGACCAGTTTTCTGGATTCATCACCGCAAATGGTCATGATGGATACCCAGTCATATATGGGCGGTGCGGAACATATTAGTTGGCATGGGCCGCAATCCTGACTTATTAACCTTGTCAGGAGATACGATCGTGAGGGAGCTCAACGACATCCTGGGTAAACATCAACATGCATCCATGTCAGAGCCTTTCGCAGATCGAGGTCTCCACCAGCGAGTGGGACCAATAATGCCAGGGCGGCCACCACCTGCCCGAATGCCCAGTAGCTGGTCGGGGGTCTTGGCCCCCGGTCCCTGACCGACCTGATGCAGGATGATGAAAGCAAGGCGTTCCATGATTTCCTGGTCTCTGGCATGAGGATCAACTGCCCGGCGCCGTCAGGGACACCGATCGCGGTCCGGGAGGAGGCGAAAAAGATCGCCCGTCCGATGGCCGGAGCAGCAGTAGCTGAACATCGAGCTCGTACCGGACCGAACGCCCCTCGCCAGCTATGGTGATGATGACCTAGACTATCGTTCAGCGGACGATACCTCCACGGCGTCCCGCTCGGGTGGGGGGGACCCGGAAAGGACACCATCTGATGATGCTGCCAGCACTTTCCCCGCGCCAGTGGCATTCGGCGTCCCTATCGGCGGGATGTCCGGCTTAGGTACGACCAACACCGTGCCCTCGGGCATGGCGCTGGAAGCGGGGGTGCCAGGACCGTTAATCCCTTCCGGAATGCCTGGATCAGTTGGGGGAGCATACTCCATGACGGCCTTCCCGAACGGATAGCCTCTCATCACTATCACGAATAGAGGGATCGCGGCGAACTGTAATAGCATAGATAGGGCCATCATGGCAGGGAGCGACACGTCATACAGTATGCCCATGGCCAAGCTTCCCAGGAACCACGAGACCCCGAACGCGGCATTGTAACATCCGAAGGCGAACCCCCTCCGGTCGTGAGGGGTCATATCGGCCACCATGGCCCTCATGACCGACTCCTGGGCCCCGAAGCCCACCCCATAAAGCACCATCCCGACGGCCACGGTGGTGAAGTCGTTGGAGAAGATCAACGGCACGAACAACGGCACGATCGCTGAAACGACCACGAGGGGGGCGACCCCCACCCGGTCGTACAGCTTTCCGAAAAAGAGAGCGGCCAGGGCATCTGCGGCCATGGCTATCGCGTACATGATGGGGATCCAGCCCTCGGAGACCATGGCGAAGTTGCCAATGTGGAAGGCGATGAGCGGGAAGTCCGCATAACCACAGGCGATCAGGGCTCCTGCCATTATGTAGATCCAGAACAGGCGGGAGAACTTCCCCTTGCGTTCGACATGAGGACATGCAATCTCCATCTTGCTTGGGTCCGGATTGATCTTCCGGGCGTAGGCGAGGAGCACCACGGCCATCAGGGCCGGGATCAGCAGTATCTCGAAACCCATGCGATAGTCGCCATCGAGGAACAGCACTAGGACCACGACCATGGGGCCAACCATCCCTCCTATTGAGGAGAGGGCCTCCTGCAGGCCGTAGCTCCATCCCCGTCCAACCTCCTTCCCGGCGTGGGACAGCATGGCGTCCCTGGCCGGGCTGCGGATGGCCCGCCCGACACGCTCGAGCATGATGAGGCAGACCGCGGCCACCCAGTCCCCGGCCAACGCCATGGCGGGTACCGCTATGAGATTGATGGCATAGCCAACGAACATCAAGATCCAGTAGTGTCCCCTTTTGTCGGCCACCCATCCGAACACGATCCTGAGGCTGTAACCGATCAGCTCGCTCAGACCGGCCACTATGCCTACAGCGGTGGCGCTCGCTCCCAGCAGCACCAGGTAAGGTCCCATTATGCTGCGGGTACCCTCGGTAGCTACGTCGGCCAAGAGACTCACCAGGCCGAGCATGATGACAAAAGCTATTGCCTGCGAACGACGGCGATGGCCGTCTTCATTGCCTATGCTACCTGTCCCCATCCCCAATCCCATCCCTTATCGTTTCGGCCGGTCCAGGGCCCGGAATGGAAGAGCACAGGGGAAATCACTAGAGTAGTGCTTTATTTTGTGAGGTGTCCTGCGGACATCCTCCATTCCGGGCTGAATGCCGTATACCGATTTCGGCATCCGGCACCGGAATGTCATAGGCTATATAATAATTGCCGATATTCAAATCCAGGGCCAGAAAGTTGAACCCAAGCATTAAGCTCCCTAATCGTTTACCGACCACCGAAATGTTGAACGAGGATTCGGTGAATGTTCTTGACATCGATCACGTCTTCTCGATATTGGAGTACCTGAATGCCCACCAGGGGGAACAAGTGCTCGCGGGCGAGCTGAGGCAGGTCATGCCCAACTATGGAAGGATGATGATCATCGTCAAGCAGTTGGAGGAAAAGGGGCTGATCGAGGTCAAGGTCGAGACCAGGCCTCGGAAGAGGTATCAACTATCCCTCACCAAGGAGGGAAGGACCGTGATCAGGAAGCTGATGGAACTCGACCGACTGATAAAGTCGTGGCAGTGCGAGAAATGATCTCAGGAAGGTCACCTCAGACCTGCTCGGCGGGCTGAGCGGTAGCAGCCTTATCACGAGGGAACGGTCATCGATGTCGTTGAATCGGCCGTTCGCTTTGTCAGGATGGTCTAGGGAGAGCCCATGTCGTCCGTGATCCCATATGCGGGCCCGACCAACCGGCCAGACGTTCCGCGACGGTATGGTAATTTCGGAATGCTGGTCCAATGATGGGATCCCGGTCAGCTACGAAGGGCCGGCCAAGGACCGGAGGCTTGATTCGGTAAGGAAGAGGTTCCGCGGACCATCTAGAAGGCGAGCATATGGAACGCCGTGCCCGGCATCGTGAAGATGGTGCAGAGGGCATAGGGGGTCTGTGCCCAAGGACCAAGGCGGCGGCGAAGCCCACGTACAAGAGCGAACAAAGCTTCCTTGTGAGGCGCCTGATAGCACCATTTCATGACCGCCTGATCGGAAGAATTAACCCGGATGGACGATCCGATAGGAACACCTTGACCGGACGAATTGCGGGAGGCGCGTAATGGGCAGAGTGCTCCCGTATGCCCCTGGTGGTCAGTGCCCGATGGGGGGCTCATCAGGCCCGGACGTTCGCGATAATTCATCCGGCCCGCCAGGCTCCCTCTCCACCCCCGTGGCCGGCTCAGCGATCTCTCTGGTGAGGGAGGTGGAGAGCTTGCTGTAGAGCGAGTGGATGGTGTCCCAGGCGAACCAGGTCACAAAAAGGATCACGATTACGACCTGGATTATCCAGGTCGGGGGGAGCCCTTCCAATCCCGGGAAGAACTGGGCGATCAGGAGCGACAGGATCACCAGCGCGATGGCCGAACCGATGTTCAGGAAGAACTTGTAGGCCCCGGTCTTGCTGATGGCCCGATACTCATCCTGGTCAGTCAAAGCCTGGGTCAATAGCTCGGCGATCTTCCTCAGCCGGCCGACAATATTGATCATCACCGGCAAGGTGAGGGCGAGCTCGATGATGAACAGCAGGAGCGACGGGAGGATGCTGACATCATCTGAGTAGGTGACAGTGAACTCTTTTACGAAGGTCAGGAGGTTCGCTGCCAGCAGGATGACCAGTATGATGATGAAGTCGACGAAGATGAACAGGAGGTGACGCTGGACCTTCCTCTTCAGCTCCATCGAGGCCTTCATCCTTTCCCGGGTGGCCATGCGTATGCCTTCGATCTTGGTAAGAGGAGCATAGATGCCCTTTGGCATACTTGCCACGACCCTATCGAAAAGCGAGGGGGCCCCCTTGGATATGAAGGGCAGCACGAGCATCGTTATCAGAGCCGCCCCGATGACCGACGAATACATCGCATTGGTGATGACCGCCCCGTCCAGGGCGACCTTTGCCACCACGAAGGTGAACTCCCCCATGGCCACCATGCTCGCGGCAACCAGGAACGCCGACCGGGCCTTGAAATTGGCCACGTAGCAGCCCAGTCCCACGCTGACCAACTTGCCGGTGATGAAAATGGCCGCGATGGTCGCGGCCAGCGGCAGGCCGGAGATCATCAGGGACGGATCTAGCTGGAGGCCGATGGACAGGAAGAATATGGCCATGAACAGCTCCTTCATCGGCTCGACCTTGATGCAGACATCCTCAGAGCAGCAGGCCTGCGAGACGATGATCCCCGCCAGGAACGCGCCGATCGCCTCGGACAGGCCGATGTAGCTGGAGATCATGGCCATACCGAAGCCAATGCCCACCGAGACGATGAACAGCGTTTCGCCGGAATAGTTTTTTCTTACCCAGTTGAGCACCCTGGGGACGACGGCGAGGCCGACGACCACGCTGATCCCTATGAACGCGATGATCACGATGAACGTCTCCAGCATGGACGACGAGGAGCTGGTCCCCATGATCGGCGCCGAAAGGGCCAGTATGATGATGATGCCGATATCCTCCATAATGAGGATGCCCAGCACCGCCTTCGAAAGTTTGCCGTCCATGTGCTTGCTGTCCTTCATCACTCCCAGCACCACGGCGGTACTGGCGCAGGAGATGGTCACACCGAGGAAGACCGCTTCAGGGGTGCCGAGACCAAGGGCAAGGCCTATGGAATATCCGATAACGACCATGAGGGTCATCTCTATGGCCGCGATGATCATGGCGAACGAGGCGACCTTCCTCAGGCCCTTGAGGTTGAGCTCTAGGCCGATGAAGAACATCAGCATGACGATGCCTATGCTGGCGAAGATCTCCACCGTGTCCGGCTGGACCACGACCTGAGGAAAGATGTACGGCCCCAACAGGATGCCTGCCGTCAGATAGCCGATGATGGCGGGGAGCTTGACCCTGGCCAGAACGACCGAGCAGACCCCGGCAACGATGAGCATCAGGGTAATGTCATAAAGGAGTCTGGTCTCGGCTTCCATGGGTGATCTCGAGGTTAGAATACAATTCTATTCTTTAACGTTATGATGTTTTGAACGAACCCTCACCCGATCGTGGGGGACCGTGGTCCTAATGGGACAAAAAGTTAAAAGCCCGGACCATCAGGTCAATGACCTCACCGATGAGGTTACCGTGCAAGAGCGCCTTCTGGACAAACCCTTCTCCCTTCATTATTTATGATGTGACCGATGGATTGGTGTCATTCGTCGGGATGCCGAGGAAGACTGGGAGATTGGAGCCCGTTATGCCCCGGACGAGTGGTGCTTTGGTAAATACTGAGCCGTAGCCGTTCTACCATCTTCTGGAAGAGATAGGGGCCGAGAGGCCTCATCTCCTTATTTTGGTTTATCGCAGGTCCTTCACCAAGATCTCATTACAAGCGATCCCGATGGGCATTGGACACATGGTCCTTGAGCTCGTCGGAGAGGTTCTCCTCGTCGCTTCCAGTAATGGCCTCGTCACATATGGGACAGTTGACCATGGGCGCCATCTCCATCTTTTGCACATGGCCACCCCTCGGATACTTCCACTCGGTCACCTCCTCTTGTAGAAGTTCCCTCTCTTCCGCATTCTCGGGCGATTCTGGTGAATTCCAAGTGGTCACCTCTCGCTCGATAGCGGTCTCGGGACCGTGGGGCCTTTCCCATTTACCGGCCTCCTGACGGGCGGTCCTGTCCGCGGCCGTCTCCTTGGACGATTCTTCTCCGGACCAGGTGGTCGCCTCTCGTTCAGCAATGGTTTCCGGGTCACTAGGGGGCCTCCATTGACCGGCCTCCTGGCGCTGCCTAACAGATTCTTGGGTGTAACGGGAAGGGTCATCACCCTTCCAGGTCGTTGCCGCCCTCAGTTGGTGTGCTTCAGCTATGTGTTCCCTGAGTTCGGCATTCAGTTCAGCGGTGGTTAGGGCAGAGAGCCTGTCATTGCATACTGGGCATTTTACGCCAGCCATATTATCACCTATGATTACGTTAAATCAACTAATATTAAACTTAACCGGTAAAGGCGGACTTGGAACTCCACTCGAATACGGTCAAGGGGCTGTGACGGGGCGACAATGAAGGTGGGTCAAGGTAGCGAGAGCCGTTAGCGGTGGGTCGGCGGCGGGAAGCTGAAGGACGGGTGGAAGGAGCGGCCTTTGGCATCAAGCGCGAGACCCCCCTTATGGAAAGAGAATACGAGATAACTGGATATGGAGAAAAGTGGGCCCGGTCGGATTTGATTGGACTCAGGCCAGCATCTCGGATTTTAATTCAATAACGGGATTTTGGTGCTTGAACCCCTGCTGGGCAAACCTTTCATTTTTCTTAGATCAATGGGACCGATATCGGGGCTGACACTTCCCCCAGAATGTGAGAGTTTTCGAGCCAGCATCCCGATTTTCGAGCTCAATCAGAGAGGAAAAGCGCCGGGCGCCAGACCCTTTTTTCCTTATGTCCAGATTGTGCCTGTGAGCGATGTGAAGGGCCACGTCTAAGCCCACGATCAGGGGTTTTGAGGGATTTACAATGGCCGATAAGGTTTTTCATCGGTGATTCAATCTTCGTGAGCACCACGTGATAGGGTTCAAGTAGGGTTATCCAATTGGATAGTTGCCATTTCCACCCGAAGATGCAATGGCCGGACTCCTGATGGTACCCCACATCAAAAGCGACGAACAAGCGATCCTTTGCGTAATCAAGCAGCTACCAGGAGCTGTGCTGTTGCTATCGGCCGAAGATTTCCGGGTCAAGTACATGAGCGAGGCTTATGGGGCCTACCATCCAGGGGCCTTCAGGAACAGGGCCATCGTCGGCAAGAGGTTCGCCGAGTTCGTTGTTTGCGGCGAAGACAATCCCGCCATACCTATCCTGCGTCGGATCTCCGAGAGCGGTAAGGGCGAGGAAATCAGCGACTATCTGCTGAAAAATCGCGATGGTGGAGAGTTCTGGGTCGATTGGTCCGGCTCACCCATTGATAACGGTACCCACAAGGCGGACGTGCTGGTGCAATTGAGAGACGTCACTCAGCGCATGCGGGTGGAAGAGGCGCTTCGACAAAAGACCGCCCTATTCGAGGCCCAGACGGCCGCCTCTCTCGACGGGATCTTAGTGATTGACGAGAATAATAAGCGGATACTCGTCAATCATCGGATCGTTGAACTGTACCAAGTTCCCCAATACATCATGGATAACGAAGACGACAGCTTGTTGCTGAAGCATGTTGTCAGCCTGACCAAATACCCCGAAAAATTTCTTGAAAAAGTCACATATCTCAATGATCACATCAATGAGACCAGCCATGATGAGATCGAATTCAAGAAAGGGATGGTCCTGGACAGATATTCTGCGCCGGTTTTCGGTAAGGATGGGAAATACTACGGAAGGACCTGGACGTTCCATGATATCACCGAGCTGAGGAAGGCGGAAGGGGCGCTCAAACAGGCCAACGATGAGCTGGAACAGAAGGTAGTGGAGCGCACCAGGAAGCTGACCGAAAGCGAGTCTTTTTTGCGCGGCATAATGGACAATGCCTCGGAGGCCATGTTCGTCAAGGACTGCAGTGGCCACATGCTGATGGCCAACCCAGCATTCTATCAACTTATGGGTATAGCTCCTGAAAAGGTCCTCGGCAAGGTGGCAGCTGATTATCACCACCCCGAGGTGGCCAAGGCCATTGAAAGAGATGAGCGTCAGGTCATAGGGTCTGGAATCACGAAAACGATTGAAGAAGAGATATTGACCTCCAACGGAAGGAAGATGCTCCAGACCACCAAAGCACCTTACCGCGATGGAGAGGGGCGCATCGTAGGCTATATCGCGATAACAAGAGACATCACTGAGCGCAAGAAGGCCGAGGAAGAGTTGAGTAAGAATCTAGCCGTGCTGGCCAAGTCCCAGGAGATCGCTCATCTAGGGAGCTGGGCAATCGATTATCAAACTGGTAGGTTTGATGCGTCCGATGAGAATTACCGCATCAACGGGTTAGCGCCTGGTTCGGAGACTAAACTGGACGACGTATGGGGGCTGGTTCACTCGGAAGACCTGGATAGGTTCCGGGAATATGTCG
The DNA here is from genome assembly GCA_964477865.1 of uncultured Methanomassiliicoccaceae archaeon. Lineage (GTDB taxonomy): Archaea > Thermoplasmatota > Thermoplasmata > Methanomassiliicoccales > Methanomassiliicoccaceae > UBA6. The sequence goes on along the minus strand of CAYZEV010000002.1, from coordinate 119,097 downwards.
AGAGAATGCAACAGGGCCAACTAGGGGGCATCGATTACCGAATAGTGTGGAAGGACGGATCTTTGCACTACCTTCATACAATGGCGGACAGCATCGATAGGGGCCCTGATGGAAAGGTAAAGAAGGCTTCCGGCATTACCCAGGACATCACCGAACGCAAGCGGCTTGAGGAAGACCTTAGACGTTCCAATGACGAACTGCAAAAATTCGCTTACATCGCTTCGCACGACATGAAGGAACCATTGAGGATGGTGACCAGCTACCTTAGCCTACTGGAAAAAAGGAACACCGACAAGCTGGACCCCACGTCGAAAGAGTATATGCACTTCGCTCTGGATGGAGCTCAGAGGATGGCCGGCATGATCGACGACCTTCTCGCATACTCTCGCGTTGAGACGAAGGGCAAAGAGTTCTCCCTCGTGAACATGGACGATGTCCTCTCCTTGGTGCTCAGGGACCTGGAGGTGAGCATCGAGGAGAGCAGCGCTTCGATAACCAATGAAGCGCTTCCCATGATAATGGCGGATAGATCGCAGATGATCAAGCTGCTCGAGAATCTCTTCGGTAACGCCATCAAATATCGTGGCGTCGAAGCCCCGCAGATCCACATCTCCGCTCGTGACGATGGCAGGAATTGGGTTTTTGCGGTCAAGGACAACGGCATCGGAATCGACCCGAAGCATAAAGACCGCCTATTCCAGATGTTCCAACGACTGCACACTCGCGATGAATACGAAGGAACGGGAATAGGACTAGCGATAGCGAGAAAGATAGTCGAACGGCACGGTGGCCGCATCTGGTTCGAGTCCGGACCGGGCAAAGGAACGATCTTCTACTTTGCCATTCCCATAGTAAAAAAGGATTGACGAAGCACGAACATTATTATTTGTGAATAAGAATAAAATATGTGGGCCCGGTCGGATTTGAACCGACGACCATCGGGTATCTCAGTTCCCATAGGGACTCCTATGAGCCTGACGCTCCACCGGACTAAGCTACGGGCCCGTGCGAACTGGTTAACGACCATACTGATATAAACATTTCCCGACTGAACGAAAGGAACCCTGGCCGGGTCATTTCGAGAGTCCAAACAATAAGTATGGGTAGCTCTCAAGTGAACATGGTGGTTTTGAATGGCTAGTAACTTAGAGAAGGCCGCTTTCGCGGCAGGTTGCTTCTGGCATGTGGAAGCGGACTTCCGAAAAATGAAGGGCGTGGTGGACGCGGCGGTCGGCTACATGGGCGGGCATACCGAGGATCCGACCTACGAAGATGTGCATTCGGGTAAGACCGGCCATGCGGAGACCGTGGAGCTGACCTTCGATCCCTCAGTGCTATCCTACGAGCAGCTGCTCGACGTGTTCTGGGACCTTCATGATCCGACCACCCTGAACCGCCAGGGGCCGGACGTGGGCCATCAGTACCGCTCGGTGATCTTCTACTATAGCGATGAGCAGAGGAAGGAAGCGGAAGAGTCCAAGCGGCGATTGCAGGAATCTGGCAAATACAAGAGCAGGATCGTCACCGAGATCGTGCCCGCTCCCAGGTTCTGGCGGGCCGAGGAGTATCACCAGAGGTATCTGGAGAAGCGCGGTCTGGCGGTCTGCCCCCTCTAGGCACGCCTCTCCGGCGAAAGGCTTTTCCATCGGCGATGGCTAGCTCTACTTCATAAGATGAGAACAGAGGTATGAAATGAGCGCAAGAACCGAACGGGCCACCTTCGGGGCCGGATGCTTCTGGTGCGTGCAGCTGTCCTTCGACCAAACGAACGGGGTAAAGGCCACCGAGGTGGGGTACATGGGTGGAACGACCGAAAGCCCGACCTATCGGGACGTATGCTCCCACAAGACCGGTCACGCCGAGGTCGTGGATGTCATCTTCGATCCGGAAGAACTCACCTACGAGCAGCTGCTCGACGTGTTCTGGAACATCCATGATCCGACCACCCTGAACCGCCAGGGGCCGGACGTGGGCGACCAATACCGGTCCTCGATCTTCTACTACACTCCGGAGCAAAAGGCCCTGGCCGAACTCTCGAAAAAGCGGGCGCAGGCATCGGGCCGCTTCCGCGGTCCGATCGTCACCGAGATCGTCCCGGCCAAGCCGTTCTGGCGGGCCGAAGAGTACCACCAGAAGTATCTGGAGAAGAAGGGCCAGACCGGATGCCACATCTGAACCCTCGCCTTTTCGGGCAAGGTCGGTTCATTTTGTATTAATAATCACTCCTGCAATGGGATACCAATGGCCGAATCTCTGGAGTATCAGGTGGTCCGCGCCGTCGGACCAGTGGAGATCCGAAAGTATCCGTTGGTCATCCTGGCGACCGTCAACGACGCCAGCGATGACACCGCGTTCTCCATCCTGTTCAGCTATATCTCGGGCAACAATGAGGCCGGTGAGCCGGTGGCCATGACCACGCCGGTGGTTTCCCAGCGAGCGCGAGGGGAGCGGATCGCCATGACCACACCGGTGATCTCCGACCGGTCCTCCTTCTCGTTCGCCCTTCCTGAAAGATACGATCTGCGGACCGCCCCCCGCCCCTTGGACCCCCGGATCAAGATCGTGGGCGTGCCATCCCGTCTGGTCGCCGCGCTCAGGTTCAGCGGGCGTGCCTATGACCGGGAGGTCATGATAAGAGAGAAGGAGCTGCTTAAGGTGCTCCTGGAGAATGGCATTACGACCCGGGGCTCGCCCTTCCTTATGCGTTACAACAGCCCGTTCGCCCCCGGGTTCCTGCGCCGCAACGAGGTCGGAGCGGAGATCGTCGACGGGGGGGACGAGGTGAAGGTGGGACGGTGACCAGTTCTCCGACCTTCGCCCGTCCCCGTCTGGGCATCAGCCGATGCATCGAGTTCGGACGCTGCCGCTACAACGGGGAGATGATCGGTTCGGAGTTCGTGCGACGGCTGAAAGAGCATGCCGATCTCGTCCCGGTCTGCCCGGAAGTGGAGATCGGCCTGGGGATACCTCGGGACCCCATCCGGATCGTTCTCAGGGATGGCCAAAAGCGCCTTGTTCAGCCTTCCACCGACCGGGACGTCACCGATACCATGGCCGCCTTCAGCCAGAAATTCCTGAATGAGCTGGGGGAGGTGGAAGGTTTCATCCTGAAGAGCCGGTCCCCATCCTGCGGGACGAGGGACGTTCGGGTTTACCCCGATAAGAAGGTCGCCGTCCCCATCGACAAGGAATCGGGCATGTTCGGAAGCGAGGTCCTCGAACGGTTAAGGGGATTGCCCGTCGAGGACGAGGCTAGGCTTAGGAACATCAAGTTAGGAGAGCACTTCTTGACCGGTGCGTTCACCCTGGCCTCCTTCCGCGGTTTGAACGACCCGGGGATGGTGGACCTGATCGCGTTCCACTCCCGTAACAAGCTCCTCCTGATGATGTACAGCCAGAAGGAGCTCAAGGTCCTGGGCAACATCGTGGCCAATCATGAGGGACGGGAGGTCTCGGCCCTCAGGGACGACTATCGGGACCATCTCCGGGTCGCGCTATATCATCCGCCCCGCTGCAACGCCCCCGTCAACGTGCTTATGCATGCCCTGGGCTACTTCTCCGGCCAATTGAAGAGGGAGGAGAAGGCGTTCTTTCTGGAGACCCTTCAGATGTATCGCGACTCCCGGGTCCCTTTAAGCGTCTGCCTGAACCTCATGCGCTCCTATATCATCCGTTTCGGCAACGATTACCTCGACGCGCAGACCTTCTTCCGACCTTTTCCCGAAGGTATCCTGGAAGTGGGCATCACCGACTCCTGTGACTGGCGTGAGATGTCCGTATGATCAGGCGACCGCGGCCACAATGAGCTGGAGCAACGCCCCCGGGGGCCAGCAGGCCGACGGTCACCGCTCCCGATGCCAGGTTCGTGAAGCGGATAAAAGCAGTAGGGGCCGATGCCCAGGCCTCGCTCCCGAAGGCTGAAAGGTTATTGCCTACGAGGGGGATACTCCAACATCGCCCTCCCCGGGGAAGGGCGCCATGGGATCGAGGTGAACCCGATGTCCTCTCATCTAGACCTGGAGAAGTTGTGCGAGATGGCCAAGGCCAAGGGCGCGTCCGGCGCCGAGGTCATGGCCACCCGGGGCGTGGTCATGGACCCCCGGGTCAGGCTCAAGTGCATGGTGCCATTGTGCGCCAACTACGGTCGCAACCTGATGTGCCCGCCCAACGTCATGGGCATGGGCGAGTTCTCCAAAGTGCTGAAGAAATATCTGCACACCATCGTGGTCCAGTACCCCATCCCGATCGACACGCAGTTCATGGAAGGGTCCAAGGACAAGAGGCTGGAGGACCTCTATGAGAAGGGGGAATATTTTGAGCGGCTGGTGGCCAGCGAGAAAGCGTTCACGAACCTGCTGGGGGACCTGGAATCAGAGGCCCTGAGGATGGGCTACCGCTTCGCCACCGCGTTCACCGGCGGACCGTGCAAACTGTGCGATGAGTGCGTGGGGCAGGACTCGGGCGAGAAGTGCCGCCACCCCTTCCGATCGCGGCCGTCGATGGAAGCGATGGGCATCGATGTCTACCTGACGGCGAAGAACGCCGGCCTGCCGTTCGCGATCCCCGCGGGGGACCGGCCGGTGTGGACCGGGCTGCTGTTGATCGATTGAACCGATTCCCGAACTTCCAAACTGAGCTGTCTACGGGTGCATCATAATGTATCTGGCCGTGGTTTCTTCCCGAGATGAGTCAGACCGTGTTCTTCAGGGAGGTCCAGTATTTCCGGCAGCCCTGGCTCTATCTGTTGCTGGCCATCGTGATCTTGGTAAATCTATGGGGCGTGGTCCAGCAGCTAGTATTGGGCATACCATGGGGCAACAACCCCGCCTCGGACGAGCTGCTCGTGATGATCTTCCTAGCTTCCGGGGTCATGTTCCCGCTCTTCCTATTGAGCACCCACCTCGAGGTCGAAGTAGAGGCAAGCGGTATCAGCTACCGCTTCTTCCCGTTCCATCTTAAAAAGCGAACGATCGCCTGGAGCGATATCACCGCTCACTCCGTAATCGTATACCGCCCCCTGCGCGATTTCGGCGGCTGGGGCATCAGGTTCGGTGCCTTAGGGAAGGCATATACCGTTAGCGGCAGTTCGGGCGTCCTCGTGGAGCTGAAGAATGGGGGGAGACTGGTGTTCGGCTCGAGAAAGGCGACCGAATTGAACGAAGCGATCTCATTAAGAAAGACCCTAGAACGAACTTCTTGATCTCCGTATCGAAGGGAGGAAAATAGAAGAGCAAGGCGCCGTCGAACGGGCTCGAACCGTTGACCTTGGGATGACCGTTCCCCTGTTCCAGGGATTAACAGTCCCACGCTCTACCAACTGAGCTACGACGGCCTGTTGGTAAGTGCAATTACCATATGATATTAAGCCTTTCCGCTCTCAGTCAAGCTGGGACTTGAGTTCCTTGACGGTCTTCTCCATGTCGTCGAGGATGATCTTGAGATGCTCCATGAACGCCCGGAGCTTGTCCGTGGTCACCGCCCCATCCGGCGATGGGTGGATGAGGCCTTCCTGCTCCAGAATGCGGAGGGAATATCTCACCTTGTGCTGGGGAAAGTTCAAAAGCTCGGAGAGGCGAATGATCCCGATGGGCTCGTTGTCCATGATGGCCTTCAGCATTTTGACATGCCTCTGGAGAAGCTCTATCTCACTCTCTATCTTGCTGGTAAGCACACTGTTGCCCTTCATGGTCCCCCTCCGTAGAGTGTGCCGTGATAACAATGGTGCATATATGAGGGTTTTCAGGAAAAAGACTGGACAATAAATGGTGAACCCCTACATGCCAACGGAATTAAATTCCTGGTCCCTTGAAATAATACTTCGATGAATGGCATATCAGGTGGAAAAATGGCGGACAGCAAAATGGCGGAAGGAAACGTGATCAAGTGCCAGGCCTGTGGAAAGAAGATGTCCAAGCAGCGCTCGACCGAAGCGAGCGCCCCCAAGGTAGGCTACGAATGCACCCAATGCCACGAGTGGGTATGCGGCGACTGCACCGATTGGAACGCTTCCGACACCAGCAAGAAGGTATGCTCCAGATGCTCTGGCAGGACCGCCCCGCGCAAGTGCGGCTGCGATGACTGAGCGTTCAGGTCTAGTTCAGGGATAGCCTTGGAGGAGGCGGAACAGCCTCTCGGCCGGTTCCGGGCCGCCCTGGTCCTTGATGACGTGGAAGTCCATGTGGGAGAGGGAGGCGTACTTGTGGGCCATGTCCTCCTCGACCAGCACCTCCCGCTTGATGAACTCGAGGTCCAGGGTCCGCTTGACCAGCGGGTCGGAGCGCCGCCGCTGCAGGACCACACTGGGTTCCACGGAATGAAGGATGATGTCCGAGAAGAAGAACGAGGCCTCCTCGGGGAGGACCCTCTCTAACTTCCGGGTGTTCGGGTTGTAAAGGGTGGCATGGTCCTCCACGATCAGCTGGCTGTGGAACCGCTCGGTCTCATCCCTCATGTACATGATTGCCCGGCTGCGGATCTGCTTCTTGACCTCGTCGGGGAAGTTGTTGAACTGAGGGTACTGGGTCCCGACCAGGGAACGTATCACCGTGTCCGTGGAGATATACTCGAAGCGACCCACTCGGGGCAGCACCGAGCGGATGAGCGTGGTCTTGCCGCTCCCCCTGACCCCGACCATCAAGTACGCCCTCATCGTCCGCTCCCATGTAGGATGTCCTGGCTCCTAATATGTCCAGCGGTCATCGGCCTCCCGAGGCCCCCCCGCCGCCGGACCGTCCCCCGCCGAAGCCGCCCCCGCCCCTGCCGCCTAGTAGGCTGAGTATCCAGATGATGGGGAACAGCAGCCTGCCCTTCGTGACTATGATCAGAATGACAAACACAACGGCAATCAGTCCCAGCTGCCACCAGGTCAAGGGAACGCCGTCTATGGGGAATGCAGGGGTGCCGGAATGACCCCCAGTGTAATTGTCTTCGATGATGACCCCGATAGCGTAGGTGAGCTCGAAGAGGCCATCCCCGTAGTGTCCAGCGGTCATGTTGGGGGCCAGGTAATTTCGGGTCAGCTCCGCGACGGTGTGGTCGGTGAGGATGCCTTCTAGGCCATACCCGACCTCGACCCTCCATGTGCGTTCATCTGTCGCCACCACGATCAGGACGCCATTATCCTGCCCCGATTTGCCGATTCCGTTGTACTCGAAAACCCTCAAGGAGTAGTAGTCGATATCATACTGACCAGTTGTGTTGACCACCAAGACGGCAATCTCACAAGAGTTGTTAGTGTCGACCTCGTTGCACAGCTGTCCGATGTAGTAGATATCGTCATCCGACAACACCCCGGCGCGATCATTGACGTAGTACTCCAGGTCTGTTGGGATGCCCGGGTCCCTCGGCAGGGGCCTAGTGAGGAAGTAGACTCCGGCGACGGTCCCGCCGACCAGTGCCACGACGACGATGATGGCCAGCGCCACCTTGGTCGAGGAACGCACTCAGCTTCACTACCCCTCGTTGTAGTACGGTGCCTGGCTGAAGCCGAACATGCCCGCGGTGATGAGGCCCGGGAAGCCCCTTACATCGCTGTTGTAGGCGCTCACCGCGTCGTTGTACCTGATTTGGGAGACGGCGATGCGGTTCTGGCTGCCTACGAGCTCATCCGTTACCTGCTGGATCACACGGTTCGCCTCGAGATTGGGGTAGGCCACGGTGGTCTTAAGGAACGAGGCGAACTGAACGGCGAACTGTTGGCTAAAGTTGACTTGATCTGCCAACGAGGCGTTAGCCATAGTGTTCAGCCACTGCGTTTGCATATTGGTGATGTTGGTCAGCAAACCCTGCTCATAGGTCGTGGCGATCCCCTGCTGGCTGAGGAGCTGGGGTATGAGTGCCACCTGCCTGTTGATCTCTACCTTGACGGTGTCCCACTTGTTCTTAACATTCTGGTCCTTGGCGACTATGGAGTTGTAGGGTAACACGAGGATCAACAACATGGCGATGACGACAACGATCGCCACGATGCCGAGGATGAGCTTCTTGGACACGGCCATGGGGCGGGAAATGAGCTCTCAGATAATGAATGTTGAGTAGCGTGATGTCAGAAAAGAAGAAAGAAGGGGTTTTGGTCCGGTCACTGGGTGAACCAGGCCTTGGTGTTCGGCAGCATCAGGTAGAGCAGGATGACGATCGGGATCAGGGCCGAGAATCCTACCGTGGCGATGTTCAGCACGTTCATGGAGGCTACCGCGGTGAACACGACGCTGGCGATCTCCAGAACTGCCAGGATTATACCGACGGTCCGAGCCCATCCCTTGCCCTTCAGGAAGCCGCGGGCCAGGGCGAAGGAGATCAGGGCGACTATCAGGGCTATTACGGCCATCACGAGGAAGAACGTCGCTCCCAGATCGACGATCCACCTGGGGATCTGGTCCAGATACGGGGTGATGAAGTTGGTGGCCCCGAACAGGAATGCCAATACGAAGAGCGCGAAGGATACTAGCAAGACCAGTAGGCCCCACAAAATCTGCAGGATGGCCAGGATGGTGACGCCCAAGGGGCGGTGGCGTTGAGGGGCCGGATAGTAGGCCGGCGGTGATGGCTGTTGATAGGATGTCATGCTCCAAGAAACGCCCAGGCGGTATAAAAATATCACACATTAGCATAATAAAAAAGGAAAGCATCACCGCCCGAAATAGGCCCTGATCCAGGGCTGGAACAGGGAGTAGACTATGATGATGTGGACGACCAGTCCTGCCAGGCCAATGATCCCGCTGGCCAGGATCAGCAGTCCGAAGATGATGCCCAGGACAGCGAAGATGCCGATCGCGGCGACCCCCTCGCCACAGCCCCGGTGAGAATGAGCAAGAGGACGCTCAAGGCGTTCAGAACTTCCAGGACCGCCACCTCGGGTGGGCGGACCCAGACCGGCGGAGGGCCGGTGTATGGCCGACTCGCTGTGGTCTTGGTAGAATATTGCATGATTGTCGATAAATAGAATTTACTGGCCAATGGCGGGCGGCAGGTGATAACAGCGAGATAGAAATTATATAAGCGCCAACAGATGGAACGGTCATGCCTGCCATCATGGTGCGCAACCTTCGCAAAAGCTACTCCACCGTCAATGCCCTTGACGACGTCACATTCACAGTTCCCAAAGGCACTTTTTTCGGCTGCTTCGGCCCCAACGGGGCGGGGAAGAGCACGCTGCTGAAGATACTCACGGGGCAGATCCCCCAGACCAGCGGGGAGGCTCAGGTGCTCGGCCTGGACGTCAAGGACCGCGGCATCCAGGTGCGGGAGAGGGTGGGCATAGTTCCCGAGGTGGAGTCCCCTCCCAGTTACCTGACCGCCTACGAGTTCCTCTACTTCGTGGCCGAGGTCAGGAAGGTGGACGACGTGGAAGGGCGCATCGACCGTTGGCTGAAGTTCTTCGATCTCCATGAGACCAAGGGCACCCTTTGCAAGGACCTCTCCAAGGGCATGCGCCAGAAGGTCATGCTCTCGGCCGCGTTCATTCACGAGCCGGAGCTGCTGTTCCTCGACGAGCCGTTCGTGAATCTCGACCCCATCTACCAGCACAAGCTGCGCGAGTACCTCCTGGAGCTGAGAGAACAGGGGCGGACCATCTTCCTTTGCTCCCACATCCTGGAGATGGCCCAGAAGCTGTGCCAGGAGATGATAATCATCAACCGCGGCAAGGTCATCGCCAGCGGCGGTGTGGCCGAACTCACGGCCAAGGAGGACCTGGAGACGCTCTTCCTGCGCACGGTGGGTGAGGATGTATCTACTTAGGCTGATGCTCCGCGAGGAGTACCGCCTGCACATATCCTATACATCGGCCCGGATGTTCCTGGCCATCCCCGTTTTCGTGTTCGCGATCGCCCTGGTCATGGCCCTTACCCTGACCAATATCCAGGGGACCATCAGCCTCAAGGACATGATCACCAACCTCAATGCCGGGGTCTTCCTCTACGGCATCAGCGTGGGGGCCTTCGGCTTCCTGGGAAAGACCTATGTGGAACGAAGGCAGGGTAAGAACAACTTCGTGGTGGCCATGCCCGCTCTTCTGCCGATGTCCTACCGCTCCACCTTCCTGGGCATGTTCCTACGGGATATCATCTTTTACCTGGCCCTCATGATGGGGCCGGCCTTCCTCGGCCTGCTGGTCGGCTCGCTCATCGCTCACTATTCCCTGCTGTCGGTCCTGGTGGTCTTCTTCGCCATGGTCCTGTCCTTCCTGTTCGGCATATCGCTCAGCTTCGCCATCTCGGTGATCGGCTCCCGCAACCGCTACGCCTTCGCCGTACTGGTGGCGGCGGTGCTCGGCCTGCTGGTCGGTTACGGGGCGTTCCACCTCTACGGCATGGAGACCATACTGCCGTCCCTGGGCTTCCAGTTCTCCCTTCCCCCCTTCGGCGATGACGCCGGAACGGGAATCATGTTCCTGGCACTGACGATAATCTCTTTCCTTGCCTTCACCGCCCTGGCCCTGCTGTTCGTGGCCGAATCCTACGAGGGGGAGGTCCGGAAGAAGGGGCCGAGGCCGGACATGCTTCCCTCCTACCTGCCCCGCTTCGCCTTCGCCCGTACCTACCAGCCCCTGCTGGCCAAGGAGTTCGTCGACCTGTTGCGGAGCGGCACCCTCGGGAAGTTGAGCTTCACCTTCATAGCCCCCCTCACATTCCTCAGCTTCACCACCTGGTACGTGAACAACGGCCTGAACGTGCCGGTGGGGTTCAATACCGTCTTCTACGCCGCTATGGTCGGTTTCTTCGGAGTGATGCTCTACTCCTGGCTGACCAACATGGACGTGGTCGACTACTACGAGACCCTGCCGGTCAGCGTACCCAAGGTCATCCGGTCCAAGCTCTTCGTGTTCCTGTTCCTCACCACCGGCATCTCGACCGCCTTCGTGGTGATGATCTCTTTCCTAAACAATGAGACCAGGATGCTGTGGCTGGCCCTCCCCGTCCTCTACGTGACCTCGGCCTACATGGTGGTGTCCATCGCCTACCTCACCGGGCTCCATCCCAACTCCTTCCTCTTCAATCCCGATGTGCTGTTCAAGTTCACCATGGTGTCGCTGCTGCCCGATATCTGCCTGTCGATACTGTCCTTCTCGGTGGACCGGGCCCCGATGATCACCACGGCCGCCATCATCCTGGTGTTGGGGTGCCTGACGGCCTGCACCTATTATCTATACAAAAGGCTCGATCGGAAGTGGTCGGACACAGGTTTTAACTGAGCGATCCGGTTGTTGTGCACTGATCACATGGACCGCGGTAGCATCGCCCGGAGGATCGTTCACTTATCAGCCCCGGTGTTCCTGGTATATTATTTCCTTCCATCGCCCCTCTGGGATGGCGGACCGACCCGCCAGGCGGCCCTGCTCATCGCCCTGGCCATCTGCCTGGGCTTCGAGCTCCTGCGCCTGGTGATCGGGTTCAACGTCCCCGGCATGAGGAGCTACGAGCGGGACCAGATCTCGGCGGGGGCCTGGGCCGCCATCGCTCTGACCTTCGCCTTCCTGTTCTTCCCGTTCGAACTGGCCGCCCCGGTCATCGTGGGCATGGCCCTGGTGGATCCGGTCATCGGGAAGCTCCGGAGGACGAAATGGTATCCCTGGTTCCCCTACGCTCTGCACCTGGCGATCATGCTCTCGATCCTCGGAGCATTGCTGCCTATGGACCTCAGGACAATAGTGGCCGCGGCGATAGCATCAGCACTGGCGCTCTTGGCCGAGGGGTTCAAAACAAGCTATGTGGACGACGATTTTCTGATGATCGTCGTCCCTCTGGTGGGACTGGCGCTGTTGATGAACTTCTAGTTCACTTCTTCTTGCGCCAGGTGACGATGCCGAAGAAACCCTTTGTGGGGTATCTGTCGTAGCCCTCCTGGAACGCCTGGTACGGTCCTTCGCATCCCTTGAGTGCTTCCTCCTCGGAATCGAAGACCTTACCGGTCATGGCGCATTGATATCTAATTCTCTTTGGCTTCTGTTTGGCAGCCATCGCCAGGTGTATTTCAAATGGTGTTAATAATCTTTGAGGTCTTTCCGTGCCCTCGCCTGGCCTGAAGCGCTAGAAAGGGGCGGTAGTCCTTTATATTCTATCAAACTAATTAGGGTGGCTATGAACAGAATCAAGGTAATCAACGAGCCATCGGAGCTTGTACCGATGTTGCGCGCCGTTGATACCAAGGTTAAGAGGGAGGTCCTCAAGGAGGTAACGCTGGAGTGGCGTACCGCCAAAGATGTCGAGGCCAAATTCGGAACAGAAGGGTCCGATGCCCTCAAGTTTTTTGAGAAGATGAAGCTCGTGGAGACCCGGTGGCAATCGACCAGCGGCTCTTTCCCTGAAAAGGCCTATCACACCTACTACACCTCCTTTCACATTAATGCGTCCTGGCCGGTCTACGAGATCTCCGATGTCCTGGCCGCGGCCATGATGCCGGAGGAGGAGTTCGATAAGCTGGAGAAGCAGATCTACAAGGAGGTCGGTCCCGAAGGTCGCTTCGCCGGGGACATCGCCGAAAAGCTCGGTATCACCTCGACCATGTTGCGCAGTCTGGTCAAGCGGTCGGTCCGCCTTGATTATCGTGGTCATCGTATCGAGCGGCTTAAGGAGTGAGCGTCCCGATGAGCGATATCTACGTCCTTAGGCTGGGCCATCGCCCGGAGAGGGACAAGCGGGTGACGACCCACGTGGCCCTTACTGCGAGGGCCTTCGGGGCTCAAGGGATATTCGTTTCCACCTATGATGAGGAGCTGGAAAGGAGCGTCCGGTCTGTGGTGAAACGCTTCGGGGGAAATTTTGAGATCACCACCGGGGTCAAATGGAAGGAACTGATCCGCAGGTTCGAAGGGACCCGGGTCCATCTGACCATGTACGGGACGCACATCGACGACGCCATGCCCCGCGTTCGCGAGGCGATGACCGAGAAGATGCTCATCATGGTCGGGGCGGAGAAGGTCCCTCCGGAAGTGTACCAGGCCGCGACCTTCAACGTGGGCGTGGGCAATCAGCCGCACTCCGAGGTGGCCGCCCTGGGAGTGTTCCTGGACCGGCTGAAGGAGGGGCAGGGATTGCGCACCGATTTCAAAGGACATATGACGGTGATTCCCTGCGAGCGGGGGAAGCGGGTTGTCAACGATACCGAATGAGCAGGAGTGCCTGGACATCCTCCGTGGACAGGGCGCCCCCGATCGGGTCATCAAGCACGTCTGCACCGTCATGGTCCTCGCGGTGGCCATCGCCGAAAAATGTGGAGCGGACGTCGAGCTGGTGAGGGCGGGGGGCCTACTCCACGATCTCGGGAGGACCAGGACCCACGGGATCCGTCACGCCGTCGAGGGAGTGTCCATCGCCCGCTCTCTCCATCTTCCCGAACCGCTGGTGTTGGTCATCCAGAAGCACATCTGGGCCGGCATGACGCCACGGGAGGCCGCCGAGGTCGGACTGCCTGACCTTGACTACATGCCTTCGAGCAGGGAGGAGAAGATCGTCTGCCACGCCGACAATCTGGTGGGCGACGCCGTCTATCTGACATCCCAGGAATCCTACCGGGACTTCGTCCGGAAAGGTTTCGAGAGCACCGGCCAAAGGATGCTGGCGATGCATCGGGAGCTGTCCGACCTCTGTGGCCAGGACATCGACGAGCTCATACCAGGCATGGCCGAAAAGAGGTGGAACGGCCCTTGCTCTCGCTACCTTGAGCTAAAAATTAAGAAATGGGACTAGGGGCGGCTCAGATCTTGGCCGCGGCCTTCTTGGCGGTTACCCTCTTCGGGAAATATTTCAGGATAATGATGTCCCCGACCGACTGGATCCAGCGGAACGGCACGTTGACGGCCTTGGATTCCTCTACCAAGAGAGGGTTGGTCTCGCTCACGAAGAGCCCGTCCACACGCTTGTTGTCCAGATCTATGACCAGGTTGTTGACGTTTCCCAGAAAGATTCCGTTCGACGTGTATACCTGTAATCCGATTAGCTCAGAAGCTTCCTCGAGCATGAGTCATCCCAGCGTGATATCCCCTTTTATGTTTTAACCTTTTGTGAACGGATGCTACCCGTTCGACGGCCCGGCGACGTCGTGAAGATGCCCGATGCGCCCTCGGCGACACCGTCGGGCTGCCTCGTCGGGGCCCAGGGCGGTAGGCGTCCTGGACGGCCTCATCGCGGTCCGTATCTTCCGCTCGCCGGACATTTCATCGGAAATTTATTTATTCGTTGACGACCCATACGGTTTTGCAAATAGATTGCACAACCGATGGAGAGGATGCAATGGACGAGATAACGCAGATACGCGAGAAGAAGAAGCAGGAGATGATGAAGGGCGGTTCACAGGGGGCCGACTGGCCGTCCGAACCTGCTGAGATCAGCGATGCCACTTTCAACGATTTCATCAAGAAGTACCCGGTGGTGCTGGTCGACTGCTGGGCCCCCTGGTGCGGCCCCTGCCGGATGATGTCCCCGGTGATCGACGGTCTGGCCAAGGACATGGTGGGAAAGGTCGCCTTCGGAAAGCTCAATACTGACCAGAATCCCAAGACCTCCATGCGCTTCCAGATCGAGGCCATCCCCACGCTCCTGGTGTTCAAGGACGGAGAGATGGCCGAACGGCTGGTCGGGTCCAGGACCAAGGACGATCTGAGCAGGCGGCTACAGGCCCATCTCTGATCAAACCCTTTTCAATTCCTACTTTGTGGTCTAATAGAACCCAAAAGTAATAATTAGAGGCCAGGACCTATTGTTTTCGGGCATTGCAATGGACGCGGACATCACGATCATCGGCCTGGGCCCGGCGGGGCTGCAGGCGGCTATCCACGCGGCGAGAAAGAAGGTCAAGGTCGTCGTTGTGGGCAAGAGCGAGAACTCCTCGCTCAACAAGGCCGAGGTGGAGAACTATTTGGGAGTCGAATCGATGGCCGGCACGGACATCCTGCGCATCGGCCGGGAACAGGCCAAGCGGTTCGGGGCCGAGCTGTTCGAGGAGGATGTGATCAAGCTCACCAAGCAGGGCGATCTATTTGTCACCGTCACCGACCACGACCGGGAGATCCGGTCCCGGGCGGTCGTCCTGGCCATGGGTATCTCGAGGGCCAAGCTGGGGATCCCGGGAGAGAAGGAATTCCTTGGGAAGGGGGTCAGCAACTGCGCTTCCTGCGATGCGGGGTTCTTCAAGGGTCGCCCCGTGGCGGTCATCGGCGAGGAGAGCGAGGCCGGAGAGTCCGCCATCCTGCTGACCGAGTACGCCTCCAAGGTGTACTGGGTCCATCGCCAGTTGAAGGTGTCGCCGCAGATGCTAGAGAAGGTCAAGAGGACCGCGGTGGAGATGGTGGAGGCCAAGCCGGTCAAGATCATCGGAGAGCAGACCGTCACCGGTCTCGAGCTCGAAGGCGGCAGAAGGCTGGACGTGAACGGCGTGTTCGTCGCCCTGGGTGCGAAGGGGTCGGTCGAGCTGGCCTTGGAGGTCGGCATCCTTCCCGATCCGAGCGGCAAGATATCCGTGGACGAGAACTGCCGGACCGAGATGGAGAAGGTGTACGCCTGCGGCGACGTGACCGGGATGCCCTGGCAGCTCGCCCGGGCGGTCGGGCAGGGCTGCGTGGCCGGGGACAACGCCGCTAAAGCGATCCGGGCGGAGAAGTGAGCGCGTGTCCCTAGAGAACGAGCTGGTGGCCGGCATATTACGCGAGGAGGGCGGGTTCAGGGACGCGCTCCGCAAGGTGCTGGAGGAGGACCTCAAGATGAGCATCCACGAGTTCTGCGCCCAGACCGGGCTCTCCTCTTCGACCATCTACAAGATAATGCAGGATCAGCGCGAGCCGAACCTGCGCACGGTGAGGGACATCATGCGGGCGATCCGACGGATGGAGACCAAGCCCTATGGGAACTTCATCGCGGTGATCGCGGCCCGGCCGGTCCTCAGCCGGATCGAGGAGCGGGTGGTCAAGGTGGCCAACCGCGATGTCCGGGTCAAGGAATATCCCGCCAACAGCATGGAGGACGCCATCGTGGCGGCGGTGATGGCCGAGAAGGACGGGGCGCTGGCGATCGTGTGCGCCCCCATCGTGGCCCCGACCATCCAGAAGATCCTGACCATACCGGTCTCGATCGTGATACCCCGGGACAGCATCCTCAAGGCCATCGAGGTGGCCGCCCAGAAGACCCTCTAGATGGCGGTGCGCTGCTGTTCCAGCTCGTCCAGTATGGTCTTCCTAAGTTCGATGAAGGCCGGGGCGCCCCTGTCCCGCGGCCGAGGAAGGCTGATATCGTAGATGGTCTTGATGCGACCTGGACGGGTGGTCATCACGGCGATTCGGTCCGAAAGGAACACTGCTTCATCCACGGAGTGGGTGATGAATATCACCGTCTTCTTGGTCTCTCTCCAGATTCGTAGCAGTTCCTTCTGCATCTGGTTACGGGTCTGGGCGTCCAATGCTCCGAACGGCTCGTCCATCAGCAGGATGGCCGGGTCGTTGGCCAGAGCTCGGGCTATGCCCACTCGCTGCTTCATACCTCCCGAGAGCTGGTTAGGGTGGGAGTTCTCGAACCCCTTCAGACCGACCAGGTCGATATAGCGGTCGGAGAGGGTCTTCCTTTGATCGGCTGGGACCTTCCTCACCTCAAGGCCGAACTCGATGTTCCGCCGTACGGTCCTCCAGGGGAACAAGGCGAACTCTTGGAACACCATCCCCCGGTCCGAGCCAGGCCCGCTGATCTCATTACCGTTCAGGATCATCGAACCGGTGGTCTTGGTCTCCAGGCCGGCGATCATGCGCAACAGGGTCGTCTTCCCGCAGCCTGACGGTCCCAGTATGCACAGGAACTCCCCGCTCTTCACATCGAGATTGATATCCTCAATGGCCACGAATTCCTGCTTGCCTTTGGGAAAGACCTTTCCTAGGTGCTGGATCGAAAGGACTACTTCATCCCCATCCATATGGACACCCTCCTTTCGACCAGTCTGCTAAGGGCGACGGTCAGTATCCCCAATATGGCGATCATGAGCATACCGGCGAACATGTAGTCGTACTGGCCGATATCACTGTTGGCCCTGATTATGGCCCCCACCCCTCCTCCCTGAGCTCCGATCATCTCGGCCGCGACGATGCACATCCAGCCGATGCCAAGTCCGATGGTGATGCCGGTCATCAGATAAGGGATGGTATAGGGGAAGACCACTTTTTTGAAGATGGTGAACTTGCTCGCCCCCAGCGTCTTGGCCGCGTCCAAAAGAGGAGGCTCCACGCTCCTGACACCGAAGATGACGTTCGATAGTACAGGGAAGAACACCCCGATGAAGATGGTCAGGATCGGTCCGAAGAAGAAACCGAAGGCCACGATGAACAGGGGGACCCAGGCTATTGGTGGAATGGGGCGGAGCAGCTCCACGATGGGCTTTCCGATGGCGTCACCCCAGGTGGAGAACCCCATCAACAGACCTATGGGTATGGCGACGGCCAGGGCCAGGGCGAAGCCCCATACGAACCGCCCCAGGCTGGAGCCGACCTGTTGAAGCATCGGCAACTGGGTGGCCGGATCGCTGTCGAACGATTTAACGAAGGCATTAAGGACGTCCGGCGGGGCCGGTAGGTATGCCTTGTGCAACCATAGCGAGGCTATCCACCAGATCGCGATGAACCCGATAACCGAGACGGGCATCAGGATGAGCTTGATCAATTGGCCACGGTTACGTTCCAAAAAATGATGGTTGGTGGCCATTCTTGGTGGTGATTGGGTCATCTTAATCCTCGTCAATGAAATAAAACGATAAAAAAGGTTTGTAGGAAGGGGTTCGCTCGTCACCGGTTCAGGCTGCCTGGGTCTTGAAGCCGTACTTATCGGCCATGGCCTGGAGCAGAAGGTGCTGTATCGAGCCAAGGCCCGGGTCACCGACGGTCTTGCCGTTCAGGTCATCGAACGAGTTGACGGAATTGCTCACGATTAAGGCAGAGCCTCCCTCGTTGGCTGCGGCGATGATCTGGGTGTTTGTCCCCGAGTTGAGGTGCTTCAGGATGGCTGGCGGGGCACCGAGGTACCCGATGTCCACCCCATTGGCGGCGAAGGCGTCCATCTCGGCCGGTCCGTTAGAGTAACCACCTGCATTGGCAGCGATGGCATTGATGCCATACTTCGCGTAGAGGGAAGTGCCGCCGCCGACAGTGGCATTGGATGCGACCAGGCGGGCGAACTGGTGCAGGTCGCCGGTCAGGTATCCTATCCGGACATCGGTCAGCGGGCCGGTGCTGGGGGTCACATTGCTCACGTCGGCCAGGTATTGGTTGGTGGCGTACTTGCCGACGAAGTCATCGACCGAGCTATATCCGGCCGCGTTGAGCTTGGCGGTCGAGGTCTGATTCAGGTCGATGAACTCCTGGGTATAGTTCTTAAGATCGCCCAGGAAGGTCTGGTCCAGGCTGTATGTGATGGACATGTGGCCCAAGGAATCGGCTACCACGTCAGTGCTGACATGGCTGAAGTCCGCACCCATCTGCAGAAGCAGAGTGTGGTTGGCACTGGTGGGGTCTCTAGCCTCGTTGATCCACTCGGTGGCCTCGATGTCCGCCTTGAGGAAGGCCTTCACCACGTCTGGGTTAGCCGCCGCAAAGTCCTTATTGACCACTATGACGCAGCAAGCATGGTTTGGCCAGATGTCCGTCGACCAGACCAACACCTTGGCCTGTCCGCTCGCTACGGCCGATGATACATAGGGCTCCCAGGCAACGCCACCTATTATCGACCCATCGGCGATTTTCGCCCCCTGTTGAAGGGGGGGAACGCTCGTAAACTTGACAATTTTCTGGTTACCGTTATTGCTCGTCCCTAAGGCCAAAGCAACAACGCCCCCGATGACAACAACAGCGATCAGCACTGCTGCCACCATGAATATAGTTCTCCGCTCCATGATTGACACCTATCTATAATTGCCTCTACGAAAATAACTATATAAATCACTTTGCCCTATAAAGGAAAGAACTATCCTCTTTGTACAAGGCATCCTATTTTGTTATACATATGTGTTTAAAAAAAATCGGATAATGTTGGGAAACAACTCTTGCTCCGGCGTATCGGCTCGTATCCTTGGAAGCCCCTCGAGCAATTTGGCTCTGTTTTTACATTATTATTGCTGAAAAAGACAATCTTTTTAACCAAACTCCCTTAGTAATAAAAGCTATTAGGTATAAACGGAATCATCCAGCAATGTTCGAGCTCAACGTCGAGAGCAACACGCCACTGACGCCGTTGAAGGACGTGGACGACATCGCGCTCCAGTTCCTGACCCACATCGGGTACCTTCCCAAGGGTTATAATCCCAAGACCAACGTCATTGAAACGCGGGACAGCGTGCCATACCGCCTGTTCATGGAATGTTTCATGAGGAACGTGAAGCGTCCGTGGCTCGTCGACGAACTGGCCGCTCACCTGAAAACGACCAAACCGACCATCTATCGGCACCTTAACAAGCTCAAGGCCGTCGACATCCTGGAGGAGATCGAGACCGACCGGGACGGGACGATGAAGAAGGGTTACCGCATCAGATATGGGGACCTGCGCAAGGCCTGGAGCTTCACCGAGGCCAATGTGGAGATGGCCATGCAGAACTATCGGCAGACGGTCGAACATTTCCAGAAGCTCATCGAGGAGGAATCGAAATGGCAGTGAAAGAGATAGAAGAGATGATCACCATCGGATCAAGGTACCGGATAGTCAGCACCGGCGGGGACGACAAGCCACTGGTGTCCATGGGCGAGTTCCGTGGTTACGCGGCGTTTGCCAACGAGACCGCCCTGGTCCTCCGGTTGGACAATTCCAACGGTCAGGAGGTCGGTCGCATCAGGTTCCTGCCGTATCACGCCATCATAGCCATCGACGTTATGGAGCTGGCCCCTAAGAAGGTCCAAGAAGAGAAGGACGACAATCGGGTCTATTATCGTTAGAACATAAGGTGCTTGATTGGGCTATCACGAGGATATCATCCAGATGATACTGGATGGAAGGATCGGAGATAAGGATGATCTCCAGAAGGTCAAGATCGACCTGTGCCGACGGTACGGTCTGCCCGGGGTGCCCCCCAATTCGGTGACGCTCGCCCTGGTGAACAAGATAGATCTGCCGCTGGTAGAGGAAATCCTCCGCCGCAAGCCGGTTCGAACGCTCTCCGGTGTGGCCGTGGTCGCCGTCATGACCTCTCCCGCACCCTGTCCCCATGGCAAATGCATCTACTGCCCCGGCGGGGTGGAATCGGGATCCCCCCAGTCCTACACCGGAAAGGAGCCCGCGGCCCGCCGGGGGGCGGACCATAGTTTCGACCCCTATGAGCAGGTCAAGGGCCGCATCGAACAGCTGGAGGCCATCGGCCATGGCACGGACAAGATCGATCTGATCGTCATGGGCGGCACCTTCACCTCCCGTCCGGCCGAGTACCAGATCGATTTCGTCAAGCGATGCTTCGACGCCATGAACATGGAAAGCTCGTTGAACCTGCCGGACGCGCAGATGAAGAACGAGAACGCCCCCCACCGCTGCATCGGCATGACCATCGAGACCCGTCCGGACGCCCTGACCGAACAGCAGGCGGCCATCTCCATGCAGTTGGGCATGACCCGGGTGGAGATGGGTGTCCAGATACTCGATGAGGAAATACTCCGGGCGGTGAACCGGGGCCATGGCCTGCAGGCGGTGATCGACGGCACGAGGATCGCCAAGCGGAACGGCCTCAAGGTCTGCTACCATCTGATGCCCGGGCTGCCCGGCTCGTCGGCGGAGAAGGACCTGGAGAGCTTCCGAAAGGTGTTCTCCGACCCCGACTTCCGTCCGGACATGATCAAGCTCTACCCGACCCTGGTGATCAAGGGCACGCAGCTCTATGACCTGTGGACGAAGGGCGACTACAGGCCCTATACCACCGAGGACGCCGTCGCGGCCATGGCCGAGATGAAACGGTTGGTGCCGCCATGGGCTAGGATCCAGCGCATCCAGCGGGACATACCGGCCGGCCTCGTCGAGGCCGGGGTGGACAAAGGGCACCTGCGGGAGCTGATCAAGCACAGGATGAAGGAGCACGGCCACGAGTGCCGCTGCATCCGCTGCCATGAGGTCGGGCTCAAGGGCATCAAGGACTACGCGCCCCAGGACGTCCGGATGAGCGAGAGGGAGTACGAAGCGTCGGGCGGCCGGGAGCATTTCATCTCGTTGGACCTGCCCCACCTGGACGCCCTGGTCGGCTATGTGCGTCTGAGGACCGGGGACGGGGACACCGCCGCCATCAGGGAGCTGAAGGTCTTCGGACGGATGGTGCCGCTCAAGCGTCAGGTCGACGGCTATCAGCACCGGGGGTTCGGCAAGGAGCTGGTGGCCCGGGCCGAGGCGAGGGCCAGGGAACAGGGCTGCGCGACCCTGCGCGTGACCAGCGGGGTGGGGGTCAGATCGTATTACGCCTCCCTCGGTTACGAACGGGACGGCGTTTACGTCGCCAAAAAGCTGCCATGAGGCGCAACGATGAAGATGTCTCAAGGCGCTAATATCGCTCATGCAGCCGTGCACCCGTGAGAAACTGGAACGGCCGGAAGAGGAGTGGAAGAGGGACCTTACCCCCGACCAGTTCAGGATCCTCCGTCAGGAGGGTACCGAGCCGCCGTTCCGCAACAAGTACTGGGACAACCACGCCAAGGGCACCTATCTCTGTGCAGGATGCCACAGCGAACTGTTCTCATCGGAGACGAAGTTCGAGTCGGGTACCGGATGGCCGAGCTTCTACGCCCCGATATGCGAGGGCGCGGTGGAGGTCGTCGAGGACAAGAGCTTCCGCATGAGCCGCAATGCCGTGGAGTGCGCCCGTTGCGGCGGACACCTGGGCCATGTGTTCGAGGACGGTCCGAGACCTACCGGCCTCCGCTATTGCATGAACTCCGGGGCCATGGACTTCGTCGAGGACAAATAGGGCTGCCGCCCGCCACAAAAAGATAAAAAACAAGGAATGGGCCCCCTGGGCCCTTCGCCGAATAAATATGTTTAAGCGTTGGAGACGGACATGACCACGACGTCACGGACCGCCTTCATCTCGCTGAACGGTAGTACCAGACGGCCCTGGGCGTCGGTCTTGTAGAGACGGGTCTCCACTTCTTCGGCCGGGACCACCAGAACGTTCTGGATGTCCCCGGTGGAAGTGTTCACCAAGAAGTTCTCGATCATGCCGAGGATCTGACCATCGTTGGTCATGACGGTTTTTCCCTTGAGCTCAGTTATAAACTTTCTCATCCCAGTACCCTCTTATGAAGATGAATCTGACTGTGCATGGAACAAGTTATCCTTATTTAACATATTCGAGCGGGAAGTCCCCCTGCGATAGCTGGGGATAAGAGCGAGCGTGAGCACTTTCGGACACCTCCCCGTTCTACGTTTATATATGAAAGTCATCAAGAATATCGGTGCTCTTACACGCTCGCCCACAAATGTCGTCTCTATCCCAATAAAGAGGAAGAGCGGAAGTTGCTATGGACGAAGGAAGTGTGCCGGCACGCCTACAACCGATTACTGCAAATGTACAACGCCGGCGAGCGTACTGCAAGCCGGGTGGATGAAGCAAGAAGCTCCGATAGCGGAGTAGTTCACACTAATCGAGGTTCCCTGCCATTACAAGGCAATTGGCGAGGCATAATCCTCATCTATGAAAGCCTTGATCTTTCCAGGTTGTGAGCGATGAGACTCGGTCCAGCCCTCTTTATTATGATTAAAATGAGCCCGGCTCGCGGACCGACCCATGGGCCGGTCATCGCTCATGCTGGCCTATCGGCCATGAAAGATAAAATAGCATGGAGCGAGCTCGACGGTCGGCCTTCCCAAGCATTGGTCCTATACCAATAAGAAAGCAATCTTTATTAGTCCATTGGCAGTTCATCGTCCAGCTGAGTTGGTCATAGTTTGATTGGACGAGAGAAATGGTCCGCCAATGAGAACGGTAGCGCCTTCGTCAATATTCTGGGCGACTACCGGTACATGAGCGAAGGCCACTACGGGAGCGTGGAGGCCGAGATTGCTGGAGTGAAGGTCTACCCCACGATCAAGGAATCGCTGGACGCCTATGTCGTCCCTCTCTGCATGGAGCGGGCCAGGGCGGCCAATATACCGATACCAGATCATTACATTTCTAACGATATCTTCGAACCGCCCTGCATCGTCTACCCCATCAACCCGTTCATGAAGAAGCACAGCGTGGTCTACAAGGCGGGCCACGTCAAGCGCATCGCCAAGTCCATGACCCGGAACTTCAAGTACGCCATCTGTGTGCAGAAGATCACCGAGGACGTCGCTATCCGGGAGTACAAGTGCGTCATGGGCACCACCACCTGCGACGAGGTCCAGGACATAGCCGGCAAGGTATGGGAATTGTTCCACCTGCCCATCTGCAATCTGCGGGTCATCGAGGACGGCCAGATCATGCTCAGCGCCATCGAGCCCCTGCCCTTGCATGAGCTGGGGTCCAAGGAACTGAAGCTCCTCAGGAAGGCGAACGAATGGCAAATATAGCCTGCTTCGTGGAACGGTACACGGTGTCCCGGGCCGAGGAGCTCACCGCCCTGGTCAACTTCAAGTTGGCAGCCCATTCGCTCGGCCACCAGCTCGAGTATGTGTTCCGCTCGGACATAGCCAAGATCCCGTCCTTCGATGCCCTGTTCATCCGATCGCTCACCGATCCGCTCAACGCCGCCTATGTGGCGGCAAGAACGGCGGAACTGCACGGCATGAAGGTGATCGACGATCCGAACTCCATCATCGTCTGCTGCGACAAGATCAACATGTACCTGCACCTGATGCGGGCCAACGTCCCCATACCGGAGACCAGGTTCGTGGGAAAGAGGGAGATCGACAAGAGGGCGATCGAGCAGCTGTTCGACGAGCTCGGGAGCCCGCTCATCCTGAAGGCGCCCCACACCTCGTTCTCCATGCATGTGGACAAGGTCGAGAGCGTCCATGCCTTCCAGGAAGTGGCCAAAAAGTATTACCGGAGGGCGGACGAGATCGTGGTCCAGAAGTTCGTCCCCTCCCGCTTCGACTGGCGCGTGACCACGCTCAATGGCGAGGTGTTGTTCGTCTGCAAATACGTCATGCCGGGCGATTCATGGAAGATCCAGCGCAACGATAACGGCCACATCATATGGGCGAAGATCGAGGCGGTGGACCTGGCCTCGGTGAACCCCAAGCTTATCGAGGTCGGGTTGAGAGCGGCCAACGCCATCGGCAAGGGCCTCTACGGCGTCGACCTCAAGGAGATCGACGGCGAGTTCATCGTCATCGAGGTCAACGACAACCCCAACATCGACGCGGGAGGCGAGGACGCCAAGAATCCTGAAGTATACCAACGCATCGTCCGGTACCTGGCCGGCGAGGCCTAGGGTCTTTGTTGGTCGGGGATACGTCATAATATACGCGGGAGTCGATGTTAAGGCGCCCGGGAAGCGCCCTGCGATGTCCGTACCTGGTATAAAGGGACCAAGCCAGCGCCGAACGCTAATAATTCTCGTCGTAGCGTTCGTGCTCTCCCTAACGGTAACGGCCGGAATGCTGGTCCCGACGGTGGGCCGGACCGCTGCGGTCACCGATCCCGCGCCGACACCTTTGCTTACGGTGGAGGAACGGACCGCCCTGGAGGCCAGGTACTCCCCGGTCATGATGTTCTCCAGTGGCGAGAGGACCTTTCCTGTGAACGTCGAGTACTTCATCACCAACTGCCGGCTGGTGGGCTACCCGAACGGCGGGAGCGTCGACCGACCGGACCCGGACGACCTGGGCGGTCCGTGGCGGGCAGGCTACTATCTTGATCATTCCAGCGGGACCCGGAGCGATGCTGGTGCGATCGCCAGATATGAGCTCGATCGGAGCATGGTGAACGACACGGTCTATGTCCGAACGGTGGAGAAGGCGGGGAAGATAATCATTCAATATTGGCTGTTCTACGTCTTTAACCAAGGGACGTTCAATTCCCACGAGGGGGACTGGGAGATGGTCCAGGTCATCCTCGACCGCAGGACGATGGGCCCCTCGTCCGTGACCTTGAGCCAGCATCACAATGGTGGCCGGACCTCCTGGGCCGGTCTGACGGAAAAGGATCTGGCGGGCACTCATCCCGTCGTCCTGGTGGCCACCGGAAGCCATGCCAATTACCTGCCCTCGGGCCTCATGCGAGCCCCCGGGGACCGGGTGGACGGGGCCGGGGAGGTGTTAGCCCCGTCGGATTACCGCCTGGTGCCCATCGGTCAGGAGGGCGGGACATCCCCGTCCTGGCTGCTGTTCCAGGGGTCTTGGGGAGAGACGACGTCGATGGGCGGGCTTCTGGGGACGGGAGGGCCGGTGGGGCCGATGTACCGGGAGAACGGCCTCATGTGGGACGGCCTGGGCTGGGGGGCCTAGACCGGGGCCTTACCGATACACTCCGGGGTCCTTCCACTTGGGCGCAACGCTCTCCATGGAGTGGGAGAAGTCCTCATACCACTTCATGACGTCCTTGCTGGACGAAGGCCTGATGACCTTGAGGGCGGCCTCGAAGTGCTTCATCTTCACCTTGTCGGCGTCCTTGGCCTCGCGCATCGCGATGAGCGCGGCCTCTCGGCACAGGGCCTCGAGGTCAGCCCCCACGAAGCCCTCGGTGCGGGCCACGATGACGTCCAGGTCCACGCCGTCCAGGGGCATGTCCCTGGTGTTGATGGCGAGGATGCTCGTCCGGGCCGCGGCGTCGGGCACGGGGACCAGGGCGAGCCGGTCGAACCGTCCCGGCCGTAGCAGGGCCGGGTCCACGATGTCCGGTCGGTTCGTCGCGGCCATGACCGTCACCCGGTCCAGGGACTCGAAGCCGTCCATGGAGGTTAGGAGCTGGTTCACCACCCGCTCGGTGACATTGGAGTCGTTCACCATGCCCCGGCGGGGGGCGATGGCATCGATCTCATCGAGGAACACGATGGCCGGGGCCACCTGCTTGGCCTTCTTGAAGATCTGGCGGATGGCCTTCTCCGACTCCCCGACCCACTTGGACATGATCTCCGGTCCTTTGACATTGATGAAGTTGACCTTGCATTCGTTGGCGACGGCCCGGGCCAGCAGCGTCTTGCCCGTTCCCGGGGGACCGTACAGGAGCACGCCCCTCCCGGGCTTGATGCCCAGGCGTTTGAAGCACTGGGGGTCCTGGAGCGGCAGCTCGATCATCTCCTTGAGCAGCCTCTTGATGTCCTCCAGACCTCCCACGTCCCCCCAGGCCACGTTGGGGATCTCCACCGCCACCTCCCTCATGGCCGACGGCTCCACCTCCCGCAGCGCGTCCTTGAAGTCCGCGTTGGTGACCCTCATGGTCTCCAGGACCTCCGGGGGAACGGGTTTGTCCAGTTCGAAGTCCGGGACGTAGCGCCCCAGGCACTTCATCGCCGCCTCCCTGGCCAGGGATGCCAGGTCCGCTCCCACGTAACCATGGGTCGATTTCGCCAGCATGTCCAGGTCGACGTCCTCGGCCATGGGCATCCCCCTGGTGTGGATCTGCATGATCTCCATGCGGCCCTTGACCGTGGGCACCCCGATCTCGATCTCCCGATCGAAGCGGCCCGGGCGGCGCAGCGCCGGGTCCAGGGCGTCCTCCCGGTTGGTGGCGCCGATGACGATGACCTGTCCCCGGCCCCCCAGCCCGTCCATGAGGGTGAGCAACTGGGCCACGACCCGACGCTCCGTCTCGCCCATGACCTCCTCGCGCTTGGGGGCGATGGAATCGATCTCGTCGATGAAGATGATGGACGGGGCGGTCTTCTCGGCCTCCTCGAACTTCTCCCGCAGCTTCTCCTCGCTCTGCCCATAGTACTTGGACATGATCTCAGGGCCCTGGATGGAATAGAAGTTGGCGCCCGACTCGCTGGCCACCGCTTTGGCGATGAGCGTCTTGCCGGTGCCCGGCGGGCCGAACAGCAGCACGCCCTTGGGGGCGTCGATGCCCAGGCGGTCGAACAGCTCCGGATGCTTCAGCGGCAGCTCGATTATCTCCCGTACCCGCTTCAGCTCGTCCTCCAGGCCGCCCACGTCGTCGTACGTCACCGAGGTCGTGGCCGCCTCGGTCGCCTCCATCGGTTCGGTCTTGACCACCAGTTCGGTATGCCCGCCCACGACCACGACGGAGGCCGGCAGGGTGCTGATCACGATGAAGGGCAGGAAACCGCCCATGAGCGCGATGTTGGGAATGATGATGGCATCCCCCTTTACCAGGGGGCGGTTGGCCAGTCCCTTCTTGAACAGTTCCTCGACCCCTTGACCGAAACGGACCCTCTTTCCCGGTGGGATCTTGGGCGCGACGACGACCTTCACCGCCGGCTGGGTGTCCGCCCTCATCACCGAGACCTTCTCCCCGATGCTCACGCCCGCATTGGAGCGGATCATGCCATCGATGGAGATGATCCCCTTGCCCTCATCCTCGTTGGAGGCCCGGAACACCTTGGCGGCGGTCTTCCTCTTTCCCACGATCTCGATGAAGTCGCCCATGTCCACATTGAGCTCTTTCCTGGTCTTGGTGTCGATGCGGGCCCGGCCTAGCCCTACTTCCGACTGATGCTGAGCGCTCGCTACCCGAAGGGTTACAGAGTCCACCACGCGATCCCCGTCTGGCCGGAACGGCGAAAGACGATATGAACTCTCTGTCCCGGAAGGCTGTTGGCAATAGCGAAAGGCTAATCCTTACGAAGCACCTGCCCATGGTCATGGAAATGGCCCCCGAATGCGTCCCCTGCCTGCTGGGCCGCGTGCTGTTCGAGGTCGAGCTTTGCAACCCGCGCAAGAGCGGGGCGGCCATGAGGGACGCGCTCAAGGTCCTCAAGGAAGGTTTCGAGCCGGGAGCCAACTCGGCCGAGGTCGCCACCCGCGTTCACCAGCGCGCCTACCAGGTCATAGGCTGCGCCGACCCCTATCTGGACCTGAAGATCAGGAGCCAGGAGATCGCCAAGGAGCTCTTCCCCCGGGCCCAATGCCTGGTGGAGTCGTCCTCCGACCGCCTGGAGGCGGCGGCGTTGGCGGCCATCGCCGGCAATGTCATGGACTTCGGCATCGCCGGTCTGGACGATCCGAGCGCCCTGTTGCGGCAGTTCGACGCCATCATACGCCAGGGATTGGACGTGAACGACCTTTCCAAGGTCCGGCAGCGCCTGGCAGGGGCCAGGAAGGTCGTTTATCTGCTGGACAATTGCGGCGAGGACGTGCTGGACGCGCTGCTCATAAGGGAGATCCGGGCATTGGGCCCCCAGGTCATCGGTGTGGTGAAGGGGGAGCCGATCCTCACCGATGTCACCATGGAGGACGCCCGCCGGTCCGGCGTGATAAAGGAGTTCGACGAGGTATTGACCACCGGGATGTTCGCGGTCGGCGTCCCCGTGAAAGGGATGGGCGATCGTCTGCGCCGAGAGCTGGGAGAGGCGGACCTCATCATCTCGAAGGGCATGGCCAATTTCGAGTCCCTGTCCGATTCACAGTTCCGTCCCATCGCTTATCTGATGAGGGCGAAATGCCGTCCAGTGGCCGAGGCGGTGGGAGCGAGGAAGGACGACAACGTGCTCCGATTGGCCGAATGAGCGGTCAAGAAAAAACGAATATATGGTCAGCTCCATCTAACACCGCCATGACCCGATACGATCCAACCGTTCAAGATATCGCCGCATCACCACGCCTGACCGAACGAAGGTGGCTGCCTTGAACGACGACATCACCGCGGTGATCCTGGCCGGCGGGGAGGGGACCCGGCTCCGGCCCCTGACCAACACCCGGCCCAAGCCCCTTCTTCCCGTCCTGGGCAAGCCCTGTGTCGAGTACGTAATCCGTTCGCTGGCGGAGGCCGGGGTGGGAACGGCGTACCTCACCTGCGGCTACCGTTCCCAGGACATGGTCGACGCCCTCGGGGACGGCAGGCAGCTGGGCCTCGATCTGAGGTTCGCCTTCGAGGACAAGCCGGCCGGGACCGCCGGGGCGGTAAAGCTGCTCCAGAACGACCTCGCCGGCACCATCGTGGTGGTGAGCGGGGACGTGCTGGCGGACGTGGACCTGCGCTCCCTGGTCGCGCTGCATCATGAGAAGGACGCCCTGGCCACCATGGCCCTGACCACCGTGGAACGGCCGGAGGAGTTCGGCATCGTCGGTCTGGACGATGAGGGCCGCATCGTCCGGTTCAAAGAGAAGCCCCGGACCGAGGAGGTGTTCTCCAACCTCATCAATGCCGGCATCTACGTGCTCGAGGCCCGGGTCCTCGCGGATATCCCGGCGGGGGAGAAGTACGACTTCTCCAAGCAGCTCTTCCCCAAGCTCCTGGAACGGGGTGAAAGATTGTTCGGGGCCGCCCTCTCCGGCCTATGGAAGGACATCGGCCGGCCGAGAGACCTGCTGGACGCCAATCTCAAGATGGCCGAGCGCAAGGGGCGGCCGCTGGAGGTCAAGGGAGCGGAATGCTCCGGACTGATCGTGGCCACCTCCTTCGAGGCCAAGGGGTGCGAGATCAGGGGGCCGGCCTACATCGGGGAGGGGGCGGTCATAGGGGCGGAGACGCTGCTCACGAGCTGCGCCATCGGCGACCACGTGGGCATCGGCAGCGAGGCCACCATCTCCGATTCGTTCCTGATGGACGATTGCATCCTGGGGGACGGCTGCACCATCGAAGGGAGCCTGCTGGGAAAGGGCTGCATGATCGGCCCCGGCGTATCGCTCGTCAACACCGTTCTGGGCGACGGGGTCCGCCTGGAAGGCCCCACCTCGCTGGAGAACCAGACACTGGAGTGACCCACAAAGCAATTTAATAGCTGGAGCCAAATCCACGGCCGTGAAGGCGCTCCTGGGTCGATACGAGGTCTACCTGGTGCTATCGGCCGCCCTCTGGGGCACTTCCTTCGTAACGATCAAGATCGCCCTCAACAGCTCCATTGATCCCATCTTCTTCGCCCTGCTCCGGTTCGCCGTAGGGACCGCCGCCATCATGGCCTTCATCATCTGGCTCAAACGGTTCGACATCAAGGTGATGGTTCAGCCCCTGATCATCCTGAACGCCTTCCTCAATGCTCTCAGCTTCGCCCTGCAGAACATGGGAATGGCCTCGACCTCGGCTACCAATGCCGTGCTCCTGGTCAATACTAACGTCGGCGTGGTCGCTATCTTGGCGGCCATCTTCCTGGCCGAGGTGATCACCAAGCGCATCATCCTGGGCATCTTCATCGGCATGGTGGGTGTGCTGTTCATCTCCACCAATGGCGACCTCTCGGCTATCTATAGCGGGACCTTCTGGGGAAATATGCTGGTGCTCGCAGCCGGGTGGATCTGGGCATTCTACATCGTCTTTCAGAAGAAGGTCCTGGACCGCAACACGGACGTGCTCATGGTCACCGGGGCGATCATCGCCGAGACGATGCTCTTCCTCATTCCCATGACCCTGCTCTTCACGCAGAGCTATTCGTTCGAATCCTCGGGCTGGATTGCTGTTCTTTACATCGGTTTGGTCTGCACCTTCGCGGCCAACCTGGCCTACAACGCAGGGTTGCAGGGCACCAAGGCCAGCGTATCCTCGGTCATCCTGCTGCTGGAGATAGTCTTCGCCATGGTGTTCGCGGTTCTGCTCCTGGGGGAGATGCCGACCACCGTAACGGTGATGGGCGGGGCGCTGGTCCTGGCATCGATCATCATCATATCCTTCTCGAACGGCAAGGAGCGCCCGACCTAGGGCTTGAACTTCTGGAGTATCTCCCTCGCCCGGGTGACATTGTCGACCCCCAGAGCTATCTCTTCCACCGCCCGGCCGCTGTTGCCCAGGATGTAGATGGATTCGATGTTTATGCCGGATTTCGACAGGGTCTTGGCCACCTTGGCCAGCTCACCCGGCCGGTCGGCCAGGCCGATGACCTCGATCTCACGTTCGGTGAACTCCAGCTTTGCCGCCTTCAGTGCGCTGCGGGCGCTGGCCTCGTCATCGGTGACCACCCGGATCATCGGTCTGGTCGCTCCAAGATCGGTCGATATGCCGCGGATGTTGACCGAGTTCTTCGATAACACCTCGGCTATCCAGGCCACGTCGCCAGGCTTGTTCTGGACATAAACCTCGAACTGCTGCGTCATCCTTCTGCAATCATAAGTTGACGGTAATAAAGATACGTTATGAAAGGGAGAGATCGGCCTAAGTGTCGTCGTCTCCTTCCTCGCCCCCCTGCGGTTCTCCAGGAACGGCCGCGTAGCACCGGTAGCGGGTCATTTTCCTATTATCCCACGCTTCCGGCCCACCCCTGTCCAGATGGTCGGGCGCTCTCCCCTGGCCCGGCCGCCACCAAATCTAATATAGCTCTCAAAGCTTCCGTTGGTCCGGAAGAGCTGAACGAATTGAAGATCGCATTAGTGTGCTCGCCCGGGGGGCATCTGACCGAGATGCTCCAGCTGATGGAGGCCTTTGAGGGTCATGACGTCTTCTTCATCACCCACAAGCACAAAAGGACCCTGGGACTGACCTACCGCAAGTACCTGGTGGGGGACGTGGGGGCCAGCCCCATCAGTTTCGTGCGGGCGTTCCCCTCCTTACTTAGGGCCCTGCTGAAGGAGAGGCCGGACATCATGTTGAGCACAGGCGACGCCGTAGCGGTGCCCTCGTTCCTTCTGGCCAAGGCTTTCGGCATACCGACCATCTACATCGAGAGCTGGTCCAAGGTGAACACAACCTCGGGCACGGGCCGGCTGGTCTATAGGTTCGCCGATGAGTTCTTGGTCCAGTGGCCCCAGCTCAAGGAAGTTTACGGGGATAAGGCCAGGTACGAGGGGTCGGTGATATGATCTTCGTCACTGTTGGAACGCACTTCCAGCAGTTCGACCGGCTGGTCCGTTCCATGGACGCTTACGCCCGTGACCACCAGGAACAGGTGATCATCCAGGCCGGGTTCTCCAACTACGAGCCGGTCCATGCCAAATGGTTCCGTTTCGTTGAGACCGACGAGGAGATGGACCGCCTCTACCGCGAGGCCGACGTGATCGTGGCCCACGGGGGAGCGGGAACGGCCATCACCGCGCTCTCAATGAACAAACCATTGGTCATCTTGCCCCGGTTGGGCAAGTTCGACGAGCATGTGGACGACCAACAGCGGGAACTGTCCAAGGCCCTGGCCGATGCTGGCCTAGCGGTGGTGATCGAGGACGAGGCCGATATCCCCGCGGCGGTCGAGCGGGCCAGGGGGAAGAGGCCGTACTCGGGCGATCACCGGGCCTCGCTGGTCGAGTATATCCGGACCCGGGTGTCCGAGCAGAAGAAGCGCTCATGTTGATCTCCCACCTGTCACCGCAATAACATGAGCACGCGTCCGCTCATCGGACCATTACGGGGTGATCTTTCTTGAAACCAAGGGCGGTGTCGAAGCTGAAGGCTATCGTCAATCCAAGGAGGCTGGCCATCATCAGCATCTCCGGGAGGATCGCCGCCAGATAATAGAAGATGGCCAGGTTGAGGAGATAGGCAGAGAAGGCCACCGCGATGAGGGAAAGGCCGCGGATAATGCTCTCCCCGCGCCATTTCATAATCATCTCACTGGCCACGACCATGTACATCAGGGCAAGGATGAGCGATAGGAACGTGTAGTCGTTCAACAGGCTGGTCCAAGCATCCCCTCCCGCCAGGGATATGAACGCGAAGGTCGAGAGCAGGCCGAACAGGACCGCGGCCGAGAACCTGCCTACCGATTTCATAAGAAAGAACGTTGCAGCGATGGCGGCCATCTTTCCGCCCACACCGCACTGCCTCAATATGGAAAGGATAATGCGAGAGTTCAGCTTCGACTCTCCTCCCCTCCGGGCATTGAACGTGAACAAGATCTCCCCGACCTTGATGTCCCGCGGGGCGAACTTCAGAAGGTCGAACAGGACCTTGAATCCTTTCCGTTCGAACTTCTTACCGTTCTCGGCAATGACCTTCTGGAAAACATCGGACCGGCCTCCGAAGAAACCGCTCATGGTGTCCTTCGAGACGGGCTGGCGCTTTGTGGTCAGATAGGTCTTGGCCAGGCCATGAGCCCCTCCCGACGCCAGTTTACGGAAGAACATGAGGTTCATCTTGTCCTCCCGTACCCCTATGGTGAGATCATCGCCCTTTTTCAATGATGCTATGACCTCAGCGATGGCCTCGGGGGGATGTTGGAAGTCGGCATCCAGGACAATGAAGAAATCCGTTCTACTGCGCATGATCCCATCGATGACGCTGGCCGTAAGACCCCTGTCCAAGGGGTCCCTGACCACCGCCTCCACATCATAGGACGGGCGGCCGGAATATTTCCGGGCCTTCTCGGCGGTGCCGTCCTTGGAATTGTCATCCATCACCAGGATAGGGGCCCCGGGGTAAAGGGAGGCGAGGGTCTCGACCATGGCCTCGATGTTCTCCCCCTCGTTCAAGGTCGGGAGGATTATAGTAAAAGTCGATTCAGAGCCATTTCCCAATGACATGAGCACTCCATGTGAATCTTTTGAGCGTATTTATGAATTTCTGTCGATTTTTTATTGACCAGTCTCACTGTTGACAACTGATGATTGCACCATCCTCCCCAAAAATATTACCATCGATGAACTTTCTCAGAACGGGCGGTCCAATTTATAAGCGTCGTACTTTGGTCTTTTCACCAGGAAACTGAACGGGCTGAACATCAGCCTCAGCTGGAGCACCGAGTAGAGCATGTCCACTACGGTGTGGGGGATGTCCACTTTCGAACCGTCCCTCTCCTCCCATTTGATGCCGATCTCCTGGATTTTGAATCCGCTTTTTGCTATGAGGTAGAGGAGCGATACATCGATGGCGAACCCGTTGATATTGTTTCCCGACAGCGCCTGGTCCAGGACCTCCCGGCGGAATATCTTTGCACCGCACTGGGTGTCCCTGTACGGGAGAACGAACAGCAGCCTCACCAGGATGTTAAAGCAACGCCCCATCACCCGCCTCGAACGGGGCTGGTAAAGGACCTCCGCTCCGGGCATCTTTCTCGAGGCGATGGCGCAATCATGGCCCTCCTCCATCTTGCGGTAAAGCTTGTAGAACTGATCGGGCTGGACCGAACCATCGGCATCGACGAAGCCGATGTACTTTCCCTTGGATTGCTCAAAGCCCTTTAGAAGCCCGCCCCCCTTGCCTAATTTTTGCTCGAACTCCAACCTCCTTATCTGGGGGTGCTGGGAGCTGAGCTTCTTCACCACGGCCGAGGTGGCATCGATGCAACCATCCATCTCGACGATTATCTCGTATCGGACCCCGGCCAGGTTGAGGAATTGGACATAGGACTCCAAGGTGCTCCCGATCCTATCCTCCTCGTTGCAGGCGGGAATGACCAGGCTAAGGTCCAGCTCGTTCTTCTCTCTAATCATTGGTCCAACTCTTGGATACCTTGGATTTTCATGTTAGTCGAAATTCATTTATTGGATGATGTAAGATTAATGCCCACATATACTCTTTTACACTTATTAATCCCAACTCCCGCTATCTTTTGGTATGCGTATTTGGTATTAACCACTTTTTATCTCCAGGTAATTTCCACCTCGTGGGAAACAATATCGATCTTCAGTATGCGCTGGCGGATCGAGCGGTGAGCAGCCCAAGGGCCGGCAGCGTTTTAGGAAGGTCCTCTCGCTCTATGAGGAAAGGGTTTTCCTATCAAATAATAGGTTAGTTGCTCCACAATGGGATTTTAGTCCATAGATATGGGTCGGCATCGCCAAGCCAGATGGCGTAACGGTCGAGCATGATCACGCCTCGAAGCCGATCTTTCAAGCTGACCATGGCAAGGACCCATCGGGAACTAAGTTCCTCGTTCCGAACAGTTTCATCCAATAGGGGTGAAGGGACGGACAGGCCCAAATCGAAATATTTAATGGCAAGACCCCTTCAGGTATCGGAGGCACGTGCATGCGCATAGCGATGGTATCGCCTTATCCCGCCCCTGATTCCAAGAGGAGCGGCATGGCCTGGTACACCAAGAATCTCCTGGACAATCTGCCCAGCGATGTCGAGGTCATCGTTATCGCCGATAAGAGCAAAGACCTGCCGAGCACCTATGCCGATGGCCGAAGCAAGGTCTTTCGCAGTTGGTCCTACGGCCTCCAGTTCTATTGGGGGGTATTGAAGCAGATCAGGGACCTCCGTCCGGACCTGGTCCATTTCCAGCACGAGATATTCCTCTACGGTTCGGTCATTCCGGCGGTCCTCTTCCCGCTGATGGTGCTGTTAGTCCGGCTGATGGGCATACCTGTGGTGGTGACCCTGCACAACGGCATCCTCCCTTTGTCCAAGGTGCAGGGTCGGTTCCTGAGGGAGAACGGCATCCAAGGGCCTCCTGCGCTGATGAAATATGGGCTGCGAGGCCTATTGGGCACCATAGCCCTGCTGTCCAATGCAGTGATCGTGCATGAGGACCTGCTCCGGTCCATCCTGATCGATGAATATGGATGCGCCCCCGAAAAGGTGGCCGTGGTGCACCATGGGATCGAGGCCCCTAGGACCCCTGTGCCGATAGGCGTGGCCAAATCACGGCTTGGGCTGGCCGACGAGAAGATGGTGCTGTTCCTCGGTTACATCGCCGGGTACAAGGACCTGGAGCTGCTGATCGATGCGGCAAAGCTCTCGAAGACCGAGGGCTGGACATTGATAATCGGAGGGGGGGAGCATCCTCGCCTCGCGTCGGACCCCGGTTACCAGGCCTATGTCCGCTCCCTGAAGGACCGAGCGGCCAGCGCTCCCCCAGGGAAGATAAGGTTCGTCGGGTTCATCCCCGATGATCGCCTGGAGCTGTACGTGTCGGCGTCCGACCTGATAGTTTTCCCGTACAAGAACTGCATGTCGGCCAGCGGCCCCCTGACCATCGCCATGAGCTATGGACGCCCGATCCTATTGTCGGACGCGTTCAAGGGGGTGGTGGACCTGGAGGACATGATGTTCGGCTCGACAGCGGAGGAACTGGCCGATCGTATCGATAGCGCCCTGGCCGAAGGAGGCCGCCTTGGCCGGAACGTTGACGAGCTGGTCGGTTCCCGTCAATGGAATGTCGTTTCCGATCACACTGCCACGGTCTACGAGCGGGTCATCGAAGGCCTCCCCGTGTTTCAACAGGCTTCTGGGCCTTGAATAGATTTATGGGGTCGCACGGTCTCACTTCCGAATGATGGTGCAAGGAGACCTGTGGGTCTTGAGGAGGCTTAGGGAGCCGCATGTCAGGAAGCATGCTCTTGCACTGTTGATATTGGCCATCCTCACCGCCGTGATATTTGCTGGATACGGCGCGGGGACGTTCATGGTAGGCACCGACGCGATGGGCCTGCCGTCCGAGCTGACGATGAACAAGCAGGACAGCTCTTTCTTCTCCACCTGGCGAGCGTTCACTTCCCTAGGTCACACCGACTACCCCTCGCCGGTCCTGGCCTCGTTCTATTGGCTCACCGTCGGGCAGCTGGGGATACCGCCTCTGGACCTGGCCAAGGGCATCGTGGTGCTCTCCTTCTTCCTGGCCGGGGTTGCCATGTATCTTTGCGCCTACCTGATTACCAGAAGCCATCTCGGTTCGTTCCTGGCGGCGCTGGTGTATGCTTTCAACCAGATGTTCCTGGCCCAGGTGACCGAGGTCCATTATCAGTTCCTGCTCGGCTACGCGCTCTTCCCGCTACTGTTCATCGTTTTCTATTACGCCCTGGCCTATCGAGGTCCAAGGGCCCTGGCCCTCCTGCCCCTGATGGCCGTCCTCTTTGGGTCCGTGGCCGCCCCCAATCTGGTTGAGATCGCCGCGGTCTTCCTGATGTTGTTCGGCCTCATCTATGTCGCCAAAGCGGTCCTGGCCTCAAGGACCACATGGAAGAGCGAGATGTTGCTAGGCCCGCCCATCCTGGCGATCGGGCTTGCCCTGATGGTCCTCCCTCTGGCTTTGATGAAGTTCTCGGCCGGGGGGACGGCATTCCTGAGCACTAGCTACTCTCTCGAGGAGGCCGGGCTGTACAGCAGTTACTCTCTATTCCATGCTTTCGTCCTGGCATCGAGCGAGAACACTTTCATCTGGGGAACCTCGGCGGGCCAGTGGACATTCATTGGGAGCCTGTTTTGGGTCGGCTGGATGGTGGCCATCTTCATTCCCATAGCTGCGTTGTGCGCGCTCCATTGGAGAAAAAGCGAACGACTCGTGATTCCTCTGGCGGTTCCCGCAGTGTTGTTCGTGGTCCTGGCTGCTGGTCCGAACCTGCCGTTCGGGCCGATCTTCGAATGGATGTTCCGTAACATCCCTCTGATGGATTCAATGCGGGTCTACGGGCGTCTGCTCCTGCTCAGCGGTTTCGCTTTCGCTCTGATGATAGCGATCGTGATGCGCCATCTCACCGACCACCCGCCGTCAACGGCCCGCTCGCCGGCCAGTTGGACGAAGAGGCTAAGGGGGGCCATCGCCCAGCACCGGCGGAAGGTCTTCGCATTCCTGGTAGTCTTTGCCCTGCTGTTCCCCTCGTCGACCATCTTCACCCAGGAGATCAGGGGCTTTGATGCGCCCGCCGCCTATGTGGAGCCGTATAAATGGCTGGGGCAACAGGAAGGCGATTACCGGGTGTTGAACCTGCCCCTCGGGCAGCTCTACTACGTCAGAGACCCCGGGCGGTCCGACGGCTATCCTTCCACCAAGACCCTCGACCCAGGGATCTACAGCCCTATCCTGTCCCATAAAGCGTTCGCCTACGGGCTCGAGACCGGGGACTTCTGGGGTTTCATCGCCGAGGCGGAGAGCCGACGGACATTCGGACATACGGCCATAAGCTATTTGCTGGGCGATGCCGCCTCGGTCAGGTACATCGTCGGTCAGACTCACGTCCAGGGGGCCGAGGTATACGAGTTCGCCTCCATGGATGGGGTATCTGTCGCCTCGGTCTTCGAGGGAGGAGGCACCATACTGGAGAACGGCCTATGGTCCTCCCGGGTGCACGCTCTCGATGAGGTCTACCTGTTCACCGGGGGAAGGAGCACCATGCTGGTGGCCATGGGGACGGGGGCCGTGCCCAATGGGTCGGTGGGCTTCATCCAGTGCTCCCAGCTCAGCCCCGCGGGGCTGCTCGAGCTACTGCCCTCCGTCCAGGGCCTCATCCTGAACGACGGCGACCTCACCGAGCTGGCCATCCAATTGTCCGAGTGGACCGCCCAGGAGGACCTGGCCGTGCTCGCTAAGGCTGACTCCCACAGTGTCGCCACCGATTCTCGATGGTGCGTCACACTGAGCAACTATACTCGAGGCTATGCCACCGGGGCCACCGCCGAGACCTCCGCGAAAGCATCTCTGTCCCTTCCCGTAAGCACCTCCTCGGACGATGACCAGACGCTGCTGATCAAGCTGCTGTACGGCCCTAACGCGGGACTTCTGAACATAAGCCTTGGCGGCGAGCTGTTGGCCCAGGTCCGTCCGTACGCCCTCCAGGAGCATGAAGGATGGATCAGTATTGCCGGGATACCGGGCAACACCACCGGTGAGCTGATGCTGGAGAACGACGGCTCCGGAAGTAACGCGGTGGAACAGGTCATCCTGGCCCCTGGTTCCAAGATCGAAAGCTCCCTCCAGATGGTCAAGGAGACCCTTGAGCCCTACAAGGACAAGATCACGATGGTCTTCAGCGGGACCGGGTCGGGCCTCTGGTCCGAGGGCGGCCACACCGCCTGGGGGGACCTGGGACTGGGTCGGGGAGCGAACCTATCGTTGGACGCTAGGAGCTTGGTCTCGAACAAGCACCTTATCGCCGACCCCGCCGCACGGGACGGGTGGGCCGCGGTGATCGCCGAGGACGGGAAGCCGTTCTACCTGGGATGGCCGCTGAAGGAGCTCGTCGCCGGCCGGGAATACAACGTATCATTCAACATTCGGACCGACCGCGGGGGGCTCGATGGTTACGCGCTGCTGGAGGCGATCGTCCCCGAGA
The DNA here is from genome assembly GCA_964477865.1 of uncultured Methanomassiliicoccaceae archaeon. Lineage (GTDB taxonomy): Archaea > Thermoplasmatota > Thermoplasmata > Methanomassiliicoccales > Methanomassiliicoccaceae > UBA6. The sequence goes on along the minus strand of CAYZEV010000002.1, from coordinate 80,215 downwards.
CCGGAGAGGTGCTGGCGACCTTACCGGTGGACTCATCCCAGATCGGCCAGGCGTACCAGCGTTTCAACAGCACCATCGAGGCCCCCGATGCGAACGTTCAGTTCCGGGTGGTCACGGCCAACGGCAACGGCACCCTCTATCTCTCCGACATCGAGGTCACGCCCTCGCGGACCACGGACCTGAACCTTGGCCTGGACCTCCTCTGGTCTGGGGATTATGAGATCGGGGTGACTCAGAACAACGACATGGAGAACATCGGACTGAGCATGGACGGCGTGCCCCTCCCGTTGATCACCAGCGCACTGGACGTGCACCAGGTCTACGCGGCCAACTCGACCGCGCCCGGAGGCCACGACCTGAACTTCAGCTCCGATCTCGTTTATGGTCTATATGTCCGATCAGCGAACAGAACAACCGTAACCAATGGCCCGTCCTCGTTGCAGTACGAGAAGATAAGCAATACAGAGTACCGGGTGAACGTGACATCGAGCAATGGCACGTGGTTGCTGCTGTCCGAAAGCTACAATCCGCTGTGGAAGGCCTATATCGGAAGCACCGCCTTGGAAAGTGTTCCGATGGACTCGGTGGTGAACTCGTTCCAGGTTCCGGCCGGCGAGAACTTGACCGTCATCATCAAGTTCGAGGGCCAAGCCGTCTATCAGAACATCGTCATCGGACTGGTCCTGGCCACCGGCGCCGCTACCGCCGTCACCGTGGCCATGGCGGTCCTGGTCCTGAGGAAAACGCAACCTGGCCGCCGCAAGGGGAACGCCTAGTGGGAACGATTATCTAGGCCAATGGTCTTCTTCAGCCACCAGGTGGGTCCGATGAGGGTTGCGGTACTGTGTCGCAGGCTGGATGGGAAGCCCAGCAACGGCTTCGAGAGGTACTCTCAGAACCTCAAGGATGCTCTGCAGGGCAAGGGCATCGACCTCTATCTCCCCAACCAGCATGTGGCGTTTCTCGTAAGGCCGTCCGGTTCACTGATCAGTCCACCCTACTATGATGTCCTGATGCCCCTTCGAGATCTGCTCTCCGGTCATCTGAAAGCGGACGTGTTCCACGCGGTGACCGATTCCCAGGCCATAATCTTCCCTTGGCTGAAAGGTAAGAAGGTCGTCACCATGCACCATGTGGACAAGACCCCCGCCGACTCAGCTCCAGAGAAGGTGTTCAGGGCGTTCTACGGCCTGGGGACCAAAATAGCGCTGCGCTATGCCGACAAGGTCATTTGCATCTCCTCGCAGACCAAGAGCGAGGTGATGGAGGCCTATGGCGTCCCTGAAGAAAAAATAGCGATCATCTCACAGGCCATCCCCTCCTCCTTCCGACCGCTGCCCGGGGTGACCAAAGAGCCCGTCATCGGCTACGTGGGGGCGCTCAAGAAGAGGAAGAACATCGAGTTCCTCATCAAGGCCTACGCGATCTATTCCCAGCGGATAGGAACGGTCCCCCTGCGTCTGGCGATCTGTGGTGAAGGAACGGACCAGGGGGCCCTGGAAAGATTGGCCATGGAGCTGGGAGTGACCGATGGAGTGGAGTTCCGGGGCCCCATCCCCGAGGAGAAGCTGGTGGAGACCTACAACTCCTTCTCCCTGTTCTCGTTGCCCAGTCATCAGGAGGGCTTTGGATTCCCCATCATCGAGGCCCAGGCCTGCGGGGTCCCGGTGCTGACCATGAAAGGGGCGATGATACCGGAAGAGGTATCCCGGCATACGGTCAAGTGCGAGAGCGAGGAGGACATGGCCCGCTGGATGGACCGCCTCATCAACGATCAACAGAAGAGAGAGAGCGTCATTGCCGAAGGCCTCCGATATGCCGGAGCCTTCTCGGTCGGAGAGATGGGCCAAAAGACCCTGGCCATTTATAAGGAGCTTGTCGGTCCTTCCCACTAGGGCTGGGTCCTGCTCATGGCGGAAGCATTGATCGGCTGGGCTTCCTTCTTCGTCTTCTGGCGATAGTAGATGCCCATGGTCTCTTTCAGCATGCTCCTCACGGTCTTGAAGCCGAGGCGGCCTCCACAGCTCCGGCTGAAGTTCAGCTCTATGGGCGCTTCGACGATCTTGAACCCGTCGGCCTGGGTATTGACCAGGAGGTCCAGATCGAAGGCATAACGTTGGGCCTCGACCTTGATCAGTTCCTTATCCAGAACTTCCTTTCTGAAAAGTTTGAAACCAGGCTGGGTGTCAGTGATATCAAGATCGAACAGGGCCTTGATCAGCAGGTGGTAGCCCCAGCTTAAAAATATCCTCTTGGTCGGGTAGTCCACCTTCGAATCGGGATGACGCTTCGATCCGATGACCACGTCGGCGTCGGTGGCTTTCATCATGTACATGAACTTGAGGGCGTGCTTGGGGTGGATCTCCAGGTCAGCATCCATGAACACGACCAGATTGCCCCGGGCCCTTCTCACGCCGACCTTCAGCGCATTGCCCTTGCCGGCATTCTTCATGTAGGTAACGGGAACGATCTCCGGGCTATGGATGGCCACCCTCTCGATCTCCCTTAGGGTGTTGTCGGAGCTCCCGTCGTTGACGACCACCATCTCGAAGGGCACCCCGAACCCCCGGACCACCTGGAGGCCTTCGATGAGATTATTGTGGATGTTCTTTCCTTCATTGTAGGCGGGGATGATGAATGAGATCAGGTCGGGGGCACTATTGGCGAGCCTGTGCATCTCGATCATTGAAGCATCGATTTCCGTCATCTCCTTCTGGAAATCGATGTCATAAGAGGTTTCTGCTCCAACTCCGGTAATTGCCATCTATTCTCCGTTCCTTAGGGTTTGACGACTAATTCCCTATCTTCCTCTAAAGGCACAAATTGTAATGGCCTTGATAGCGATGGTGATTTAAATCTTATCCCTCTATGTGTAGTTGGAACTGCTGGTGGAAGAATATGGTCTACTGCTGCCCTTAGCGCGATTGGAGTATATTGTTGGCCGTGGGGCGGATCATAGTTCATACCTTCGTTCCTAAGAGGATGCAGGATGGGGTTCGGCCTCCATACGTTAGTTTTAGCACTATGCTTAATAAAAACGATTTGCGCCCTTCTTAATGAATTGCCTTGAACAAAGGGTTTTTAACTATATCGATAGGGACGTCGAACGAAAGAAAAAAACGGCTAGCACTCGAAAACGGACACGCTTTACTATCGAACATTAGGGATTCTGGAAATGGAAACATAGGCCAGATTACGAAAGATGGATAAACGCTTTATATGCCATATCCTATGAGGCACGATAATGGACATAGATATCAAAAACACGATATCTATGCTCTATCATATTGACTAGATTGGTGATAGGACCAAATGGAGGTCGAAGGTTTAAGGGGAATAAAACCGCTCCTCCCATCACCATCCGTACCTGAAATGTTCAATTCACCCATGATCAACAACTGATTCGACTTAATGGAACGAGGTAAGAAATGGACGCTGCATCTAGGCTAGTATCGATCATCATTCCCTGTAAGTCGATTGATGACTACACGGTCCGTTGTATCGAAGTTTGCCTTGAGCTCGACCATAAGGAGATCGAGATCCTTCTCCTGCCCGATGAAAAGACCGATTTCACCATGCCTCGGACCAAGATCATTCCTACGGGGCCAGTGGTCCCTGGGGTCAAGCGTAACGTGGGCATGGACATTGCAACCGGCCCCTATGTCGCTTTTCTAGATTCTGATGCATACCCTAGAAGAGATTGGTTGACCAACGCCATCCGTCACCTGCAGCCCGATAACGTTATCGCCGTAGGTGGCCCAGGGGTAACCCCCCCAGAGGATGGCCTCCTCCAAAAGGCTGGAGGAATGGTCTACGAATCGCCTTTGATGGGGGGCCTTTCCAAACGCTATTCGGAGAAAGGGGTGGTGGAGTCGATCGATATACACTCCTGCAATCTGATCGTTAAGAAGAGCGCCCTAGTCGGGATAAGATGGGACACTAAATATTGGCCGGGAGAGGATACCCTGTTCTGCCGCGCGCTTTTGGCTCAGAACAAGGGTAAGCTCCTGGAAGCAGGCGATGTTCTGATCTACCATCATAGGCGGCCCCTTTTCCGTCGCCACCTCAAGCAGGTATCAGCTTTCGGCCTTCATCGTGGTTTCTTTGTGAAAAAGTTCCCAGAGAACTCTAGTAAACTTGTATACTACATGCCCTCACTTATCGTGCTGGGTCTGATCTCTAGCATATCGTTGGCCGTCTTCTTCCCAATATTTTGGCTTCTATTGGCCGCTGCTTTGATCGGCTACCTAATTGGTGCAGCCATACCGGCGAGAAAACAGCTCCGTCTGTTGCCCCTGGTCTTCACAGGGCTCATTGTCACCCATTTCGCATATGGCGTTCAGTTCCTGAGAGGGCTAATGAAAAAGGAGTTGCCCAGATGAAGGTACTGATTACTTATCCGCCGATCGATTCGGAAAAGGGAGTGCCACTTCTCGGACAGAACAGGCAGTTCCAGTGGTTCAATTCACCGACCTACATCTATCCGATGGTGCCGTCCTACGCCGCCTCTCTGTTGAAACAAGACGGCTTTGATGTTGCTTGGATGGACGGCATCGCCATGAACTGGGCCGGGGACAGATATCTGGACGAGCTGGTAAAGCTTGATCCAGAGATCATTGCGATGGAGACCAAGACCCCGGTCGTAAAATACTACTGGGCCATGATCGATCGGATCAAAGAAAGACTGCCCAAGGCGATATGCGTTATCATGGGCGACCATGTAACCGCCCTCCCTGAAGAGACCTTCAAAATGTCCAGGGTGGACTATGTCCTCACCGGCGGGGACTATGATTTCCTCCTGAGGAACCTGTGCCGTCACCTTCAATCGGGCGCTCCGCTCGAACCGGGGATTTGGAGCCGTAAAGGGGAAGCGATAACGAACACGGGGAAGTTCAAACTGGACCATGACCTCAACGAACTACCGTTCATCGACAGAGACCTAACCCAGTGGAAGTTATACAGTGAAAAGAATGGTAACTTTAAACACTTCCCCGGCACCTACACGATGGTAGGCCGGGATTGTTGGTGGGGAAAATGCACCTTCTGCTCCTGGACCACTCTTTACCCCAAATATCGAGTACGCAAACCCGAACTATTGGCCGATGAGGTGGGACAGCTGATCGACCGTTATCACGTCAAGGAGGTCTTCGATGATAGCGGTTCGTTCCCCCAGGGAGAATGGTTGCGCAGGTTCTGCCAAATGGTGATCGACCGGGGGTATGATCGCGAGATCTCGTTGGGGTGCAACACCCGTTTCGGAGCGCTCACCCCAGAGGACTACAGGCTAATGGCAAAGGCGGGGTTCCGCATGGTCCTGTTCGGCGTGGAATCTGCCAACCAGGGCACTCTGGACCGCATATGTAAGAACCTGAGCCCGGAAATAGTAAAGGAATCATGCAAGGCTGCCAAAAGAGCCGGTTTGCACCCTCATATCACCATCATGTTCGGTTATCCATGGGAGTCCAAGGAAGACGCTCAACGGACCCTTGATCTTGGCACGTTCCTGCTCAAGAAGGGCTATGCCGATACGGTTCAGGCGACCATCATGATACCCTATCCGGGCACTCCTTTGTTCAAGGAGTGCCAGAAGAACGGATGGCTTCGGACCGATGATTGGGACCGTTATGATATGAGGGAGCCGGTGATGACCTCCCCGATGTCGGACGAGGAAGTGGCCGAGTTCGTAAAGGGCATTTATGGCGTGGCGTTCAACCCCGAGTTCATCATACGCAAGGTCCTCTCCATCCGATCGTTGGATGATATTCGGTTCATCAAGAACTCAGGTGCAAAGGTCCTCGGGCACAAGAAGGACTTTTCCCGGTGATCCATTGACGCTCGATAAGTTTGTACGGACGCATGGATATCTGGAATCTGGAGATGTAAGATTTGGTTCGGGCTTAGAGCGGGGTCTGACCGACTCCTTCGGACCGCCCTCTTGTAAGCTCTCTTCGTTCAACGGGGATAGCCTGGAATACGATGTCGGGTCTGCCGAAGGCCATATGATATGATGCCGTCTTGATGGGTGTGACATGGGTGACCATATCGGGATAACCAGTTTCATCAATGCATTTACATCTGGCGCCAGCGGGGCTGATGTACGGTTCGTAGAAATATTCAAACGAGCGGACGGTTTCGACCTGAGGGTCATCACACCCGAACAGGGTAAGACCTTCTGTCAGGATCGGGGCTTGAAGGCAGATTATGTAACTACGACCTCGGAGAATGATAAAGAGAATGTCCTTTTCCTATATTCGTTACGGACATATCAGGCATTTAGGAAGAACGATAACAGGTCGGGTAAAAAAATTCAGTACTGCACTTCCGATTTCATTCCCGATGTGCTACCCGCTTTCCTAAACCGGCAAGGAAGACTTTCACATGTTCAGCTCATACACCATCTTATCCCCAGCCCGCTCACCAGGGCCGGCAATCGATTCACCAATATCATTTCCTATGCTATGCAACGGGCTTCCTTTGTTTTGATAAAAATAAGCGCCAACAAGATAATAGTAGTCAGTCCACTGATGAGAAATAAATTGATCGATATGGGGTTCGATGCGCGCACCATATCCGTCAATCCAAATGGTGTTGACGTCCATTATTACAGGGGCTTACCCCCCTCTACTGGTGAATATGATGCTGCATTCCTCGGTAGACTTCACGTGTCCAAAGGGGTTCATGACCTCATCAATATCTGGAGACGTGTCTGCGATGAGCGCCCTGAAGCAAGATTGGCCGTGATCGGCGGAGGTAACCCAGACCTGCTTGAATCTCTTAAGCAGGAAGCGAAAGAAAAAGGGTTAGCCAACAACATCAATTTCCTTGGCTATCAGGAAAGGGACGATGCATTCGGGATAATAAAAGGGTCGAAGATGTTCTTATTCCCTAGCCATGAGGAAGGGTTTGGGATGGCACCCCTCGAGGCGATGGCCTGCGACCTCCCGGTAATAGCATGGGACCTTCCAGCATACAAGTATGCATTTGAAGGTGGGGGAATGATCGAACTACCTCGGGGTGATATCGAAGGCTTCTCTCATACGGCGTTGGAGCTGTTAAACGATGCGGAAAAGAGAAAAGCCCTGTCAGAAAAATCTCATAGGTTGGTGGAAAAATACGACTGGGGTATCATCACAAAACGGGAGATCGAGCTGATAATCGAATCATTGGGCCACGGTAATAGATAGCTAAGCCTTTTCCAGTTTGAGTCGTTCTCTCCCATTATTGCGTTTTTAAACATGGCGCAATCCTAGGTAAATAATAAATGTGCACACCCTATGAGCCTCGCTATGCAGGATGCTGATCCGCAGCCTCTGGTCTCAATTATCGTTCCTACGTTCAACTCTGAATCCACCCTGGAGAGAACCCTCCAGTCATTGCGGGACCAAACCTATGGGAACATAGAGATCATCATCGTGGACAAGGCGTCCAAGGATGGGACAGAAAAGATAACCAGAAGGTTCACCAGCAATTATTATAGCATCAATTCAAAAGAAAGGTGCGAACAGATAAATTTTGGGATAAAGAAAGCAAACGGTGTTTTCGTTTACCGCGTCGATTCAGATTTCATTCTAGAGCCAGATGTGGTCAAGGAGGCCATTGCGGTATGTTTAAAGAATGGGTTGGACGGTGTTGTGATCCACAACACCTCTGATGACACCATCAGTTTTTGGTCGAAGGTCAGAAGATTGGAAAGGGATTGTTATCTAGGGTCCGAGCTAAACGTCGCAGCAAGATTCGTCAAGAAAGATGCTATTATGAGCATAGGTCTATTCGACGAAGAACTGGTTGCGTCTGAGGACTACGATCTGCATAATCGCTTGTTAGCTGCGGGTTATAAGATCGGCAGGACCACCGAGTCAAAAGAGGTCCATGTCGGCGAACCCCGGACCCTTAAAGAAATCATCACCAAACATTACTACTATGGTAAGACGATAAGGGCATTCCTGGCAAAGAACCAGAAGCGTGGAGCGTCACAACTCAACCCCATTCGCGCCAGCTTCTTTAAGCACTGGCGGGAATTTGCGAAGCGTCCTAAGCTAACCTGCGGCTTCATCATCTATCAGGTGGCCAGATATTATTCTGCCGGGGCGGGGTACATCGCAAGTTACTTCACGACCTTACCTTGATGAGCGATGTCATCGCTTTCGCTCACACGACAATTGAACTCTTTTTACGGCCTCCTTCACCTTCTCAGATGTAGGAGCCAAGGATGGAGCGACCAGATGGGTGTATGTTATCGTTCAGGCCAGCTCGCACCCGAAGAGAGGTAGCGTTCCGTATGTTTTGATATGTCGGTCATCCTCGGTCATTGCTCCCGCAATTGAAAGAACCCTATGGGGAAGGGCGCACCATGTTGACACGACCATGCCGTTGAACCAAGCAATGTGATCAAGCCTATAGCGACATCAAGGGGCCCGTGTGAATATCTTAGATGACTTTGGGGTCACGCTTCAGCCCCACATGATGTGGCCCGACCCCATCTAGACGGTGTGAGCCGTCAATGGGTTTGCTCAACGGAACGAGCTTCACCTTCTTCTGGAGAAGGTCCTTTCCCACCATTTGGGCCTGATGAATTGGACGGCCATGATGACGAGGGAACTGCCGATCGCCAAGAAGGCCACCTCCATGCCAAGATCGAATGATTGCTGCGGCATGTAGACGAGCTTTATATCGAGATCACCGGTTTCGTTTATCCAGAACCCATTTATTAATGTGTATAAGGGCACTGGCGAATACTCATGTCCATTGACAATGGCCCGCCATCCACTGTCGAACGGCATGGCAAGGGCGAGCATGGTCGGCTTTGTCAAATTGGCCTTTATTTCAAAATTTGTTATTGATAATTGTTTTACGGTGATGGCGGAAGGCTCGCTCTCCCCCTGCATGATGACATCGGAAAGAGAGCCGCTGGTTGTATCTGTTGTTATCCAGATGTCGCCGAGGGTGGAGTTGTCATGGGCAGTGATGTTGACCTCCATCGTACCGGGTGTCCAGGCTCCTAGATTCAACTTGGCATTGGTCTCGCCATCCGAAGTAAGATCGTATGATTTTCCATCGATATCCACTGTGATGTTCCCATCAAAGCTGATCCATGCCACCCGGTCCCCGCTCTTCAATACCGTTAGGTTCCGGCTCACCCAGGAATTAGCTGGAATGATCGCTTTTTGAGATTCCACGCTCGCGTTAGGGCCCATCAGGTAGGTGTCGCTCGTTAGCAGATCAACGATATCGGACGAGGCGAGTTGCCGATCGATGGCACTTTTATCATCAGCGCCTAACACCATCAGCTGATCGATGTAGTTGGTCCCGTTCAGGCTGTGAATGGTCAGGGCGGCGCTATCGTCAGAACCGAGATCGCATATTTTTATCCATTTGAGGTAATGGGCCGAGGACGAGGTATTGAACACGCCCTGGTCCTGGCCGTTCAAGAGGAACTGAATGTTGCCGCTCTCATTATCCGTTAGGACCTTGGCCCACAGTTCGCCGCCCCTGCTCTCCTGAATGGTAATGTCCATCGACTGGTCACCGATGGCGAGCGCCCCGTTGTTCGTGCTATCGGCCAACAGCGGGTCGTACCAGAACCAGACCCGTCCCGCCATCCAGCCCCGGTTCGGATTGAGCTGCTCGGCGAAATTTCCCGGGCCGTAGGTCTTGCCCGCGATCTGAGACATCACATCTAGGGGGTCGTCCTTAGTTAAGAACAATGGGTTATCGATGGCCAGTTGGTCCACTCTGGTCAAGTAACCAAATTGCGTCAAATTCATGATCCCCGACAGATGGGTAAGGACGCCCAGGTCGGGGCTGCCTATGACCATCTGTGACTGGAGATATGCAAAACCCGGGTCCTGGGCATTTTGGAACAGAACGTAGTTGCCCCGGTCCTCTACGACCGTAAGGTCATCCTGCGCCATCGTATTATTTATTAGTAATTGGGGACCCCAATACTTCACCAGATCGGGGTAGGGTCCGATATCGGTGTAGTAAATATATCTCGAGACGAAGTCTTCCCTGAGGATCACATACTTATTGTCAGCAATGCTCATCAGGTTTCCGATATTACTGGTTGAGTTGTGCTGTAATGCGGTAATTACCCACATATTGTATCTGGACATGGGCCTATCGATGTAGACCTCTCCAGGATTCGTAGGTTTGGGTGAGTTCCCGGTGATCGGGTCCGCGCCAGCACTGGGTATTCCCGGATAACCCACCGGTTGATTTGCCGGTAACCAATAGATCCGATACGACTCCGGGTCATTGGTCAGGTTGGCAATAAGGCCTTGATAGTCCTCGTTTATCTCATAAGTATGGACATATCCGGCGAAATCGCCTCTGAACATCGGATATCCATTAGTAACTATGATCAAAGACGCCAGGGCAATCGCCGGAGCGTAACTGATGATCTTCCTCTTCCTCCGATTCCAGGGTTTATAGATCAGCTTCCGGTCATATTTGGCAGTGATCGAGTCCAAGCAAAAACCGATAAGCACAGTTCCGGCGAAAATGGGTATGAAAACGATGTGCCATATTTCCCTGAACAGGATGAGGGGCGTATGTTGGAAGAGGAAGATGAAGATATCTTGGCCTGGCTCCGAGATGCCTTTGGCCAAGAATATGCCCGATACGAGCAAGGCGCCCAATGGGATGGTATACTTGTTCCTTTTGAAGAGCAATGCGGTGATCGCCACCGCTGAGAAACTGATGTTCAGGAGCATCACCCATTCTGGGATGACCCCTGCCTCAGCTAGTTGTTTATATCCATATACATGGATATTATATCCGATCATCCGAATGCTTTCCCACAAGGATGGGGAAGTTCTCATCTCATGATAGTCCAAGAAACTTTGCGAGTTTAGGACCGCGGCGGAGCCTTGGTTTTGGGCCAAGGGGAGCAACCAAGGCAATTGCATCAGCCCGGCCACAAGGAAAATTACAAAGACGATCGGAATCACTGTTCTAAATCGTTTATAATCAGCCAACGCTAGCGCCAGCAGGATCATTGCCCCCATCACCAAGAACTGTATCTGGGTGGCCATCAGACCAAAAATGAGTCCGCCCGCCAAAGAGTAGCCGATGCGATGGGTCGGATCATCGATCGCTTTTATGAACATCAGGATCAAAAGCGGGGCAATTGCATAGGCGAAGAGGTAGTACAGATATCCGGAGATGCATCGGGTGAACACGACCGGGGTCATTAGAAAGATCAATCCAATGATCAGGGAGATCGGATAGCTCATACGCAGGCCTCGGCCCAACGCGTACATGCTCAGCCCACTGACGACCATGCTGCCGAACAGAAAGCCCTTTGATACGACCTCTCCACCTAGGCCAGCGAAAGGGATGGAACAGAGTCTAAAGAGCCAGTCGGTGGGATATATCTTGTTCCCCAGCTCGGGAGAAAGCAAGTGGGAGCCCGCATTACCAAAGGAAGAGATCAACTCGGGCGTGGGGCCGATGAACCAATCATGATACAGGCCGATGGTCCCAGGATCTCCAAGGACCTCTCTCATTGAAATGAATGCAAAAAGAGAGAAGAGCAACAATGGGAATACGTATCTTGTAAACCACCGCTTCTCCCACAATTCCAAAACCTTGGTCTGACTTCCCTTGATGATCTTTTGGAATTTTTGACCCACGGTTTCGGTTTTTACGAGCTTCACTTAAACCTCTTCGAAACAGCATTCGTTTTTTAAGCAACCAAACATCAATCAACTATTAAATCTAAGCTTGGTTGGCACATCTGAAATAAGAAAAAATCAAGTAATTAACGATGCCCCCGAATGGACATATGGGCCTATTCACGCAGTATCTCAGCCCATCAAAAAAGATGATTTCGGATGATATTAGCTCGATCAGAGCAATGCCCCAAGGCCAGGTATGCTCGAAGGTTCGAATCCCCCTACTCTTTCCTTAAGTGTATCTCCCAAAAATTCGCAAATTTTCGAAATCCACTGGGGACGGGATGCATATAGACGGTCAGACTTTCGCCATGAACTCCAAGAACGATCGGCCTGATCTCACATTTCTTGAATTTAGACCTGCCAATGAGCGATATCAGGTCCTCTTCGGTGTACTCCCTGACATGCTCCCAAAACGGGAATTGTCTTTCACCTTGAAAAACCTCGATAACGGCCCGTACCAGTCTTTTTCTGTTCGGCGTGTTGATAATGGCCACGCCACCTGGTCTGAGGACCTCATATAGTTCATTAATGGCTGCAAGGTCATCGGGGACATGTTCGATCACATGGCTGCTGACCGCCACATCAATGCTCTCCCGCTCAATCACGTCCGATAAATGTTGCCAATCGCCAAGCCTGTACTCGACATTTTCAAATCCGACGGGAAGGCGCTCCGGCATCAGTTCAATGCCAATGAGCTTCTTACATCTTGAGCTTAGGTCCTTTGTCCTATCGAGCGTTGAAGATCCGATCTCGAGAACCGTATCTGTGGGCTTTACCACGCTGGTGTAGGCTTGAACGAGACTCCTCCAGTCCGCATCCTTTCTCAATTTGATAATTCTGAACATGTCGGTGGTCGGTTAGGGATAGGCCATGAATCTAATTATTAGTACTGTTCTTGATGGAGCATACAATTGCTCCATGGCGCCATACATTTATTGAGAGAGGAGAGCGGCCCCTATGGACCGATTAGAAAAGAATAATATAATAGTTAAATATTATTATATAATAATTCCGATATAACATCCCCATCCCTATTACGACAATCTATAGGGGACGGTCCCCCCTGATGAACTTGAGCGTGCTAGCCATTAAAAATATCTAGCACCACCGGCTTGTCTGGACTGTGATTTTGGTCTCCGTCGGTGTATGTGCTTACAACGAAGAGAGAAATATTGCGCAATCGTTGAATTCCATAGTTGGACAGAGGGAGCAGGATTTCAAGCTGGAAGAGATCATCGTCATCTCCAGTGGCAGCACCGATAGGACCGACCAGATCGTTGAGGAGATGGGAAATGCCGATGGCCGATTGGTCCTAGTAAAGCAAAAAGAGAGGAGCGGCAAGAACTCGGCGGTCAATGAGTTCATGGCCCGAGCCAAGGGCGACGTCCTCGTTCTGGTCAATGCCGACAACATCCTTGAGCCGGATTCCCTTAAGAAATTGATAGCGCCGTTCCAGGACCCCCATGTTGGGATGGTCGGCGGCCACCCCATCCCCAGTAATGAGAAAGGGACCATCGCGGGGTTCGCCGTCCACATGCTCTGGGACATGCACCATCGTTTGTCGCTCATCTACCCGAAGGCCGGCGAACTGGTGGCATTCCGCAAACCGCAAATGGCGCTGCCGACGACCCTGCAGTCGGACGAGGACATCATCCGCATGGAGCTGGAGCGGAAGGGCCTGAGGACCGTTTATGCTTCCGAGGCCATCGTTCACAATAAGGGGCCGACCACCGTTCGCGACTTTTTCAAGCAGCGGACCCGGGTCAATATCGGCGAGAAGTACATGAAGCGGATCTATGACTTTGAGATACCGACCTGGAACGCCCGCTATCTTTTCGCATCCTACCTGGGCTTCCTCAGGGATAACCGACGGCACCTGCCGAAGATACTGGCGGCGATAGCCCTGGAAGCCATGGCCCGGCTATACGCGACCGTTTACGTGGCCCTGGACCGGGGCGACAAGGCGGTGTGGAGCCAGGTCACCTCGACCAAGGATGTGCGGAAGGACTGATCCTCTCTATTGTTCGAGGATCATCTCGACAACATCGTTGAAGGTGAGGTCCTTGGTGACCTTGAAGGCCCTGCATCCGACCTTCACGCCCATGGCCACGTCATGGTCCCCGTCCCCGACGACGTACGAGGAACGTAGATCGATGCTCAGGTCCCGGACCGCCCGTTCGATCATGCCAGTGGCCGGCTTCCGGCAGGAGCATTTGGCATCGGGATGATGGGGACAATAGTAGATCGCGTCGAGCCTCGCGCCATCGGCCTCCAGATCGCCCCGCATCTTTTCGTGGATCCTGGTCAGCATGGCCTCGTCGAAGAAACCCCGGCCGATGCCCGATTGGTTCGTCACCAGCACGACCAGGTATCCGGCGTCGTTCAGCCGCTTGATGGACCTGCCGACGCCTGGGAACAGGTGCAGGTCCTCCGGCCTGGAGCAATAGGGGCCGTCCTTGGCGATGGTATCGTCGCGATCGATGAAGACGGCCTTCTTTCCGAACATGCCTTTCTCCACCAGTCCGCAGATGATGTGGCCGGCGCAGAAGTAGGATTCCTGGATGCGGGGGGTGCTCTTCGATGGTATGACCAACGGGTGGTCGACCATGTCCTTGATGACACCGCCCGAACCGGTGAACGAGGCGGTCACCGCGCCCAGCTCCTTGGCCCGCTGCAGGGCGATGACCACGTTCTTTGATGTCCCGCTGGTGCTGATGCCAATGACCACGTCGCCGGCCTTCAGGCACGCTTCCAACTGGCGAACGAAAACACGCTCGTAACCATAGTCGTTGCCTATGCCGGTGATGGAAGAAAGGGAGCTGAGGGCGATGCCGTCCATGGCCGGCCGTTCCATGAGATAGCGGCCGGAGAACTCGGCGGCCAGGTGCATGGCGTCGGCGGCGCTGCCGCCGTTGCCGAACAGGATGACCTTTCCGCCTTTGCGCAGCGAGGTGATGATGGCGTCGGCGATCCCTTCGATCTGCCGGGGGTCGACCGAGGCGATCACCGAGGCCGATTCGGCCAGCTCGTTCTCAATGAGTAGGCTCATCGCAATACCTCCAGGTCTGCAGGCCGTACTTGTCGAAGTTGTAGTTCACGATCTCCACGCCTAACTTCGTGAGCTCATTGGCCACGTTGTGCTTGCGGTCATACTCACAGATGAAGAACATGAACCCGCCACCGCCGGCTCCCGAGATCTTGCCGCCGATGGCCCCATTGGCCAATGCGGTATCGTAAATCGTATCGATGCGGTCGTTGGAGATCTTCGAAGTGAATCGCTTCTTGTAGTTCCACGACTCGTTCAGGAGCTCGCCGATCTGTCGGATGTTGCCGCGGAGCAAGGCGTCCTTGCTCTCCTTCGCCAATCGCCTGGTGTTATCAAGGGCGTTCATCACCTGATCGTCCTTCTCCACATATCCTGCGGTCTGGCTCTTGATGATGTTCGATGAGTCCCTGGTCTTGCCGGTGTTGCCCAACAGCAGCTGGTAGTGAAGCTCGTTAAGGATGTTGGCCTTGACCCGTAACGGCGTGACTATGGTCTGCGGGCCCATGAACTCCATGAAATTGAACCCTCCGAAAACGGACGCATATTGGTCCTGCTTCCCACCGGCCAGCCCCAGCTCCTTTCTCTCCAGGACATAGGCGAGATGAGCGATGTCGTACTGAGATAGGGGCTCGTTCAACCACTCGGCCATGGCCCCGATGATAGAAACGATGACGGTGGACGAGGAGCCCAGGCCGGAACCGGGGGGCGCCTCACAATGCAGGAACATATCGAACCCGCGGTCGATCTCGAAGTGATTGAGGACGGCCTTTATCAGATCGAGGTTGCCGTCGTAGAGGAACATGTCCCCACAGGCCCGCCACTTCTCAACGATCCCATAGTCCAGTGAGCGTATGGTGATCTCCTTATCCTCGCGGGGGGAGATGGTGCAGTAGGCGAACCGATCGATGGTGGAGTTAAGCACCGCTCCACCGCACTCGTCACAATATGGTGGGACATCGGTGCCGCCGCCGGCGAAGCTGATGCGCAATGGCGCCTTGCTTCGTATCAGTTGCTTCTTCTCTGCCATCAGTCCCTAATTATGAACGTAGGATTTATTCAATTGCCCAGGGAGTAGCATTTCTAACGCTGATTCTGGGAGCCGCTACTCAGATAATAATCCGATAAGGAGCGGCGTAATTAATTATCGTTAGTTGGAATAATCGTAATTCGTAAATTCAGCCAGCTAATGATATTATTAAATCCATGAAAAATTATCTTACGAAAATACATAATCCATTACGAAATACACATTAATGCTATAATGTCTGAAAATCGACCCAGACCTAAAAATATGTTTATTAGGGGCTATTCCATATCGAAAAAACATGTCGGATTCTATGGGTTCTACACCCCCTTCACCAATGAAAAAGAAGAAGGGCAACAAGAACATGTTGATCGCCGTCATTGCGGTCGTCGTTGTTATCGCCTTGATCGCCACGATTGTTCTTGGAGGCTTTCTAAACACCAAAGCAAAAACCACGGAAGGTTCCATGACTTACCTTTTCCCGACCTTGGAATCGATCAAGTCAAGGGGAACCATAGTCATGGCCACTGAGGCCACCTTCATCCCCTTCGAGTCTTATGACCCGACCAACCAGACCTTCGTCGGCTTCGATGTCGATCTTGCCAACAAGATCACTGAGAATGTTTCCGCCATACTTGGCGTCCCTCTGACCCTGGAAATTCGTGATGTCGCCTTCAGCGGCATCCCTGCCAGCCTGAGTGCCAAGCAATATGATATGAGCCTCTCGGGCATGACCATCACCGATGGCAGGAACGAGACCGTCCTGTTCAGCACTCCGTATTACATGGCTGAAGCAGGATTCGGCATGCTTGTGAAGTCCACTGATACTACCTTGAACAGTGAGGCAGACCTCGTAAACGCTGCCAGTATCGTCGTCAACACTGGTACCACCTCCGAACTGTGGCTCACCGAGAAATACATTGATACCGGCCTTATCCCCGCCAACAAGGTGAAGAGCCTGCCGACAATTGCCGGTTGCGTCCAGGATGTCCAGATCGGCCAGTCCCAGGTGTTCATCATCGACAAGCCGACCGCTGAAGAGTACGCCGACAAAGCCGACAGCGGCCTCAAGGTGTCCGGCGTCATCCCGAGCTACGAGCCCTATGGTGTGGCACTGAACAAAGAGTCCACCGACCTGAAGATGATAATCGACATGGTCATCAACAAAATGTACGCCAATGGGGAGATGGAGCAGCTTAGGATCAAGTGGGGCCTGAACTGAACTTTAGGCTCAAACCCCTTTCAACTTTTAATTATCCGCAGGTATCGTTATGGAACTAAAGAAGACGATCATCCAGCACAAAGGAGTATTGAGCAAGATCGGGCTTGTTGTGACGATTTTGATCGTCTTCGCGATCATGCTCCAGTCCCCTGTAAATTCTGACTATGTTGGAGACTGGACAAAGGCTGCAGTGAACACCGTCATCATCAGCATCCTTGCGATATTGATGGGCTTCGGCCTCGGCATAGTCATCGGGCTTGCCCGGACATCACGCAATTTCATCATTAATGGTATCAGCACAGTCTATGTGGAGATATTGAGAGGCACTCCTCTGCTTATCCAGATATTCTTCCTATACTTTGCGCTAGCCATCTATTGGCCTAGCAATCATAACCCCTTCATACCTGCCATCTTGGCTTTGGGGTTGAACTCTGCGGCCTATCAGGCCGAGATAATTAGGGGTGGCATCCAGTCTATCCCCAAGGGGCAGATGGAAGCGGCACGGTCCTCCGGCATGTCATACCTGCAAGCAATGCGGCACGTGATCCTGCCTCAGGGCTTCAGGCTCGTCATCCCGCCTATGACCAACGAATATGTCACCGTCATCAAGGACTCGTCACTGGCCTATGCGATCGGGGCTTTCGAGATCTCGTATTTCAGCACCAAGGTCATCGTCGCTGATTTCCAACCCCTGACCACTTACCTATTCGTGGCCCTGCTCTACTTCACTCTGACCACATTCACCTCAAATATCATGAGGGTTGTTGAAAAGAAGTACCGCATACCTGGCTACATGGAGAGTGGTTGAAAATGGCTACCCCGCTCATTGAAACTGTCAATTTAACGAAAAGCTTCGGTGACAACCAGGTTCTCAAGGGCGTATCGATGAAGGTCATGCCGGGCGAGGTCGTGGCCATCATCGGAGCGTCCGGCAGCGGCAAGAGCACCCTGCTGAGGTGCATCAACCGCCTGAACGAACCCGATGGAGGGGACATCCTCTTCGAGGGTTACAGCATCCTGGGAAAGGACATCGATATCGATCTGGTCCGATCCCAGATGACCATGGTGTTCCAGAGCTTCAACCTCTTCATGCACCTAAGTGCTAGAAGGAATATCTCACTGCCGCTCCGCGAGGTCAGGGGCTTTGACAAAGAGGAGGCGGACCGGCTGGCCATGGAGGCGCTGGACAAGGTCGGGCTGACCGAGAAGGCCGATGCCTATCCCGGTGAACTGTCCGGCGGGCAGCAGCAGCGTGTGGCCATCGCCCGGGCCTTCGCCATGCAGCCGAAGGTATTGTTGTTCGACTAGCCCACCTCTGCGCTCGATCCGGAGCTCATCGGGGAGGTGCTGGAGGTCATGAAGAAGCTGGCCTACTCCGGGATGACCATGGTGGTCGTCACCCACGAGATGGGCTTCGCCAAGGACGTCGCCGACAATGTCGTCTTCCTGGACCAGGGGCTCATCCTCGAAGAGGGCGATCCGGACATGATATTCACCAACCCGAAGAACGATCGGACCAGGCAGTTCCTAAAGCGCATCCTTCTGGTCGAGCAGGTGCCGCCCCCGCCCAAGTAGTCCAGACCGATATTTCATATAAACGCTGCTCCCAAAGAGTCCCGTGCCTCGGGGATTTTGGGATGATGATGGATAGCACGGCGAAGGTCTGGTGGGATGGAGAGCTAATCGATCTAAGGGATGCCAATGTCTCGATCCTTTCCTATGGATTGCATTATGGATGGGGTGTGTTCGAGGGCCTGCGGGTCTACGACACGCCACGGGGAAGAGCGATCTTCCGGCTGAAGGACCACATGGCCCGGTTCCTTGACTCGGCCAAGGTCCTGGAGTTGGATATACCCTACACGCTCGAGGAGCTCTGCTTGGCGGTCAAGGCGGTGACCCGGGCGAACGGACCGGAGGCCGACTACATCCGTCCGTTGGCGTTCTATGGCGACAACGGAAAGCTCGGGCTCAACGTCATGGACGTGCCAACCCACGTGGCGGTCATGACCGTTCATATGGGGGCGTACATCAAGGGGGCCGAGGCCGGCGCGTCGCTGATAACCTCGTCCTGGGAGAAGCCGTCGAACCGTTCCACCTCGCTGACGTCCAAGGTATGCGGCAACTATGTCAACTCCATCATCGCCAAGAAGGAGGCGATGCGGCTGGGGGCCGACGAGGCGATCATGCTCAACCACAACGGGACGGTGGCCGAAGGCTCGGCCGAGAACCTGTTCCTGGTGCGGAAGGGCAAGATAGCGACCCCCGGGCTGTCCGAGGGCATCCTGGAGGGGATAACCCGCGATACCGTGATGCGCCTGGCCACCGATCTTGGATACGAGGTCCAGGAGAGGAGCATCACCCGGGGGGAGCTGCTCATCGCCGACGAGGTGTTCATGACCGGGACGGCCGCCGAGGTGCACGCGGTCCGCTCGATCGACGGGCTGCCCATCGGCGCCAAGGTGCCCGGGTCGATAACCTCCCACCTGCAGTGCGTGTACGCCATGCTGGTCCGGGGAGAGGTGGACCGATACTCCGAATGGATCGACCTGGTGAGCGGAAAGGTCCCGACCACGATCCGACTATGAACAGGTTCGGAACAAGTATCAAATATTCTCTCCATGTTTGATTTGGCGCAGAGAGAATAAAAATGTCCGCAACCACCGACAATCTGAAGGCCGCATTTGCTGGGGAATCTCAAGCGAACCGGAAATACCTCGCCTTCGCCAAGAAGGCCGAGGAGGACGGCTATCCTCAGGTGGCCAGGTTGTTCCGTGCCGCGGCCGAGGCGGAAACCATCCACGCCCACGCCCACCTCAAGGTCCTCAATGGGGTGAACAGCACGGCGGACAATCTGAAGGAAGCGATCGGCGGGGAGAACTACGAGCACACCACCATGTACCCGGGCTTCATCGAGCAGGCCAAGAAGGATGGGAACCGGGACGCGGTCCGCTCGTTCACCTATGCCAATAAGGTAGAGGTCATCCACGAGAACAAGTACATCGGCGCGGCCGAGGCCGTGGGCCAGGGCAGGGACCTGCCGGCCAAGAAACTGTTCCTCTGCCCCGTCTGCGGCAACATCGAGGAGGAGCACCCTCCCGAGAGATGCTCGGTGTGCGGAACACCGGGGTCCTCGTTTAAAGAAATTGCCTGAACCAATAACTTCGGCCTTCCAAGGGCCAACCTCTTATTCTTTATCATCGTTTTGTAGGAGCGAGCGAACATGTACGAGATCAGGTTCCACGGGCGGGGAGGGCAGGGCGCGGTCATGGCCGCCCAGGCCCTGGCGGATGCGGCGGTCCGGATGGGCTATCATGCCCAGGCCTTCCCCTACTTCGGGGCGGAGCGCCGGGGCGCTCCGGTGCAGGCCTACGCCCGCATCGACAAGAAGAAGATCAGGGTCAAGAGCCAGATCTATCATCCCGACCTGCTGGTGATCATGGATTCGTCCCTCGCGGAGATCGACGACCTGGCCGCTGGCCTGAAACCGGGCGGCAAGATAGTAATGAACACCACCCAGAGGCCGGAGGAGTTGGACCTGGGGGCGGGTGTGGACGCGGAATGCGGGACGGTGGACGCTACCGCGGTCTCGCTGGAAGTGCTGAAGATGCCCATCGTCAATACTTCCATGCTGGGGGCGGTGGCCAAGGTCCAGGACCTCGTGCCGCTCGACCGCATCGTGGAGGCCATCAAGGACCGCTTCAGCGAGAAGCTGGGAGCGAGGGCCGGCCTATTTAACGGCGAGGCGGCCAAGAGGGCGTACGAGGCGACCACGGTGGGCCGGACCAGGGGTCGCCGGGTGTACGTGAAGCAGAAGGCCTGGACGCCCGACTGGAACGAGATCCCCGTCGGGACGGCGCTGAAGGCGGCGAACTACGATGGCGTGGACGTCGGTCCGGCGTCGTCATGGCAGAACCTGACCGGGCGGTGGAAATGGGCCACCCCGAAGTACAAGAAAGAGAAGTGCATCAAATGTCTGCGGTGCTGGTGGTCCTGCCCGGACGCCGCGATCATCCGGCTGGAAGATGACTACATGAGATGGGACCTGGACCACTGCAAGGGCTGCGGCATCTGCGCGGAGATCTGTCCGGTGGACGCCATCGACATGATCCAGGGGGTGCACACATGGCCATAAGGACGATATCGGGGGACGTGGCCGTGGCCTACGGCGCCCTGCTGGCCCGCGCCGAGGTCGTGCCCGGGTTTCCGATCACTCCGCAGACCATCATCATCGAGCAGATCGCCGAGTTCATCAACGACGGCCTGATGGACGCCGATTTCATCGCGGCCGAGAGCGAGCATTCCGTGATGTCCGTGGCGGTAGGCGCGTCGGCCGGAGGGGTGCGGGTCTTCACCGCCACGTCGTCGCAGGGATTGGCCCTGATGTACGAGATGCTCTTCGCCGCCGCGCCGAACCGCCTGCCGGTGGTGATGGCGGTAGCGAACCGCAGCCTGGGGGCGGCGGCGGGCATATGGACGGAGCACAACGACTCGCAGCCGGTCCGGGAGAGCGGCTGGCTCCAGGTGTACGTCGAGGATAACCAGGAGGCGCTGGACATGACCATCCAGGCATTTCGCATCGCCGAGGACCACCGGGTCATGCTGCCGATGATGGTCTGCCTGGACGGGTTCATCCTATCCCATACCGTGGAGGGAGTGGACATCCCCGAGCAGGCGGTGGTGGACCGCTTCCTGCCCAAGTTCGTCCCCATCAACACGCTCGATCCCCGGGACCCCATGATGATCAATCCGGTGACCCCGCCGGAGTTCGCCACCGAGATGCGCTACCAGCAGGACCGGGCGGTGAACGGGTCCAAGCAGGTGATCGGGGAGGCGGACGAGGAGTTTGCCGCGCTAACGGGCCGCCGGTACGGCGGGCTGTTCGACACCTACCGACTGGAGGACGCCGAGTACGCATTGTTCGGAGCGGGGACCTGGGTCGGCATAGCCCGGGACGCGGTGGACCAATTGAGATCGGAGGGTAAAAAGGCCGGGCTGATCAAGCTGAGGTACATGCGCCCGTTCCCCGGTGAGGAGCTGAGGGCCGCCACCAGACGCCTCAAGGCCCTGGGCACCTTCGACCGTTCGGCCTCGTTCAACGGCTACGGCCCGGTGTTCACCGAGACGCGCAACGCGCTCTACGGCAGCGGCATACCGATCACCGACCACGTGGCCGGCCTGGGCGGCCGGGACATCACCCCGGAGCTGGTGAGGGACATGTACGACCTA
The DNA here is from genome assembly GCA_964477865.1 of uncultured Methanomassiliicoccaceae archaeon. Classification (GTDB taxonomy): domain Archaea; phylum Thermoplasmatota; class Thermoplasmata; order Methanomassiliicoccales; family Methanomassiliicoccaceae; genus UBA6. The sequence goes on along the minus strand of CAYZEV010000002.1, from coordinate 58,019 downwards.
GTGGAACGAAGCGCCAAGGGAGAAGCGGTCAGGGACTGCACCTGGCACGCCCTGAGGGGGGAGATGCAATGATCGAAAAGATGAGCAGCATGAAGGACGTCCCGCGCGAGGATATGCTCACGCACGGCCATGGAGCCTGCCCGGGCTGCGGTTACGCGGTCACGGCGAAGAACATCGCCAAGATGCTCGGACCGAACACCGTGATCTACGTCCCGGCATCCTGCCTGGTGGTGTTCGGAGCGCTGTACCCCGTTTCGGCGTGGAAGATACCCTACTTCTTCACTGCCTTCGAGAACACCGGGGCGGTGACCTCGGGCATCAAGGCGGCGCTGCGGCGGAGGGGCATCGACTCGACCGTGGTCGGCATGGCCGGGGACGGCGGGACCTTCGATATCGGGCTCCAGGCCCTGTCCGGGGCGGCCGAGCGCAACGAGGACATCATCTATGTCTGCCTGGACAACGAGGCGTTCATGAACACCGGCATCCAGAGGAGCAGCGCCACCCCGTTCGGGGCATGGACCACGACCACGCCGGTGGGCACCGAGGTCAAAGGTAACCGCCGCTTCAAGAAGGACATCGCCCGCATCGTGGCCGATCACGAGGTGCCATACGTGGCCACGCTGTCGGTGGCGCACTTCAGCGATTTCGTGCGCAAGGTCCAGAAGGCCAAGGACACCAAGGGCTTCCGGTTCCTGCACTGCCTGACGCCCTGCGTTCCCGGCTGGCGGATCGAACCGGCCAAGGGAGTGAGCATCAACCGGCTGGCGGTGGACACGGGCATGTGGACGCTGTACGAGGTCGAGAACGGTGTGCCTAAAGTGACGTTCCGGCCCAAGGAGATGCTGCCAGTGACGGAGTATCTCAAGCTGCAGGGCCGTTTCAAGCACATGACCGAAGGGGACATCAAAACCCTCCAGTCCTGGCTGTGCGAGAAGTGGAAGACCCACTATGGCCAGGAGGTCCCCAGTCCCCCCTGCGCCCTGCCGACCCATAAGGAGGAGGTGGCCCACGACGGCGATCCGCTCTTCGGCATCTGAGAGCGTAAGGGGCAAGTTCTATTATCCGCTTCTGCGGTGCCTTCGGTGACCATGCCCTTCTCACTAGGGATGCCCGCCCTCATCGAGATGCCCGACCTCCACGGTCTGGTGGATCTATGCCAGGAGCTCGAGCTGGACTTCATCGAGCTTAACATGAACATGCCCGAGAACTGCCCCGAGGTCCTTGACCCTCTGGCAGTGCGGGACGTCAGCAGGAGCACGGGCATCGAGTTCACGCTGCACTCGCCGGACGAGCTGGACCTGGGCTCCCTGCATCCGACGGTGAGGGAAGGTCATCTGGGCCGGATGCGCGAGGCCCTTGGCTGGTCCGAGCAGGCCGGGGTCAAGGTGATCAACATGCACATGAGCCCCGGTATCTACTTCACCCTCCCGGACCGCCGGGTCTGGATATATGACCGCTACGTTGACGAGTTCACCGCCAACCTGTGGACCGCCTACCATGAGATGATCCCCCTGGCCCAGGCGTCGGGGGTGGAGATCTGCACCGAGAACGTCAACAATTTCGACCTGCCGTTCGTCGCCCAGGCGGTGGACGAGCTGTGCTGCCTGGACGGCTTCAACCTGACCTGGGACATCGGCCACGACGCCCGCAGCGGGTTCAAGGAGCGGGAGCTGTTGCTCAAGCACGAGGAGAGGGTGCGGCACATGCATCTGCATGATTACAACGGTAAGAGCGATCACCAGGTCCCCGGCACTGGCATGGTGGACATCAGGGGCATGCTGGACTTCGCCAGGAGGCGGAACATCCGCGTGCTGGTGGAGGTCAAGAACGTCCCCTCCTTGAAAGAGTCGGTCAAGGCGGTCCGCCGGATGCTGTAGGGCACCACCGGGAATGGCGCGGAACCCACGATCTTGATTGCCGTCGGCGAAGTCCCATTATCTTCCAGCCGATGTTCCTCGGGCAGGCACTTCGATCCTTCCCTTCTGGGCCTGGAACGAGGCCATTTTATCGAGGAAGAGGGCCATGGAAACGATGTGGGGCGCGTGGCCAGCTGGGTATTCTACGGTCTCGCTGTGAGGCAACCGATGACCCAGTGCATCGATCACGGCGTGGAGGAAGGGGGCCGAGCCGGTCCCCTTCACCAACAGCACCGGCGGTTGGAAGTCGTCCAACCTTCGGGGATCGTCCCGAGTGACGAAGGGGGCGATGTTGCCCCGCAAGGACCTCCGGTACTTCACCCAGGTAGACCACTGCGGCATCTGCTTGGGATCGACGTTGGGCGGAGATATGCCCACCAGGCGGACGAACTCTTCCAGCTTTTCCTCGCTGACATCGTCCCTGGTCGCCTCGCTCGATCTTTTCAATCGCTCAAAGCCCGGGTCCTGTGGTGGGATGTCCAGCACCCAGAATGCCGGCGGCTCGATCAGGGTCAGCGTCCGGACCTTGTCGGGGTCGTCCAGAGCAAAGCTAAGCGCCACCGCAGCCCCGAAGGACCAGGCCGCTATGTCCACTGGACCGCTCGGCAAGGCCTCATCCAGGGCGGCCTTCAGGGCCTGACTTTCCATTTTAAACGAGTAGTCGGATGGGAGCGGTCGATCCTTCAGGCCGTATTCGACGGTCAACAGTTGGACCCGGACCACCGACCTCGTGGTGGCCAGCTGCTTGGCATGCGGTTCCCAGCTCACACATCCGGTCAGCCCCCCCGGTACCAGGACCAGCGGTTCTCCTTTTCCATCGACCTTGTACTGCATCTTCAAGTCAGGCCCTCCTCGATCCGCTATTGATTTGTACACTTGGGCCGGAAATACTTTTACTCGGTCAAAGGGATGGACCGTGGTTCCCATGGTCTCCTTGGACCTGGAGGGCTTTCTGCTCGCAAGAGATAAATAATGCAATCTCTTTGGTCCTTTTTACATTCTCGTGTAACCGATGAATGATGAGGATGTTCACACATCCGAATGAGGTGAAATAAATGGCAAAAGCAATGTTTGTTCGTTTCGAGATGCCCAAGGAGCTATCGGACAAAGCCTACGAGATCGTAGAGGCCGCCCGCGACACTGGAAAGCTTAGAAAGGGGACCAATGAGGTCACCAAGCTCGTCGAGCGCGGCGATGCCATCATGGTCGTAATGGCCGAGGATGTCCAGCCCCCAGAGATTCTGGCTCACATGCCCCTCCTGTGCGAGGAGCGCAACATCATCTACGCCTACGTGCCCTCGAAGGCCGAGCTGGGACACGCCGTTGGACTGGAAAAGCCCACCGCCTCGGTAGCTATCCTGGACGCTGGAAAGGCCAAGCCCCTGCTCGACGGATTCGCCGAGGCAGTGAAGAAGCTGAAGCAGTGAACTTGGAGGGAAATACATGGCTGAGGACGAGAGCAGCATACCTTCGGAAGTTGTGGAGATCATCGGTCGTACCGGTATGACCGGTGAGGCCAACCAGGTAAAGGTGCGTGTGCTCGAGGGCCGCGATAAGGGTCGTATCATCACCCGCAACATCATGGGCCCCGTGCGCATGGGAGACATATTGATGCTCAGAGAGACCTCCAGAGAGGCTCGCAAGCTTTCCATACGGTGATCTGAATGGTCGAGAGAAGGGTCTGCTCCTTTTGCGGAGCGGAGATGGAACCTGGCACCGGCAAGCTGCATGTCAAGAGGGACGGCACCGTGCTAGCGTTCGACAACAACAAGTGCTACAAGAACATGATCGAGCTGGGCAGGATCCCGAGGAGGACCACCTGGACCCGCGCGGCCGCGAGGGAGAAGGAGATCGCCCTGGCCGCCGCTGCGCCCAAGGCGGAGGTTGCCGCGCCGGTCGAAGAGAAGATCAAGAAGACCACCGCTAGCAAGGTCAGGCAGAAGAAGGAATCCGCTCCTAAGAAGAAGGAGTGAACCGCTTGATAGAGCGCACCTTCCTCATGCTCAAGCCCGACGCCGTCCAGCGCGGGCTCATGGGCGAGATCCTGGGCCGCATCGAGGCCAAGGGCCACAAGCCGGTGGCCCTGAAGTTCATGCGCATCCCCCGGGAGCTCGCGGAGCGCCACTACGGGGAGCACAAGGGCAAGCCGTTCTTCCCCGGCCTGATCGAGTACATGACCTCCGGTCCCGTGCTCGTGATGGTATGGGAGGGAGAGAACATCATCGCCTCCATGAGGACGATGATGGGCGCCACCAACCCGCAGAACGCGGCGGTGGGCACGGTACGCGGCGACCTGGCCCAGCAGACCGGCCGGAACCTCATCCACGGCTCCGACGGTCCCGAGTCAGCGAAGCGCGAGATCGAGCTCTTCTTCAACGACCACGAGGTCCAGGACTGGAAGCGGTCCCTGGACCCCTGGTTCCTGGAATAAACCTCTTTCGGGCCTCGGCCCGCCGTTCTTCATTTTTCTCCCGCCCAGCCTACGCTCTGCCCCGGTCGGTAAATTACTAATAGACTGTCATTTATCGGAGACAATATGCCCACCAGGCAGCCTATTGTGAGCGTCCTTGGCCACGTGGACCATGGCAAGACATCCTTGCTCGATCGCATCAGGGGCACCACCGTCGTTCAGCGCGAGGCTGGCCTGATCACGCAGCACATCGGCGCCACCGAGGTGCCGATAGAGCATATCTACAAGGTGTGCCGGCCGCTCATCGGCGAGAAGAAGTTCAACATGCCCGGTCTCCTGTTCATCGACACCCCCGGGCATCAATCGTTCACCTCGCTGCGCGCCCGGGGCGGCTCATTGGCCGACCTGGCGGTCCTGGTCATCGACATCAACGAGGGGCTGAAGCCCCAGACCATCGAGTCCATCGGCATCCTGAAGCGGTTCAAGACCCCGTTCATCATCGCCATGAACAAGATCGACCTGGTGGAGGGCTGGCAGACCAAGCCCAACACGCCCTTCGTGCTCAGCTACAAGAACCAGAGCGATGTGGGCAGGGCCAAGCTGGACGAGAAGATGTACAAGGTCATCGGCGATCTCTACGAGCGGGGCTATTCCGCCGACCGCTACGACCGCATCGAGGACTTCACCAAGACCATCGCCGTCGTCCCGATGTCCGCCCGCAACGGGGAAGGACTGCCGGACCTGCTGCTCGTCCTGATCGGCCTGGCCCAGCGGTTCCTGGAGCAGCAGCTCAAGACCGAGGAGGGACCGGCCCAGGGCACCATCCTGGAAGTGAAGGAAGAGAAGGGCCTGGGATCCACTCTGGACGTGATCATCTATGCGGGCACTTTGCATCGTGGTGACACCGTCATCCTCGGCACGAAGGGCAAGCCGCTGACCACCAAGATCAAGGCGATCCTAAAGCCGAAGCCGCTGGATGAGATCCGCGACCCCCGGGACCGCTTCGAATCGGTGAAAGAGGTGTCCGCGGCCATCGGCATCAAGGTGATGTGCCAGAGCATCGACGGCGTCGTCGCCGGGGGACCGCTGCGGGCGGCGACTGGCAACGTCAACGAAGCGCTGGAAGAGGTGGTCAACGAGACCAAGGTCAACATCGAGACCATCGAGGCGGGGGTCTACATCAAGGCCGACGCCATCGGCTCGCTGGAGGCGCTGGCCTTCGAGTGCAAGGCGGCCGGGATACCCATCCGCAAGTACGATACCGGGGCCATCTCCCGGAAGGACCTCATCGACACCGCGGCGTATGGGGAGCCATACCACCGCGTTATCCTAGGCTTCAACGTCACCCTCCTTCCGGAGGCCAAGGACGCGCTGCCGAACTACCCGCTGAAGGTCTTCACCAACGACGTCGTCTACCGGCTCATCGAGGATTACCAGAAATGGGTGGAGGAGGAGAAGCGTCGCCTGGACGTGGAGAAGCGCTCGGAGTTCGCCTTCCCCGGGAAAGTGAAGCTGCTCCCCAATTGCGTGTTCCGAGCCTCCAAACCGGCCATCGTCGGAATGAGAGTGCTTGCGGGCCGCATCCGCCCGGGACAGACCCTTCTCAACTCCGAAGGGATCGACATCGGTAAGATCCGGTCCATCCGTTCCGGCGAGGAAGTGGTCAAGGAGGCGATCCAGGGGCAGGAGGTGGCCGTGGCCATCGAGGGACCGACGGTGGGCCGCCAGATCAACGTCGAGGACATTCTGTACGTCGACCTGAGGGAGCTGATGATCAAAGAGATCCAGAAGATGGACCTCAATCAAGACGACCGCATGCTCCTGGAAGAGACGCTCGAAGTGAAGCGGAAGGTGGACAAGTTCTGGGGTATGTAACTAGTTCCTACCACCAGGACCTGCTCTTCGTTCAATCAGGCGGACAGACTATCGAGGATAACGTACAGACCCGAGATCTCTTCCCCTTCTTTCCGCTCTTATAGAACTTTTTTCCTCCTCTTCACCATAATAATGGCTACGCTCACTGCCACGATCGCTCCGAGCACGGCTATGGGGATCAGGAAGTTTGACAGGTTCGGATCGCTGTTTCCATTGATCTGGTTAGCTGTGACCCGATTATGGTAGACCGTGATCTCCGGATCACTTTTAATCGATCGAGTATCCTTGTAGATCAGATCTGGAAATCCGTGTTTGACCTGTGTTTGGGGACCTTCTACCATTGAGGAATAGCCCACCGAATCATAGGCCCCCGTCCCATTGAACACCGAGAAGGCGTTGCTCATGTTCAATTTTGACATGGTCAGGGGAGATCCGTTATCAAGGGTCAGGTTGTATTCTAAGGTCCCATTCGTATGTCCCGTAGGAGCGATCAACCCCTCAGGGACCATCTTTTCGTTGTCGATCACCATCATCCTATACTGGATCTCTGCGGTGAAAGGTTCGCCCGCCTTGAGTTCGATGCCGCTAGATGGGTCGGTGAATTTAGTATTGCTGAAATCGAGCAGAGCTTCCACCTTGATGTCCGTTTGATTCCAATCCGCTACGATATGGTGGCACAACGTTAGATCAACGGTCGAACTCTTGGAGGCATCCGGGTATATCTGAATTCCTTCATAGGTGATGTTGCAATATAACGAAGGGACGGTGCCGTTATACTCGATCGGAGAGTACGTCAACTCAAAATTTTGACAGGTTTTCAGCGGGACTGATATCTCCTGGCCCCCGATTTTGAACACAACCTGATCCATCATAAATTGAGCAATGTAAAGTTTCTGTCCGATCTTATATTCGATATTAAATGTATAATCGACCCACGTGCCACTATTCTGGGTTATATTTCTGGCCATCAGGAGTGTTTTCATGTCTCCATGGCTGATGGAGAGCCACCACTTTTCATTATTAAAATAGGTCTGAGCACCGTTTTGAATTCCCGGCTTGTTATAGACATGTTCTTGGACGACCTGGGGTTCGGGAACCAGCTCGGGGTCCGGTTCCGCTGCCTGGGAGAAAGGAATAAAAACTAAGCACCCGGCTATCAGCAGACTTGCGGCCATAAGAATGGCTATCGACGTCTGGAATGCCCCCCTCATCGCAGGAGGCATGTTGATGGAAAGTAATTATAGCATCTCTTGTAAAAAATCTTTAATGGTGTCCATCCGCGATTAGAAATTGTCCGATCATCATCCTGTTGAGAGATGGGTCTTCTCAAAATAGGCAAACTGTCGAAATGTGGACCTACCTGATTATTCATTCAATTAGAACAGTTAAAAAAACATTAGGAGTTTGATGATCCGGGTAATATTTTTACACGAATCGACGAAAAAAACGAGATTCTGGCTCGATGGCTCTAGCGTTCTGGGGAATGTGAGAGAACCAGAGCCAGCAGCTTCAATAGAAATGGAAAGAGGTTCTGTTTGCTCGGCCCTCCCTTTTCATGCACTTGGTGCCGGGGGTCTTCCAAGATTCTATATCATCGCTTCGTCCAACATTGGTTGGGGAGGACATCGGGTGACCACGAATGTCATTACCGGACTGATTATCCTCACATTAGCGTACGCCGTAGCTTCTATCTTTTATCCCATGTTGTCCGGTGGTGCGGGGTACACTCCTGCCCCAAGGAAAAGAGTAGCAGAGGCACTTGAACTAGTGGACCTCAAGAAGGACGAGGTCTTCTATGACCTGGGATGTGGAACGGGAGAAGTCCTGATCGAGGCCTCCAAGCTATGCAATCATGTGAATGGTATTGAGATAGAGCCCATTCGATGGTTCATCTCCAAGCTCAGGGCGAGAAAGGCCCATATCGTATTGGGAAACCTCTTCAATCAGAACATTTCCGATGCTGATGTCATGTTCATATTCCAATACCGAGGAAGCATAAACCACAGGATCGCCGCGAAGATAATGGCCGAAACAAAAAGTGGGACAAGGGTCATAAGCTATGGCCATCCGATAGATAATATGGACCTCATCAATAGAAGAAACGATATTTTCATATACAAAACGTGATAAAAAAACAGTATCGATAATGGGCGACCCCGATGGCAGCCCGATTGACATGCCCCCGCTCCCGACGGTAACGGAAGATCGATAGCCACAGTAAACAATTCTCGCTACTCATAATATTGGAATCGAAGGTTCCATGGCGGGAATTGGGACTACTGGTCGGCCGGTCCAAGGGACCCAGGGCCATGCGGGTTCGTTGACCAGAGAAGCGTCCCTGAGTGTCGGGGGACTGTTCTCCGAGCAATGGCAGAAGGCGGCCCATTGGTCTGCAAAAGGTCGAAGGTGTTGGACGTCTTCTATGATATAGGGTGATTGGAGTTACTGTTCATCGGGTATTGGTATAGACGAGAAACTTGTAACTAAGAAAGCGTGTATCATAAAACTAGTCGATATTGAATTTGAAAGAGTAAGCCGGGCAGCCCTCCAAGAATACGAGGATTCGTTTGCATACATCACTGCAAAAAACAAGATTGTTGAGCTGATGGAGGAGATAGGCGTGTTAGATGGGACCCTGGGTGAGATCGAGGATATGGTCTCAAATTCTTAACGCTATTAATGAGACAACCTACTACTGACCGAGACGACCTCTGAACATTCTCTATGATATATGGTGATCCGAGTTACGGTTATGAGGCATTGTTATTTCTGAATATTGTATCCAGAACATAGTAGCATCCGCAAACTTGGGCGCAGAGCTTGACCTCAATATTCTCGCGCTTACCCTGAGCGGGACGGAGTACGAGCCCGATTCGTTCCCAGGTCTGATCTATAGATTGAAGAGTCCAAAGTCCGCGACCCTACTCTTCCGAAGTGGTAAGCTTGTGTGCACCGGTACCAGGACCCTCCAGCAGGTCAAACAATCCATCGAAACTGTGATATCGGATGTCAAGAAGGCTGGCATTCAGATCACTGGCTCTCCTGATATTGTGGTTCAGAACATCGTCGCTTCAGCAGATCTCGGTCAAACGATCAACCTCAACGCCATCGCCGTCTCCCTGGGATTAGAGAGAGTTGAGTACGAGCCCGAGCAGTTCCCCGGACTGGTTTACCGTTTGAGTGATCCCAAGGTCTGCCTCCTACTTTTTGGATCGGGAAAACTCGTTTGCACCGGGGCACGAACCCCACAGGACGTCGAGGCTGCTGTAAAAAAGATCACGGAGGAGCTACATTCGGTCGATCTGTTGAAGGCGAGCGCATAAAGCATCGAAGACCATCGCTCGTCCTAGGCCGCGTTGCCACACGCTCTCTTCTCTCAAGGCGAGGAACCGAGCGAAAGGCATCCTCAGGATTCTTATTTTGACGTTAGTTTGATATATGGTTTTGAGATTTACCCCCCATCCATCACGGGGTAGACTGGATGGATAGTTTGCAGAATGTTGTTCGTAAGGATTTTGTTGACCCGAAATGCAATGAAAAGCATGGACTGTTCCTGATCATGATCATGGCAATCCTTGGTCTCCTGACCATATTCGTCGAGACCATGCTTGTGCCAGCATTGCCTAGTATTGCTGAGAATCTTACCGTACAGTCGTCCGATCTGGCCTGGGTCCTCACGGCCTATACTCTTGCTGGAGCAGTCTCCATACCTATCGTCGGAAAGATGGGCGAGATGTGGGGACGGAAACGCATCCTTCTTGCCATCATGGCCATCTACATAGTTGGCCTCATAGGAGCCGCAGTATCGTGGGATCTACTGTCTCTAGTCGTGTTCCGTACCTTACAGGGCGTCGGGATGGGCGCCATACCCCTCCTCATGGGAATGGCCAAGGACATCCTTCCAACGCGCATGGTCCCAATAGGCATAGGGCTGATCAGCGCCATGGTAGGTGTCGGCGCGGCCCTTGGATTCGTCGTCGGAGGTCTGTTGATATCGATCATGGGTTGGAAGGACGCATTCTGGGTCGTTCTTCCGGTGGTTGTCTTAGTGGTCGGCATCGTACATCGTTCTGTGCCCGATGTGCAGATCAAGCGACGTACAAAGATGGACCTGGTAGGCGCAGTATTGCTTGGATCGGGGCTCCTGACATTATTGCTTGCCCTATCTAGAGGTCCTATATGGGGCTGGTCTTCGATCATGACCATCGGCCTCATCACCTGTTCGATCGCATTCTTCATTGCATTTATAATCAAGGAACAAAATTATAATGAACCTATCATTAGGCTCGATCTGCTTAAGAACAGAAACATCTCGGTGGCATACATTAGCGTGTTCTTCATCGGAATGGCCATGTTCATGATGTATCAAACCTTGCCATACTTCTTGGAGATGCCGCCAGAGGCCGGTGGCTTCGGCATAACGAGCGATGTCATCGTTGGACTCTTCATTCTTCCATATGCCATCATGCAATTGATCTTCTCACCCATCGGTGGTAAGTATGGTCAGAGGATCGGCCACGGTAAGATACTGGTCATAGGGTTACTGATCGCAGCGGTCGGGCTTCTCTCCCTCTCACTGCTCCGTGGGTCCGAGATCGGTGTGCTCCTCGCCATGGCGGTATTCGGCATCGGGATCGGCCTGGCCATGGTCGGCAACACGAACATGATCTCATGCGCGTGCTCAAAAGAGAATTTCGGATCGGCCACGGCAGTCCTCACAATGATCCTGATGATAGGCATGTCTACCGGTCCGGTCATCGCGAGTCTCATCATGGGAGGATTCGCGGACGCCAGCACGGGATATGCCTACTGCTGGGGGGCGGCCGCCCTGCTCGCTCTATTGGCTGTTGCGTTTGTCTTATTGAACAAGGCAGATCTGGGCATAGAATCGGTCAGCCCTCTCCCGCATGAGGAAAAAACATGAGAAGGTGAACGCGGGGATATATGAGAAACCCAGGGCCAACCATCGTTGATGGCCCTTAACCTTCCCTCCTTTCTCGGATAAGAAGCACCAGCGAGATCGCCGCTAGGACCGTCGCTGCGACGGCAGCGGCGATGGCCAAGGTTAGCTGCCCCCTGAGGTCGTCCACGCTAGCCTTCATCCCTGCCATTCCTGGATCGTCCACAACGACAGGTATCTCGGCCTCCTCTGCTTCGACAACATAGTTCGAGGCCCAAATGGAGCGGTCCGTGTTCGATGCGTCATCGTAAGATATCCACGCCACGACGGCCCCACCCTCACTGTCCACCCCGCCGCGGACCAGGAAATAGATGGAGGTCAGGCTCCCCTTGTCCAGACGCTCCCACTCCGACCACCCCGTGGACGGCGAGTACCGCACCGTGTAGGCGTGGTACACGCTCTCCCCCTCGAGCTGTACTTCAGTGGTAGCGATGACGTGCCTAGTGTCGCTCACATCGATGTATGGCCAGTTCATGCCGTCGATTGGCATCTGTGGGATGACCCCGATCGGGCCGAAGGCTCCGCCATCGAACGTACGGTACTGGTACTCACTTATTGAACCGTTCCACGCGGCCCACACCACCATGCCCCAGCCGTCCTTGGCGAGGCTAACGTCCGGGCAGTTCGATTCATTGCCATCCTCCCTGCTCAGAACAACAGGCGGCAGCCAGATGCTACCGTTGTAGTAGGTGGAGTGCACATCGTAGCCGTTGGAGGTCGTGTTGCGGCAGCCGTACGCGAGCAGCACCCTCCCCTGCCCGTCCATGTCCATGTGCGCGGACGGACTACCGAGACCGACGTCATCGCTGTTGATCGTCGACTCGGCCGACCAGCCTGTCGCGTTGGTGTACACGCTGAACCTGAACAGGCCCTCATCAGATTGGCCCGGGACCTCGACCCGCTCCTTCCACACCACCACGGCGCTTCCTTGGTCATCGACCTCGACCATGACATCGCTCTGCATCTTGTCGCTATAGATCAGATGGCTCGCCGGGCCCCATCCCGACGATGGCGCATAGGAAGAGACCAGAACGTCATTGGAGTTACCGATGGTGACGCTCCACGCCGCGACGGCCTGCCCCTGATCGTTGAGCGACACCTCCATCGAGTCGATGTGTGTGGCCTGGTCGGTGCTGAGCATCACCGGTTCCTGCCAACCCGCCTCGGCGTCGTACACGGCGGCCATCGGATAGACGAACCCGCCGGTGGCCCTCGCCCATACTACTACGGCCATCCCATCGGCATTTATCTCGACGTTCTGGATGTACGTGCTGAAGCTGGCGCTGTCGAGCATCGAACCGTCGCTCCAACCCCTTTCCGGGTCGTACATGGCCACCCAGGCGCTGGTCCTGACCACGGCGTTGTCGTAACAGTCCCAGGCCGCTATCGCCTTGCCTCCCTCGCTCACGTCGACCTCGAGGGCGGTCGCCATGGTCGGGTGCTGCACCGACAGCCGTTCCTCCGCGCTCCATCCGCTCGGCGCCTCGGCGCCCGCCGCAGGAAGCATAACGATATTCAGCATGGCTAGGCACATGAGCGCGGCAACCAATCCTCTCATTTATTTCCCCCGGGTCCCGGCGAGGAATCCGTTACTGACCTCTTAACAGTTCCTTGTAGGAACCGAACGACGGCATCACGGGGAAGCAAAACCCTCGGCCCTGGCTCGCCCCGTTCGGACCGGCCTCTACGGACGGCGAGAGCGAGAACCATCACATCGACGTGGCCGGGTCGAACATCATGCCTCTGACCCCCATCGTCCACTTCGATAAGAGGTCCAAACGGGTCAAATAATTATACGACCCCAATGATTTCCACCTGGGTGGGAGATCAATGAACGTTCATCTGGAAAAGTTATCAGAAAAAGATGGAAAACCGGTCATCGAGATCTTCAACCACTATGTCGAGAACAGTTTCGCGGCCTATCGGGAGATGAAGGTCAGCGACGATTTCATCGGTCAATTCCTCAGCGATTCCCAGGACTATCCTGCCTATGTTGCATGCAACGGCGACGGGATATTGGGATTCGGAATGCTGCGTCCCTTTCACCCGCTCCCGGCGTTCCGGCGGACAGCGGACGTATTGTATTTCCTGAGGCCCGGCTCTACCGGCCAAGGCATCGGCAGTCTTTTGCTCGAACGTCTTCTCGTTGATGCCAGGAACATGAACATAGACTCGATCCTAGCCAGCATATCTTCGAAAAATGAAGGAAGCATAAGGTTCCACTTACGCAAGGGATTCTTGGAATGTGGTAGGTTTCACAATGTGGGCAGGAAGTTCGGGACGGACTTCGATTTGATCTGGATGCAAAAGCAGATCTGATCAGGATGGTCGAAAAACATGTGCATGCCAGCTCTTGTTCTCGCATTTTAGGGAATCTGTTTTTCGAGCTGGAGAGCCGTTGCTCCAAGCCGATCCGTAGGGAATTGAGGAGGACGATGGACGCCCTCTTTTTCCATATTACCTTTTTACTTGCGCATCTGGCGTTCAGCTTCGACCACAAGTCTTGTGGCTTCGAACTTGACATGGCCTATGCTCGTGATAATTTTTTCTAGACCGCAGATAACATCGTCAAGATGCTCGGCATCCACTGCGATCAGGCCCTCTTGGGCCTTGTTCAGCTCCCGCTCGGCCAACTTAACGAAATCTTTCAGTTGGTCGTCCAACTCATCTTCGCTCATGTACATGTTCTAGCCAATTCCGTCCTAATCGGATATTCATCTGCCTCATATTCAAAGGCGCTTGGTGGAGTAAGGGATCTAAAAGTCGATCTGACCGAGGAATACGAAGCGGTTCACGCACTTTCTGTGGAAAGGAAAAGATGATAAAGAGGTTTTCATCGATCCCTATTTCCACTCGTACCCGGTGCTGGCGAACGACATCAGATCGCCCTGGAGGTCGATGACCACGATGATCGAGTTCAACCAGGAATATTTCTCGGACTTGGTCATGAAAGTGCAGACCAATATGCCCTTGACCTTTTCCATGTCGCGCATGGAATGTCCCGACCCTTTCCACACGATCATCTGCTTGTCGTCGGTCATCAGCATGCCCCGCCACCAGCCCTTGGCCTTCCCTTCAGGGCTTGTCCAGAACTCGCCGGAACCCATGTTCTTCCCGCTGGGGAATTTTCCGAAACCCTTGAGCTCGGAGTTGAAAGATTGCTTGATGGTGATTCCATCGCCCTTGACCTCTTTGATGAAGGTCATGGTGGTCGCGCCCTTCTCCTCGAAGAGCTTCTCTCCCATAGCCAAATGAGACACCTCATCGAATGCTCCCATCGGCGATTATTTAGCCATGTCCCGCTCGGGTTTTATCTTTCTAGCTGTTTTTCAACAATTGCATCCTCGAAGCACTCGGCCTTCCTACCTTGCCCATGCTTGGCACTCTTACGACAGCCGCTCTTTCTTTAAAAAGGGAGCAACGGCCTTCATGCCCCTTCGTTCAGGTCACCTTCGGAGCGAACATGTGCTGGCCCCCAACCCCCATCGGTGGAAACAATTATCATGGCCCTGCGCACGAAAGAACAGCAGTTTTCCAAGGGGGCGATGGTATCAGCAATTTCAGCGAAGTGGTCGAGAAAGAGGTCGGTGGACCATTGCGAGCGACGGGGCTGCGCACCATCCAGATTAACGTTGGGTTCAAGTGCAATCAATCCTGCACCCATTGTCATCTCCGAGCCTCTCCGGATAGGGGCGAGATGATGGGGCGGGAGACGATGGAGGAGGTGTTGAATGCCGCGGCGAACGTCAGACCGCTGGTGGTGGACATAACTGGAGGCGCGCCGGAATATAATCCCCATCTGACCTGGCTGGTCCGGTCGCTTAAGGATGCTGGCCACCCTGTGCAGGTCCGGACCAACCTCACCGTCCTGGAGGAGAAGGGGATGGAACGGATGATGCCGTTCTATCGAGACTCCGGGGTCAAGCTCGTGGCCTCCCTACCCTGTTTCTATCGACCGGAGGTGGATTCGGTGCGAGGCGCTGGTGTCTTCGACAAGAGCATCCGCGCACTGCAGCGCCTGAATGAGCTGGGCTATGGCAAGGACCGCGATCTGGTCCTGGACCTGGTCTTCAATCCCGAGGCCGATTTCCTTCCCGGAGAGCAGAAGGCCCTGCAGGCCAGATATCGCGATATCCTGGGCACCGACTTCGGGATCGTGTTCAACGACCTCCTGACCATCGCCAACATGCCGGTGGGGCGCTTCCGCGATCAGCTGCAGAAGAGCGGTGCGCTGGAGAAATACAACGAGCTATTACGGTCGACCTACAACCCGAGGACCGTCGAGCATCTGATGTGCCGGTCCCAGATCGACGTCGGACCGGATGGGGCGCTATACGATTGCGACTTCAATCTGGCCTCCGGTCTGCCGGTGGAAGGCCGACCTCATATCAGGGACTTCGATCTCGACGCCCTGGTCGGCCGAAGGATCGTCACCGGAGACCACTGCTTCGGCTGTACGGCCGGCCAAGGCTCGTCCTGTGGCGGGGCGCTGGAGTGATCGAGGGAGAGGGATGGACCGTTCGCAGATCATCCTCTTGCTCAAGTACCCCCAGGAAGGCGAGGTCAAGGTGCGTCTCGGTCGCCAGATCGGCAATGAGGTGGCAGTGGAATTGTATCGTAACTTCATCCTGGACATACTGGCCACGATGGGAGATACGGGCATCCGTGGCTCGATCTCTTTTTTCCCGCCCGGGTCGCTGCCCTCCCTACGGGAGTGGTTGGGCCCTTCACTGACCTTCTATGCTCAGAGAGGGCAGGACCATCCAGAGCGGTTGATGAACACCTTCGTGGACGCCTTCTCCCGGGGCGAGGAGAAGGTGGTGGTCCTGGCCAGCGATGTGCCGGACCTTGCCAAGGAGGTGATCTCGGAGGCGTTGGCATCCCTGGAGAGCAGCGATGCGGTGATCGGGCCCTCCCCCGACGGAGGTTATTATCTCATCGGGTTCCGCCGCAGCGCCTTCCGCCGGGAGGCGTTCCAAGGGATCGCCTGGAGCACGCCGAGGGCGTTCGCTGACACAATTGTGAGGATGAACGAGCTTGCCGTTCACCTGCTGCCCTCCTGGCCCGATGTGGACACGATGAGCGATCTACAGGCATTGGTCCGTAGCGAGAGGAACCCCCTCTTCCGCTCGTCCCGGACCATGGCCTTCCTGAAGGACAGCGGCCTGGCGGGTCTGTAGATGAGCGGCGGTCCGTTCCAAGGGACCATATCGGTGGTGGTGCCGGTGCATCGTGGCGATCTCCCGGTCCATCGGACCCAGGACGCCATGGGCGATCGCAGCGGAGTGGAGCTGATCATCGTCCTGAACGGGGAGGCGGCGAACATGGAGGTTCCGGCCCGTTCCAACCAATATGTCGTCGTCTCTCACCGCGTCGGTAGGGGATACGCCCTGGTACAGGGGGCGAAGCAAGCTCAGGGGGAAGCGGTCCTCTTCCTGCACGCCGATACCGAGCTCCCCGACGCCTGGGAACAAGAGGTCCGGAGGATCCTCGGGAACAGCAGGGTCGTGGGAGGGGCGTTCTCCTTATCATTCAACACCCCGCTCTTGAGCATGAAGGCCATGGCCCTGCTCTCCGACCTCTGGATGGGCATTACTGGTCATGTTTGGGGAGATCGGGCCATGTTCGTCCGATCCGAGGTTCTCCGAGAATGCCTCGGCTCGTTGGACGTCCCCATATTCGAGGACGTGAGGCTGTCCCAGCAAATGAGGCGAAGGGGAAAGATCGAAATATCCCCGGAGAAGGTGGTGACCGGCTGGGAGGCCTTCCGTCGCCACGGCGTTCTCGGGCATCTGTGGGTGATCGTGAAGTGCCACTACTGGTATCTGATGGGCTGGGAACCGGAGAGGATCTATGAGCGATACTACCGCTGACGATCTTCGGTCAGGATGGGGCCGATGTACAAAGGGCGAAACGCCTCCCCTGGTCGACCAGGTCCTTCATGTACTCCAGATCGGGGCCATATGCCCATCCGGTCTTCTCGACCCCATAGGACCAACGCGTTCGATGGAGCCGGTCCTGTGGATCGTCCAGGGTCGGCGGTGGATATCGATCGAAAACGGCCTGGTGGGCATCACCTGCACGTACACCCATCTTCCGGTGTGATATCTACTGCTGGCTCGATATCATCCTATCGCGGCCTCGAGGATAGAAGGCGCCCGGTCCACCGGTAGCTGAATATTTTCCTTCGACAACCATTGGACCTGCCGCGACTAGGGAGCCGAGGACCCGATAGGCAATAGGGAGATAACGGCCTGGCGCGCTCAGGGTAACCATGAAGATCGAGGTCCTGGTGATCGGATGCGCGAAATGCAAGCGGCTGGAGAGGAACGTCGAGCAGGCCCTCAAGGAACTGGGCCTCGACATCGAGATCATCACGATAACGGACATCGAGGAGATGAAAAAGCGGGGGGTAATGCGCGTCCCGGTCCTGTTCATCGACGGTGAGGTGAAATCGGTCGGTAGCGCCCCCGGGGTCGATGAGATCAAGGCTATGATCATGCAGGGACGAACGTCTAGTTGACCGAAACCTCAGGATGCCCTCATCCCTTTCCAGACCAGGATCGATGAGCTCTAGTACGGGTCCCGTCAAATGATCTGGGTCAGCCCGATCTCCTGCCTCATCCGGTTGACGTTGATCAATTGGTCCTTCGCCAGGAGCGATAGGCCCGCCGTGCCCCCGAGTACCTCGACCGCGATGATCTTCTCCGGGTGCTTCAGGTCCACCTTCCCCTTTTTTATCGGATCGGTCAGGGTCAGCATCAGCTCCTCCGAGTGCTTCGGATAGTGACGCTTGTGCACGTGCATCATCCATTTTTCGTTCTCGCCGATCCCCTGGGCCAGGTCCTTGACCGCATCGATCATGACCTCCTCATCCGCTTTCACCCACACGTCTATGGGTACCCAGTGAAAGGTGTGGGCGAGCATCTCCGGGGACTCCTGGAACTCGGAGTGGAGCGAACTCACGATCTCTTTAGAATCTCCGGCCAGCCGAACGCAGAACACGCCGTCGATGCTCGACCTCTCGATGTCCTCCACCTGGCCGCCGATATCCTCGACCCGTTTTCGGACCTCCCTTTCCGCGAGCCCCACCTGATGGGGATGGAAGGTCACCAGCAAGTTGAATCTCTCCATTGTGGCCACCATTAGTATAACGTGAGCGGTCCGTTCTTGATGCTTTGGGTGCCGTCCCGCGTAGACCTTAGGAGGACGTAACAGAGGGGGTCGCAAGTCCCGTCCGGACCCGGCCTGTAAACCGCCCGATGGTAAGTTTCGGCTCGTCCCGATGGTCGAAAATGTTCTCCACCGTACATTCGACCGCAGGGATTATGTTCGGTGATGAGGATGACCATGTACCTGCGGGTCGGGTGTGGTAATCATGGAGCTTATAAAATTTCACGAGCAGTTGCAGAGCAGGCGTTGCTTCGCCCGGATGGTCTCCGTCAGTCATCTGGATGAGCTGAGGGAGGAGATCGAGGGACCGCTCCGTGACGGCCAGTTCGACGCGTCGTTCTACCAGGAGAATCTGGCCAATTTCAAGTACCAGCCCCCGGAGGACCTCTCGGATGCCAAGACCATCATCGTGGTGGCGAAGCCCGTGCCGGCCATCACCACCATTTTCCATTGGAAGGGGGGAGATGTGCCGCTGATCGTTCCGCCCACCTACGCCGATGGCGCCGAGATCGATGCCCAGGCGCTCTCGGTCCTGAACGATGTCCTGCGGCCCGAGTCCTATCATTTCGTCAAGGCCCGGCTGCCCTTAAAGTCCCTGGCCGCCCACAGCGGCCTGGTGAGCTACGGCCGCAACAATATAACCTACATGCCGAAGTTCGGCAGCTATCACCGCTTGACCGCGTTCTTCAGCGATCTTCCCTGCCAGGAGGACCAATGGCAGGAGAGGACGTTGATGGCGGGATGCGAGACCTGCCGGGCCTGCCTGGAGACCTGTCCGACCGGAGCGATCTCCGATGACCGCTTCCTACTGAGGGCCGAGAAGTGCCTGACCTATCTCAATGAGAAAGAGTCCAACAGCGCTTTCCCGAACTGGGTGGACCCCGGGACGCATCACGCCGTCGTTGGGTGCTTGCGCTGCCAGAGGGCTTGCCCCTACAACAAGGGAGTGAACGGATGGTCCGAGATCAGGGGCGAGTTCACGGAGGAGGAGACCGCCTATCTTCTGGAGGGCAAGTTCGCTGGGAGCGAGGCGGAGGCGATGGAGGCCAAGCTCAAGACCATGGGGCTGGACCTCACCATCTTCCCGCGGAACCTGGCCGCGTTGCTGCGGCTGAAGGAATGAGATGGCGGATAGCAGTAGGTCGAATCACAGCTCCTGTAGGAAAATAATAGACGAATGGTTGGCGTCATATGGCGTGAGCGTTCATTCATCTATTATTACCTTATAGTATATTCGACATATCTACCTTTAGAACCGGGATGAGACATTCCTAATATGGGGCGCTGAAATAGACTCCTATATGGGGGGTAAGGATGGTCGATGACCTGCTGGTGATCCTGTTGATCGGGGGCATGTTCCTACTGGCCCTTGGATTCGTAAAAGCCTGCGAACGTCTCTGAGGTGATGATCTGGATTACGAGATCGTGATTTTTGTAGGGGCCTGTGGCGTCCTTTTCGTTTACTTGCTCTATGCGCTCTTGCGACCGGAGCGTTTCTGAGGGTTTTTTATGGTCTCGATCGTGCGTAGGTACCTGGGTCCGGCTGTCCTGTTCACTCTAGTTTTCGCACTGATCCTCGGCATCGCCTACCCTCTCTTGGTGACCGGTGTCGCCCAAGTCGCCTTCCCCTCCCAGGCCAACGGTAGCATCGTGTACGATTCCAACGGTACGGCAGTGGGGAGCGAACTCATCGGCCAGCAGTTCACCCAGGAGAATTACTTCCATGGCCGCCCCAGTGTCGCCGGGAGCGGTTACGATGCGATGGCCTCGGGCGGAAGCAATCTCGGGCCTTCCAACCCCGTTCTGTACGATCGGATCAACGGGACCGTCAACGCGAGCGCGGCGGCTGGTGATGCCAATCCTGATGGGACCATACCGGCCGATGCGGCCACCACCAGCGGTAGCGGGCTGGACCCCCACATCACCATTGCTAACGCGCTGGACCAAGTGCATCGGGTCGCTCAGGCTCGCAATCTGACCGATGAAGAGGTCCGCGGGCTGGTCGATCGTTATACAGAGGGCCGGGACCTCGGTGTCCTGGGCGAGCCCCGGGTGAACGTGCTCAAGCTCAATATGGCCCTTGACCGCGGAGAGGCTGCCCGGCTCACAACAGCTGATGGGATGGCGGAGGGCAACCCCCAATTCTTCGGCCTTGTTCAGATCGTAGCCATACTGGCCGCGGTGGTCATAGGCTCCTACTTCCTGGGAAATTATCTGTTCACTGTTCTAACCGGAAAGCAAACGCGCCTAACGAAACGTATGGTCGGGGTGGAGAAGCGCCTCTACCGCCTGATGATGGTGGATGCCGAGGCATCAATGGATTGGAAGACCTATGTGGTCACCCTCCTGGTTTTCAGTCTGATATCTTTCCTTTTCACCTATTTCATCCTCCGCCTTCAGGGCGATCTGCCATGGAATCCACTGGACCTTCCAGGGGTCCGCCCGGACATGGCCGGAAACACCGCAGTGAGCTTTGGCAGCAACACGAACTGGCAGACCTACTCCGGCGAGCAGACCATGAGCTATTTTAGCCAGATGGTCGCCTTAGCCACCCAGAACTTTTTCAGCGCGGCCGTCGGCATCTCGGTCGCCCTTGTGCTCGTCCGCGGGATCACAAAGAGAGAGCGCGGGAAGGGTCTGGGTAACTTCTGGGTGGACATGACAAGGATAATTTTGTACGTGCTGTTGCCGATCAGCATCGTAGCTGCTCTGATCCTGGTCAGCCAGGGGGTCCCTCAAACCCTGAACGGACCGGCTCACGTCGTCACCCTGGAAGGGGCGGACCAAGTAATTGCATTAGGGCCAGTGGCCAGTCAGGAAGCGATCAAAGAACTGGGCACCAACGGTGGGGGGTTCTTCAATGCCAACAGCGCCCACCCCTATGAGAACCCGAACCCACTGACCAATGCGCTGGAGATTTGGCTAACCCTGGTCATTCCTGGTGCCCTATTGTTGATGTTCGGGCTCATGGCCAAGCGTAGAAAGGAGGGCGTGGTCCTGTTCGTGGTGGTCCTGTCCTTCCTCATCGCTGGCATCGCCGTATCTACCTACTACGAACAACAAGGGAACGTGGCCTTGACGCACCTCGGAGTGGACCAACTGCCCTCGGGCCTGCAGGCAGGCGGGAACATGGAGGGAAAAGAGGTCCGCTTCGGCATCTACGGCTCGACCATGTTCGACGTGGCCACCACCGCCACATCGTGCGGAGCGGTCAACAGCATGCTCGACTCCTATACACCCCTTGGTGGGGCGACCTCCATGGTCCTCATCCTCTTGGGCGAGGTGGTGCCGGGTGGAGTGGGCTCCGGACTTTACACCCTGATGATCTATGTGATGATCACCATCTTCATGGCCGGCCTGATGATCGGCCGCATCCCGACCTACTTGGGGAAGAAGCTGGAAACATTCGACATGAAGATGGCCATCCTGGCCATCATCGCTCTGGAGACCACTATCCTTGTCTTTGCGGCAATCGCGGCGATAACCACGGATGGCACATCCTCGATACTCAATCCGGGTCCTCACGGCCTCAGCGAGATCTTATATGGTTACGGCAGCGGGGTAGGGAACAACGGTAGCGCCTTCGGAGGTCTCAACGCCGCCACGATATGGTGGACCGTGACCATGACCATCGCCATGTTCATCGGGCGATTCCTGGTGATAATCCCAATACTGGCTATAGCCGGCAGCTTCGCCATGAAGGACGTTCATCCGGTCACCGCCGGAACGCTGCCGACCGACAATGCGACCTTCGGTCTGTTCCTCGTGGGGGTCATCGTCATCATCGCTGGCCTATCATTCCTCCCCGTGTTGGTGCTCGGCCCAATCTTGGAACATCTCCTTCTAAATCTAGGAGGATTGATCCCATGACCACTGAGGCACCACCGGTCGATCCCACCCAGGTGGTGATCGAGCACAAGGAAGCGCGTCGGGCGGCCCGTCGGCGGTCCCTCAGCGACCGCAACGTCATCAGAGGGGCGATTAGGCAATCGTTCTCCCGGCTAGACCCCCGGAACCAGCTCAAGAACCCGGTAATGTTCGTGGTGGAGGTGGGCGCGTTGCTGGTATCACTTTTCTTCGTCACCGCCCTGTTAGGCGGTAACTTCTCTGGTTTCACCATCCAAATCGCCATCTGGTTATGGGGCACAGTGCTTTTTGCCAACTTCGCCGAGGCCATGGCGGAAGGGCGGGGCAAGGCGCAGGCCGAGAGCCTGCGTCGGACCAAGGTCGACACCGTGTCAAATAAGGTGATGGAGGACGGCACCATGGTCTCCGTCCGGGGTCAGGACCTCAGGAAGGGGGACATCGTCAAGGTCGAGGCAGGGGATGTGATACCGGCGGATGGAATGGTCATCCGCGGGGTGGCCTCGGTCGACGAGAGCGCGATCACTGGAGAGAGTGCGCCGGTCATCAGGGAAAGTGGAGGGGACCGCAGCGGCGTGACCGGAGGCACCCGCATCCTGAGCGACACCCTGTGGATCAAGGTGTCCGTCGATCCGGGTGAGTCTTTCATGGACCGCATGATCGGGCTAGTGGAGAGCGCGGAACGGAAGAAGACTCCCAATGAGATCGCCCTCAGCATGCTGATCACCGGCCTGACTCTCCTTTATATGGTGGCCGTGGTCACCCTGGCCGCCTTTGCCAGTTACTCCGGCGTTACGGTCGGTCCGGTGACACTTTTCGCCCTATTGGTCTGCTTGATCCCGACCACCATCGGTGGCCTGCTCAGTGCCATCGGGATCGCAGGCATGGACCGCCTTTTGGCTCGGAACGTGATCGCCAAGAGCGGACGTGCGGTCGAGGCGGCGGGCGACGTGGACGCCATCCTGCTGGATAAGACCGGCACCATCACACTCGGTAACCGCCAGGCCGTCGAGTTCCTGCCCGCCCCCGGTATCAGTCCGGAGGAGATGCGGGACATCAGTCTGTTAAGTTCGATCGCCGACGGGACACCTGAGGGCCGAAGCGTTATCCTGTTGGCTCAGAAATTGGGGGCCCAGATCCCAAATCTGATGGGAGAGCAGATAGAGTTCCGGGCCGAGACGCGGATGAGCGGCATGAACTTTCCCGGCCGGGAGATCCGCAAAGGGGCTCCTGGCGCGATCAGCAAGCATGTCCAGTCCAAGAACGGCAAGGTCCCCGAAGAGATACACCTGGACGTGGAGCGCATCAGCAAGGAGGGGGGCACGCCTCTCATGGTCTCGGAGAACGATCGCGTCATCGGGGTGATCTACCTCAAGGATGTGGTCAAACCCGGGATCGCTGATAGGTTACGCGTGCTCAAAAGAATGGGCATCAAGACGGTGATGATAACCGGTGACAACCCCCTGACCGCGAAGAAGATCGCCGATGAGGCTGGCGTTGACGAGTTCATCGCTGAGGCCACTCCCGAGGACAAGCTGCATTTCATCAAGGCCGAACAGGACAAGGGTCAACTGGTGGCAATGATCGGCGATGGCACCAATGACGCTCCGGCCCTGGCTCAGGCGGATGTCGGGCTGGCCATGAACAGTGGCACCGACGCGGCCCGGGAAGCCGGCAACATGGTGGACCTCGATTCCACTCCCACCAAGCTCATCGACGTGATCGAGACTGGGAAACAGCTATTGGTGACCCGAGGGGCGCTGACCACCTTCAGCATCGCCAACGACGTGGCCAAGTATTTCGCCATCATCCCTGCGATGTTTCCAGCGCTGCCGGTCATCGCAACCCTGAACATCATGCAGCTGCACAGCCCGGAGAGCGCGATCCTGAGCGCGGTGATATTCAACGCTCTGATTATCGTCATGCTGATCCCGTTGGCCTTGCGGGGGGTAGCTTTCCGACCGGCTGGGGCGGCCAACATTTTAAGGCGCAACCTGCTGATATTCGGTCTAGGCGGGGTCATCGTACCGTTCATCGGTATCAAGGCCATCGATCTCCTGATCACCTTCTTGGGGCTGGTCTGAAGCGGCACAGGCAACGACATATTGCGAACCGGAACGGACAAACTGGCAGGGAAAAGGATAGAAGAGGTACAACATGGCGCGGGAAGTGAACATCCGACCAAAGCCGGAAGCGTTCCTAGAGCTCATCCGCCAGGAGGGCCGAGGGAACCTCAAGATCTACCTGGGGTTCGCCCCGGGGGTCGGCAAGACCTACCGCATGTTGCAGGAAGCACATGACCTGAAGAAGAAAGGCGTCGACGTGGTCATAGGCGTCATCGACACCCACGGCCGCGAGGACACCGCCCGGTTGATGATCGGCCTGGAACAGATACCACTCAGGAAGGTGGACTACAAGGGGCTCCCGCTCCTGGACCTGGACATGGATGTGGTCCTGCACCGCCGCCCCGAGCTCGTTCTGGTGGACGAGCTGGCCCATGAGAACGCCCCCGGTGGTCACCACGAGAGAAGGTGGCAGGACGTCGAGGAGTTGCTGGATAAGGGGATCAATGTCATGTCCACCCTCAATGTTCAGCATGTGGAGAGCCTCAACGATAATATCTGGCGGATTACCGGTGTCCGGGTTCGGGAGACCGTACCCGATCGTATCTTGAGCCTGGCCGACGAGATCGTAGA
This sequence comes from uncultured Methanomassiliicoccaceae archaeon, assembly GCA_964477865.1. Taxonomy (GTDB): domain Archaea; phylum Thermoplasmatota; class Thermoplasmata; order Methanomassiliicoccales; family Methanomassiliicoccaceae; genus UBA6. Next base: position 33,125 of record CAYZEV010000002.1, on the reverse strand, counting down.
TGTCGATCTGCCCGTCGATGACCTGCTGACCCGTCTGAACGAGGGGAAGATATATCCACTGGAACGTTTGGCGGTCGCCCTTCAAAACTTCTTCAAGACCCAGTCCCTGACCGCCCTCCGGGAGTTCTCACTGAGGGAAGTGGCGAAGAGCGTTTGGTCAAAATCGGCAAGGCAGGCGGCCATACAATCGATCGAATCCCAAGCCGAGACACCGAAAGAGCGGGTATTGGTAGCTCTTAGTCCGACCTCGCCGAACTCTCGTAGTCTGCTGAGAAAGGGGGCCCGTCTGGCCGGAGAGCTGAACACTGATTGGGTGGTGGTCTTCGTCGACTCCCCGGACGACAACGAGGAAAGCCGCACGGTCGGGGAGACACAGCTCCTGAACGATAATCTGGACATGGCTCGAAAGCTGGGTGCGGAGGTGGTACGATTGGAAGGAAAGGCGGTGGCCGAAGCAATCCTGGAATATGCTCGCCGGAACCGTATCGGCCGTATCGTGGTTGGGAGAGTTCCTCACACCTGGCTTGAGCATCTTCTCCATCATGATGTGTCGGAGAGCATTCTGCGGGAGGCCGGTCCAATCGATGTATACGTGGTCAATTTTGAGCGGCTTACCCGTTTGTTCTAGATCACGGCCAACTCCTGGTCCGCGACCTCGACCCGCACCATTATGTAGGATAGGTTGCCACGTGGGATGCGGGGATGGATTGCGTAATAAAAAAATCACCATTATTCTTCTGGCCTCGGTAGTTATGATCACGTTCGCCGTCATAGCGGCGGCCGCACCGATGGGTCAGGGCCCGGCGTCCGGGGTGGACCAAGACACAGATGATGCGACCTCGCCGATGGCCGAAGGGCGGCAACAGCTGACCGTACGGAGCGATCTGACCGGGAGCGAAGGCCCGTTCCTGATCGGTCAGCCGATCTTCCTGAATTTGAGCGGAGGCCCTACGAACGGCACCGCCTTCTCTGATGTCCTTTATGTGTACGGAGCCGGCTCCTCGGACGTCCAGGTGAGAACATTCCGGCCGGACGGTCTGTCGCCGCCCTGGGAGCCGGTGGAGGACGCCCGGGGCGTCCACTGTGTGCTGTCGGGGAGCGGGGATGAGACGGCCTCGTGGGGAGCGAACGGCACCCTGATCATGATGACCTTCAGCCGGGCGGGCGACTTCTCGCTGGAAGCGGTCAATAATTCAGCGAACGGGGACAGGACGGGGGTTACGCCCCAGGTCAAGGTCTCGGTGGTAGAGGCCGCCTACCTCTTTGGCACCCCCCGCCTCGGCAATCTGTCCACCGCCGGATGGAAGGACTTCATCGCCCAAGGAGAGGAGATGAACTTCACCATCTCGGCCTCGACCACGGAGCTGTGGCGAACGACCGAGAACTGGACCACATATTACAACTGGACGGTATCGGTGATCAACCCGGAGGGCATGGTGGTGGGAGGCGACCTCACGAAATATAACACCGGGGCCCTGAACCTCGATCAGGGCGACCTGGATCGTACCTCGGTGGTGTCGGCCTGGGAGAACGGGTACAACACGGTCTTCTACACCAGCTGGACCGGGGAGGGGGGCACCCGGCTGACCGGTAACGCGGCCATGACCCCCAACGGGAAACAGCTCACCTATGGCGCCGGGACCTGGGATGCCTGGACCAGAGGCGTGTGGCAACCGGAGGGGGCCGGGCACATCACCTTCCATCAGACCGGGCACTATATGTTCGTGTTCACCCTGACCAAGAACGGTCAGACGGTAGGTCCTCCTCTGGTTCAGGCGGTGACGGTGCGCTGACCGTTCCATCCTCATCCGGCTCCGAGCGTTCCCCCGAGCTGCATCCTATAGGCACGAATGTGAGGTCAGGCTCGGGGCGGGGAGTCCGTTTTTCTACGCTAAAACCTTGAAATATCCATAATCTAACCATTCATGAAAAATATTAGAAGCCGTTTACTAGGCCGATGGTTAATTCCGAGGACTGCGGGCTGAGGGGCGTTTACGCTGCGACCACCCGCGTCAGCATGGTGGACGGGGAGGCCGGCAAGCTACAGTACCGAGGCTATTGCATCGAGGACCTGGCCCGGGAATCGAACTTTGAAGAGGTCGCCTATCTGCTCATTCGGGGAAAATTGCCGAAGCGGAACCAGCTACGGGAGTTCTCGGAGGAGCTGGCCTCTAACCGCAGGCTGCCCAGCGGCCTGGTGGCCTCTCTGGACATGCTGCCCCTGGAAACGCCGCCCATGGCCGTCCTGCAGGCTGGGGTCACCCTACTGGCCGGTTACGACCCCGATCGGGACGATGAGTCTAAGGAGGCCAACGAGAACAAGGCCATGCGGATCATCGCCGCGATGCCCTCCATCGTCGCCGCCTGGAAGCGATTGAAGAACAACCAGGGCTCGGTGGAACCGAACAGCGACCTGTCCCACGCCGCTAACTTCCTCTACATGATCAAGGGCAAGGAGCCGGCCGAGGAGATCGCCCGGTTCATGGACGTGGCCATGGTCCTCCATGCCGACCACACCTTCAACGCTTCCACCTTTGCCGTCCGGGTGGTGGCCTCGACCAGGGCTGACATGTACTCGTCAGTGTCCGCGGGCGTCGGGGCCCTGTCGGGTCCGCTGCACGGCGGGGCCAACGCCCAGGTGATGCGAAACCTCATCGACACCAACGATCCCGAGAGCGTGGAGGCGTGGGTGGAGGAACAGCTCAAGCATGGGAAGAAGGTCTCCGGCATGGGGCACGCCATCTACAAGACCGTCGACCCCCGCGCCCGGATACTCCAGATAATGGCCCAGACGATATTGAAGGATCACCCGGAATATCGCTGGTACGAGATGACGGAGCGGATGGCCATAGCAACCCAGGACCATTTCCGGAAGAGCAAGGGGAAGGACATCTACCCCAATGTCGACCTCTACAGCGCATCCATCTACCATGCCATGGGCATCCATCACGACTTCTTTCCGCCGGTGTTCGCCATGTCCCGCTCGGCCGGATGGTGCGCCCACGTCCTCGAGGAGAAGTTCCCCAAGGCCCCGGTCAAGCCGGCGCTGTACCGTCCGTCCAGCACCTACGTGGGGGAGGTCGATCGCGTCTACCTCCCCATCGATGAGCGGTGAGCGGGGCGGGTTGAGGGATCGGAGGGCGCAAGGCCTGGGACGCGCCCAGCTTCCCACTGACCTATCCTCGCCCGACGATCCCCCATTTAGCTTTACCTTTTATCGGATTATATATCCAACTCTTTGTTCTATGGCATAAATATTTAACTCTACATGCAAAATGACCCTCATAGTTGGATGATATATCCAATATCATAATGGAGGATAGTGGTTCGAATGAAGTTCATCACTGCAGCGATTATAGGAGCACTATTGTTGGTATCATTGGCCGTACCGATGTCGAGCACGTCGGTGGCGGCCGCGGACGCGAGCACCGTGGCGGTGCTGTTCGACTTCGGCGACGGCCGGGTCATGTGGTACGATGTGAACCTTACATCGGGCATGGACTCGTTCGAAGCCACTGAGCAGGCCGCTTCCGCCCTGGGTCTTGAGCTGGTCGCTCAGAACTGGGGTAATGCGACCTCTCCCGACATGTTCATCGACACCATCAATGGGCGTGGATTCGACCCGGAGACGTACGAATTTTGGGGATTCTGGACCTGGAACGCTTCTTCTGACAACTGGGACATGGCTAGTGTTGGCCCTTCAAAGAAATTGGCTTCCGAAGCGGGCGCCATTGCAATGTACTACTCGTCCTCGATGAGCGGCCCGGTGGCCACTCCAGAGCACCGCTACACCTGGACCAGCTTCAGGCAGAACGTCCTGAACACCGGCGCGCAGCTCAACAAGGCCCCCAACAACCTCACCCTACTGTGGGAGGATGACCTCGCCAACGGTGCCATCGACTCCTCGGTGATCGGAGCTAACGGAAACATCTACGTTATCACTGGCGGCATCATGAACATGACCACCTGGGGCTATGACACCAACTCGACCGTGTTCTGCCTGAACTCCACCGGAAAGGTCTGGAGCGCGGAGATCGGGACCGGCTATCAGGTCGCTGCTCCTCTCCTCTATGGCGATATGGTCATCGTCCCCTCGGCCAACGGGAAGGTATATGCCTTCGATGCCGAGGATGGCGCCGCCCTGTGGACCTTCGACACCGGCTCCGCCCTGACCAACGGAGTCACCTCATCGCCCATCGCCTACCGCGATAACATCGTCTTCGCGGCCGGCAACGGCAAGGTATACTCGCTGTTCATGAACGGCACCCAGGCATGGAGCAGATCCGTCGCCTCGGTCATCTATTCGTCGTCGCCGGCGGCCTACAACGGCACGCTGTACATCGGCGCCGATGACGGAAAGCTCCATGCTCTTGCATCTGACGGCACGGGCGAGAATTGGTCCCTGGCCCTCGGTGGCAAGGTGCGCGGTTCCCCCATCCTGATGGACGACCAGATCGTGGTCAGCTACGTCAACTATACTGGCAACTCGCCCTCGGGCGGCGGGCTGGCCGCCGTAAGCTACTCCGGACAGCTTCTCTGGCAGACCTCCACCGCGGTCTCTCCGGCCTCCGCGGCCCTGACCAATGGTGGTTTCGCCCTCATGACCTCCGACGGGATGAGTCTGATCGGCTTTGACGGTGCCAAGGTGTGGAACATCTCCCTCGGCACCTCTTTCGCCGGCGCCGCCGCGACCGCGGTCGCCGGATCGATATTCGCCGTGACCAACGAAGAGCACAGCCGGCTGGTCGTCGTCAGCGATGATGGAGAGATCTACTGGCAGCAGGAGCTTGCCCCAGCCCAGTATGCATTGAGCGCTCCCACCGTGATCGGTAACATACTGTACGTTACCTCGGACAATGGCCATGTCTACGCCTACTTGCTGAAGAGCGTGGCCCCGTCGACCGCAGCGTTCACCTCCGTCACTAATGGTCTGACGGTCACCTTCACGGCCACCACCCCGTCCAATGGCAGCCTTTATTACTACTCCTGGAACTTCGGGGATGGAAACACCTCTAATGGGATGGTCGTGAACCACACCTACGCGAAGGCTGGCGACTACACCGTGATGCTGTTTATCGCCAACCCGGCCGGTGACCTGAGCACCACGTACAGGTCCGTGTCCCCGGTGAGCAGCAGCGATTCCGGCATACCGATGTGGACCTGGCTCGTATTGGTGGTCGCGATCGTAGCGATCGTCAGCCTGGCAGTGCTCATGATGCGGAGGAAGAAGTAGGGATAAAAATGAAAAAATCGACCACCATCCTGTTCACCGTGGTGACCGTGGTAGTGCTAGGTCTGCTGCTCATGGTGTACCTCCAGGGCGGCAACACCACCGCCACGGTGACGACCAAGCTGACCATCAACCTATACGATGCGCCAGCGCCGATCAATCAGGGCAACACCACGACCTGGGTCAAGGTCGGCGACTCCTGGACCCACACCACCTACGCGAACGAGGATGGTGGCACCATCTGGGTGTTCGAGAACATCACCGGCAATTCGAACTGCTACGACCAGCTGGTCAACGGTTCGATCATCGCCGGGTTCAACATCACCTCTGAACAGCAACCTCTCGGGCTGATCATAACCTCCATCGCCGATGATGGCAACCTGGAGCATAACGGCAGGGCCTGGCAGTACTTCGTCAACGGCGTCTATGCCAACCGGGCCTGCAACGTCATCGCCATCACCGATGGGGATGTCGTAGAGTGGAAGTACATACCCAATCAGCTGAGCGGATGAGCATGTTGTTCCCCTATCAGGACAAGGACAGCCGGATCCACCGATTGGACGCGAGGCCGAAGATGGTCTTCGTCCTTTCGATCTTCCTGCTGTCCATCCTGATATCGGACATCTTTTTCCTGGCCGTCCTGTTCGGTCTGGTCATGCTGGTGGTCATCGCCGGCAAGGTGCTAAGGCCGACCCTCGGCCTGCTGAAGTACACCGTCTACGTCGCATCGTTCCTCTTCCTATTTAGCATCCTGTTCTCGCAGGGCACTCACGTGGTGCTGGACCTGGGGCTGGTCAAGGTGAAGATGGAATCGCTCCTGTTCGCCACCAGCATGTGCATCCGGCTGTTCCTTTCCATTACTGCGTTCGCCATCATGACCTTCACCATTCACCCCGATCAGATGCTGCGGGTCCTGTCCAAGTTCGGCTTCAAGTCCATGACCGGGCTGTCCATTGCAACCCGGATGTACCCGACCATCGCGGCCGACTCGATCAACATCTCCGACGCCATGAAAGCTCGAGGCGTGGAGTTCGATGACGGCAATGTCATCCAGAAGGCCCGGGCCCGCGCCCCGGTGATGATGCCGCTGCTGCTCAATTCCATGGAGCGCTCGATGGAGATCGCCGAGGCCATGGAGGCGCGGGGCTTCGGGGCCGGAAGGCGGACCCAATACTTCGATACGCCCATGACGAAGAGGGACAAGGCCATGTGCGCCCTGTTCCTGACGGCCATACCGTTCGGGGTGGCCATGTTCGTCCTCGGCTACGGCAACGTCAATTACCTCCACGGTGCCCCGCTGTCCATCACCCTGTCCGGAGCGATGGTGGCCTTCGCCGAGGCCCTGTTCTTCGCCCCGATCCTGCTGGGGGCGCGGCGATGATCCGGATGGACCAGTTCTCGTTCACCTATGCGGGCAGCCCGCGCCCCATCCTCAACGACATCGACCTAGAGTTCAAGGAGGGCGAGTTCGTCCTCATCGTCGGCCTGTCCGGCTGCGGCAAGTCCACGCTGTGCCGGGCCCTCAATGGTATCATCCCTCACTTCTATGGAGGAACGGTCTCCGGCCGGGTGACCGTGGACGGGCGCGATACCCGCTCGACCACCCCGGCCCAACTGGCCGATCTGGTGGGCATGGTCTTCCAGGACCCCGAGAACCAGCTGGTGATGACCAATGTCGAGAACGAGATGGCCTTCGGGCTGGAGAACCTCGCGCTCCCCAAGGACCAGATGCTGGAGCGAGTAAATTCGTACGCGGACTACTTCGAGATGAAGCCCTTCTTCAAGCGGTTCATCCCCGAACTTTCGGGCGGGGAGAAGCAGAAGGTCGCCCTGGCCTCGGTCATCGCCATGAGGCCGAAGTACATCGTGCTGGACGAACCGACCTCCCAGCTGGATGAGGAGACGGCCACGCTATTCCTCGATTTCCTGCAGAAGCTGAACCGGGAGCATGGGGTGGGGGTGATCCTGGTGGAGCACCGCCTGGAGCGCTGCCTGCGCTACGCGCAGCGCATCATCTTCATGGCCGACGGCCGGGTGGAAGTGGACGGCTCGCCGCAGCAGGTGATCGAGCACCTGCGGCGGAACAATCTGCTGGCCGATTTCAAGGGTTCATCGGCCGAGAACGGGCGTGGGGAAGTGGTGCTCAACGCCCGCCGGCTCTCCTTCACCTACGACAGCGCTCCGGTGCTGGTGGACCTGGACCTGGTGGTGAAGAACCAGGAGATCGTAGCCATAATCGGCGATAATGGCAGCGGGAAGAGCACGCTCCTGAAGCAGCTCAACGGCCTCCTCCGCCCCAAGACGGGAGACGTCACCCTGCTGGGGAGGAACATCGCCGACGCCACCACCGCCAGCCTGGCCAAGGATATCGGCTACCTGGGGCAGAATCCCAACAACTACCTGTTCGAGGAGACCCTGCAGAAGGAGCTGGAGTTCACCCTCAAGAACCTGAAGATCGATCCAGCGGAGTGGGCCGGACGTATCGACTGGACCCTTAAGGTCCTGAACCTGGACCGCTACAGGGGCTCGTTCCCCCGGGACCTCAGCTGCGGCGAGAGGGAAAGGGCCGCCCTGGCCTCCATATTGGTCGGTCGGCCGCGGATACTGGTACTGGACGAGCCGACCAGGGGCCTCGACTATTGGAACAAGGCCCAGCTGGCCTCCATCCTGACCACCCTCCGGGCGGAAGGGATGACCACCATCATGGTCACCCACGACTACCGCTTCGTCGCCGAGCATGCCACCCGGGTGCTGGGACTGCGGGACGGCGCGCTCAGAGATGTGCCCATGGAGGAACTGATCGGCCTGGTCAACGCTTCGGGAGGGACCCTGTCATGCGCGTGAAATGGAGCCTTATCATGATGCTCGCCTCCCTGGCCATGGCCGGGGCCATGCTATATATGGCGGTCTTTGTGCCTTCTGTCCTCACCCAGTATGCGGCGTTCCTGTCGGTCATCCTGATGCTCCTGATCATAGGGATCATCTTTGCCCGGTTCGAGGAGGCGTCGTTCTCATCGAAGGAGGTCGCGTTGATCGGCATCCTGGCGGCGATCACCGCCGCTTCGCGCATACCGTTCGCGGCGCTCCCCAACATCAAGCCCTGCACCTTCCTGATCATCGTCACCGGTCTGGTGTTCGGCGTGTTGGCCGGCGCCATGGTCGGCTCGATGACCGCGGCGGTCTCCAACATGTTCTTCGGCCAGGGGCCGTGGACGGCCTGGGAGATGGTCGCCTGGGCCATGGTGGGCATAATCGCCGGCATGGTGGGCAAGAGGATCAAGGAAGAGATCACGGTGACGCACGTGATCATGCTGGGCGTGGTGCTCGGGCTGGCCTACAACACCCTGATGGACTTTAGCAGCTGGGTCACCTTCTACGGGGCCGATCCCGACCTGTTCGTTCCCACTTTCGTGGCCGGCATACCGTTTGGGATACTGCACATCATCGGCAACGTGGTGTTCGCGGCGGTACTGGGCAAGCCGGTGCTGACGTTGTATAAACGATTCAAGAGGCGCTGCCACATCTCTTACGGTCCGGACAAATCCGATCCGCAGCCCCCTCCCATAGAGATGCCGCAGCCCGCCGGTCCCTCGGGCGGTTGACCTCCCTATAGGTCGGTAATGAATTTTTCTTTATTCCATATATAAATAATGCAATAGCTATTCCCGATGGATGACCGGGGAAAGCCAGGAAGCGGGAAAGTCCCATCCGGCGATGGAACGCGGATCGGACCTTACTGGACGTATCATCGCCCAGGACGTGGTCGTGCGCTATGGCCAGATCACTGCGTTGGACCATTTCTCCATCGACATCTCCCCGGGTATCGTCGGTCTGCTCGGCCCCAACGGGGCGGGAAAGAGCACCTTCATCAAGGCCGTGCTCGGCCTGGTGGAGCCGTTGAGCGGCCAGATGACCGTTTCCGGCCTGGACTCCCGGGTTTCGATGATGGCCATACGGGACCGCATCGGGTACATGCCCGAGCACGATTGCCTCATCGATGCCACGACCGGCATCGAGCTGGTCTCGTACATGGGCCGGCTCTCGGGCATGTCCAAGAGCGACGCCATCCCCCGCAGCCATGAGATGCTGGACTTTGTTGGGATCGGAGAGGAAAGGTACCGCCCCATCGGGACCTACTCGACGGGGATGAAGCAGCGGATCAAGCTGGCCCAGGCCATCGTCCATGATCCCGACATACTGTTCCTCGACGAGCCGACCAACGGCATGGACCCGCTGGGGCGGGAGGAGATGCTGGACCTCATCACCCGCATCGCCGCCACGGAGAAGACCATCCTGGTATCCTCGCACATCCTCCAGGACGTGGAGAAGGTGTGTCGGAACGTGGTCATCGTGACCGGGGGGCGCGCGGTGGCCCAGGGCACCATCGATCAATTGCTGGCCAAGGGGGTGGACCGGAAGAAGGTGCAGGTCCGAGGGGCCGCCGAACGGCTCAAGGCCTTCATCGAACACCTGGGGCAGGACCACGAGATCATCTCGGTCTCAGAGGAGTTCGGCCAGATGACGGTGGTGCTGGTCAGCAAGCACGGAAGCGGACCGCTGTTCGAACTGGCCAAGAAAGAAGGGGTCCAGGTCCGCTCCTACCTGCCCGACCGGATGACCCTGGAGGACTATTTCATCAGCGCGGTGAAGGAGGCGGTCTGATGGGCCTCACCCCTATACAATACGGACCCTGGAAGGGCTCTCGGAGCGAGCATGGGAAACGATTCCTGACCATCGCCAACCACGTGTTCCATGAAAAGCTGGGCTCGACCTGGTTCATCGGCATACTGATCTTAGGGACGTTCCTGGTGCATGGTCTCTCCATTCTCTTCCTGTCCTCAACTCCCCACCTCTCCCTGACCGCCGGGATGATGCTCGATCAGTTCGGGGGGGTGCTCTTCTACATCTTCGCCTTGATCCTGGTGTCCATGGTCTGCTCGGACCTGATAGCCGAGGACCTCCGAGCCAACTCCCTGGTCCTCTACCTATCACGTGCCCTACGGGCGGACGACTATCTTCTGGGGAAGACCCTGGGAGCATTGATGGTCCTGGCCATCTTCACCCTGCTCATGCCCATGGTCCTGGCGTTGGCGGTCCTGGCCACTCAGTCCGGGGACGACTATCTTTCCAGCGCCGTGGTCGTCGGGCAGACCATTCTGGCGGGGGCATGGACCATGTTGTTCCTCCTTCCAGTAGGGCTCATGCTCTCCTCATTGACCAGCCGGAAGACCTACGCCGCGGTGGGCACCTTCATGACCTTCTTTCTCCTGGAGATCATGGGAGGCTTCTTCTCCCAGTTCGACCCGAGCTGGCAGGTGCTGGCCCCCCGTACCGTGCTGGCGGGTTCCTACGATGTTCTGTTCGGTCGAACGCTGCCGTCCACCATCGACCCCATCCTTCTCCTGCTCATGGCGGTGGCGCTTACCGTCCCGCCCCTGCTGATCGCCTACTGGCGGGTATTCAACAAGGGGGTGGGCAAGTGAACGCCCCCATAATCTCTGCCCAGGGCCTGTCCAAGTGGTACGGCGGGGTCATCGGCCTCAACAACTTCACCATGGACGTGCCCAAGGGCATGACCGGCATAGTCGGTCCCAACGGCGCCGGTAAGAGCACCTTCTTCAAACTAGTCACCGGAACGATTAAGGCCAATGTGGGCGAACTTGCCGTGCTGGGGGAGAAACCCTGGAAGAACTCCGCCCAGCTCCGCCAGATCGGCTTCTGCCCGGACTACGATTTCCTGCCGCTGGACCTGACCGGAAGGGACTACCTCACGTTCACCGCCGGCCTCCACGGGATGAGCGGCCCGACCCGGGACGGGCGCGTCGACACCATCCTCCGCCTGGTGGAGATGACCGCCAACGCCGACCGCCGCATGGGCGGGTATAGCAAGGGGATGAAGCAGCGCATCAAGATCGGCGGTTCGCTCGTCCACGATCCCCAGCTTCTGCTGCTTGATGAGCCGTTCACGGGGACCGATCCGGCGGTACGCCGGGAGCTGATCGACCTGGTGAAAGGCCTGCATCGCGAGCACGGCCACGACATCATCGTGTCATCGCACGTCCTCCACGAGGTGGAGAGGCTGACCCACAACGTCGCCCTCATTTACAAGGGGCGCGCGGTGGCCACCGGGGACATCCAGGAGATCCGGGGACTGATGAGCAGCTACCCCCACCACATCGTGTTGGAGGGGCAGGGCATGAACGAACTGGCCAAACGGTTGATCGACCGCGACTTCACCGTGTCGGTGGAGATGCGGGAGGATCGCCAGGGCCTCACCGTCAAGGTGAACCGGCCGGAGGCGTTCTTTGACGCGATCCCCGACCTGGTGAGCGGGTCGGGCGCCGAACTGGAGAGCATGCATTCCACCGACGACGATCTCGAGTCGGTCTTCCGATACCTGGTGGGGTGGTAAAGTGGACGCGTCCATGAACATGATACAGCTGCGGTCGATGGTCAGGTTCTCAACCAAAAAGCTATTGCTGCATCGCCGGTGGATGATGGTGGCCCTGCTGGCCATCCTGGTGGGGGTGGCCATGGGCTATGCGGCCACCCAGCCGGGAGACCGGCTGATGATGGGCAGCGACCTGCTGAACCTACTGGTCCTCACCTTCCTCCTGCCGATCCTGGCCATGATCTATGGAGCTTCCATGATCCGCAACGAGATCGACGACCGGAGCATCACCCAGGTGATCACCTCGCCGATCGACCGCCGGGTCGCCTACATCGGTTACTACCTCTCGTTGATCGGGGTGCTCTCGGTGATGCTCCTCGTCATAAATCTGGTGGGCTGGTCCAGCTTTTTCCTGCCGACCGGGGTGGACGGGGATGCGGTGAGCATGCTCCTCGCCTATTCCGTGGTACTGGTACTGGGCGGCATAGTGTACTCCTCCCTTTTCCTAATGATGGGCGTGGTCCTCAAGCAACCCATCTATCTGGGGCTGTTCTACGTCTTCGTCTGGGAGGGTTTTGTCGGATCGCTTCCCGGAGCGATCGGCGAATATACGATCAAGCATCAGCTCGCGGTGATCGCCTCGGGCCTGATCGATCACGGGAACATATCCGCCGTCACCGGGGATGCTGTAGGCGCCGCCCTCGTCCTGGCGACGGTGACCGCAGTGCTGCTGGTACTGGGCGCGGTGGCCTTCCGGGAAAAGGAAGTGGCCTAGGACCGGGAGCGATCTGCTTTTTTGGCGGACAGCGTACTAATACGAAATGGTCGGAGGCGATGGCGGGATTGACGGTCCCTGAAAGGTGATCGAATGGACATTATCGAGCAACTCCGGCAGGAGCATGATAAATTGGCGTTCATGATGGATGAGCTGCTCCACCTCCAGAACGGGGAGCGGAACAGTCACGACTACCTCGGTTCTTTCCAGCGTATTATCGCTCACGAAGGCGCTGAGGAGGAGGCGCTCTACAGTCTGATCCTCTCCAATCCAGAGCTCAGTAGGGTGGCCGAAAGGGGACATGAGGAACATATCGGCATCAGGAGCGCGATAGAGGAAATGAACTCCATCACTCCAGACAATGTCCAGTGGGCAGAGCGCCTTTACGAACTGAAGCTGCGATTGGTAGCCCACTTCAGGACCGAGGAGGACTCCATATTTCCTAAGGTGAAGCAAGTACTGAGCGCGGAGGACCTCTCCAAGATCGGAGAGGCGTACCGATCGGCCTACAGAAGCTTAGAGCGGCCGCCCTCGAAGGTCGTCAATCGGGTGTGACCTGCCCGGTCCTCAGTTGTCCCAGAGCCCGGCTCGGAAGCGGGCCAGCTGCTTTTCCAGCCATTGGTCTCCGCCCTCGGTGCTCTCCACAGTCCGGACGATGCTCTCCAGCCCCTGCTCGCGGAGCCACCGCTTGACGTTCTTCGCGGTCATCAGGTACTGGACCTTGGGGAACATGCGGGTCCAGGACCTCACTTCCCGGGGTCCGCGGACGCCCTCGGCGCGAGCGTTCTCGACCCATAGCTGGTACAGGTCAACGTTCTGATTTATGGCCAACCGGAGGTCGGCGCAACCCGGTCCCGCGTACTTCTTGAGATGCCCGCAAAGGATGGAGGAGACCACGCCCTCGCTGATGCCGGAGAGGATGCCCATCCGTTCACCTCCGGGCGATGCTGGGGGCAATCGGCGTTCGAGGCGGAAAAGACGTTGTTCTGACATTGGAATTCGGAAGATAGTTCATGCTGCCGGCACCACCGGCGAACAGAGTTCATAACTGCTTGGACCAAGGTATCATTTAAGATAATAAGCGGTCCCGTCGGGTGCCCAGAGGTGAAAGGAATGATGGTTGGTTAGGAAAAAAGGAGGGGCTGGTTCAGGCGTAGCCGACCAGCCCGTTCGTTCTCTTCTTCTGCAGGGCCGCCTGCTCGTCCATCAGACGCTGCTGCTCGGCCTTGGACATCTTGGCGGCATCCTCCAGGGCCAGGGCGAACAGCTGATCGCAGGCCTTCCTGAGGGTCTCGGGGCTAAGTTCCGATCCCTCCGGCCGGTTCTCCTCGACCGACCGGCCGAAGGCGGACAGCTTGTCGGAGGCATACTGGTCCAGTGCGCGGGTGAGGTAGTAGATGGTCACCGGGTTCGTTCCAGACATGTGCAATAGCTCGATGAGCTCGTTGATCTTCTTGGTCAGGTCCAGGAACTTGTCCTTGTCCATCCTTATGGCTCGGTCCACGAACGCCAGCGCTTCCATGTTAGCAGCCACGGCCTTCTCGGTCGGTTCGTCCATTACTATCCCTCGATGATGGGACGTGTCCAAGTTCATCACCTACAAAAAGGTGCTCCCTATTATCGATGATTAACACGTCACAATTTCACCATTTCTAAAACCCCTAGCTACAAATATCGTACTGTGGCTATCCGGGCCAAAGGACGGGACGACGCATGGCCGATATGAAATGGGACCTTTCCCAGATAGTCGAGAGCACTGACCCGGAGTGGGTGAAGGCACAGCTTGTGGCCATGGTCGAGGATAGCGCCCGTTTCGCCGAGCGCTATCGGGGCCGGATCGGGACGTGCTCCCCCCAACAGCTCGGAGAGATGCTCAGGGCCAAGGATGATCTTTCCCTACGATACGAAGGGGCGGCGATGTACTGCTCCCTTTCCTTTGCCGCCGATCAGAGCGACCCGGTGGCCAACTCGCTGTACAATGCCTACTCCAATGCCAGCACCGAGGCCGGCCAGAACCTGGCCTTCCTGGGCATCGAACTGGGCAGGCTGCTCGCCGCCCGGTCCGAGCTGGTCGAGGACCCGACCCTGGCCGATTACCGGCACTATCTGGAACGGAACCTTCGGGTCGCCCCGTACCTGCTGTCGGAGGCCGAGGAGCGGATCATCATGGCCAAGGACCAGACCGGGATAGAGGCGTGGTCCAAGCTGCAGAGCAAGTGGCTCAGCACCAGGCAGTTCCGGCCGGTGGTGCGGGGGGAGGAAAAGGTCCTGTCCATGGGTGAACTGATTCCCCTGATCTATGATCCGGACCGGGCCACCCGCAAATCGGCCTACGGCGCCATGGGCACCACGTTGGGCGCCGATCAGCTCCTATGGGCCGATGCGCTGAGGACCATCTGGACCGATCATATCCAGATGTGCAAGATCCGCCAGTACCCTTCTCCCCTCACCTCAAGCCTTATCGCCAACGATGTGGAGGAGGACTCCATCGCCGCCCTGATGCGGGTGGTGGATGGCAATGCTCCCCTGGTCCAGCGCTACTTCCGCCTCAAGGCCGGACTGCTCGGCCTGGAGGTCCTGGGTAACTGGGACCTGCGGGCCCCGTTGCCCGGCGCTCCGGACGTGACATGGACCTGGGACCAGGCCAGGGAGGTCCTGATCTCCACCTACGCCGGCTTCGATCCCCGGTACGGAGAGTGGGTCCGGGACCTGTTCGATCGCCGCCACTTGGACGGAGAGGTGCGCAAGGGCAAGCGGACCGGGGCCTTCTGCGATACCTGGGTCAAAGGGCGCTCGGCGTACATCCTGTCCTCTTACAACGGCCGCATGAACGACCTGTTCACCCTCGCCCACGAGCTGGGCCATGGCGTGCACGCCTATCTGTACACCCAGGCCCAGAACCCCAGCAACTGCCAGGTCTCCCTTTGTGTGGCGGAGTGCGGCAGTTTGTTCGGAGAGCTGCTCCTCACCGAGCGGCTGCTGAACGAGGCCTCCACGCCCGTAGAGAAGCGCGCCATCCTCGTCAAGATCCTCAACAGCTTTTCCCAGACGGTCTATCAGGAAGGGTTCCGCTATTTCTTCGAGATGGACCTGGCCCGCGCCGCCGAGGAGGGTCGGTACCTCGACGGGAACGCCGTGTCCGAACTTTGGTTAGGGGCGCAGAAGCGGTTGTATGGCGACTCGGTGGAGTTCCTGCCGGAGACCCGGTGGGACTGGGCCCGCTTCCCCCATCACTACTTCTCGGGGATCCGGTTCTACGAATATCCGTACGTGTTCGCGCAGCTGTTCGTGTACGCCCTCTACCGCCTGTACAAGGAGCAGGGCGAGGCCTTCAGCAGGAAGTTCGATGCCCTGCTGGCCGCCGGGTCCAGCCGGTCCGCGGCCCAACTGGCCTCCGACATGGGCTTCGATATCACCAGGGATGAGTTCTGGCAGAAAGGGATGGACCAGGTGAAGGCGTTCCTCGACCAGCTGGAGTCGCTCAGGTGATCGCCGAGGGGCATAACTCAATTATTTGAGTGAGAACTCAATAATTAATATTAAAAATACAATGGCCTCCCCGACGAGGGGAGAAAGTTGCCTACGCTGAAGCAGAACCTGCTGGCCGAGTTCATCGGCTCATTGTTCCTGGTGGTCGTGGCCATCGCATCGACCATACTGCCGTACAACATGCTGAACGGGGGCCTGCCCCTGACGGTCCTGATCAACGCCCTGGCGGTGGCGTTCGTCCTTTTCGCCCTCATCGAGACCTTCGCCTCCATCTCCGGCGCCCACTTCAATCCCGCGGTGACCCTGGCCCTCCTGTTCACCCGGGACATCGATCGCCGGGTGGCCGCGCATTATATCGGTGCCCAGTTCGCCGGCGGTTTCCTGGGTCTGCTCACCGCCCACCTGATGTTCTACGATACCATCCAGAAGGTGATCGTCGTCTCCGACCTGGTCAAGGGTCCGGGGTTGTTCTTCGCCGAGTTCGTCGGCACCTTCCTCCTGGTCGGGGTCATCATCGGCTGCGTCAGGGGCGGGTCCAAGAACACCTCGCTCAGCGTGGCCTTCCTGGTGGGAGGGCTGCTAATCACTACATCGAGCACCATGTTCGCCAATCCCATGATCACCTTCTACCGCATGTTCACCTACGCCGTCTGCGGGATTGCTCCAGGGAGCGCGGTGTTCTTCATCATCGCCGAGCTGCTGGGCGCGGTGACCGGGGCGCTGACCTTCTGCTACATCTTTCCAAGCCGGGTCAAGGACAAGTGCGATCCATACGATTGCCGGAAGCCCTCCCTGATCCAGCTCCCGCCGGCCAACGGGAAATGAGCGATCGGGGGAGCGTCTCACCGATTGATCTCCGAGAGCACCCGCAGCGCCTCGGAGATATGCTTCCTAGGTTGGATCTGGGAGGAGAACACCATGCGGATGATACCTTGCTTGTCGATTAGGAAGGTGACCCGCCCGGCCGTCCTTCCGATCCCCCAGGCCCCGTACATGTCCCGGACCTTCTCGTCCACGTCGCTCAGCAAGGTGAAAGGGAGCTGGTGCTCCTCAGCGAACCGCTTGTGGGTCTCCACATCGTCCGAGGATATCCCGATGACCGCGGCCCCGTTCTTCAGGAACTCCTCGTGCATCTCCCGGAACTCGTGAGCTTCCATGGTGCACCCGGAGGTGAAATCCTTTGGATAGAAGTACACGACCAGGGCCTTCGTTCCGACCATCGCCCCGACATCCACCATCTTCCCGTTCTGGTCCGGCAGTGCGAACACCGGCGCCTTCGTCCCGACACTAAGCGTCTTGGCCATGTTATCAGGTCAGTATCACCGCGGCAACGTCAAATAAATGATGCCGGAAAGAAGGGGTCACGTTCTGACGAACGTGCCCTCCCGGATCTCCCGGAACGCCTGCTTGAGCTCCTCCTCCGAGTTCATGACCACCGGCCCCCGCCAGGCGATCGGTTCGTGCAGGGGCTTTCCGGACGCCATTAGGAACCGGGCGCCGGTATTCTCGGTCCGGACCACCACGTTGTCGCCTCCACCGAAGATGATCAGATGCTCTTCCCCGGCCCGCCATCGCTCGTCGCCGAAGGAGGCCTCGCCCTCGAAGATGTAGGCGAAGGCGGTCCGGTCGCTCGGAACGACATGCTCGAACAGGCTGTTCGGGCCCATTTTGACATCCAGGAGCTCGACCGGAACGATGAGGTCGCGAACCGGCCCCATGCTCTCTCCTACCTTTCCGGCGATGACCCTGACCTCGACGCCGGCGCTCGGTTCTAGGACGGGGATAATCTCCTTTCTAATATCCTGATAGCGGGGGGCCATCATCTTTTTCGCCGCGGGCAGGTTTACCCACAGCTGGAAACCCTGTAGACGGCCGCCGGTCGCCTGGGGCATCTCTTCGTGAATGATCCCGCTCCCGGCGGTCATCCATTGCACCTCTCCAGGCCCGATGCGACCATGGTGGCCCAGGTTGTCGGCGTGCTCCGAGGCTCCGCTGATCATGTAGGTGACCGTCTCCATGCCCCGGTGAGGATGGGAGGGGAACCCCCCTGCGTAGTCCGCGGGGTTCTCGGAATGGAAGTCATCGAGCATCAGGAACGGGTCGAGCCTGGCGGTCTCCTCGGACCCGAAGGCCCGCACTAGCCGGACCCCGCCCCCCTCCACGGTGGGCTCGGCCCGGCGCACCAGCTCGACAACCCGGACGTTCTTTGTCCTGCCCTGCATGGATGATATAACGTCCAGAACACTTATTTTAGCTAAACGCGGTACAAAAACGGGCGATGGGGGGCTCAGCCCCCATCAATAATGTCTCACTTCAAGGGCCAGACTATCTGGGTCAGGAGCTTCTCGGGGGGTGTGATGGCCGGGTCGTTCAGGTAAATCTCCCACATCTGTTCAGCGGGCTGGAGGGCATTCTCCGCCATCCACTTCTGAACCTCGGTATAGGTCCTAACGATGTCCGAGTAGGGACCGATGTGCATGGCCACGACCGCCCGGACCGATGGCAAGGTGAACGCTTCGAACCGTCCGTCGTTCTTGACCTCTCCCTCCGTGGGGAAACCGCACGTCATGTCGACCTCCTGGTCGGACCAGGCGTGATAGTAGACGAAGGGCGGTCCGGCCATCGGTATGCCGTTCTTTTGCATGTACGAATAGATGTCTCCGTACATGCGCCCCACGGCCTGGGCGATATCCCGGACCTTGACCTTCTCCCGGAGCGTGATCGATGCCTGGGCTTGGGTGGTAGTGCTCTCTATTTTGTTCATAATGATCGGATTATAATCTCCATGCCATTTTAAAAACCTAGGGTCAGGGGTGACCGAAAGTACTACCTGCCTGTTAGGGTGCCAGGGTGTTCCGGCTCAAGCGAAAATGAGGTCACGGGAGCTCGATCGCAACAGATCGCTTTATGGGCCATAAAATCTGGGTCAGGAGATCGCTCTGAGCGGTGGTGATGGGGTCGGTAAGGTACTCTTCCCACATGGACATCGTGGGCACCAGGCCGTTCCTCTTCATCCATGCTTCCATCCGAGTGTATGTCTCCCTCAGTTCCTCGTAGGGTCCTCGATGGAGCGCGGTGACGGCCCTAGTGGCCGGCAGGTTGAACGCCCTGATCCTGCCCCCCACCTGCACCTCCCGGTCCACCGGAAGACCGCTCTCGAACTCCACCCCTCGGAAGGACCAGGCATGATAGTAGGTGAAGGGTGGTCCAGAGATCTTGATGGCACGGCGTTGAACATAGCTCATCAGGTCCCGGAAGTTGTGGACCATGGCCGTCGGAATGTCGGTGACCTTGGCATGGTCCTTGATAGTGATGGCCAAACGGAACGGCGTATCGATCACCTCGAACTCTGCCATTACCTCGTCCTGCACCTTTTCGACCACCTGGCTCTTTTCCTGGTCAACTCATACTTTACACAATGGAACCTATCAGGTTAGGTCCGGTGTCCATTTATAAAACAAGGGCTCCGTCACTCGGTGACCTTCCTCACCAAACGCTCGATCCGATGTTCCCTGATATCGGACATGTTCGCGATAGTGACGGTGTCGATCAGCTCTTGCTGCTCGTCCGCCGGTAAGGCTTGGAACGCTTCCAACGCTCCCGGTTTTTCCTTCAGTGCAAACAGGACGTCCTCGGGGATCTCAACGCTCTCGGTCGCTGTGGGGTTCGTCGTCACTTTATCACGCCCATTTACCATTGGTGACCATTGAAGATATTTCTTACTGATTGTTGCTCAATAGAGTCCCGGTCCAGGAGAATCCCGGATTTTTCCGCTGGAAAAAAGATGGAAGGCGCTTGCCTCCCCGGTCATCCCTTCGGTTCCATCGGTTCGCCACAGCATTCGAAGGAGCAAGCTTCCTCTTCGCAGCCGCACGAGGAGGCTGAGGCTCCGCATTCCTTGCATTCCTTTATTACTTTCAGCTCGATGCCGCACTCCCCGCAGACATAGACCTGGCCCATTTTCATGTCGTTACAGCCGACCATGTTTAGTCCTCGTTTGTAAACAACGTTCCCATCGCCGTATAAACGTAGGTATTGATGGCCTAAGACCATTGGTACGCGGGTTGGGCTACCTTTGATCGAATGGGGCGAGCGGGCTGGATTTATATGTCTAGGGGGCGATGCGATGCCGAGGTCGTTCATTGAGCGAAAGTCCCTTCTCGATCTTCCAGAAAGAATGTCCGGAGCTCGCCGCCAAGTTCGATGAACTAGTGGATGTGCAGAGGGGCAGCAAGGGGTTGGACCCGAAGACCAAACAGCTCATCAACATAGCCATCAACACGGCCAATCGGAACCCCCGCGGGGTGTTCTTCCATGCCATGATGGCCAAGAAGGAAGGGGCTAGCCGCGATGAGGTGATCGGGGCGGTGACCATGAACCTGCACCTGTGCGGTCTGGCCACGGTCCTCGATTCCCTGCCTTCAGCGGTCAAGGGCTACGATGGCGAGATGTAGGGAAAAAGCCCATCGCTCGCCTGCCACCGGTCATCCGATGGCCAATGGCCCATGTGGCAGCGTAAGGGCAACAGGGACCGTTCCAGGGACATGTGGGCGACCTATCCATGACCATTCGGCCCTTTTCGAGGTTATACGGGCGCTCACGAGGGGACGCCGGGCACTATCTGGATGCTTCGACAGAATGATAGAAAAAACGGATTCGGGAACCCCTTTCTCCAAGCAATAGTTATTTATTCTAAGCTACATTAAGGCGATTACCTAAAAAAAGGTGTTTAGATGGTAGAGTTCAAAGCTGTCATTAACGATGTAAAGACCGGGAAGTCGTACCAGGCCACGGTCGCCGGCCATCACGCTAACTCCCTTATCGGCAAGAAGATCGGGGACGTCGTGGACGGCATCTTCGTGAGCCTTCCTGGATACAAGTTGACCATCGCCGGCGGAAGCGACAAGGACGGGGTACCCATGAGGTCCGACCTTCCGGGCGTCAGGCGCAAGAACATTCTCCTTACCGATGGCACTGGCTTCGCCTCTCCCGAAGGAGGGATGAGACGCCGCAAGCTGATCAGGGGCAATACCGTTTCTCCGGATACCACCCAGATCAACATGACCATCTCCACCGCCGGCTCCAAGTCGGTAGAGGAACTCCTTCCTAAGAAAGAGGAGAAGAAATGAAGGTAGCCCGGCAGCCTGAGATCAACATCGGGATGATCGGTCACGTCGACCATGGCAAGACCACCCTCACCAAGGCTTTGAGCGGGGAGTGGACCGACCGTCATTCCGAGGAGATCAAGAGAGGGATCTCCATACGACTAGGCTATGCCGACACTGCTTTCTACCGTTGCACCAAGTGCAACAAGTACACCACGCAAGAGACCTGCCAGGACTGTGGCGGGGAGTCCGAGCTCCTGAGGGTCATCTCCTTCGTTGATGCTCCTGGCCATGAGACGCTCATGGCCACCATGCTTTCCGGCGCGGCCATGATGCAGGGGGCCCTGTTGCTGGTCGCGGCCAACGAGCGCTGCCCCCAGCCCCAGACCAAGGAACACCTGATGGCCCTGTCCATCATCGGCGTGGACAAGATCATCATCGTACAGAACAAGATCGACATCGTGACCAAGGAAGAGGCTTTGGAGAACTATCGCGAGATCAAGCGTTTCGTGAAGGGCACCATCGCCGAGAACGCCCCCATCATACCGGTGTCGGCGCACCACGATGTTAACATTGACAAGCTCATCGAGACGATCGAGAAGCATATCCCGACGCCCGTTTCCGACCGGGACAAGCCACCCATGATGTACGTGGCCCGGTCCTTCGATATCAACACCCCCGGCTCAGTGCCCGATTCGCTCAAGGGCGGAGTTCTCGGCGGGTCCCTCACCCAGGGCACTCTGGAAGTAGGGGACGAGATAGAGGTCCTTCCCGGCCGCAAGGTCGAGATCGGCGGTAAGGTATCCTATGAGCGGATCACCACTGTGGTTCAGTCTCTGCACACCGGCACCACGACCCTGGACGTCGCTCATCCCGGCGGTCTCATCGCCATCGGGACCAAGCTCGACCCGTCCCTGACCAAGTCCGACGGTCTCACCGGCCGCCTGGTCGGCAAGCCCGGAACGTTGCCTCCAGTCCTACACAAGTTCATCATGACCACCCATCTCCTGGAGAGAGTGGTCGGCGCGGCCGAGGACATGGTCGTGGACAACATCAAGACGAACGAGCCGCTGATGCTGAGCATCGGTACCGCTACCACCGTCGGTGTGGTGACGAGCGCCCGCGGCAACGAGTCCGAGGTGGCCCTCAAGATCCCCGTTTGCGCCCTCAAGGACCAGCGGGTGGCCATTTCCAGGCGCATCTCGGGCAAGTGGCGTCTGATAGGATACGGCATCATCCAGTAGGTGTCCATGCCCAAGGTGGTCCTGGACACCAACGCCCTTATCCTTCCTTTTGAGCGTTCCATAAACATCGATGCGCAAATGCGCTCCCTTTTGGGCGAGTGCCAGGTCTTCGTTCCCGGCCCTATCGTGGGGGAGCTCAAGCGGTCCACCAGCAAGCACGCTTCCGCCGCCCTGCGGCTGCTGTCCCGGTACACCATCGAGGACACCGTCGCCACCGGTGACCAGGCGGTCATCGAGCTGGCCGAGAAGCTCGGCGCCTACGTGGTCACCAACGATCGCATCCTCATCGGCAAGCTGCGAAAAAAGAGAATAAAGGTGGTCCTCCTGCGGGGAGGGAGCCATTTGGGTCTTGACGACGGCTAGATCAGCGGCCGGGGCGGGTCCTCGGGCGAAGTGACGTTGGTATGTTTTATCTCTTCCAGCCGGACCTTCAGGAGCTGCTCGCCCCATAGGGACGCGGCGAACACCGGGACCTTGTTCCCGACCTGCAGCAGGGCTCGTTCCTTGGCCCTAGACCTCACCGTGCTGGAGGCGCAGGCGGTCACGATGTCGCAGGTGTCGAAGAAGGTCTCCGCGTCCTCCCTGCTCCGGCCGGTCACGTGGACGGCGAACAGCGCGACCCGCTGCCCATACTCTTCCCGAATGCGGCGAGCGTCCGCGGCCGAGGCGACCGACACGCCGACCCGCTTGAACCCCTTGACGAAGGCCAGCCTGGTGCCCTCGTACTGATCGATGTGGGCCTGCTCCGGATCGAGCACATTGTCCCGGCCGATGGCCTCGATGATCTCCGGGATGGGCGAGGTCTCCACCATACCCGAGATACGGCCGCCGATGCCCTGAATGAGCTCGGGGTCCGACACGACGACCGTGCCCGCCCCCTCGCACACGATGACCACGGCGTCGAGCAAACCCTTCGACACGGCCATGCCCATCAGTTCCGATACACCGAAGGAAAGGAAGTCCTTCATGCGCATCTTCCTATTGGGAGTGCACATGCCGAAGTCCCTGATGCGGAACTCGACGTTCTCTCTGACCACTTCCGGGGTGATGACCTGGATGTTGCGGACCTTGGCGAAAAGGGGACAATACTCTACTTCCGGCCTGCCGACCTCGACCACCTTTCCGTCCACGATCACTACCCGGGTCTTGCCCAACGCTTCAATAACGTGCCTATCCATGAACAACCGACCTTTTCATGATACCAATTGGTTGGGTCAGGACAAAAGGCTGAAAGCTATAAATAGAGTGGTCGGAATGGTACGTCATACGAAAATCTGGTAGCTACCATGAATTATGCTCTGGGTGATTCGGAATGAATGAGAAGTTTGCCATAGCCCTGAAGCAGATCGCCCTCCTGGGGGGCATCAACGACTACATCGCCATCTCCTCGCGGGAGCTGGGGGAGAAGCTCAGGATCAGCCAGCAATCGGCCTCCAAGCGGATCCTGGAACTGCTGGAGGAAGGCTATATCCAGAGGGACCTGGGGGCGAGGAAGCAGCGGATCAAGATCACCAAGAAGGGGCTGGACGCCCTGCGCTCCGAGTACTCGGAGTACCAGAAGATCTTCGAGCTGCGGGACCACCTGATCATCCGCGGGGTGGTCGCCACCGGCATGGGAGAGGGGCAATACTACGTCACCCAGCCCGGTTACCTGGAGCAGTTCAAGGAGAAGCTGGGCTTCATCCCGTTCGAGGGGACGCTCAATCTGAAGATGAACCCCTCCGACGTGGGCAAGCTGGACATCCTGCGTAGGAGCGAGGGGGTCATCCTCAACGGCTTCCAGCGCAACGGCCGCACCTTCGGGGAGGTGAGGTGCTTCCCCGCCACCATCCAGAACATCGAGTGCGCCGTCATCCTCCCGTCCCGGTCCCACTATTCCGATATCATAGAGGTCCTGTGCAAGTACAACCTGCGCCGGACCCTCGGCCTCAACGACGGCGATATCGCCGAGCTCCGGATCACCGTGGAGTGATCTCAGAACCGCTTCTCGACGTGAGCGAGGACCGAGCGGAAGATGACCCGCCCGTCCCCCGGGCCGTCCGGCCGGCCGCTGTCCCGGGTCCAATCGGGATGCTGGTATCGGAACATCACCCGCTCGGGGTGGGGCATGATGCCCAGGACGTTGCCCTCGGGGTTGCAGATGCCCGCCAGGTTGCTCACCGCCCCATTGGGGCACCAGTACGGTCCCGGCTCGTCGCCCGATGGGCTGACGTAACGGAACACCACCTGGTCGTTGTCCTCCAGCCTATGCACGAACTCCTCTTCCCGCTCGGTGGGGAACCGCAGGTTGCCCTCGGCATGGGCGGACGGGAACATGACCACCTCCCCCCTTGGTAGGAGGGTGGTGAACGCGCACTTGCCATGGTTCTCGTGCTTGAGGTAGGTGGGCCGGCACTCGAACCGGCCTGACACATTATTGTAAAGAGCGGACTGGGGCTCCTCGGTCATGATCTCGTCGAAGGACGGCAGCACGCCCAGCTCCACCAGGATCTGGAACCCGTTGCATATGCCCAGCACCGGCCGGCCGGAGGCGATGAAGTTCTCCAGGTCCGAGGCGAGATGGCTCTTGATGCGGGCGGCGAAGATGGCGCCGGCCCGGACGTAGTCGCCGGCGGAGAAGCCGCCCGGGAACATCAGGACCTGGAAGTCGTCCAGGTCCCTTCTCAGTTCGGCGGGGGAGCGGCCGATCAGCTGCTTCAGGTGCACCTTCTCCGGCTTCGCTCCCAGCGACCTGAAGGCGTCGTAGGCCTCCTGCTCGCAGTTCGTCCCCTCGATGCGGAGGACGCAGACCTTGATCTCGTCGATCTTCATGACATCACCCCAGCAGCCTCCACAGAGGTTCGGACCAGGCCTTTCTCATGGCCGGGACCTTGAGGTCCACGCCGGCCTTGCCGTCCCGTATGGCCATCCGGCCGCGGCCGACCGCGCCGATGCGGTAGGCCTGCTCCTTGGCCAGCGCTTCGAACTCGGCGGCCTTGGACAGTTCCACCTCGACCACGAAACGGGAGTTGGACTCCGAGAACAGCTTGACCTCGAAGGGCAGGTCGCCCAGCGGATAGAGGTCCCCGAAGAAGCCCAGGTCCCCGCCCAGGCACATCTCGGCCAGGGTGATGGCCAGTCCCCCGTCGGAGCAGTCGTGGCAGCTCCTGACCAGCCCCTTGGACATGGCGTTGAGCAGCAGGTCCGTTCGGGAGGCCAGCGCCGCGCTGTCGACCGCAGGTACCTGGCCGCCGCTCCCGCCATAGCGGCGGAAGAGGGCCGAGGCGCCCATCTCATCCTTGGTCTCTCCGACCAGATAGACGGGGTTGCCCTCGTTCTTGAAGTCGGTGGTGACGCACTTGCGGATATCCTCGACGATGCCCACGCCCAGGATGGTGGGGGTCGGCAGGGCGGCGCCGTGGGCCGTCTCGTTATAGAACGACACGTTCCCGGACGGCACGGCGAGGTTCAGGTCCCGGGCCATCTCACCGATGCCACGGACCGCTTCCTTGAACTCGAACAACCGCTCCGGCTTCTCGGGATTGCCGAAGTTCAGGCAATCGGTAAGGGCATGGGGCCGCCCGCCGGCCGCGACGATGTTGCGGCAGGCCTCGTCGACCGAGCTGCGCCCGCCGTTGTAGGGGTCCTGGGCGGTGAACCAGGGGTTGACCCCGATGGCGATGGCCAGGCCGCGGTACGAGTCCACGAGCGGCTTGAGGACGGTGGCGTCGGCCGGGCCGCGCAGGCCCGGCTTGCCCTGCAGGGGCTTGATGATCGTGGACCCCCGCACCTCGTGATCGTACTGGGTGATCATCCAGTCCTTGGAGGCGATGTTGGGGTCGGCCAGCGTCGACAGCACCACGGAGTTGAGGCCCTCGGGGAGCTGGGGCGCCTTGTACGGGATGTTACCCAGCCCGTTGGAGGCCGCGGTGGGCCGGCAGTACTCCGGCCCCTTGGTGAGGAACTCGAGGTCGAGGTCGAAGACCTCCACGCCCCCGTAGATGAGCTTGACGTGCTGCTCCTTGACCACCTTGGCGATGACGGTGGCGGGGACGTCCCACAGGTCGAAGATCTCCAGGATCTTCTCGACGTTATTCTCCGGGGCGGCCAGCATCATGCGCTCCTGGGACTCCGAGACCCAGATCTCCCAGGGGGCCAGGCCCGATTCCTTCAGGGGCACCTTGTCCAGTTGCACCACCGCGCCGCATCCGCCGGCCAGGGTTATCTCCCCGACCACGCAGGACAGCCCGCCGCCTCCCAGGTCCTTGATCCCGCTGACCAGTCCCTGTTCGTTCACTTCCAGGCAGGCGTGGATGGTCGGCTCCTTCATGATGGGATCGCCCAGCTGGACCGACCCGCGGGACTCGTCCTCGGACCGGGCGCTCAGCTCGGCCGAGGCGAAGGTGACGCCATGGATGCCGTCCCGTCCGGTATGGCCACCCACCAGGATGAGCACATCCCCGGTCCCTTGGACGAAGTTGTTCAGCAGCTTGTCCTTCCGGAGGAAGCCGATGCAGCCAACGTTCACCAGGCAATTGCCGGTGTAGGCGGGGTCGAAGAACACCCCGCCGGCGACGGTGGGGATGCCAATCCTATTGCCGTAATCGCGGATGCCGGCCACCACGCCGCCGGTCAGGTACTTAGGGAGCTTGACGCCGGCCGGGACCTCCCGGAGCTCCAGCGGTCCGAAGAACAGCGGGTCGACCAGGGCGATGGGCTGGGCACCCATGGCCAGCACGTCCCTCACGATGCCGCCGATACCGGTGGCCGCCCCGCCGTACGGTTCGATGGCCGACGGGTGGTTGTGGCTCTCGATGCGGAGGGCATAGGCGTGCTGGTCATCGAAGGCCATGACCCCGGCGTCCCCTTTGGACAGGACGTCGGGGTGCTTGATGGTGAATATATGCTCCCGCAGGAAGCATTTGGATGATTTGTAACAGCAGTGCTCGCTCCAGGCCTGGGCGATCGACTGCAGCTCGACGTCGGTAGGGAGGCGCTTCGCTTTCTTGAAGTACGCCTTCACCGCCGCGAACTCCTCGGGGCTGAGGTTCAGGCCCATGGTCTTGGACATCTCCTTGAGCTCCTCGGGCGTCGCGGAGAAGATATCGATCTCGAACAGGGGGAAGGGCACCGGCCGCTTCCTGGTCAATTCCTTTCCAGGCATGCTATCCCTCACTTCAGATCGATCTTGTAGGACTGGATGACCGGGTTGGCCAGGAGCTTGCGGCACATCTCTTCCGTGGCCGCCTTGGCCTCGGAAGCGTCCATGCCCAGTTCCATCTCAAAGACCTTGATCGTCTTGACGCTCTTGATGCCCTTGAAGCCCAGCAGCTCCAAGGCCTTCTTGGTGTTCTCGCCCTCAGGGTCGGCGACCCCATGCTTGAGCTCTATCCTGATCTCGGCCTTGACCATGGTCAGCACCTGTTCCGAAATGACCTCGCATACGTGAACCACCCCAATCGGGGCTTCCTGCGTCAACCACCACCGCCCCCAAGGAGGTCTTATATGATGTCAGTCAGGCGTGGATTCCGGTCGTTCCGACCGTATTAATCATGGGGATTACGGACATAGTATTAGGGTCTTTCCGAGAGCGCACTGAAAATGCCAATCCATACACCACGTCAGCAATCATCTCCTAATGAAGAGATAAGTTAATCCGGCGGGCCCAGCGGCCCGCCGAAAGGGACCGCCTAGGTCGTCGCGGTGATCTTGAACTCCCAGCATATCATGGCCATCGGGGGACATCCTGGTCCGAGTAGGGCAGAACGCCACAGGGTTCTGGAAAGCCCCGGTGATCGGCATGGGCGCCCTGGGTAAGGGGCTCAGGGGCACGTCCACATCGTTCTGGATCACGTACCGGAGGCGGTCGAGGTTCCCGAAGTAGTACGCCTTGTAGGCGGCCCTCTCCCGGTCCGTGGCCGCGCCGATCCCTATCCAATCCATGGCATCGGCAGCGGTCACGTCCACCGGCATCCAGCCGTAGGCGGGCAGGTAGAACTCGGGACACAGGCTTTTATAATTGGATTATAATTATAAAGGCTACCACATGGGGAATGCAAATCGATTCTTACCGGTCGGGGCTCAGGGCAGCAGACCGTACATCGGGATGGCCTGGGCGATACCGGTTAGCATGAAGTTCACCGCCACCGCCGCGAGCAATAGTCCCATGATCCTCGAGAAGGCCATGGCTCCCGAGCGCCCCATCAGCTTGAAGATGCGGTCCGAATAGGTGAGGGTGAGATAGGAGATGATCACGGTGAGGACGATGGCCGCTGAAATGGCCAGCAGTTCCAGGCCGGAGTCAGAGGAGGCCGACGCGTCGGAGACCAGGATCATGACCGTGGTGATGGCACCGGGCCCGGCGAACATGGGGATGCCCAGCGGGACTATGCCCACGGACTCCTTCTGCAGGGCGTCGGCCTTCTCTTCGTCGGTCAGCTTGGTCTTGGACCGCTGCCCCTGCAACATGGAGAAGGCGATGGTGAAGAGGAGCAACCCGCCGGCGATCTTGAAGGAGGGGATGGTGATGCCGTAGATGGTGAATATCCACTGACCGAACAGGGCGAACATGAACAGCACTCCTGCGGTCACCAGGGCGACCTTGATGGCCACCCGGTGCTTCTGCTCGGGAGTATAGTCCTCGGTCACGGCGAAGAAAAAGGGAATGTTGCCCAGGGGGTTCACTATGGCGAAGATGGCGGCGAACGCCGATATCGCGAACTCTCCGTTCACGTATGGTCAATCGAATGCGCATATTTAGAGTGACCGTGGCGATTGTCATCCAGCGGTGTCGATCGTCGGTGGGGGACGACCATCAATGGCTGCTTAAACCGGTGCTATTTTTTACGGGACCTAAATCAATTCCCAGGTATTTTTATTTTCATGGATATTTTTAAATACGGGTCGGCTGACCTTTGGACGTGAGGAACTACGATGAAGCTATTCCACCGAGAGCGGAAGATGGTAGAAGCAGCGAACGAATCGGGTAACTTCAACACCTTGGTGTCGGCGGTGAAGACGGCGGACCTGGTGGACGCACTGGACGCCCCCGGACCACTGACCCTGTTCGCCCCTACCGATGAGGCCTTCAGGAAGCTGCCCAAGGGGACCGTGGAGCAACTGATGAACGATCGGGCGATGCTCAGGAGCGTTCTTCAGCACCATGTGGTCTCCGGCAAGGTCACTGCCAAGGACGCCATCAGCACCCACTCGGTCCGGGCCCTGGACGGAGGGGAACTGAACATCGACACCTGTGAGGGCATGACCGTCAATGGGGCCAAGGTCGTCGAGGCGGACATCGTGGCCCGTAACGGGGTCATTCACGCCATCGACACCGTGCTGGTGCCGGGTATGGAAACGACCAAGACCGCCACGGGTGCCATGGGAGCAGAGCAGATGACCGGAACGGGCACCGGCGCCAAGGTGGCCGCCGGTACCGCCGCGGCGGGGGCCGGGGTCGGAGCCGCAGCGACATCGACCAAGGAGAAGACGGTGGCCACGACCAAGGAACCCATGGGCGCCATGACGGAAACGACCAGTACGGTGAAGGAAAAGGTCACCACGACCGCCGAGAACGTCCCCGGCTCGGAGAAGGTGGCCGGCGCGGGCGCCACCGTGGCCGGAGGAGCGGGAGCGACGTCCGCGGCCGCGAAGCAAAAGATGCCGGGCATGGGGGGAAAGGACGTCAGCGGGTCCATGGACAGCGAGATGCGAAAACTGCAATCGATGAAGGACAGCGGCCAGATCAGCGAGGCCGAGTTCCAGGCCCGGAAGAAGGACCTCATGAGCGGCAAGATGTGAGCGCTGTTCGCTCGCTCGTTCCCGCCAAAACCCTTTCCCCTGCCGGAGGTCGACGGGCCGTGTGGGACCCTGGCCCCGGTCAGGGAGCCGCTCTTCTTCCGAACACCATATAGCCAGTATGGCCCAGGGTATCGTAGGACGGGCGGACCCCTCCCGGATGCACCTCGATCCGTCTTTGGATGTTCTCCAGGGCATCGATCTGCTGGTAGCCGTGCTCCCTCAGGCCATTGACGGCCTCGGTGACCTGGTTCATGTTGGGCACGTAGATGGAGATGCGCCCGCCGGGTCGGAGGACCCTATCAATATTGTCCAGCGCCTGCCACGGGTCCGGCATGTCCAGGGACACCGCGTCCACGGCCGTCCCCAGGTCGATGGCCTTGACATCGCCGATCCGGAGGTCCCAGTAAGGAGTGAATCCAGCCCGTTCGATGTTCCGTCTTGCCCGGGACGCGTACTCTTCCCTGACCTCGACGGAGATGACCTTTCCCGACGGCATCACCGAGTTCAGGAGGGCCATGGTCAGCGCCCCGGAACCGACGCCTGCTTCGAGCACGGTGTCCCCCGCCCTCAATCCGAGGCGGAAGACGATGGTCGCGGCGTCCTTGGGGGTGATGATCTGCGGTCCGCGCTCCAGAGACTCCATGAGCTCCATGATGGTGGCCCGGAAAACGAAGAAGTCCTTCCCCGCCAGCTTGATGAGCGTGCCGTCCTCGCGGCCGACGATCTTGTTGCCGTCCACGACCCCCAGGCCCTGCACCCGGACCATGTCCTTCTGCAGCTGCAGCCAGTAGCGGCGGTCCTTGTCGTCGAGCAGATAGATGGGGTCGCCCTCGGAGAGCATGACGCTACAATATGGGGGTTGGTGAAAAGGTTTACTGTGTACCGCTCATCCGGACCTGGTTAGCTGGGCGAACCGAACAGCTCCCATCCGGTTTACTGTCCTGGATGAAGATGGAAGAGTATTATGTTATGAAAATACCAATGACGATGGTACTCCTTCCGTTGGCGAAAGAGACCGATCGAATGGTGTTATCAAGTCGGGTTCGATAATGACCTAGATCCCTGATGGAGGCGGCGAGGGCCATTATTCTCTTTGTCCGATTTATGGCCTGACGCTTCTTTCATTCGTCGAACGGGCGAATTACAGCATTCTAGCGGGCGCATACCGATAGTGCCTAGGATTCATTATGGGTAATAAATAATATTAAATCACACATGAAAGTAAATTTAAGATGTTTCCTTCCATCCGTATTTATAATAAATAAGAAGGAACCCATATAATTAAAAATACATAATGGATTTTATAGAAATCGTCGCCCCAGAAAGGACCGCCAGCTCCTCGTCCTCTAGCGGCCATACTGTACAATAAGGAAGCACCTGAAGCAAAGCACGGCCGCCAAACCCTCCCTACCTGGTGACAGACGGGCTAATAGTTAGGCGCACCTTAAGGTACGGGGGGAGCGGTCTCGCACCAGCTGAACAAGGACTCAATAATTCCGCCGTATGCCCATATTCCAATTCCTGAATTCCCCTGTGGAAAAGGATTTTATATGGTCACACCATTGGCCGCAGTTATGGCAGAGTCCAACTTCTCAAAG
This sequence comes from uncultured Methanomassiliicoccaceae archaeon, assembly GCA_964477865.1. Classification (GTDB taxonomy): domain Archaea; phylum Thermoplasmatota; class Thermoplasmata; order Methanomassiliicoccales; family Methanomassiliicoccaceae; genus UBA6. The sequence continues at coordinate 1,514 of CAYZEV010000002.1, read as the reverse complement.
AAGGCCATCATGGCGCTTTCCATTCTCCTGATCATCGGAGGCGTGGCCCTTTACGTGGGATGGGGCATCGCCTACGGGAGCTGGAACTTCCTCTCGGCCAGGTTCATCCCCATATATGCCTTGGCCGTCCCCATGGTCCTCTTCGGCGTTCTGGGCATCCTGCTCACCCGCCAGAAGGAGTAAGACTTAAACGCTTTCTTCTCGCTCATCGTTCTTCTTTCTTGATTTTCCTCTGAAGCCATGCCTACCGATTCTTTACGGTGAGCAACGGCTGCACAGAATCGATCGATGATCCATCCCCATATGGCCCCGCCCTATCGGATCGCTATCTCCGTTTGCGGGCCAGCGATGGCCATAGGTCCCTAAACTGGTGGTTATAAAAAAGAAAGGTCGAGAAGGGGTTTTACATCGATCTGGCGGCGTAGACCACCGTGTCCGTTTCCTTGCCGCAGCCGATGCACTTGCCGTGGAACTCTTCCCCGGCGTACGGCGTGCCGAGTATCTTCAGCTCGGTGCGCTCCTCGACCTTCTTGCCGCATTCCTGTTCGCCGCACCAGCCGAAGCGAAGCCACTTCTCGGGCACTTCCTTGAACTCGAGGTTGTCGATGGTGATGATCGACTGGTCCATGAACTGGGTCGCCTTGGCGCGCATGTCCTTGGCGATCTGGTCCAGGGTGGAACGGATGCCCTCGATCATGGTGGCGCGGTCGAAGCTGCCCTTCTTGCCGTCGTCGCGGCGGGCGAAGGCGACCACCTTCTTCTCGATGTCCCTGGGCCCCAGCTCCAGGCGCAGCGGCACGCCCTTCAGCTCCCACTTGAAGAACTTGGCCCCGGGCCTCTCGTCGCTCTCGTCCAGAACGACCCGGATGCCGGCGGCCTTGAGCTCGTCCCGCAGCGCCCGGGCCTGGGCGGTGACCTCTTCCAGGTTGCCCTTGGCCAGGATGGGCACGATGACCACCTGGAAGGGGGCGATGGCCGGCGGAAGGACCAGCCCCTTGTCGTCGCCGTGGACGCCCACGACCGAGCCGAGCAGCCGCTCGGACATGCCGTAGGTGGTCTGGTGCGCGAACTTGGTGCCGCCGTCGATGTCCTCGTACTTGATGTCGAACGGCCGGGAGAAGTTCTCCCGGTAGTGGTGGATCGAGCCCAGCTGCAGGCTCCGGCCGCGCATCATGGCGGTGTCGATGCCGACGGTGTAGTAGGCCCCGGGGAACTTGTCCCATTCCGTCCTCTTGAGCAGCCGGTACGGCAGGCACAGCTTCTGCATGAGGTTCTCGAGGATGACGAAGTCCTCTTCCACCTGGCGCTGGGCATCGGCCTCGTCCACGTGGCAGGTGTGTGATTCGAAGAAGTGGATCTCCCGGACCCGGATGAACGCCCTGGTCTGCTTGGTCTCGTACCGGAAGGTGTTGACCAGCTGGTAGACCTTTAGGGGCAGGTCCGAGTGCGAGCGGACCCAGATGGAGAACATCGGGTACATGGCCGTCTCCGAGGTGGGCCGGAGGATGAGCGGG
>CAYZEV010000001.1:0-191501 GCA_964477865.1 uncultured Methanomassiliicoccaceae archaeon | reverse complement strand
AGTCGAGCATCTTGCGGTGGATCATCTTGAGGACCTTGTCGAAACCGTTGTTGACGATGAGGAACTCGATGCCGTCGATCATCACCACGCTGTCATCGGACTTCTCGATGAACCGTATGATGGTGTCGCCCAGTATGCCGATGTTAGATGGATTGACATAGACCTTTCCCAGCTGATTGCTCAGCCAGATGATCGGCGTTTCCTCCACCCCCCACTCCTGACGGACCACGGCGGGATATTGCCGAGTTATGCACAGCCCCTGAATGTTGTGAGTGACCTGATCGGTGAATATCTCGAAGGACTTGACGGCCTTCTGCTCCTTGACGATGTAGCTCAGTCCGCGGCGGAGCTCGTACTTCTTGGCGGACTTCTTGGCCTTCTCCATCCCCTCGGGCTCTCCGCCCTTCTTCTTGTTGAGGAAGGCGAATATCCCCGTATCCTCCTTGGGTGGCGCCTCAGGGGCCGCTGCGGGCTTGTCCTCCAACATACCTTTTAGGCGGTCGGACAGCTCCTTGTTGTTGAACGGCTTTCGGATGTAGCCCGAGACCACATCCTGCAGGCCGAAGATGTCCGTGCCCACGTCGGTGGTGGCGGTCAGCATCATCACCTTGGTACTGGTGGTGATGCCGTCCTCCTTCAGCTTGCGGAGGACTGTCCAACCGTCCATGTCCGGCATGTTGATGTCGAGAAGAATGAGATCGGGGCGCTCCGTCCCGGCCTTTTCCAAGGCTTCCTTGCCGCCTGATGCGGTCAGGGGGGAAAAACCCGCTCCGGAGACCAATTCCGAGACGATGTCCTGAATCGCCGGATTATCATCAACGATCAGAACCTTCTTCAATTTCGCATCTCCTGGACCATCCCGTTCATCGAAGCGTAAAACTATGTTAAAAATCTATCCCTGCCATTATTATACCCACGGGTAGGATGGTAAGCGATCAGGAGGCGTGGACCTCCTGGAAAAATATAGGTTTCGGAGGCCTAGGCCTTCCTGCTTTCCTTAGCCTTCTGGCGAAGACCTTCGTAACCACACTTGCGGCAGCGGGTGGCCCTCGGGGCATTCCTCGCGTCGCACGACATGCAGATCTTCTTGTTAAGAAGCCTTTCGTCAGCTTCCTTGAAACGTGCCATCTAAATCCTCTTCCGTGATGAATATGAAAGTCCTATAAATAAATTGGCTAGGTCCATGGATCAATCGGCGCTGTCGCCACGATGTTCACCCACGAGAACCATGTAGGCCAGGAGGGATTCCAGCTGGATCCTCTCGTTCGAACCCTCCACGATTCGGAACTCTATCTCCCCGGTACGGTCCATCAGCCTCACCTTCTCGTAGTCAGGAATGTCAAGCTCGAACACGGTCCGGTGGATCTGCTTGATGATGTCCTCGCCCGACAGCCCATAGGATATCATGATCTCATCCAGGCGGTTACGGGCAGCGATGAAATCACCCGAGATGGCGGTCTGCAGCAGCTCCTTGACCTCTTCCGGACGAGCCGTTCCCGTGGTATGGTATACCAGGTCCACCGTGATCTTTTCTCCCAGCGAGGCGGCGACCTGCAGGGAGTTAACGGCCTTGCGCATATCTCCCTGCGATACGTGCACGAGGGCCTCCAGAGCATCGTCGGCAATGGTGAGATGTTCCACGGTGGCGATATGCTTGAGATAGTTGCGGACGTCCTCCGCCCGCAATGGACGGAACCGGAAGACCGCGCAACGGGACTGGATGGGGTCGATTATCTTTGATGAATAATTGCAGGAAAGGATGAACCGGCAGGTCTTGCTGTACTTCTCCATCGTCCGTCTCAACGCAGCCTGCGCGTCACCGGTCAGCGCGTCGGCCTCGTCCAGGAAGATTATCTTGAAGTCAGCTCCGCCAATGGGGGCGGTCCGCGCGAAGTCCTTGATCTTCCCCCGGACGACGTCGATCCCCCGTTCATCGGACGCGTTCATCTCATTGAAATTGCCCTTCCAATTTTCCCCGTACAGTTCTCTGGCCAGGGCGATGGCGGACGTGGTCTTGCCGGTCCCGGCGGGACCGGCCAGCATGAGGTGAGGAAGGTTTCTGGCCTGGACGTAAGATTCCAATCGGTCTACGATGTCCTTCTGACCAACGACGTCCTTTAGCGCCTTAGGCCGATACTTCTCGATCCATATCTCATTCATCTGAACTCGATTCGAGCTAAGGGGGTCGGGCGAGTTAAAGGTTTTCACGGGGTGGCTGATTTCTCCGTGGCTCTCGTTCTGCCACGGCGGCCGGTGCTGGAGGCAGGACGTAACGGTCTGGAACGACCCAGTACGCTCCGACCCATCCAGAGCCATTTTCTGCTCTGGTAATCGATAATCATAAAGGTCCGGACCGCCATTTCCATCACAGATCGAGGGTGAAAAAGGCGATGGTGACCTGTCCCAACTGCCGATACGATAGCTCCGATGGCGCGCGGTTCTGCAGCAATTGTGGCATGAACTTTACGGCCGCCCCTGGGGGCCCCGCTCCCTACCCTCCCCCCATCTATGGGCAAGGCTACTACAACCAGCCTTACTATGGGTACCCGGCCGTTCAGCAGAAGGACCCGGGAATCGCTGCCATCCTCGCCCTGCTCGCCGGAGTGTTCGGCCTCATGGGCATGGGGCACATCTATCTCGGCCGCATCATCCGTGGCCTGGTCATCCTGGTCGGCGGGATCGTTTTATGGTCCCTGGCAGTCTTCTTCCTGTTCGCGGGAGTGTTCGGGCCAACGGGCATTCTTTGGATATTCAGCCTGGTATGCGTGATCGCCGTCCTCGGGCTGCTGGTGTGGCAGACCTACGATGCCTATGCACTTGCCAAACAGTATAATGAGGTGGTCCGGCGGACCGGCCGCGCGCCTTGGTAGAACATCACTTTTTACCGGCCCTATTTCCATTAATTTTAATTAGACTACGCTCATTGTCAACCTTAACCCAGAAGGAGATTTGATGTTCTGTCCCAACTGTGGAAATAATACAACCTCGGGAGCAAAGTTCTGCGAGAATTGCGGAACTGCCCTGCCAATGGGCCAGCAGGCCATGCCCATGGATCAGCAATATACCCAGGCGCCTCCACCATATCAGGCCGCGCCTCCATACCAGGCAGCACCCCCTTACGGTCAACCGATGTACGCCCCGGTGCCAATGAAGAGCAATGGAATAGCGGCCATATTGGCTTTTCTGATTCCGGGAGTTGGCCATATGTATATTGGACGGATAGGTGAGGGCTTAATGTATCTGGTCCTGAGCTTTATCCTGATAATCGGTGGCATATTTACTTTCGGGATTACCTGGATAATATACGTGATAGTCTGGATATGGCAGATCTACGATGCATACAATAAGGCCAACCAGTACAACGCGGCCATCCAGCAGACCGGGCGCGCCCCCTGGTAAACCATTTTTTCCTTTTTCATTTCCAATTTTTATAAATATTTGCTATCCGCTCCCCGGAGCTAGAGGTCGAACATGTACTGCCCAAGATGCGGCACCCAGATCGCTGACGGCTCATCGTTCTGCAGCTCCTGCGGCGCTAACCTGGCTCAGCCACCGCCACCTGCCTATGTAAATGCCACTCCATTCGGAGCGCAGCCGTATAGTAACGTTTCCTATCGTAGGAAGAGCGAGGGCATAGCTCTGCTCCTGGCCATCCTGCTACCGGGGGCCGGCCATCTCTACGCGGGAAAGATCATCAAGGGCGTCGCTATCCTGCTGACGTTCTTCGCCGTGACCATCATCACTTACCTGGCCTGGTTCGTTGCCTTCAACACGGCCGTTTTTACTTCGGATTGGTCCTCCGGCAGCATTCCCAGCTTTATCGTGTTCACGGTCATAATGGGCATAGTCCTGATGATCATATGGATCTACCAGCTCGTTGACGCCTACTCGGTCACGAAGCGCTTCAACGCCGAGCTGATGGCCACCGGTCGGGAACCCTGGTGATCTCAGGGATAATTTCCTTTCCTACCATTTTTTTACCACATTTTGACCTTTCTAAATTTTGCAGAGCAATCGTTATTAGTAACCACCAAGATGCAGGCCCAGCATGTCCTTCCTTGACCCTAACGGGCTGTTCTACGCGGCGACATTGTTGTTCTTCGTATTCGACCCGTTCGCCAGCCTGCCGGTGTTCATGGCTCTCACCAAAGGCTACGAGGAGAAGAGCATCGTCACCTGCGCCAACCGTGCCGTGCTGGTGGCCGCAGTGCTTTTCGTCATATTCGTGCTCATCGGCCAACAGCTCCTGGACGTGTTCGGCGTATCGATCAGCGGGTTCCGAGTGGCCGGCGGCCTCGTCCTATTGCTGATGTCCATGGAGATCATCTTCGGCCTCAGCCTGGTGCGGTCCACCGACCAGAACGTGGCCTGGGTCATCATCGCCACCCCCATTCTGACCGGGCCCGGTGTCATCACCACCGCCATCATCCTGAGCGTGCAGTTCGACCCGGTCACCACCCTCCTGGCGGGGATGTTCTCCCTGCTGGTCACGTGGATACTGCTCCGGAACGCGGCCCGGGCGGTCAGGCTGGTCGGCACGCAGGTCATCGATATCTTCTCCAAGGTGGTCGGCCTGCTGATAGCGGCCATGGCCATAGAGTACATATTCAGGGGGGCCAGCGACTGGTTCAACCCCGTCGCCCCGACCTCCGCCCTCTTCGAGCCGGTGGTCCATGCCCTGATCGGCATCCTATGACCAAAATCATTTTAACCGCCAGCCAATCTTGCATGCCGTGGTCCAGTGCAGCAAGTGCGGCCGCGATGCGGTCACCTTCATCCGGTACAACGGCAGCCACCTCTGCTCGAGCCATTTTCAGGAATATGTCGAACGGAGGGTCAAGAAGGAGCTGCGGGACCAGGTGGACCTCTCGGTCACCAAGCATATCGCGGTGGCCGTTTCCGGGGGCAAGGACAGCTGCGCCGCCCTGCTGTTGGTCCATGATATCATCGGTGAGCGCCGGGACGTCACCATCTCCGCAATCACCGTTGACGAGGGCATCGCCGGTTATCGGCCGGAGTCCCTGGACAAGGCCCGCCGCCTGTCCGCTGAACTGGGCGTCGAACATCACGTGATCTCGTTCCTCGACCTTATCGGCATGACCATGGACGAGGCCGTCCAGGATCCGGGGCAGAGGACGCCCTGCGCCTACTGTGGCGTGTTCCGCCGACAATGCATGAACCAGAAGGCCCGGGAGATCGGAGCGCAGGCGCTCGCCACCGGCCACAATCTCGATGATACCGCCCAGGCGGTGCTGATGAACTTCACCCGGGGGGACGTCGAGCGCCTGGCCCGCATGGGGCCCCATGTAAGGGTCCAGCCCGGATTGGTCCCCCGGGTCCTGCCGCTGCGCCAGATCCCGGAGAAGGAGATCTACCTGTACGCCCTACTGCGGGACGTGGACTTCGCCGATTCGACCTGCCCCTACTGGGAGGCGGCCCTGCGCAACGAGTACCGGGACATCATCGACAACATGGAAGCGAGGTCCCCCGGCACCAAGCACTCCATCCTTGCCAGTTACGATGCCGTCCGTCCCTTGCTCCAGCAGAAGTATCCTCAGACCGATCTGCGGTTTTGCGGCTGCGGGGAGCCTTCGCCAAAGGGCAAGTGCATGGCCTGCACCATGCTGGACGAGCTGAAGAAAAGAAAGGGAAAAGAGGTTTGATAAAAGAATTTAGAGGATCTCGTGGTACTCGTAGGCCTCGGCGCCCTCGCCCAGGCAGTACTGCACCTTGGTGAAGTCCTTTTTGAGCTCCCAGACGTCCTTCTTGACCTCTTCTGGCTTCTCCTTCTTCACCACCACACGGTAGATGAGCCGGGCGACCTCTTCCATCTCGCCCTTCTCCATGCCTAATCTGGTAAGCTCCTGGGTGCCCAGGCGGATACCCGATGGCTTCACCGCGCTGGTGTCGCCAGGCAGCATGTTCTTGTTGACGATGATGTTGGCCTTCTCGAGGTCGAGGGCGGCCTGCGCGCCCGCGCCGTACTTTGCCACGTTCACGGCCAGGGTATGCGACTCGGTGAAGCCGAGGTGGGGGCACATGACGTCGATGCCCATCTCGTGGAGCGCGCTGCCCAGGGCCTTGGCGTTCTTGATCACTTGACCGGCGTACTTCTTGCCATAGATCTCGAACTCGGCCATGGTGATCGCCAGGGCGGCCATGGCGTGAAGGTGGTGAGAGGACGTGACGCCGGGGAAGACGGCCTTCTGGATCTTGGACTCCATGTCCTCGCTGATCTTGTCGCCGATGATGATGCCGTGGTTGGGACCGGGGAAGGTCTTGTGGGTGCTGGCGGAGATCACGTGGACGCCCTCGCGAAGGGGGTCCTGGAACTTGCCGCCGGCGATGAGGCCCAGCACATGGGCCGCGTCATACCATACGACGCTGCCCGCTTCCTGCAAAGCATCCTGGATCTCCTTGATCGGAGTGGGGAACAGGAAGACCGACAGGCCGAACTGGGCGACCTTGGGCTTCTCCTTGACGAGGAACTTACGGGTCGCGTCGACATCGAGGTTCCAGTTCTTGTAGTCCCACGGATAGTGAACGGGGTTCAGGCCACGAAGGCCGACCGCCCCGAAGGGAGCGGTCGATATGTGCGCGCCGGACGCGAGCTCGGGAGTGGAGATCTTATCGCCCGGCTTGGTGAACGCCATCAGGACCGCGATGTTGGCGACGGTGCCGGAGGTCGGCCGGACGTCAACGAACTGGGCCTTGAATATCTTCTTGGCGAGCTCGAGGCACTTGAGCTCGACCTTGTCCACGAAGATGTTGCCTTGATAGTACCTCTTACCAGGGAGGCCCTCGGCATACCGATCATGGAAGTCCGAGATCATCATCTCTTTGGCCAGGGGGCTCATCAGGTTCTCGGAGGCGATCATGGGGAGAGACTCCTTGAACCAATCAGTGTGCGCTTTTACCTGGTCTCTAATCCAGTAAGCATCCTCTTTCATAATAGTTACCAACTCGCAATAAGGCAGGCTATAAAAATAAGTGTTGGCGAACCGCCCACCCCTGGGAAACCTCTAGATTTCCCTCAACCTCTAGCCTCGAGCAATTGATTTCCTCCCATCATTATTTTATATAATACATATCAGCCAGCACGACAAAATGAGCTCTCTGAAATGACGCATGTTGGGAACAGAGCGGGATTTCAATCCGCGAAACAGCCTGGCTCGAACCGGTTGTGAACGGTCCCGAGTTCAACCCTCCCAATCTAGGGCTATTGAGACGATAGCAAACCCTTTCCTCTCTTTTTTTAACCTTCTTAACCAATTTATTATCATCAACAAACTGGCTTCGTTGACGAAGGCAGGGTTAAATGATGAGTTAATATGGGGTTAAAAGGTTAAAGGTGAGAGCCGGATTGTTATCCTTTACTTCTTATACGTAGATCCGGCCTTGGCGTCTATCCTGAATGCCGCCATGGTCCCGAGCTCGCCTTTGCCTGGTCGGCCGGCCGACATGAACGCGGTCCTCGACTCTGACGAGGGCGCCCAATATATCGGCGAGTTCGCCATCGGACTGAACCCGTTCGTCACCAGGCCCATCATCAATACCTTGTTCAATGAGAAGATCGCCGGTTCCGCCCACTTGACCCCCGGGAACGCCCATTATCAAGCGCCAAACGGCAAAAGTACCTATCCACTGGGACATCGTCCTCATCCAGACCAAGGAATGGGGCGGAAGGGAGCTGTACTTCGACGACGAGCTGGTCCGGAAGGACGGCCTGTTCTTCCTCGACGAACTCAAGAGACTTAACCCGAGAACTTGAAGTAACCAGAGACGTCAATCTAGGGATGTCGATTCCTGTCAAATCGGCCAAGTGTCCGAATGGAGGAAAGAGCGGGGTTTCTGCTCGAGAAACCATCAGTATATGACCTAGACAACGTAGATTACAGGAATCGTTTATCAGGGAATCTTTTCTGAAGTAGATTTGGCTTAGACAGCTTGGCCAGCATTAAATTCCACATAGGTAATATTATAAATCCCTAGTGAACGTAGTTTAATAGCTAAGGACGCTGACGAGGGCCCCAAGGCTCACCGATCGCATTCACGCTAGCACCTCGTTCATGTCCACTATCGGATGGAAGGAGAGTCAAAGAAAGCGAAACTTGGGAACCTAGCCTCACCCTAAGTACGGCTCAGTTAAGGGAACGGGATTGAGAGATAAGAAAGGGTGGAAAAGATGACCTGTGGAGCACCAAGGAGGCGATCGTTATGATTTCTGGACCATTGAATGGATACTGGCCCATCGAAGATTACGGACTTATAGGCAACCGGCATGCGGCCGCGCTCGTGAACAGCGTTGGATCGATCGACTGGCTGTGCTGGCCTCGTTTCGATTCCCCGTCCATATTCGCTGGCATCCTGGATCCCGACAAGGGTGGGAACTGGGCAATCCAGCCGACCAGCGAATTCAAGGGCCATCATCGATACCTGAAGGACACCAACGTCCTGGAGACGGTCTTCGAGTGTGTTCAGGGCAAGGTAGCGTTGCTCGATTTCATGGACATGTCCTGGGCGGAACAGGACGTGGAGGGCGGACCACCGGGTAAGCTGATTAGGATCGTGAGGGGCCTGGACGGCAACGTCGAGATGAAGAGCATGGTCCGGCCCCGGCCGAACTATGCCCGCGACACGCCTACCATCAATCTGGGCGGGAACGAGGCGTCCATAGAGCAGTTCGTGATCACCGGACCACAGGGGTGGCTGAGAGATGAGAACGACAATTCCCTGGCTCAGACCTTCGTCGTTCGGCCGGGAGAGCAGTTCTACTTCACCCTGGCCAATGATCAGGACAAGAGCCCTTTGGCCTCCATCTCCGCCGCGTTGCAGTCGACCATGAGCTACTGGAGGGGCTGGGCCAACAGGTGCACCCTCCAGGGCCCTTACCGCGACACGGTAGTCCGTAGCGCCTTGACCCTCCAGTTGATGACCTATCCGCCCTCCGGAGCGATCGTGGCCGCGCCGACCACATCGCTCCCGGAGACGATCGGTGGCGAGATGAACTGGGACTATCGCTTCACCTGGCTTCGGGACGGCTCGTATACGCTGCTTAGTCTGGTTATGGCTGGCTACCCCGACTTTGTTCAGAGTTATGCCAAATGGATCAATAAAACAGTCCAACCTGGAAGTGTCCAGATCCTCTACCCAATCGTCCCTGAAGGGCAAACGAAGGAGGAGACCCTGGACCATCTTCGGGGTTACCGCGATTCCCGTCCCGTTCGCATCGGCAACGAGGCGGCCAATCAGGTGCAGCTCGATGTGTACGGCGAGCTGATGGGAGCGGGTTACTTTGCATGGCGGTCAGGCCTGTTTACCCCTCCGGATGGCGGGGTGAGGATACGCGCGATCCTCAATTGGGTATGCGATAACTGGCATCAGCCTGACGCCGGCATCTGGGAGGTGCGTGGAGGCTACCGCAATTTCGTCTATGGAAAAGCCATGCTCTGGCTGGCCCTCGACCGAGGAATCCAGATGTTCGAGGCGATGAACCTGGAAGGAGATCTGGACCGCTGGCGGGAGACGAAGGACATCATTCGCGAGGAGGTCATGACCAAGGGATGGAGCTCTAAGCTGAATGCGTTCAAGCAGTCCTACGAGGACGAATACCTGGACGCGGTCAATCTCATGCTCCCCATCATGGGCTTCATCGATGGGAAGGACCCACGCATGCTCTCGACCATCGACGCCACTCTGAAGAATCTGGTCGTCAACGGCCTTTGCTACCGGTACACCGAAGCTCCGGTGGGAGTGGGCGGTAAGGAGGCATCCTTCACCCTGTGCACCTTCTGGCTGGTCAGCGCTATGATCCTGGCCGGTCGGGTCGAGGAGGCCCGCAAGATCTACGACGATCTGTTGGCCAAGGCCACTCCTCTCGGTCTGTTCGCCGAGGAAATGGATCCGGAGACGGGGGAGCACATCGGCAACTTCCCGCAGGCCTTCTCCCATCTGGGAGTAATCAACGCTGCGGTCAACTTCGCCTTCTATGGAGGCATTGGCGATGTAGGACCTAACCTTAGGGAAATGGCCAAAAGGGCTTACGGGAGTATTCAGAAAGGTGCACCAGAACCCGGGGAGGAAGAAAGACCCATGGTGGTCAGCACCACCGCTCAAAGGTGAGGACGAGAAAAATATGCAGACACCAATCCGAGGCTTACTAGGGCCTTTAAGCTAAGATGGGTTGTCTGCAGCCTCCCTCTTTACCCATCGTAGCTTACGCGTTCCATTAAATCGAGATCACACCCAAAGTTATCGTGAGGTTCAATGGCTATCATCCCCCCAGGTAGAGTGTTATCACCGTGATGATCGTGCCAATGACAAGAAAACCGATCCCCGGCCCTAACCTCCTGATGCCCGCATAGCCACCCCACTCCACCCCAATGATGAACATCATTACCAGAGCGATGACGTTCGAGATGTTCAATGCCAGGAGCGGATCATTCGGAAGAATGATGAACGGGATGATGACCGGGAAAAGCGTAACAAAGACAGTAAAAAAGATCCAAATGCCCCCTATGAGGTCGTCGCTGAAGTCCCTGAAGAACGCTCTCCTGTCCACAACATTTGGCGCGGCGTTCGTCACAATGGCAACGATGCGTTCTTGATCACTTGCGTTCAAGTTATGAATAATGGTGTTGTCGAGGTCATCCGTCAAGGCCTCTTTTGCTTTCGCATTATTTCGATCTTTTCCGAGGGCTTTGGTGATCGTTGCATATCTGTTTCGAGTGAAATAGCTGCCAATGGCGTACATCACCCCATCGACGATACCCCAGGCGACGTTGACCCCGATCGCGGTCAATAATAGATCTACAGCCGAGAACCCATTTTGGGAGATGCTGACCCTGAGAGTGCCGGTGACCGTTAAGACCAGAATGAGGCCAAGGACCACCTCGGGCAACCTATCGACCGGATCGAGATACTTATCCGATTGTTTTCTCAGCCAACGAGTAATGGAGAACATCTGGTCCTTTAATCATTTCTTGAAGATGATACATAATACTTGACCTTGGCATGCCTTGAAGAAAAAGGAATGCTTGAAAATGTAAAAAAGGGAAATGACCGGACTGTCCCGGTCATTCAGGTTTATTTTGCTTTGTGTTCCGAGACCGCACCCTTCAGGGCTGCCAGGTTGGCATTGAGCTGCACCACGTCTCCGACGTTCTTCACAAACGAAATGGGGAGGTTTACCAGTTCGGCCCCGAACATCGATTTCTTGAAGTTCAGATCCTCCGCGATTTCCTTGTTCACGCTGATCACGAGATGGGAAACCGTCCAAGCCGTCGAATCTACCATGATCCCATCCAGGGCCCCAAGCAACTTTCCATCATCGGTATAGACCTCCCTCGCCTCGGTGGTCTTCCAGTAGGTAACTTGCACGGGCAATGTCGTTGTCGTTGCAGATTTCTGTATGACTATCACCTAGGATGATACTTGATAGCGGTCAATCTATAACGCTTTCATCGCTTTTCCTCACTGACGACCGAGAGGCTGCCGTCGATCTAACCGGCAAGCCTTACAAACTAGACGCTTCAACCCGACGTTGGTCTTCGGAAACGCCCCAGATGGCGAGAACCTCATAGATCGGACGTGGACCGGTCCGTCCGAACAATACATAGGCAGAGCTGCTGGAGGTCTACCCGATGGACCAAACAAATGGGAGAATGAGACGATGGTGATGTACGGACCAATGCAATTGTTAGTGATCGGATTTCCTGGGAACGAATTCTCTGGCGAGATCGCGCCAGCCATAAATGACGCTCGGGAGAAAGGCCTCATTCGTTTAATCGACTATGTCTTCGTCGGCAAGGACGAGGAAGGGGACATGCTCGCGGTCGAGGGCACCGACCTCGGTCCGGCGGAGGCCAAGCAGTTGGGAGCTGTCGTTGGGGGTCTTATAGGTCTTGGGGCCGGCGGAAAGAAGGGGGCTAGGAAGGGAGCCAAGGCCGGTGCGAAACTGGGTGAGGACATTGAGAACGAGAGGACCTATGGTCTTTCGCAGGACGATATCGATGAGATCGTCGACGCGTTCCCCAACAACAGTTCCGCCGTCTTCGCCATCGTCGAACATCTATGGGCCAAGGACATCAAGCAAGCGGTGGTCGATTCCAATGGAACCGTCTTCGTCCAGGGGATGCTGACATCGGAGCTTTTCGTGAGGATCGGTGAAGCTTTACCGACGACGGCCAGCAGGTGAAGGCCGGATGGAGGCTGTACGCAGTGGCAGAATAGAGGCTGAGTTAGGAAAATGAAATAAGTGGGACCGAAAATCTCACCGTCGGCCTTGAGAATATAAATTATGAACATGGGTATCTAAGTAAAACATATGGACAGAGCGGGATTTCAGCCCACTCAGGTGACTGGCTAAAGCCCAATTTGAACGATGCCCGGTTTAACAACCTTCTCGAGAGTTCTTGAAGAGATAAAGCAAACCATTTCCATTTCTTTACAATTAACATTTCTAACAAAATTAACTCAGCGTACCAAAAGCAAGATGACCGGTAAACAGTAGCGATGGGACTAATTTGGGTTAGATCTAAGTTGGTTATATCATATTTATTTATAGAGCCTCATTTTAATTGGGTACCTCGTCAACCTCCTCGTCGCCCACCAGTTGTCAGAACCATCAGGAGTTGAGGGGGCACATTTCAACTCTGTCCAGATCCGCCTAAACCTATAACCAGCATGCTCCTAGTTTTCACCAATAGCGGTCTTCCGCGAGATGAATGACTTTCTAGAAGCTCATTCCCCGTTTTCGTATTCCCATGGGCCATCATCGAATGTACTAATGGCCATATGGTCTTCATCTCACGAGGGACGTGAGAAAAGCTAGAGAATATCACATCCTCGTTATGGGCCGATTCAAAAACATGAGATCACAACTCCTCTCAGAGATCCATCGAGCAAGATCGGAATTTAACGGGGCCATCGACTCTACCAAGGCTATATATTCCCAAAAACTTTAATGAATTCAGCCTAGTGGACAAGTCAGGGTTATCATTGATTCATGGCACTTCGGTCGATGAGAGAAGCGATGGGGATAGCAAAGAGCCCATATCAACAAAACAACAGTGGTTAGTTGACCATATAGATAAGTACGTGATTCGGTCCAAAGTAAAGGATGAGGCCATATTATACGAGAAAGGCAATATAAAATATTATTGTGAATTGGAAGTGAGTGTCAACTGCCTCGAATTAATTTTGCTAGGACTGACCGCTGACCGCCGATCTGATGCTGAACAAGGAATTTATCCGAGATGCCATTCGAAAAACATAAAAAATATCGTTGCTTCTCTTGTTGAAGATGTTGCAAGGCATGCGATCGTCATAGATTATTCGCCGCTTGTTACGAGATTTCAGAACGAGGAAAACGCACCCCCTCTTCACATCACCCATGCCCCTAAGGTCATTGACAAGGAACCATTCACTACCATCACAGAAGGTTTAGAGCTGCAATTTGTTCCTCCATCTGGGGATGCAGAGGAAACGCTATGCAAGCCGATAATACGGCTTGTACCATCCTCGTTAAAGAGGAACATAAAAAGAAGGAAGGCAAAACCAAGATATCCTGTCTATATGTGGATACTAGGTGATTCCAGTAACAAACGTATCATCCCACCAAGGCACGCCACTGACTTTTTTTATAGGCTCCTAGAAGGCAGGGTTGGTTATCCATTAAATTATTTGGGGGCCTGTATAAATGGCCTAGAATCACAGGGCATTATTGAGGTTAATGGGAACCGGTTGACCATAAGTCGCGAGGGGGCAGAGATCGTAGAACGCTTATTTGATTCTGACAAAGGCAAAGGTGGCATTTATTGGAAAGTCAGGGTTGGTCATAAAAAAAAGTTAAAACTTGAGGAGTGACCACGATGTTGTTTAGTATCATTCATTTTTCCCGCTTTTTGATAGCCAGATAATCGAACTAAGGGTCGGCCCTCGTTATCTGTCAGCGTAACCATGATGGGATGTAATTATATCCTGATGACGATTCATGTCCTCATGTCACAGACTTATTCGAGAATGGTAAAATTACATGGAGATGCCGGAGCCATCTTCGATGGGATGACGGCCTTCCTGACGGCCAGAGGGTTCGCCGTGACCAACGCCGACCGGCCCAACACCTTGGTGGCCGACCGGGGCATGCTCAGGCCTACCAATAAGATCGAGAAGTATCCCCATACCCTGATCATCGCCATGCATCCGTCCGGGGATGAGCTGTCGATGTCCTTCATTTACATAATGAGCGACCTCTGGCACTATACCCCGGGCGACAGCCTGTTCTTCAACAACGAGATCGATCTCTTCGTAAGAGGCCTGGTGGCGGACGGAGCGCGGGTCCCGGCAGGAGAAGCTGTACCGATGGCCGTAGAGAACGGCTACATCGCCGAGCTGAGGCAACTGGCCAAGCTCAAGAACGAAGGGGTCCTTTCGGTCGAGGAGTTCGACCAGAAAAAGAAGTTGCTCCTGGGGCTCTAAGCTTCGAACGGCAACTGACCCGGGGTTCCCGGGAACATCTTTCATTTTTCCCTATTTTTTACCACGCGAGCGGGAGCTCTCAATGATTATATATCGGCAGGACCCAGGGACCTTGGGATAAGCTATGGACCTCCAATTCGTTCTGAAGGACAAGTTCCGCCTGGCCGTGATCGAGGACCTCTCCAACAGCGAAGAGAGCATGGAACGCATCGCCAAGAAGAACCACCTGCCCGCACCGGGGGTGGAACGGGCGGTCCGCGAGCTACTGGCCGAGGGCATCATAGGAGGACCGGACTCCAGCCTCTACCTCACTGACAAGGGCAAGGAGATGCTGGCGGAGATCAAGGGGATGGAGCGCATTCCCGGGGGAAGCGTCGATCCCAAGGCCCGTTCCCGCATCCCGGACCGGATGGGGCCGGAGGATTCTCGCAAGAGAAAGGAGAACCAGGGCGCTTGATCAACCGAGCCTCTTCTTCAGCTCAGTGATGGAGGACACCGGAAGCGGGTCGACCCCCTTCAGCATGGCGAGATAGTAGGATACGAAGTCCCCCAGGACCATGCCCCGCATCACGTTCTCCAACGGGGTCGTGCCCTCCAGCTCCACGATGACCGGGTCCAGCTTGAAATCCTCAAATATGGAGATGGTCGCCCTGACGATATCGGCCATCATGCCCTGGTCCGAGCCGGCCCGGAGGATCACCGGAACGTTGTGTCGCTCCCTAGGCCCGTCCACCCAGCCGACGACCTGATTGTGGTCCGCCTCGGGCAGCTCGCCCGACAGGCACAGCACCTTGGAGTTCTCATTGATCTGGGTCTGCCATCTCCGGGCCGCGGTGCGCACATTGCGCGATGAATAGACGAAGGGCATCTTTCCGTCCAGTCTCTTGGCGATCTGCTTGGCCGGGTTACCCGATAAGGGGGTCTCGGGGGAGCAGGCCTTGACCTCTTTGGTGATGATCGGCAGCAGCGACCTCAATTCACTGGCCACCGGCGTCACATCGGCCTTCTCGATCACCGATGCCGCCGCTCCCAGCAGGTACCCGAGGGCGGCCCGCGGCTGCAGCCCGCCCGGTACGGTCACCAGTTTCTCATCCCGTTCCTGGCACAGTTGCATCAGCCTCCCCCCGGAGGTGATGACCACGACACCTGATCCCCTCTGGCGGGCCTGCTCGTACATGGCCAACGTCTCCCTGGTGTTGCCGGAGTACGAGATCAGGATGGCGAGGGTGGACCCGTCGACCCATCTGGGGAGCTGAACATCGCGGACCACCGACGAGAAGATGGTGGAGGTCCGCTCCAGATGATCGCTGAGAACATCGGCGCCCATGGCCGAACCCCCCAAACCGCACAGGCAGATCTTTTGAGGCCGCGGGATGGCCTGCACCTCGCTCGCTAGGGAGGAAGTGAGCTGAGCAGGCAGGTCGACCATTTGCCTCATCATACCGGAAGGGTCAAGAGAGGCCAGGGCATTGAGGTCATCCAGGGTGGCGGGCATGCATCCTTGATGGCCGCTGGTCATATATTATTGTGTTTGGTTCTGACAAAACGGAGGGACGCCTGGTGGGAGCCACGATGCCCCTCCCCGATCTCACCCAACTACAAAGATAATGGTAGCTACCGGAGACATAATATAGAGTTGATAATATGGTCAAGAAAGGTGCGCAAATGGACAAGATGAGCGAGGCCTATGCTGCACTGCGATCCGGTCGGTTCGTGCTGATATTCGATTCGGACAGCAGGGAGAGGGAGACCGACATGATGATCGCCTCCGAGCATGTAACTTATGAGAGCGTCAGGACGCTGCGCAAGGAGGCCGGCGGGCTCATCTGCACTACCGCTCCGGGCGAGGTCTGGAAGAAGCTGGACCTGCCGTTCCTGGCCGAGCTGTTCGCCGAATCCTATGACAAGCATCCGGTATTGCGGGGGTTGGCCCCCAACGACCTGCCCTATGATACCAAATCCGCTTTTTCGCTGACCATCAACCACCGCCATACCTTCACCGGCATCCCCGACGGGGACCGCGCCCTGACCATATCGGAGTTCGCCAAGCTGTGCAGGAGGGTCGTCGACATGAGCGCCGATGAGGCCCGCCAGGAGTTCGGGAAGGTCTTCCGCGCTCCGGGCCATGTGTTCCTGTTGAACTCCCAGCCAGGGGTGCTGAACGACCGCCGCGGCCATACCGAGCTGTCGACCGCCATCCTCAAGATGGGCGGGATGTTCCCCTCGGCCACCATCTGCGAGATGATGGGCGACGACGGGAAGGCCCTGACCAAAGAAAAGGCTCAAGAATACGCCAAGAGATTTGGGCTCATCTACCTCGATGGCGCCGAGATCATCGAGGAATGGAAGAGAAGCAAGTGGTCAAGATGACCAAGGTCATGGCGAGCGGGGTCTTCGACATTTTGCACACCGGTCACGTGCGTTACCTCAGCGAAGCGAAGCGGATGGGGGACGAGCTCGTGGTGGTGGTGGCGACGGACGCTACCGTTCGTAAGAACAAGCACGAGCCCATCACCCCAGAGAAGATGCGCCTGGAGCTGGTCCGATCGCTCAAGCCGGTCGACCAGGCGGTCCTGGGCCGGGAGGGCGACATGTTCAACGTGGTCGCCGAGCTCAAGCCGGACATCATCGCCCTGGGTTACGATCAAACGTTCGATGAGGATGCCCTGCAGAAAGAGCTGGCAAAACGAGGCATGGACATCAAAGTGGTCCGCCTGGGCCGCTATGAGGACGATCTCAACGGCACAAGGAAGATCATACGCAGGATCATCGACTGGCATACAGAGACCAATTGCGCGGAGGCGAAGCGATGAAACTGATCGGCATCGCCGACACCACCTTCGCCCGGGTCGATATGGGCTCGGCCGCCGTGGACGAGATCAAGACCATGGGAACAGGTTTCAAGATCGTGCTGTACACCGTACCGGGGATCAAGGACCTGCCAGTGGCCTGCAAGAAGCTGATCGAGGAGGATAAGTGCGACATCGTCATTGCCCTGGGAATGCCCGGCCCCAAGGACAAGGACAAGAACTGCGCCCATGAGGCCTCCACCGGCCTGATCGCCGCGCAGCTGATGACCAATCACCACATCATCGAGGTGTTCGTCCACGAGGACGAGGCGCCAGACGCCAAGACCCTGGATTGGCTTGCCAAGCAGAGGGCCAGGGAGCATGCCCGGAACGCCTTTAATCTTCTGTTCCACCCGGACGTTCTGTCCAAGAATGCCGGGAAGGGACTGCGTCAAGGTTACGAGGATGCGGGACCGATAAGGGAGTGAGCACATGAAGAATTACAACATTGGAATAGTGGTATCTGAGTTCAACTTCGACATCACGTCGATGATGTTGGAACGGGCGAAGGCGCACGCCGCCTTCCTGGACGTGAACGTGACCAGGGTCATCTCCGTACCGGGCGTCTACGACATGCCCCTGGCCATCAAGAAGCTGCTCGAGGACGAAGCCATCGATGGTGTGGTGACCCTGGGCTGCGTGATCGAGGGCGAGACAGACCATGACCAGATAGTCATTCAGCATGCCGCCCGCAAGATTATCGATCTCTCGTTGCAGTACAGCAAGCCGGTGTCCCTGGGGATCACTGGCCCGGGCATGACCCGTCTGCAGGCCGAGGAGCGCATCGAGAAGGGCCGCGATGCCCTGGAAGCGGTCGTGAAGCTCCTCAAGAACTTGGAGTGAAACACCTTCCTTTCCCAATTTTAATAAAGGATGACCTGCCAGGTAGATGCCGGTGGAAGATTTGCAGGACAAGACCATCTTCGTCACCGGCGCCACCGGAAAGCAGGGCAGCGCCGCCGTAAGACATCTTCTGGAAGCCGGGTTCAAGGTGCGGGGTCTGACCCGCGAGCCCAAAAAACCCGAGGCTGAGAGGCTGAGGGACCTGGGCGCCGACCTGGTCGAGGGAGACCTGGACGATCCGGATCGCATAAGGAAGGACATCGAAGGTGCCTATGGCGTGTTCGCCGTCCTGACCTGGAAGGAGGAGGGTCCGGCCGGCGAGGTCAAGCAGGGTAAGATTCTGGCCGACGCGGCCAAGGATGCCGGGGTAGAGCACTTCCTATACAGTTCGATAGGCGGAGCGGACCGCTCCTCCGGCATACCTCATTTCGAGAGCAAGGCGACCAACGAGAGGTACATGCGGGAGATCGGACTGCCCCTCACGGTGCTCCGGCCAGTATACTTCATGGAGAACTTCAACGCTCCCAATGCCCAGAAGCTGATAGCCAGCGGCAGGCTCATCATGGCCATGGAGCCGAACAAGCCGCTCCAGCTGATCTCGGTGGAGGACATCGGGTTCATCGCCGCCATAGCGCTGGACAACAGGGACGATTGGCTCGGCCGATCTGTGGAGATCGCCGGCGATTCCCTCACCCTGCCGCAGGTCGCACAGAGGTTCTCGGTCGCTCTGGGACAAAAGGTGGAGTTCGTGGAGCAGCAACTGCAGGAGCTGAAGAAGATCGATAACGAGCGCTTCCTGTTGATGAAGTGGCTGAACGGTCCAGGCTACCAGGCCGACATAGCGGCGATAAGGTCGATGCATCCCAGCCTGATGACCCTGGACCAGTGGATCGAGAAGGGCTATTGGAAAGGAAGCGAAGAGGGCATACCGATCCCCCAGCGGGCCTTTTGACCGGCGTAAGGGGAAGGCCCATTAATGATCGAGGAACGGCCGATGCCCCTTCCTGGCCAACATTGAAGAGCGCACGCCCAGACCCAGTTCGCGGATGATCGACCAGCAGGACCGGTCCGGCAATGATGGCGACATCATTGCTGCTTGCTGCCGCAATATTGGCAAAAGGTGTCGTTGTCCCTTATTCCCGCCCCGCAATTGAGACATGCTTTACTAGGCATGGGTGTTGATGTCGATGGCGGAGGACAATATTGTTGGCCATTCTGATAGGGATTGGTCGGCCTGCCACAGAACGGGCATACCCGATAGGTCATCGGAATGTTCGCCCCGCAACAGCCACAGGTCCTCATGGGGTACAACGCGGGCTCATCGTCATACTTTAGAACAAAATAAATAAGGGCGGCTGGCCAGCAGCAGATGATCAGAATGATCAATATCGCAAGGCTACCGTGGAACCGCCTCATTTAACACCATAAAGATGAAGAAAGGGTTTTGTCAGATCCCGAAGGTCTACTGCCTGGGGGAGCTCGGTGGGGGTGCCTGATACTGCTGCTGGGCCGGGGCCTGGTACATGGTAATGGGCTTACCGCAGTGGGGGCATACATTGTAGCTGACCGCGATGTTCGCTCCGCAGTTCATACAGGTCCTCGTGTCCATTGCTGCGGTATCTTCCTGCCACTTTATTACCAGATATACCAATCCTATGGGGAAACATAGAATCAGCAATAGTACCAGTATCAATACGCTGCCTTGGAATGACTTCTTTCCGCCTGCCATGATATAACTTCCAGGCATCATATTTGTTTGTTATTATTTAATTCTGATGGAATGTTTCTTATGATCTTTTCGCGCGTAAAACAGGTCGGGAACATCCCATAGTCGGGGCACCGCTTGCACCCATTATACATTCTCATGCCCCGGTAGAACATGAAGACCAGATAGGTCGCTATTACAAATGGATAGAACAGGAGGACAAGGTCACCGGGACAGTTCAGTGCCGAGAAGATGGTCACCGAGAGACACAGGCCCAGTAGAACGTTAAAGATGAGGTTCGATGCCTTGCTCCGGTTCAGCACCAGCCTGGTCAGATTCGCGATGAATAGCGCCAGGGCTAAGAAGAACAGCCCCGTGAAATCGGAATAATTGAGCAATAAGAGGGCGATGACCCCGACAGCAGCGGTGGGATAAACGGTCAAACAACCCCGGCATACCTTCCTTCCACGGATGATGAAGAAATGATCATCATACCTTCCACAGAGCGGATGGTGAGCGAGAACGATGGGCTCGTTCCTGATCTCGCTCCTCAATTTATTCAGCACGGTGGCAGATTATTCGAAGCATACTAATACGTTGCTTAGAAAAAATAAAATAAAAAAGGGAGTTCAGGCCACCTTGTTCATGTACTTCTCGATCGAGTCGAACGCGGTGGCGAGCGTCTCGATCGGCGGCAGGAACACCGCGCGGAAGTGCATCTTGCCGTACTGCTCATCGAACCCGGAACCGGGCACCAGGAGCACGTGGCAATTGTTCAGGATGTCCAGAACAAAATCGTGGTCGTTCTTCCAATGCTTCGATTCGATCTTGGGGAAGATGTAGAACGCGGCCTGCGGAGTGGTGGTCGATAGGCCAGGGATGGAATTGATCCGCTTGACGATGTAGTCCCGCCGCTCCTTGAGCTTGTTGTTCATGCCCTCATGGTGATCCTTGGGACCCTTCAGCGCCTCGATGACCGCCATCTGGCAGGGATTGTTGGCGCTGATGCGCAGACGGAGCTGGCGCATCATCCCTTCCTTGATGTCGTCCAGCTTCCCCTGGGGGTCGCGGAAGACCGTGTAGCCCAATCTCCAGCCCGGCAACAGGTCTACTTTGGAGAAGCCGTTGAACAGGATGACCGGGACGTCCTTGGACAGCGCCGCCGGCGAATGATGGATGCCATCGAAGGTCATGAGATCATAGATCTCATCGGAAATGATGAACAGGTCGTGCTCGCCGGCCAGGTCGGTGATCTCCCTCAGCACCTTGTCCGAGTACAGCGAACCGGTCGGATTGTTGGGGTTGATGACCACGATGTACTTGGTCTTGGGCGTGATCTTCTTCCGTATGTCGTCGACGTCCGGCTGCCAGTTGCTCGCTTCGTCGGCCTTGTAGGCGACCGGCGTACCGCCGAAGAACTTGGTGAACTCGGTGTAGGCGGGATAACCGGGGCCGGGGACCAATACCTCGTCCCCCACATCCACCGCGGCGGCGGTGATCATCTGGATCGCCTCGGTCACACCGTTGGTGATGACGCAATTGTCGATGCTGACGTCCACGCCGTTCTTTTGCTTCTCCTTCTCCAGAATGGCCCGGCGCAGCTCGACGTATCCCTCCGACTCTGCGTACCCGTTGTCGTTCACTTCCACTGCGCGACAGAGTGCTTCGCGGACGTGCGGTGGTGTTTCGAAGTCAAACTTATTAGGGTCTCCGATGTGGAGCTTGATGATCTCCGCACCCTTCTTCTCCAGCTCCCTCGCTGGTAGTAGGATGTCACGGATGGCGTAGGACACGCCCATCGAGCGCTTGGTCGCTTTCATGATGACCGGCCTCAAATAACTAACCTGGGAACTACCCCACCTTGGCTGGCTTCTTGCATCATTCACCATTGCCTCAAGATAGAGGCATTCTATGATGTCTACAAGCGTAAATTCCGGTCGTTCCGCCCGTACTGCCAGGTCGATTGCGCCGCAAGTATTAGAGTATTTCTGAGGCGGCATTAATTTTTCACGTATTCGATTTCATGCTCTGGTTGTGCAATGAGATACCATGCTCCACAATGAAAATAATCTTCCAATGTCAGCAACCCATAGTTCTATCCATGAGCTTGTAACTAGGCTCCGCCTCAATTGCCTTGCGGCCTTCGGCATCTACACCCGCTACATTAGGTCGGCTGACGGGCGACCTGCCACCAACTCTCCTGGAGAAGGTGGCGATGTTCCTTGCGGCGTTCAAGTCTGCATCAAGTGAGAACCCGCACTTGACGCAGGTGAACTGCCGTCCTTTTCTGTTGGCTCTTGCTACGTGACCGCACTTCGAGCAGGTCTGAGAGGTGTGGTATGGATCGATGACCAGCACTTTCTTGCCCAGCTCTTCGGCCTTGTACTCGACGAAACCGCGGAGCTGAGCGAATGACCAGTTGCCAAGTTTGCGGTTGAACGCCTTTTTATGCTTCGGACCACGAATGGCGGTCAGATCCTCGAACACGATAATGTCGTAAGGCTTGTTCACTATCTCATTGGCCACACAATGGTTCAAGTCCCGAACGAACCGTCTCTCTCGTCCGCTAAGCTCTTTGAGCTTTCTCTTTGCGGAGCGAGTGCCTTTGGACTGCAGCTCGGCCTTGAGATGTTGGTACCTACCTTTGACGTTCTTCCAGTGCTTCGAGTTGAAAAATGTATTATCCGAACAGACAGCGATGTTATTGATGCCTAAATCAACGCCCAAGCGACGATCGCTGCTGTTCAACGGCGGTGCTTCACCTTCGACCTGGACCTTTAGAAAGCAGTAGTATCGACTGACGACGAGTTGAGCGTTCTGCACCCTCCACGATGCGTACTGGCGATAGTATTCCGGTAGGGCGAACTCGTAGCGCATCCTCCCGAACACGGTGCTGATGGAGCAATATCCAGATTCGAGGAAGATGCTCAGTGTACGCTTGTCATAGCGTATCGCACTTAATGGCTTCTTGAAAATCTTATGTTTGAACCTATCCCGCCGCATCATCTCGCTAGCCTGGTCACGAGCGGTCTGCACCAGTGCCGATGGCAATAATGGGAAGTCCGTTCTGATGTCACGGTATGTCGCACGATGGAGCGTGGTCTTGTTGTACTGCTCGTTCTGCTGGCCCCAATCCAGTACACGCTGGCACGCCTGATTGAACACGCTGACCGTTCGCACGAGGTCGGCGGTGCGTTCCAAGCGTATCTGAATCGTGCGGAACATATTATATCCATCATAGCAGTTCTGCAAATAAATATATTTATCGTGATTCATTCTCTCGATTTACTATTAATGAGCGCAATAGCAGGCCTCTACCAAGGCTTTCGATGTCCCGCCATGGCCAAGGGACTTACAAATAATGTTTTAATACCACTACGCCTACACGCTGGTCGTGGCCCTGGTCCGATTAGGAAAGATGCCGTTGAGATGGTGCGACCCCTGCAACGTTCCGATCCTGGAGAGCAAACAGTGCGGGCGCTGCGGGGGAGAGACCCGTCCGATGGACATCACTCCGCCTGGCGATGCCCGCCCCGCCTCGGCCCATGACATCTCCCTGGCCAGGGACGTGATCGACCGGCAGTTCGGACCCGGCTGCGGCGTGGCAGCCATTCCGGACGGCCATTTCGTCCTCATGAACAAGGCCCCCGCCCTCGACCGGATGGACGAGGTCATCATCGACGGCCAGGTCCTGGGGACCCTCCGCTACGATTTCGACCGCGAATGGGTGTTCCTGGCCCGCATGACCGCGGCCAAGGCCATCCAGCGGGTGGCCACCAGGGGCATCGTGCTGGCCGATGACGGGGCGGTGAAGCCCATCCTCAGCGGCTCCAGCCTTTTGGTCCCGGGGGTCCTCAGTTCAAGCCCGGGCATCCGGGTCAACGACGAGGTGATCGTGGTCGACCGGCAGGGCAGGGCCTTCGCGGCCGGCCTGGCCCGGATGAGCCACGAGCAGATGGACCCGAACGCCAGGGGCATGGCGGTGAAGATCCGTTGGCACGAAGCGCCGGTGGAGGAAGTTCCGGAAAGGCCAGAATCGGGATGGGCCGAGGTGCTGGAGGCCAACCGGCCGGAGATGGAGGCAAAGGTCGCCGAAGCGGTGAAGTTCATCCACCGGGTCATGCGCGAACATCCGCTTCCGGCCATGGTCTCGTTCTCCGGAGGAAAGGACTCCCTGGCCACATTATTGCTTAGCCTCAAGGCCGGCCTCAAGCTCCCGGTTTTCTTCATCGATACCGGACTGGAGTTCCCGGAGACGGTGAAGCATGTACGAGACATCGCCGCCCGCCACGAACTGGACCTGGTGGTCGAGATAGCGCCACCCGAGGCGTTCGAAGAGGGACTGAGGATCTTCGGCCCTCCCGGTCGCGACTACCGGTGGTGCTGCAAGACCAATAAGCTGGGCCCCACCGTCCGGGCCATCGCCAAGCACTATCCGAAAGGGGTGCTCTCGTTCATCGGGCAGAGGAGGTATGAGTCCGAGGCCCGCTCCAACAAGCCCCGGGTCTGGGAGAACCCCTGGGTGCCCGGCCAGGTGGGGGCCTCGCCCATTCAGAACTGGACCGCGATGCACATCTGGCTGCTGATCAAGGGCGAAGGGGAAGAGTACAACCCATGGTACGACCGTGGCCTGGACCGCATCGGCTGCTTCATGTGCCCGGCCTCGGACCTGGCGGAGCTGCGGGTCGTCCAAAGCGGATCGGAGGTCTTCAAGGCCTGGGATGCCTCGCTCAGGAAGTACGCCGCTTCCCGGGGACTTCCGGCCGAATGGGTCGACAATGGCATATGGAGATGGAGGATCGTGCCTCCCTCCATCAAACAGGAGCTGGAAAAGGCCGGCATATCGGTCAAGGCGATCGAGCTCAAGCCCGAGGACCAGCCGGCCGAGAACCTCAAGCTGTTCGTGCAGAAGGGTGTTTCCCCCTGCACCATGGGCTTCTCGATCGAGGGGGCGTTCAACCGGCCTTTGCACCTGGAGCGCATCGCCAACACGCTGAACATGATCGGCGAGGTGACGGTGAACGAAGAAGAAGGCTGGGTATTGGTCGACGGGGTGACGGTGTTCGATGCCGGCGCGCTGATCGGGAAGGATGAAGACGCAGAAAAATTAAAAGAAAAAGTGGAAAGGGTGCGCAGAACGGTGGTCAAGGCCGAGGAGTGCGTGGGTTGCGGCGTCTGCACCGCTAGATGCATAGAGGGTGCACTAAGGCTTGAGCTGGGCCGTGTTCATGTCGATGTCGCGATATGCGCCCACTGTGGACGATGTGCGGAACCGTGCCCGGCCATTACCTTCGGCGACAGCGCCTTCGATTTCTGACCTTCCGATCAAATAAATGATGGAAAGAGTTTCAACCGAAGCGTCCCCGAGTGCCCCCTTCGTTCAACGCACGAAGTCGATGCCGTCGTCGTCCGCAGGTGCCTGCTTCTGGGGTTGCTGCTGGGGCTGCTGCGAGCGCTGCTGGGGCTGCTGACCGCCGAGCTTGGGCTTGGCCTCGTTGTCAAAACCGAGGTGCGTGGGGCCCTGGCCGCCCTTGCCGTACATGTATTTGGACGACGCGCCGGTGACGATGACCAGGATCTTGATGGTGCCCTCGATCGCGGGATCGATGGAACATCCCCAGATGATCCTGGCACGCTCATGGACGGAGTCGGTGACGATCTGAGCGGCCCTCTGCGCCTCTCCGACGGTCATGTCCGGTCCGCCTACGACCCGGATCAGCACGCCCTTGGCGTCCTTCAGGTTGATCTCGCCCAGCAGCGGGGAGCTGAGGGCCTCGTGAACGGCCGCCTTGACGCGGTCGTCCTCATCGGTGTTCCCTTCGCCGATGCCGACGAAAGCGACACCGCCTTCCTTCATGACGGTCTGAATATCAGCGTAGTCGAGGTTGACCAGGCCGGGCTTGGTGATGATCTCGGTGAGGCCCTTGATGGTCTGCATGAGCACTTCATCGGCGACCTTGAACGCGGCGTCGACGGGCAGCTTCGGGACCAGCTCGAGCAGCTTGTCGTTGGGGACAACGATGGTGGTGTCGCAGACGGCGCGCAGCTTGTTCAGGCCGATCATGGCGTTCTCGGCGCGGACGGTCCCTTCAGCCTTGAAGGGGAAGGTGACCACACCGATGGTCAATGCCCGGATCTGCTCCTTGGCGATCCCGGCGACATAGTGGGCGGAACCGGTACCGGTGCCGCCGCCCATTCCTGCGGTGACGAAGACGATGTTCGAACCCTGCAGGAAGGCTCTGATGTCAGAGTCGTTCTCACGAGCCGCGGCCTCACCGTTCTCAGGCAGAGCGCCGGCGCCCATGCCCCTGGTGGTGCTCCTTCCGATAAGGATCTTCTTCGGCGCGCGGATGGTCAGCAGGTGCTTGGCGTCCGTGTTGATGGCGCATACCTGGGCACCGCTGATGCCAGCATCAACGCAGCGGTTGATGGTGTTGGACCCGCCGCCACCGCAGCCGATGATCTTGATACAGACATCAAGCTCCTTGGCGATGGCTTCCAGTTCCCGGTCCGTGTCCGACATCGGCTGGGCCTGTACAGGCGCGGCCGAAGCCTGCGGCTTTGCAGTATAACTTTCCTTGAACTCGCTCCCTAGAGCGTTCTTTACCAACGAATTAGGCATTAGTGCATCCCTCTGTCAGACGGAACCACCTATCTGGAATATAAATCTTACGAATTCCATATGATTAACTAAAATTATCAAGAAAGATATTTTCACCCTCGAAACAATCCAGTAGGTCGCTAGGTGCTTGCCTGAGCTTTGTCGGACCCTTGTCCGACGGCTTCCAGCACCTGACCCATGACCGCCTCGGGCCACATCACGATATGGATGCTAGGGTCACCCTCCAGATGGCGGAACCCGGTCTGGTAGACATCCTCGGCCGTGGCGGCGATAAGGGATGACGTCACCTTGACGCAGACCAGGCCCACATTGTATAGTACGAAAAGAGCGCCCGGATCACGCTGCTTGACCCGCGTCTTGAGAGCGGATTCGTAATCGTCATTGAACTTTTCCTCGAAGCCGAGAAGGATGTCAATGGCCTCGGACCGCTCATTGGCGATGACCAACGAAGTGACCGAATCGACCAGATCGTGGAGGGCCAATAATATTTGGGCATCGGAAGGCGTCAGTTCCCCCTTCTTGACCGTGGGCCGCTTGTTCACGTTGTCCTTGACCTCGCGGGCGATGTGATGGAGCACGGTGCGTAACTTCGCCTCCTTGGTCCGCTCCTCGATGATCTCCCTGGTCTCGTCGAAGTCGCGATAACGGCTCGCCTTCATGGCCTTGCGCAGTGGTTCCTCTATCGCTCCACTGTACACGCCCATCCGGGACAGATCGGGGGCCATCTTCAGGAGGTCAGCCACATATTCCTTCAACTGTTCTGAGCTCCGGTAGCGATGCTTGACGTAATCGAGGCTGAAGCCGATGTCTTTCACCGCCTCCATGATCTCGCCGTCCATGAACGTCTTTTTCGACAGGTCGGCCAGGGACATTATGTCGTCCACTGGGATGTCCTTTCTCTTGGACATCGCCACCAGGAGCATGGTCTGCTCGTAGAAGGACGCGTAGGTGATGGCATGGGCGCCCACCAGGTCGCCCAGGAACCCTTGTACGGCCTTCCTGACGTTCCGGCTGGGATGGACCATGTCGGTCAATATTGATTCCATGCAGACCTTGTCCTTGGCGAGAGTGACCAGTGTTTCCTTTACCGACTTTCGGACGCGATTGTCCTCGTGATCATAGTGCCTGAGGAGCAGGGTCACGGTCTCGAGCGGCTTTTCCACGGCCCGCTTGATGAGCTTGTTCTGGGCCCTCCTGACCTCCATGGTCAGGGAGGAGCGGAACGAGTCTATCATGCTGGCCTCCAGCCGTTCCTCCTCGTATTTCTTACCAAAAATCCCTATGAACGACGTTTGGCTCACCAGGCTATACAGGCAACCGCTGGTAGCTACAAAAAGGTTGTCATCCAGCGGTGTTCAGTTTTTCGACATAGAAAATAAAAGTAAATGTATAAAATATTGGAGGAGGCACTGTGTTTGAAGAGCATGTCATGATGTTGGCAGTTGATGCTGGATACCCTGACTTCAGATATTTTTATCAAAACCTATTTATGGCGGCTCTTCATTTAACCAAAAATCGGATGAGTGGATTCAAATGAGCGAGCTCTCTCCTGTTCGAAGCGCCTTGGACGAGATCAAGAAGCAAGACCACGTCCTGGACGCTTCACTGGTATCCCGCGGCGGTATGTACGTTATGGGCGGTCCGATCAAGGGAATTCACCGGGAGACCTTCGCTGCCATGTCCGCCATCATCCTCGGCGCGGCCGAGACCACTTCCACGGAGCTCAAGGATAAACTGAACAAGGTGTCCATCGAGCTCACCGAGCAGAACCTCGTCCTTATCGGGATTGGGCCAAAATATCTGGTCGCCATAATGATGGACCAGGAAGGCAACCAGGACAAGGTGTCCAATATGGCCCGGGACCTCATGTCCAAGGTCGAGTCCGTGCTTTGAGCGGGAACCCGTTCCGATGCTGATTGTTCTTTTTTAAAAACCGAACCGTGTACCGGCCGCAGGGCCGTTCGCTACTTCACATCCTTCTGAAACCACGACCGAACCACTGGGTGAGGCTCTTGGCGCCGCGACCGAAGCTCTCCGAGGATGAGAGGTTCCTGCCGACCGCCTTGCACTTGCGGTCCTTTATCGCCTGGATAACATCCTGATAGGTCTCACAGTCATCCGGCACCTCGGTGTAGGCCCGGCCGATCGATTGGATGTTGTGGGCATCGCTCCCACCGATACCGGGCAGGGCCATCCTCTTCGCCAATCGGTTGGCCTTGGAATTGACGCCCTTCTTGGAACGGCCATTGAACACCTCTATGGCATCGAAATCTTCGCCCTTGATGTTCTTCTCCCCCAGGCCGGTGAACCACCGGAACGGATGGGGGGCGACCGCGATCCCATCGGCCTGGTGAATGCGCTCTACGGTCTCCTTTACGCTCAGACCCTTGGGAACCTCCTCCTTGACCCCGAAGGCCAGGACGTGCCCTCTCTCGGTGGTGATCTCCATGGCCGGTATGACAATGATCTTGGAGCTCGGTCCTCCGTTAAGGTGGGCCTTGAGCGTATTATGGTCAGTAATGGCCACCGCCCCTATGCCCAGCTCTTCGCAGCGCTTGAGCAGCTCCTCCACCGTCTGGTGGCCATCATCGGAGTGAGTGGAGTGGACATGCAGGTCTGCCTTCATCTGATGGTCGCTCCGTTAGGAATGTTCTCATCGACCTCGACGGGGGACCCTTTCCCAGTGAAGATCACCAGTGCCTCCTCCGCTTCCGGAGAGGGCAGGAAGACCGCCACCTTGAGGGCGTCCATCCGTTCTGGGCAGTTGCATTTTATCACCTTGCCGATGTCCACCTGCCCTTTGCCTGCCACGCTGGCCACCCTCAAGGTCAGCTTCTGGAAGTCCTTGAACTCGATCTGCCGATCGCTGGGGACCAGACCGCTGTTCACGCTCTCCCCGGGGACCGCCTCGGCGGGAGGGGCGAGCAGCTTGACGATCCCGCCGCCCTCGGCCGCCAGGAGCATTCCCTGGGACTCGTAGCCCCGGAGCTTGGCCGGCTTGAGGTTGGACACCACCACGACCTTCTTTCCCTTCAGTTCGTCCAGAGCATAATGGGCTTTCAGCCCGGCCACGATCTGGATCTTAGTGCCGATGTCCACCTGCAATAAGAGGAGCGCATCGGCGTTCGGGTGGTTCTGGGCATCGATGATCTGGCCCACCTTGAGGTTGAGCGACCCGAATCCCTTGAAAACGGAGTTCGTGTCGTCCTTCTCCACGACCACCTTCGAGAACAGGGGGAGGGGCTCCCTCAGCTTCTGGTTCGACGGAAGGGCGGAATCGGCCCCGTCCCAACCGGTCCCGACCAATGTGCCCTCATGACCCAGGAGCTTCCACGCCCCCTCGGCGGAGCGGGGGAGGAAGGGATAGCTCAGAACGGCAAGGGCCTTCACCAGCTGGAGATTGAGGTTCAGGGCCGAGCCGCACATCTCGCGGTCCTTCTTTATCAGGGCCCACGGGCCGACGCTATCGAAGTATCGGTTGCCGTACTGCGCCAGGTCCATGATGACCTTCAGGGCCCGCTTGAACTCGCAGCTGTCCAGATTGGCGTCCACCTCCTGTTTCGCTTTGGCGATGGCGTCCATGACCTCCTGCCTCTCGGATTCGATCCCCTTGAACTCGGGGACCTCGCCGAAATGCTTGTAAGTGAAACTGAGAACGCGGTGGTAGAAGTTGCCGAGGGTGGCCACCAGCTCGTTGTTGACCTTGGTCTCGAAATCGTCCCAGGAGAAGTCGGCGTCCTTGTTCTCGGGCATGTTGGCAGCCACATAGTAGCGTATGGCGTCCACCTCGTACTTCTGGAGGAGCGACGGGATATCGATACTCGTACCGCGGCTCTTGGACAACTTGTCGCCCCTGAAGGTCAGGAACTCGTTGGCCGGAACGTTGTAAGGAAGGTCCAGACCGCCGTAGCCCAGGAGCATGGCCGGCCAGATGATGGTGTGAAAGGGGATGTTGTCCTTGCCCAGGAAGTAGTAGCCCTTGACGGACGGGTCGGACCAGTACGCCTGCCACTCGTCCGGCCGGCCGGTCATCTTGGCCCACTCCTTGGAAGCGGACAGGTACCCGATCACGGCCTCGAACCAGACGTAGATGACCTTTCCCTCCCAGTCCGGGATGGGGACGGGGACGCCCCAGGTCATGTCCCGGGTGATGGGGCGGTCCTGTAGACCGGCCTCCAGCCAGTTTTGAGTGAACAATTTGACCGAGCTTTTCCACTGCTCCTTGCCGGAGATCCACTGGATGAGGGGCTCCTGGAACGCCGAGAGCCGGAGGAAATAGTGTTCCGTCTCCCGGAGCTCCGGAGCCGTGGTACAGTGCACGCAGACCGCGCTCAGGAGCTCACCGCCCTCGAAGGTCTTGCCGCACTTCTCGCACTGGTCGCCCCTGGCCTTCTCGTTACCGCAGGCGGGGCACTTGCCCTCGACGTAGCG
Organism: uncultured Methanomassiliicoccaceae archaeon; assembly: GCA_964477865.1. Classification (GTDB taxonomy): domain Archaea; phylum Thermoplasmatota; class Thermoplasmata; order Methanomassiliicoccales; family Methanomassiliicoccaceae; genus UBA6. Next base: position 160,573 of record CAYZEV010000001.1, on the reverse strand, counting down.
GTCGGGAAGGAACTTGTCGCAGCGGGGGCAGAAGTACTGTTGGGTCCCCTTCTTGTAAAGGAACCCGTTCTTCTGCAGGGTCAGGAAGACATCGGTCACGACCTCGAAATGGTTCTTGGTGTGCGTCTTGGTGAACAGCGAGAACTCGATGTCCAGGCCTTCGATGGCCTTCTTATTGATATCGTGATAGCGCTCGGCGATCGCTTCCGGGGTGACCCCTTCCTTTTCGGCCTTGACCGTGATGGGCGTGCCGTGCTGGTCGGAACCGGAGACCATGAGCACTTCATCGCCCTTCAGGCGGTGGTACTTGGAGAAGATGTCGGGAGGAAGGAGGGAACCGGCCACATGCCCCAAATGGATGGGGGCGTTCGCATAGGGCCATGCTACGCACACTAGGACCTTAGCCATTTTATCGTCAATGGATTGTGAAAGAAGGATTTAAGGTTGACCGGACCAGCTGACGACAGGGTGGACGGGGGCATTATCTTTTTATCGCAGGGGTAGCATTGCGCTCAACATGCGCATAGCCGTGCTGTTGAGGGACCACTGTCAACCTAAGAAGTGCAACGCCGAGTGCAGGAACTACTGCCCGATCGTACGCACTGGCGTGGAGGCCGTGGTCATGGATGACAGCAATCGGCCCATAATCTCCGAAGAGCTGTGCGCCGGCTGCGGCATCTGTGTGCACAAGTGCCCCTTCGAGGCGATCAAGATCATCGGCCTGCCCGCGGAGATGAAGACCGAGCTGATGCACCAGTACGGCAAGAACGGCTTCCGCATCTATCGACTGCCTGTGCCCAAGAAGGGGATGGTGACCGGTATCCTCGGTCCGAACGGCATCGGTAAGACCACGAGCATCAAGCTGCTGTCCGGGGAGGAGGTTCCCAATTTCGGCAGCTTCGAGACGCCGCTCTCCAAGGCAGAGGTCCTCCAGAGGTTGGCCGGGACCGAGCTGGGCGACTACCTGGCCAAGGTGTATGCCGGGAAGGTCCGCACCGCCCTGAAGCCCCAATACGTCGACAAGCTGCCCGCCGTGGTGAAGGGCGTGGTCAGGGACCTGTTGAAGAAGGTCGCCGAGCGCCTCACCGTGGAGGAGGCGGTCGAGCTCCTGGAACTGCAGGAAGTGATCGACCGGCCCCTGGACAAGCTGTCCGGCGGGGAGCTCCAGCGGGTGGCTATCGCCGCCTCGCTGATGAAGGACGCCGACACCTATTTCTTCGACGAGCCGTCATCATATCTGGACATCTACCAGCGCATCAAGGTGGCCCGCCTCATCCAGTCCCTGGCGGAGACCAAGATGGTGGTGGTCATCGAGCACGACCTGGCCATCCTGGACTTCCTGGCCGATAATGCCTACCTGGTCTATGGTTCGGAGGGGGCCTACGGCATCTTCGCTAACCCTCGCCAGGTCCGCATCGCCATCAACACCTATCTGGACGGCTACATGCGGGAGGAGAACATCCGGTTCCGGGACACCCAGATAAGGTTCGAGTCCCACCCTCCCCGCGATCATCAGGAGACCATACCTCTGCTCGACTACGACCGGCTGGAGTGCGACTACAAGCAGTTCAAGCTGAAGGTGGAGCCGGGGACCATCCGGATCGGCGAATCGGTCGGTGTGGTCGGTCCCAACGCCATCGGTAAGACGACCTTCGTCAAGATGCTGGCCGGCGTGCAGGAGCCCACCGCTGGGAAGATCGACAAGAACGTACGGGTGTCCTATAAGCCGCAATACATCACCCCCGATTTCGACGGTTCGGTCCTGGACCTGTTCCGCATCACCAACAATCAGTTCTTCGAGTCAGGGTTCTTCGAGAGCGAGATCGCTCATCCCCTCATGCTAAAGCGCCTGTACGAGAAGAACGTGAACACGCTGTCGGGCGGGGAGCTGCAACGGGTGGCCATCGCCATCTGCCTGTCACGTGATGCCGACATGTACCTGCTCGATGAGCCGTCAGCCTATCTGGACTCCAACCAGAGGATGGAGGCGGCCAAGACCATACGTAGGGTCATGGAGAAGCGGGGGCGTTCCGCGCTCATCGTCGACCACGACATCTACTTCCTGGACATGGTCTGCGATTCCATGATGGTGTTCACCGGGAAGCCGGGAAGGGAGGGACAGGCCAATGGGCCGTTCGACATGCGGGCGGGCATGAACATGTTCCTCGAGCATGTCGACGTCACCTTCCGGCGGGACAACGATACCAATCGGCCCCGGATCAACAAGCCGGGTTCAAGACTGGACCGGGAACAGAAGGAGAAGGGCGAATACTACTACTCCACCTAGGTGGGCGGACAGACCTTCTTCTCGGTCCTCCTCTTCCACAGATAGTATACCATCAGGGCGACCACGCCGATGACCACGATATACTCCATGGGACGATAGAGCGATTCGACCGTCGTCCAGTTCTCCCCCAGGACCAGGCCCAGATAGGCCAAGGCCATGCACCAGGGAAGGGAACCGATCGTCGATAGGATCCAGAAGCGGTGGAAGTTCATCTTGGCCATCCCGGCGGGCAGGGAGATGAAGGTCCTCACCACCGGCAGCATGCGGGAGCCGAACACGGCCCAGTCGCCATACTTGCGGAACCAGCATTCGGTGGTGTCCAGGTGTTTTTCGTTGAGGTGGACGTAACGGCCGTATTTGAGGATGAACGGCCTCCCTCCCTTCAGCCCGGCGTAGTAGGCCAGGACGGACCCGATGGTGCACCCTATCGTACCGGCCAGGCCGACCAGGAAGGTGTCCAGGATGGGGTCTCCGAAGATGCCCAGCTTGCCCTGAAATACCAGAGCCCCACCGAAGGTGAGGACGATCTCGCTGGGAACAGGCATGCACATGCTCTCCAGGGCCATCAGCCCAACGATGCCGGGAAGGCCCCCCGCCTGAATTATGTCCATGATCAACTGGACGACCCATGCGATGAGACCTTCGATGAAACCCATTGGACGGAATCAACCAACTACTTTTATAAAAAATGTTCTCAGCCGACGATTCCTGGCGTAAAAGCTACATATGGCATGGAAAGATACTATCGGCCAGGATCAAGATGGAAGCGATAAGGGTCACGGACGGCATCTACTGGGTAGGGGCGATAGACTGGAACGTCAGGAACTTCCATGGCTATACGACCCCGCGCGGGTCGACCTATAATGCATACCTCATCACGGGCGAGAAGAACATCCTCATCGACACCGTCAAAAAGCCGTTCCTGGAGGAGATGCTGTCGAGGATCCGGAGCGTTATCGATCCCAAGAAGATCGATGTCATCGTCTCCAACCATGTGGAGATGGACCATTCCTCCAATCTACTGGCGATGCAACAGCTGTGCGGGGCCACGGTGCTCGCATCCAAGCTGGGGGTCGAAGGCCTTAGGCTCCACTACCCCGAGCTCAGGACCGAGGTGGTGGAGGACGGGAAGGAGATCACCTGCGGAGGAAAGACCCTGAAGTTCATCGACACCCCCATGCTCCACTGGCCGGACTCGATGTTCACCTACGTGGAGGAGGACAAGGTCCTGTTCAGCATGGACGGCTTCGGCCAGCACTACGCCACCTCGGAGCGTTTCGACGATGAGGTCGACCAGGTCGTCCTGTTCCAGGAGGCGGCCAAGTATTACGCCAACATCATCCTCCCCTTCAACGCCCGGGTCCTCAAGACCGTGGAGAAGATCAAGGACCTGGACATCCAGATCCTGGCCACCGCCCACGGGGCCATCTGGCGCAAGAACGTCGCTGAGATCCTCAAGTGCTACATGGGCTGGGCCAACAACAGGACGAAGGAGAAGGCCATCGTCGTGTACGACACGATGTGGGGCAGCACCAGGATCATGGCCGAGGAGATCGCCGACGCCATCGCCTCGGAAGGGGTGAAGGTCCAGATATGGAAGCTGACCGACACCGACCGGAGCCATGTCATGATGGAGATGCTCGACTCCCGCGCCGTCGTGATGGGCACCCCGACCTTGAACAATACCATCTTTCCCAGCGTGGCCGATATGACCTATTACCTGAAAGGACTGCGGCCCACCCACCGCATCGGGGCGGCGTTCGGGTCCTACGGGTGGAGCGGGGGAGCGGCCAAGGCCGTGCACGACCTGATGCAATCCGGCGGCCTGGAGATGCCGTTCGAGCCGCTGCAGTTAAGGTACGTCCCTCACGAGGAGGACCGTCAGAAATGCCGGGACCTGGGGAAGCGAATAGCTCTTAAGATCAAGGAACAAGGAAAATAGAGAAGAAAGGGGTTTATGCCGGAGCCTTGGCGCCGTTGGCCTTGACCTTGGGCTTGACCGCCACAGCGGGCTTTAGCCCTACGGCCTTGCGCAGCGCATCGGCCTGGTCCACCTTCTCCCAGGTGAACTCGGCATCCTTCCGGCCGAAGTGACCGTAGGCGGCGGTCTTCTTGTAGATCGGCTGGCGGAGGTTCAACGAGTCCATGATGCCGTCGGGAGTGAGGTCGAACACCTCGGTGATGGCCGTAGCGATCTTGTCCTCGGGGACCACGGCGGTGCCCTTGGTGTCGACCATGACCGATACCGGTTCGGCGATGCCAATGGCGTAGGCGACCTGTACCTCGACCTGCTTGGCGAGGCCGGCGGCCACGATGTTCTTGGCGATGTAGCGGCACATGTAGGCGGCCGATCGGTCGACCTTGGTGGGGTCCTTCCCGGAGAACGCTCCGCCGCCATGGCGGCCCATGCCGCCGTAGCTATCGACGATGATCTTGCGGCCGGTGACCCCGGAATCGCCGCAGGGCCCGCCGATGACGAACCGGCCGGTGGGGTTGATGAAGAACTTGGTCTTGGCGTCGATCCACTTGCCACAGATGGGCTTGATGACCTTCTCCTTGAGGGCCTTCTCGATGATGTCATGGACCTCACTGTCGTTGGTCTTGCCGTCGATGACCGGGTCATGCTGGGTGGAGACCACCACGGTGTCGATCCGCTTGGGCACGGTGCCCTCGTACTCCACGGTGACCTGGGTCTTGCCGTCCGGGCGAAGCCACGGCAGGGTGCTGTCCTTGCGGACCTTGGCCAACTGCATGGCCAACTTCTGGGCCATCAAAGCGGACAAGGGCATCAGCTCGGGGGTCTCGTCCGTCGCATAGCCGAACATGAGGCCCTGGTCACCGGCGCCGGTGGCCAGCTTCTTCCCCTTCTTCTTCCGGCAGACACCCATATCGATATCGGCCGATTGATCGTGAATGGAGATAAGAACGGTGATGTGGTCGGCGTCGAAGCCGTACTCCGGTCGGCAGTAGCCGATCTCCCGCACGGTCTGGCGGATGACCCGGTCGGCGTCGATGTGAACGTCCTTGCACGGATCGGTCTTGACCTCACCGACCACCACTACCATGCCCGTCGTGGTCATGGTCTCTATGGCCACGTGGGCCTCGGAGTCCTGGGCCAGATAGGCATCGAGGATGGCATCGGAAACTTGATCGCATAGCTTGTCCGGATGACCCTCGGTCACGGACTCGGAGGTGAACAGATGTTTTCCCATCAAAATCACTCTTTTGCCTGTGAAGGCATAAGAGACTATATATATTTTAACGCATCATTTGTTGCATAAAGTTATAACTGTGGGTTATAGATGGACCTTTCCGAGATCAAGAGACTTAGGCTGAAGGTGGGCATGTCCCAGACCGCACTGGCCAAAAAGGCCGGGGTGTCCCAGGCCCATATCGCGAAGATAGAGTGCGGCAAGGTGGACCCCCGCTTCTCCACGGTCGATAAGATACTCCGTTGCCTCAAAGAGGAGGTGAAGGACACCTGCGCGAAGTACATGACCGCCACCATATATGGTGTCCAGGCCGGCGCCAGCGTGGCCTCGGCGGCCCGTTTGATGCGGGAGAAGGGAGTGTCCCAGCTGGTGGTGTTCAAGAACGAGTCCATCGTTGGCCAGATCACCGAGGAGGACCTGCTCCGTTTCCAGGGGGACACCCATACCACCACGGCCGACCAGGTCATGAGCGACCCCCCGCCCACCGTATCGAAGAACGCCAGTTCCGATACCGTCCGCGAGCTGCTATTGGAGTTCCCGGCAGTGGTGGTGATGGACCGGGAAAGGGCAGCGGGCATCCTGACCAAGTCGGACCTCATCAAAAGAAGCTAGCGGGCGATGCTCGCTCCAACGAATCACTTATATGTCTGGATTCTTTTAACATAGGTCGTGCAGGGAAAGGCGGACATCCACGTACACACCAAATATTCGGGCGTCCACAAGATGGGGCCTTTGAGGTTCCCGGAATCGGTGTCCGACCCCGTCGATGTCATAAAGAAAGCGAAGGCGGCGGGCATGAACGTCGTCTTCATCACAGATCACAATTCCATCGCCGGTGCGAAGAAGGCCAGGGAAGCGGCCAAGTCCATCGAGGGCATCGAAGTGGTCATGGGCGAGGAGGTCAGTTCCGCGGACGGCGAGATCCTCGCATTGTTCATCGAAGAGGAGATCCCCGAGGGACTGTCTGCCGAGGAGACCATCGCCCGCATCCGCTCCCAGGGCGGCCTGGTCATCGCTCCCCATCCGTTCAGTCTGCACTGCCCCTGCCTAGGAGAGAGGATCGAGGACCTGGGCGTGGACGGCATCGAGGTGCTGAACGGGGGGCACATCGATGATTACACCAACCCCCGCGCGGAGAAGGCCGCGGAGTCGGGCAAATTCGCCCGCATGGGCGGTTCCGATTCCCATTACTTGAAGACCATCGGTTCGGCCTACACCGTGTTCGAGGGCACCACCGCCGAGGATTTCCGGCGGGAGGTCCTGGCCAAGCGGACCTCGGCCGGCGGGAAGGTGATCTCCCTGGACAAGGCCATCGCCTGGAGCATCGGGGTGGTCCTGGCCTCGGACATACTCATCCTGAGGTCCTTCATTGGGTTGGACAAAGAGCCGACCGATGATCCGATCCTTTGGCGGGTCCAGAACATGAAGTTGGGGCAGAAGCTGGGCGCCCTGGTAGGATCGTTCATCTACTTCCTGCCCCCGGTCCCGTTCATAGTCGGATTGGCCGGCCAACGGCTCCTGGAACACAAGGCCGACGATGAGCGTGAGGCCACGGGTAAGGGGCGGGGCCGGCTGGGCCCGATCTATTGATCAGTGTTGATGCACGTGCTCGACGCCCATCGCTTCCGGGTCCACGAGCCGTCCTAACGCGCCGATGAGAACCTCGCTGAGGGCCGGATGGATCACCTGACTGCGGGCCATCGGCAGGTAGCTCTGGTCCCCCGCGTTCATCAGATACACCATTTGCTGGACCAGGAGATCTGCTTCCTTGCCGACGATATGCGCCCCCAGGATGCGGCGGGTGCCTTTCTCCACGATCACTTTGACCAGCCCGTGGTCGTCGGCCATGGCGTTCCCCTTGGCCACGTTAGCATAGCGGTTGATCCCGACAAGGTACTTCAGGCCGCCGGCCTTGGCCTGTGCTTCGGTCATCCCTACGCTCCCCACGGTGGGATAGGTGTAGATGGCGTGGGGGATGGCGTGCTCGTCGGTCGATGCCTTGAGCGGATTGATCATATTGTACCACACCACCTGGCTCTCATAGTTCGCGGTGTGGCGGAACATGTGGCGACCGGTGATATCGCCCAAGGCCCAAATGCCGGTCACGTTGGTTTCCAGGAACTCATTGACCTCGATGAACCCCGCGGCGTTGGTCTTGACCCCGGCGGCCTGCACGTTCAGCAGGTCGGCGTTGCTCTGGGCCCCGGTCCCGATGAACAACATCTCCCCCCGTTCTTCTTCGATCTTGCCGGACCCCTTGTCGCTCCTGACCACGATGTACCCGTTAGCGTCCTTCCTAACCTCGACGACCGCCTGGTTGGTGGTGATATGCACATGCTCGCCCAATTTCTTCCATATCACGAAGCTGATCTCCGGCTCCTCTTCCGGGACCAGCCGGACGTTCCTCTGTATGATGGAGACCTTCACCCCCAGGGCAGAGAAGAAGTGGGCGAACTCGCAGGACTTGAAGCCGCCGCCGATCATGATGATGCTCCTCGGCAGCTTGGTCATGTCGAAGATGGTCTCCGAGGTGAGGTAGGGGACATCGGCCAGTCCGGGTATTGGTGGGATGAACGAACGGGCGCCGGTGGAGATCACGATGTTGGGCGCCGTGATCGTCCTATCGTACACCTGTAGGGTGCGCTCGCCCACGAACCTAGCGGTGGTGGGATAGAACTTCAGGCGAGGGTCCTCTTTCACTGCCTCTTCCATGTGGGCACGGTCTCCCAACACCAGGTCCCAGGTCCGCCGCCGGATCAGGTCGAAGTCGACGCCCTCCACTTTGGCCGATACGCCAATACGGGCAGCATCTCCGATCTCCCGTATCACGTCGGCGGGATAGATCCACATCTTGGAGGGGATGCACCCCCGGTTCAGGCAGGTGCCTCCCAAGGGTCCGTTCTCGATCAGGGCGACCCTCTGGCCAGCGTTGACCGCTACATCAACGATGTTCATTCCCGCGCCGGAGCCAATGACAATAAGGTCGTATTCTTCCACCGTGACCCCGTTCCATCAAATGCTCAGGAAGTTAATATTTACTCTCATGGATGTTAGAAACAGTCTCAACACCGATCATTAGAGCGAGTTTTGAACGGCCCTGATGGGCAAGAACCTCCGTGATTCCTAAGAGAATAATGGGCCATATTTCAGCGCGAACCGAGACCGTCGCCGTCCTTGATGTGTGGCCACAATAATTTCCACCTTGAAAATAGACGAATATCTAACATTTTCAATAATCATCCTCGTTTTGAGCGAGTCTCAATATCCATATGTCTAGTCATTACATACATACTAATCATTTGTAGTGTATAGAATGATTTATCTAGTGATTTGTCTATGCAACGAATGCCGGAGCATACAAACAACGAATGAACAAGCTTTGGACGAGTCTCGTCCGAGGCGGTTATGTCCGGCAACCCCGGAGCGACCGAGGATTCCGGGAAGATGAGGTGTGGCAAGATGGCTTACGATACTGGAGCAATCGCGTGGATTCTGATCTCCACAGCACTGGTCATGATCATGACCCCCGCAGTGGGGTTCTTCTACGGGGGCATGCTGAAGAAGAACAGCATGCTTTCTATGCTGGGGCAGACCCTGATAATCCTGGGTGTGGTCACCATCCTATGGGTGGTGGTTGGATTCTCGTTAGCCTTCGGCCCTGACACGAACGGGCTGATCGGCAACTTTGACTACGTCCTCATGAACGGGATCGGGGTCTACTCCGAACCGCCCGCCTCTCTGGCGGCGATTGGTGCGACAACGATCCCGCCCCTGCTGTACATGATGTTTCAGGGCATGTTCGCGATCATAACCGTCGCCCTGATCATCGGCGGCATCGCCGAGAGGATGAAGCTCGCCGCAATCGCGGTCTTCCTGACCATCTGGACCGTCGTTATTTACCTCCCGGTCGCCCACTGGGTGTGGGGCGGGGGCTGGAGATTCCAGATGGGTGCGCTGGACGTCGCCGGCGGTCCCGTCGGCCAGTGGACTGCCGGCGCGACCGCGGTCGCTGGCGAGCTGGTCATCGGGAAGCGGCTGGTCAAACAGAACAACAGTGAGGACCAGGCCCACAACATCCCGTTCGTCGTCCTGGGCGGCGCCCTCCTGTGGCTCGGCTGGTTCGGCTTCAACGGCGGCAGCGCCCTGGCGTCCAACGAACTGGCGGTCAGTGCCTTCGTGGTCACTCAGATCGCCGCGGCGACCGCTGGTGTGGTGTGGGGCCTGATCTCTTACTTCCACCTCGGCCGGACAAGCGTCCTCGGCATGATCACCGGCGCGGTCGTCGGCATGGTCGCCATCACTCCCGCATCCGGCTATGTGGATGTCACCGGCGCCCTGATCATCGGCATAATAGCTCCGTTCTTCAGCTACGGGGCGATCCAGCTCCGCAAGAGGCTGGGCTTCGATGATGCCCTGGACGTGTGGGGCTGTCACGGCGTCGGCGGTACCGTCGGTGCCATAGCGGTCGGTTTCCTGGCCACCTCGGCGGTCAACCCCGTTGTGGTCAACAACGGCCTGCTGTACGGCGGCGGGTTCGACCTGCTGACCAAGCAGCTCATCGCGGTCGGTGCGGTGTGGGCCTTCGTGTTCGCGGTGGTCTTCGTCATGATGAAGATACTGGTCAAGGCGTGGCCCAACTGGCGCATGACCAAGGAAGAAGAGAGGATCGGCGTTGACATCGTTCAGCACGGCGAGAACGCCTACTCCTAAGGAGGGATGAAAAATGAAGAAGGTTGAAGCGATAATCAGGCCGGAAAGGCTGAACCAGGTGAAGGCGGCGCTCGAAGCGGTGGACGCGCTGGGCATGACCATCTATGATGTGCATGGCCGCGGGGAGCAGAAGGGGCTGGAGTTCATCAACCGGGCCGGAAAGTACCGGGTCGACCTGCTGCCCAAGACCGTCATCGAACTGGTCGTCCCCGACAAGGAGGTGGATATGGTCATCAGGACCATCATCGAAAGCGCTCGCAGCGGGGAGATGGGCGACGGCAAGATCTTCGTCACCGACGTCGAGCGGTGCATCCGCATCCGCACCGGCGAGGAGAACGACAAAGCGCTCTGAAGCTGATTCCTCCTAAAACGATTTCCTCCTAAAACTCCTTCAATTTTTTCCCTTTTTTATTTGGTCGGCGAACCACCCGATGTCCCTTGTGGTGATCCGATCACGATCGTATGGGTACCTGTGAAAGTAGACATGGCGTAAAGGAGAGCCAGCGTAGTGAAGGAGCTGAACGATCCGTTCCCTTCGTTTTCTCCTTTGTCACGAGGTTGCCGCCGCCAGTTCTTTTTTCAATAGACTTAGTTTAATTTATTATAGCTAATGTTCCCAATTGAATTTCATGGCCAACATGAGGATCAAGATCAAGTCCGTGGTGTTCATCGCCCTCTTCCTTAGCCTTGTGGGGACCTTGGCCACGGGGCTCCTGCTCGAGGACGGTCTAGAAGGTGAGGGTGGCGGAGAGGGAGCAGCGGTGGTGCAGGGAGAGGGCGGGGCCGACCTCCATGCGGTGCTGGCCGGCAGCACTGTGCTGTTCTTGCTCATTCATATCTTCCTAAATCATCAGGCCCTCCTGTTCTCGCTGAAGCAGCTTTTCGGAATGAACGATAAGGGCAGGACCTAGGTTGATGGCGACGAGTAGGGCGGAGACCCCAGACATTCACTACTCCGACCCATCGGAACAGACTAAATAATGGACGCTCCCCAGTAACATCCATGGCGGTCGTTGACATCAAGGACATCGTCGATCAAAGGAAGGCGCAGATCGAGAAGGACTATGTCGATGCACGCACCGAGGAGAACTACTTCTCCGGGGAGGGCGGAATATGGTGCCTCCTCACTATACAGGATAATGTATCAGGAGAGGCCCTCGAGTACGATTTCATCGAGACGGCGGAGAGCTGGAAGCGACCTGATGCGATCCTGGAGTATAACGAAGCGGTCTATGAGGGCGTGGAGGTCGTGGTCATCGTCCCCGATAGCTCGTTCGAGGAGGCGGTAGCTCTGGTTACCAGGGCCGGGTATCTAGGGATCGTCATCTCCGATTACAGCGCCATGGCCCTCTCCCCAAGGGTCCTGGTGTCCTGAAACCGGTGTGCTCGAGATAACGGCATTAAAAGAAATACAATGAGGACCGAATCATCCTCCGCCGGTGAACCATTGACCAAGATCATGGCATGTCTGGAAGAGGAGCTACCGCCTGGAACGAAGAGGAACATCAGCCTGCTGGGCCGAACGGTCCTCATTGCCAATGTGGACGGGCGGTTCTACGCCGTGGATGGCATATGCCCGGACGTAGGGGGGAATCTGGCGGACGGGACCTTGCGAGGTCATGTTGTAAAATGCCCATTACATGGTTCGGAGTTCGATGTCCGTACCGGCCATATCCTGAAAGGACCATGGAACGACCCTAAGAAAATGACCAACCTGCGCTCCTACCCGATCAGGGTGGAAGAGGGCTGTGTGAACGTTGAGATATAATTTCCAGTCAAATGGTCAAGCCCGGAGCTCATGACCTGGTGAGCGGCTCGATACAACTTCTCTTGAACAGATCGGCCTCTACCCGGTCGAACTCCTGGGCGATCCTGGAGATCTCCTCATCGTTGAAGTAGTCCCGGGCGATGTCGAACATCGTTTTCTCTTCGGATTCGACATGATGTTTTACCAGGAATTGGAAGACCTGCAATTTGGCGGTCCAGATCTCATTGTCCACGATACGGTCCTGCAGTTCGGTCATCAGCATCTTGGCCACGTGGTGCTCCTGTTCGTGACGCAGAGCGACGGATCGCGGTATGGCATCGAGCTCTTCAAAGGCCTGGTATATCGACTGTTCCTCCGCGTTCATGTGGGCCAATATCCTTAGCGTGAGCTCATCCATGGTGTGCCTATGAATTATCGGGTCCGCCCCCACCAGGTCGTCCACTAGGCCTAGCAGCACCACATGTTCTTCCCGGATCCTTTTGAAAAGGTCCATGACGTCCCTCCCCTGGTGATTGTTATCTCTTGGAAGGGGAGCGTATTTAGTCGTTTTCCCTCGTCCACGGAAGAAATGCAAGATGCCTGGCCCACTTTCGCGATGGTTTGGCCATCATGGATCTCACAATCACCTGGTCATGCATCATCTCAAAAAATGATTTCTTTCCATAGACGACAATCGACCTCGAAGGGAAGATGGAGAAGAGCTATTGCAGATGCGCCGCCATCGATCAAAAGGATCTCAACGGACCTTTTTACCCGCTGGCCTTTTCTCGGCCTCGGCCTTCAGATCATTCAATCCGGCAGATAGAGATTCTTTCAGCGTCCTTTGCAAGGATTTCTTGAAAAACCTGGCGACAAGGCCTTCGAAGGACTCCTCGGTCGTGACCAGGGTTCGACCCCCCTGAGGAGCGATATGCCACGAGTGAATGGCCTTGATGGACATCAGGCGTCCGGTCCAGAGGATCATCGCAGGTCGGTCGACCTCTTGGACCGTGGACCGGATGGTCGTCCCTCCGCTCTTCCATTTGAACTCGGTTCCCTTGGAAACCGTATCGCCCCCCTTGACCGATTGGACACTATGATTCCATGATGGCCAATTGGGAAAATCGGTCAACACGCCCCACACGACCTCCGGAGAGGCCTTGATCTCGATCTCGGCTCTGGCGTAGGCGGGGGCGTTCTGATTTGCTTTCATTGATTCCTCAGTAGCGGCGACTTGGAGTGCTCAATCGCTTATCATTTCGTGAACGATTTATAATCACGCCATCTATTTTTTGATTGCAGACCCGCGATGATATCTGGAGTAGAATTATGGCGCACACGGGGGAGTATCCACCCTGGCCTAGCCAGCATATCATTCTCAGATTCAATAGCGGCAAACCCTGTCAGGCCGGCGATGCTGGCTCAAACCCTTTCCATTTTCTTTATTGAAGAGGTGTTCTAGTGGACACCCTCACCTGGAACTTCATCAAGATCATGCTGCCGTCCTTCGCGTTCATCGCGGCGATTGGCCTGATCTGCATCCTCGGGAGGCTGCTCGCGTGAGCTCCTCCCTTTCACAAATTTACAGTCCTACCGTAGGTAAGATCAGCTCTTCGCATGGAAGGGCTGCAACAAATGTTGAGCGTGTGTGTGTCTGCATCATTTCCACTGGAACTGGAAAAGAGATAGAGCACCCAGGTCTGGCCGTCTTTTTGGACCCTATCGAGTCCGTGAGGACCGGCTATTCGATAGGTAAGACTGGCCGTATCGTGTTTTCCACCGGAAACGGTTGAAAACGTTGCTCCTACTCTTTTCCTTGCCCTAGAGTCGCGTCGGGCGGTGCTCCAGCCGAAGGGCTGGTAGCCGTTTCGCGTGAAGGCGCTCCCGCCGGAGCGCCAGGCACTGGGGGAAGTCGTTCCACCGGAAACGAGGCTTGCACACTCACACAGGAAAAAGGGATTCAGAGGTGTAAGGGATGGTAGAAACTATCGAGAGTAAGATGAACAGGGTCTTCCGGACGCTCTTCCTGCAGGCAGTGAAGGACGGATCTCCGGAGGAGAGACAGGGGGTCATCACCAGGTCGAGGTTCAACTCTGCCTGCTCGATGGCCCTCAAGTGCAAGAACGTCAAGCGGAACACGGACGGGTACTGGGGCACGGCCCAGACGATGAAGCTCATCGCGATCGCCCCGGTCAACTCGCTGAAGAACGAGCTCCAGACCTACAGCAGGGCGACGGTCCGCGAGGACATCTGGGCTCATGACGGCTTCATCCTCGAAGAAGGGGAACAGCTGCGGCAGGTCCTCGGGAACGCGGTTAAAGTGGAGAGCGCTGGGCTGTCTCGGCGTCAGAAGGCCGGGGTCGTGACGGCCGAGGAGATGCTCTGATGTTATGTGTCATGAGGGAGGAGCGATGAACTCCAAGGACACCAAGCTCCGCACCGTGTGCGAATCGGTGGCCGAGCCGTTCGACTACCGGGATGTCTACCAGGCGGGACGGCTGCGGTACGCTTCCTTCCTCACCGAGGCGGCGGTGCAGCACCTCCTCCCCCAGCAGAAGTACCTCCGGTCGGTGGGGTACCGAAGCACCCGGACCCTCTATTCGAGAACACCGAAGCAAACGTGAAATAGTAAACGTCCATGACCGGCCAACCGTGGCAAGCTCAATAACGCCGGAGGTCGGGGCCGAACTGCTCAAGGCGGTGCACACCGAATCGCCCCGCCCCTCCGAGCGCAATCTCGCGAAGCGGTTCGGCATCACCTCGTCCTCGGTGCATCGTTACCTAGTCGCGCATGAGCTGACCGCGGAGCAGACGAAGCAGCTCACCTCCAACAGCGTCAAGGCCGAGCTCGTGGCCGCCACGCTGCCAGCCGCCGTGGCCGAGGTCAAGGAGCTGACCAAGAACCTCCCGATCTCCAAGCTGTGCAAGGTCATGGAGTCGGCCGAGGCCCAGTACAACAAGCACAAGGACACCGACCCCCAGCTAGCAGGGGGTTACCTCGATCAGATGCGCAAGTGCGCAGTGGAGATGGCCAAGTGGCTGGGCCTGGACAAGGGCCTCTCGGTGCAGGACAACGCCATCACCATAACCGTGCGGCATGAAGTGCCACCGAGGGGTGAGCGATGAACCGTGAGGTCTACTCGCTGCCCGCGTTCGACAGTGTCCTGTGGTCGGCGTCGAGGGTCAAGGTCCTGTACGGGGGCTCCGGTTCCGGGAAGACCTACCAGGTGCAGCAGTACCTCCTCCTCAAGGCGATGGAGGAGCCGGACGCCCAGACCCTCGTGGTGATGGAGACCATCCCCGCGGTGATGACCGGCATGTTCTGGCCCATGTGCAAGATGCTGGATGCCTGGCAGGTGCCCCATCCGAACGACCGGGCCACCACCCCCATCTACATCAAGCTGCCCAACGGCCACCAGATCTTCTTCACCGGCTCGGACAAGGTCGAGAAGTTCAAGTATTTCACCAACCCCAAGCGCGTGGAGGTGGAGGAGGCCACTGCGATCAAGCAGGAGGACGCCGACATGCTGGACAACCGCATGGGACGGACGTACCCGGACGCTGAGTTCGTCTACACCTTCAACCCCGTGGACGCCAACCACTGGGTGGTGAAGAAGTTCGTGGAGCCGCACCTGGCCGGCCGGACCCAGGACGGGGTGTGCGTGCACCACTCCACCTACAAGGACAACCCCCTGCTGGCGGCGGAGTGGATCGCCAAGCAAGAGAAGCGCATCGCCACCGATCCGAACTACTATCGCGTTTACGTCCTGGGGCTCCCCGGTCATCTGGAGGGCCTCGTCTACAAGGAGGGCGCCAACTGGAAGCACATCCCCTACGACGCGTTCTCTGAGGCGGTCAAGTGCACCCCGCCACGCTCTCTCGGCCTGGACTTCGGGTTCAACGATCCCACCGCTCTTGTCGGCCAGTGGGAGGGGGACGTGCGTCACCTGCACCAGTTCCTGCACTGTTCGGGGATGACCCAGGAGGACCTGGTGCGCTTCCTCGAGACGCTGTACCAGGAGAAGCAATGGCCCCGCTCTACGCCGCTGTACTGCGATGCGGCTGAGCCGGCCCGGATCGAGGACCTGCGGCGGCGGGGGTTCGCCGCGAATCCGGCCCTCAAGGACATCCGCTTCGGCATCGATGCCATGAAGCAGACCCCGTTCGTCGTGAGCGACGAGTCCCTGGCCTTCATCAACGAGCTGAGGGGCTATCGCTGGCAGGAGAAGGACGGGCAGGTGGTGGACAAGCCGTGCGAGGGGAACGACCACGGACCGGATGCAGCACGGTACGCGGTGGCCTCGATCCTGTTCATGAGCGACATTCCGGACGAGCCGGCCCAGTTCGGGGAGATGTGGTGAGATCATGAGACGGAACTATCAGAGGGATCTCGACCGGGAGTGGGAGCGAGCTCCCCTCGCGAAAAGGATCGATGTGGAAGCGATGTACGATCTACTGACGAAGGCCCGCCGTCAGAACGCCCTGCAAAGCATCGAAAAGGACGTCCGCAACCGCAAGTATAACCACATCTACGACGACCTGCCGGACCACCGCTACCGCCCACAGGCCGGGAAGCAGGACATCACCATGATCCCGACCGACCTGCCGCTGGAGAAGCTGGTCCTCGACAAGTTGGGCATCGTTCACGAGTTCGGGGAGCCGTGGGTGTGCCCTAAGTGCGGGGTCAAGCAGCAGATGGCCTTCCCCCCGCCGTTCTGCCCGGTGTGCCGGCATCCCAGCTTCATCGAGACGGGAGCATTGAATCTGAGGAGATGATAGGATGGCTCAGAAGCAAGCGACTTATGGGACTTTCTCCTCGGAGGACTGCCTGTTCCTGCTGACCTACGTGGCACGGGAGCATCCGGTGTGCACGATCACCGAGCTCGCCGAGGGAGTGGGCATACCGCGCCAGACGCTCAATCTGATTCTGATCGACGCGCTCAGCAACGGCAGGAACTCTCAGCTGGCGGTGGTGGCGGAGCGGCATCACTACGAGTACAAGATCAACAAGCAGGCGCTCATCCCCGGACTGCAGCCGCACGGACCGAAAGGGCGGCGGATGATCATCGACGCGGAATGGAGAGGGTATCAATGAACAAACCTAAGCTAAGATGCGCCCAGTGCGGCGACGAGGCCCCCCAACTGATTCTGTACGATGGGTTCCTGTTCTGCGGCCGAGAGTGCATCCGGAACTACGACAGGGCCGAGCTCCCCCGAAAGATCATGGTCCACTTCTACCAGGACGACAGGATCTACGTGGGCGAGGACGCCTTGGACCTGAGCTTCGCTCTAGTCGACGGCACCATGCCGCAGATACCGCAGCCGGGGGAGACGTGGGAGTTATCCTTGCGAAAGGTGGATGGGTGAACTTTTTAGTGAAGGGGAACTGGATAGACAGCATAAGGTAAAAGAGATAATATGCCGAGGCGATCCGGCAGGGATTGCCTGAGCGGAGGGTATGGGGGCAGGATATCGACATAGACGCCGCCATCACTCGGCGTGCTCGGCGGGGTGCATAGATCATATTGCTGTATGGTCGGTATGCTCGGTACGATGCCCTTACTGGCCCAGCATCGGAATCGTATCGGATGTACCGAACATATCGATGATTAGGGTATAAGAGGGGTTCGAACGGGGTTCGGACTGGGTTTGAAACGAGCTGATTGACGGTTGTGAGCCGGTTATTCAGCCTACATTGGCGGGTTTTAATAAGATGTTGGGTAGGTTGTCACTTCGTCGTGTTCCGGGCAATCCTTTTATCCTCCTTTCTTAATTAAGATAGCAATGATAATCGGACTGGTAATCTTCCTACTTGGCTTGTTGTTCCTATACCTAGGGGTCTCGGGAAGAGGGTCTGTTAGCATTGGTGGTGTAGAATTGGAAGGCCCAATTGCCATTGCTGTAATTGTATTCGGAGTAATATTGGCAGGGTTGGGGTTCTAATGGAGAGAGTCCCGAGGAAAGAAATAGTCATTTTACCCTCTACTAAGCTTACACTGGATGACATAAAGGATGTCCGTGAACTTTTACTTGGTCAAAAGAAAAGAAACCGTATAATAAGGTTCGAAGTCGAAGGCTACCATAATTTCGATCCCTTTGATGAAGTAAAAGAATTGATAATTAAGAAAAAGGGCTGCGTAAGCACCTTGACAATGGAGGCTCAGCAGCCTAAGATCACCCTCATGCTCAGAAAGGATAAGGCAGTACTGGAATTGTCGGATGCCGATGACCCTGACCAGATATGGGTCAAGCGTGAAATTGAGGCTTTGTTCAATGACAAAGCGAGTCGAGTATCGAAGTGGCTGAAAGCGCCCTACCTGCACCTTGTACCGGCAATACTGCTGCTGATAACTTGGCAGTTCACCGTATCTGAAGGGATCCTAGCCACAATCAATAACCCAGAGATTACTTCCCTTGTTCCCTTCCTTCTTTTGGTGTCTCTTTTAATTCTATCAATAATCTGGCTGAGCATGGCCTTTACAAAATATTCTCGAGTGTACATCGACAAAGAGAAGAGCCAAAATATCTTTCAGAAAAAGTTTGATGATATCATTGTGGAAGTGACGATAGGCCTTATCTTCCTGTTTGTGGGGATCATATTGACATAAAGATTTCTAGTGCTCGAGGCCATGATCAAGGCCTATGGGCGAGCTTGAGTCTATCCGGGATACAGGAACGGATGATTAAGCCAGAGCAACCCGTTCTAAACCTTTTCACCATTGACGTTAAATAATCGCCATCAATAGTTCTCGATGTCGTTGCGGGGTAGGTTATCCTCCATACTTTTCGGTAACAAGTCCGTTAACGACACCGCTGACACCTATCGGCCCGGGCTCAGCCCGCTGGACATGCTCAACTTCGGGCTGGTCCAGCCGGTGCTGTTCCAGGCGTACGTCTACCACGAGAACTGCTCCCTGTTGAGCGACATCGACATCACGCTCATCCAGGAGACCTTCCGCAACGGCATCACCGTGGAGCCGCGCTTCGTGCTCAAGTGCCACCAGTGCGGCCACGAGCTCCAGGAGAAGGCCGAGAAGTGCCCCTCCTGCGCTTCCCTCCAATTGGACGCCCCGCTGTGGGCGCAGCAGCGGTTCTTCGAGCACCTGGACGGCGCTTCGTTCATCGAGCGGGCCAATTACAGCGGACAGACCCTGCAAGAAGTATGCGAGAACGCCGCCCACCACCTGCACGTGGCCGACAATGCGTACCTCCTCGCCGTCAAGACCTATACCTTCGACGACAAGGGCGCCGTGAAGGAGTCGTTCGTCAAGGAGATCATCTCCCTCGACCCCCGGTGGGTGGAGAAGGTGTTCGACAAGCGGGGCGTGCCGGGTGGCCGTCACCGGCTCTGCCTCGCCCACCGCGACGTGCTGCACGGTCCCGAGGTCAAGGTGTGCCCGATCTGCCAGAAGCAGACCCACGACGTCACCTTCAAGGTCGTCACCAGCAACAACGGCACCGCATACTACGTCGATGACGAGGTCTGCCACCTAACCGAGTTCTATCCTCACCCGCTGTACGGCACCCCGCCGTGCTTCAAGATCCGCCTCAACATCGACGCCTACATGCACATCGAGGGCCGCGTCGCCAACTACTACAAGAAGGGCCGGGCCCCCGGCGTGATCGCGGTCCGGACCAACAATCCAAAGAGCATCGACGAGACGATCAAGAAGGTCAACCTGCAGCTGGAGAAGGACCCCCAGGCGGCGCCGTACTTCCCGGTCGATTCCATTCAGGGAGCGAGCGGCGACTTCATGAAGTGGATACCCTTCATGCAGGACCCCTGCCCGGACATGATGGCGGTGAAGGACGAGGTGCGCCGCAGCATCTGTGCCTACTTCAACATCCCGCCCATGGTCGAGTCCGATACGCAGGCTTCGGGTGGCTTGAACGACGAGGGTCACCAGATCACCCTGCTCAATCGCCGCACCAAGAAGGACCAGGCTCCCTTCAACTGCAAGGCTTTCCCCTGGCTGTTCAAGCAGTTCGGCATCACCGACCTCAAGCTCGCCCTGGAGGGCTCCGAGGTCAATGACGAGAAGGCCGAGATGGAGCTGCAGCTGCTAGAGGACCAGCACGCTCAGACCCTGAAAGGGATGGGATTCAAGGTCTGGATCGAGGACGGGGAATGGAAGCACTCGGACAAGCCGGAGGAACAGCCCCAACAGCCGATGCTGCCGCCCGGAGCGCCTCCCATGGTCAACGACGTCGAGGGCGCCCCCGCTCCGCAGGACGAGAGCTTCGAGTCGCTGCTGGCCAAGTACCCCGAGCTCACGCCGGGCGCGGACGGCAAGATCGCCTTCGGAGGCTGAGATGGCCGTCCACCAGTGCCAGCCCGGTATGCACTCGCACGAAGACTACGAGGGCGGCCGTTGTCACGACGACACACAGGTCCACGCCGGCGGGCGCACCGACCGCGTCGGGGAGGCTCAACCAGGAGCGCAGAAGCCCAAGAGCAAGCTGCCGCCACAACTGCAGAACCTCTCCGACCGCCTCGCCGGGCTGACCAACGGGCAGATACTCGTCGACCGCAAGGGCCAGAACGGCTACAAGCTCACCGCCTCCCTCAGCAAGGAGGAGTTCTATTCTCTTTACAAGGATGGATACATCACCCGCGACCGGGCCGACAAGACCTGGGTCATTAGCGGCCAGGGGCAGCGGCTCATCCTCAACGGCGGCAACAAGCCCGGCCAAGCGGTCGAGGCACCCAAGACGCCGGAAGCACCGAAGGCACCGGAAGCGCCGGTAGTGCCCTCGGTGGAGGAACCGAAGGCCCCCAAGCCGGCACCAGCACCGCCCGCAGCGCCCAAGGAACCGTACCCGCCAGAGAAGCCGTCCGACTCCCCGCCCAACTATGAGGACCACGCCAGGGCGATCCGCCGCTTCGGATGGGTCAAGAAGGGTAACCTCGTCCTGCCGTACGCTCTGGACACCACCCACGAGGCACAGAAGGACAACCAGAAGGCGTTGGCCTTGCTCAGCCGGGAGGGGTACATCGACTTCGGCGGCAAGGACGGATTCCAACTGACCCCCATGGGCGCCAAGGCCCTCGCCCTGATGGGCATCACGCCGACCGACGCACCGCCGGAGCAGAAGCACGACCCTACCCCTCCACCGGGCGAGCACCTCCCCAACCCCTTCGACAAGTACCACGTCAAGGACGAGCCCAAGGACGCACCAAGGACCGAGAAGTGCGCCCCCGGCTACCATTCACACCCAGACTTCGAAAACGGTCGATGCCATCCTGAGGGACAGGTCCACCGCGGCGGTAGCACCACCAAGGTCCTGCCGGACAACGAGCCCGATCCCATCCTGGGAATGTACAAGGACAAGGTCAAACTCCACAAGTGGGCCAACGGCCGCGTCACTATCGACGGGCCGATGGTCAACACAAACGAGGTCAAGAAGTACCTCCGGGACCTGGGGTTCGTCGATGGCATCGGGGAGAGTTCCTACAGGATCACCGAGAAGGGTGTCGAGGAGCTCAAGAAGGCCGGGTGGGCCGATGACTTCGACCAGTTGCCTGCCCTCAAGGCCCCGCCCACCGAGGGTGGCTACGTCCTCAAGGGCGACACCGCCGAGCAGAAGGTCTACGGCATGTTCGAGGACCACCCCGAGGCGTTCGCCCACTTCGATGACGACGGCAAGGACGTCTACGGCCTGGTAACCTCCTGGACCAACGTCGCCTACAAGGACGGCACCTTCGCCAACACCACGGAGGCCAAGGCCGCCATCGGATCGTTCATCTGGGACAACTACGGCAAGAACTCCCACTCCCACTACAAGCTCCTGGACGGCAAGAGCGTCCTGGTGTTCAAGAAGGACATGGTCAAGAAGCTCGTGGCCGAGCACCCCGAGCTCGCAAAGCGCCCGGCCAGCAAGCTCGACACCGAGCTACCGTTCGGCACCGTGGCCGAGAAGGTCACCCTCAACGGCAAGGAGCTCACCGCCCCTCCAAAGGATAAGAAGGCGGTCGCCCAGTGGCTGGAAGACAACAAGATCGTCCACGCCAACTTCGACAACCCCCTGTTCTCCGACGAGCTCGCCCACACCTTCGGCATGTGCGTGGCCGAGAACATGGCCATCATCCCGCAGATGTCCAAGACCTGCCACTACATCGGCATGATCAACGACATCAAGGGCATCGTCGGCTCCAGGTCCTCCAACGGCGAGTGGGCCTACTGGACCAAGAACGGGGTCGGCACTGGGGCCATCGGCATCAACGAGCACCAGCTCAAGGACAAGGCCCGGCTTAAGGCGGCCATGGTGGAATCAGAAGCCAAGAAGTTCCATCCCGTTGGCTGCGGCACCGCCAAGGCGCTGCTCGACCACGAGTGCGGTCATGCCATCCAGGAAGCGTTGCTTCTAGGCGACTCGGACTTCCAGCACATCCACAGCGAGTGGAAGAGGCAGGACCGCAAGGCCCGCATCGACTCCGTCAGCGAGTACGCCCTGAAGAACTCCAGCGAGTTCTTCGCCGAGTGCTGGTCCGAGTTCCGGAACAACCCCAACCCCCGACCGTACGCCAAGCGCATCGGGGAGCTGGTCATGAGGAAGAGCAAGGAGGCCAAGCAATGATCGGCCCGCGCCCCATGTGCATGGACTGCACGCACCTGCTAGACGACAACGAGGAAGCGGGGACCTTCATCTGCAAGGCGTACCCCAAGGGCATCCCCGAGGACATCCTCAACGGACTGTGGGACCACCGCGAACCCTTCGCCGGCCAGGACAATGACATCACCTTCGAGTCGAACGGCGAGGGCCTGGAGATGCACGACGCTACCGAACCGGCCGACAAGGCCGATTGTCCGGAGTGTCTCATCACCGCCCCGGCCAAATTCGAGCTCGTCGTCTACACCGGCAATGAGGACGTCGACGCCGTTCTGTTCGCCGACGCGATGGTCAACAAGGCGTTCACCCGCAAGCGGGGGCAGGAGATCGTCGACGTGCTGCTGCAGGTCAGCGTTCCGGACTCGTTCGCCGCCCTCAATCCCGCGCAAGCGAAGGTCGCGATGGACCGGCTCATCAGCGCCATGACCCAGGCGGGCGGCTGGTCCGTCTCCGGGGTGGTCGAGCAGCTCAAGAAGGCGTTCCCCTCCGTGGATGACTTCCAATTAAGGCGCATCGTCCGCACCGAGAGCACCCGCATCGCCACCAAGGCGCAGGAGCTCGAGGCCGTCGAGAACGATCCGGTCGACACTCACTATCAATGGCGCGGACCGAGGGACCGCCGCACCTGCCCCGCCCACCAGTGGATACTGGACAACCAGGCGGCGGACGGGTACTCGATGGAAGGGCTCAAGGTGTTCATCGCCACCGCAGCGGCGCAGTTCGGCCTCACCGTCGTGGACGACTTCCTCATCCACCCCAACCAGCGGGGCGGCCTCAAGCGCCTGTTCAAGCCCGGAGGCGCCTGATGGACATCGAGGTCGAGTTCGACGACACCCCCGCCTTCCGTCGCTTGAAGTCGCTGTTAGAAGGCAGTGAGGAGTACGCCGTGGAGTGCCGGACGCCCTACTCGGAGTTCATCGAGTTCGGGGCAGGACCCGCGGCCGGTCACGGGCAGTTCATGCCCCCGCTGGAACCGATCCTGGGCTGGGTGCAGCGCAAGCTCGGGTACAACGGCGAGAAAGCCCAGCGCATCGCCGAGGCCATCCGGTGGAAGATCTACCATGCCGGCATCAACGCCCAGCCCTTCGCCCGGCCCGCCATCTACGACCTCAAGGCCGTGCTCGGCGAGCTCGTTAATGACGCACTCGACTCCGGCGAGGACCCCATGCACGCCATCATGGCGTACCTCAAGTCCCAGATGCAGGAGCATATCGACGCTAACGGCACCAACGACGAGGGCACCATGGCCCGCGAGATCTACGTCGTCAAGGGAGGCCTACTATGACCTACGCCTCGTTGGGCGAGCTCCCCCCGCAGGTGCGCGGGGCGCTGGACCTCGAGGACCAGGAGGCATGGCTGCAGGCGTTCAACAAGAACGTCATCGAGACCAAGGACCCCCGCATGGCGTTCCGCGAGGCCTGGCACATCGCCGCCAAGGGCGAGAATGTCCGTGCCGTTAGTGGTATCGCCAACCTGGGCATTGTGGACAAGGGCGGGGAGCGTCTGGATCAGGACGCCCTGGTCGATGCGATCAACGATGCCATCTGGAAGGGCGGGGTCACTTACAACGATGTGCACAGCAACCACCCCTTCGGCGACTGGTACGATGCCGCGGTAGGGTTCGAGAACGGCGTCAAGGTCGCCCGCGTGTACGGTGCGGTCCGCAAGGGCCAGCCCTTTTACGACGCCTGCTGGAACGAGTACATCGTGGGCGGGCAGAAGGCCGAGCTCAGCGTGGGCATCATGAAGATCGACCCCCGCATCATGTGCGAGAACGGCCGCTGCTGGAAGCAGGTCGATAACCTCCAGATATTCGAGGTCAGCGCGGTGCCGCGGGGCTTGTGCCCCGGCAGCCGCCTCACCGCCGTCAACTTTTCCGCTAAAGCCGATGTGAGGCCCGTTGCTCGGGCAGGAGAACCAAGCATGACCGAAAGCGTAGCTGGTGCTTCGACCCCAGCCGCGCCCCCCGAGGTCGCCGACAAGGAGGACAAGCCCCTGGAGACTCAGCCCGTCAAGGCCGAGGAGCCCAAGGCCGACCCCCCTAAGGCGGACGCCCCCGATGCCGGGAGCATGGGGGCGCTGGCCGAGGGTATGCAGAAGCTCATTGGCATGGTATCTGAAAGCAACTCACGCATGGACCGGCTGGAGGCCTCCCTTGCAGCGATGAAGTCCGCGCCCGCCCCGCCAGCGGCCCTGGCCGCTCCACCCATGGAAGAGAAGGCGGCCCCCGTTGCAGCTCCTCCCGAGGACCAGCCCAAGGGCGAGGAGAAGCCCGCCGACGCTCCCAAGGAGGAGCCGAAGCCGGACGCTCCCCCTGCCCAGGAGGAGAGCGACAAGGGCTGCGGCTGCCCCAAGAAGATGGCCAACAAGGCCCTCGACATCGTGGCCGCCAACAAGGAAGCGCGGAAGGAAGCCGAGCTCCACGGGGCCGCGGCCGCTCGGCCGGAAATGATCGTCGATGGCGTGGCCAAGACCCAGAACGTCAAGGCCGAGTCGTTGGACGACCGCATGCGGCGCTACGCGAGCATGAACAGCGAGCAGCTGGAGCGGGAAGGAAAGCTCAAGCTAGGGATGGGATAGAATGGCACTGGAATTCGCCAACAAGGGATACTTCGAGAACTTCGGGAAGATGTGGGACGCCTACTACCCGGAGTACGCAGGCATGATGAGCAACAAGGCCGACGCGCCGTACCTGACGACCACCACCGGCGTTCGACAGGTCATGTACGGACCGGGATTGCAGGCGCTGTTCGTCACCGCAGCCAACGCCTACGGTGCGCTGCCGACCCAGTCGTGGGGTAACGGCGGCTCCGGTCGCAGGCTGATCACCGCGCCGTACTTCGGGACCACCCCCGACGGCTCCGCTACCCAGGGCGGGGTCACACCCGACAGCGCCATGGAGACCCTAGACACTCTCGCCTACACGCCGAAGCAGCTCGCCCCCAAGCCGGTCGAGATGTCCCTGGTGGAGCTCAGCGTCGAGAACATCGACAACAACGTGAAGTGGTCCGAGCTCGTCGACGCCCGCCGCAAGATCGTTATCAACGAGCAGGACCAGGTCCTCCTCTCCTACGCCGGCGCCGGGCTGGCCGGAACGAAGGTCGACACCATCGACCGCATCGTCGCCTCCTACGACCAGATGGCCAATGGCGGCGAGTCCATGACCGCAGGTTACCTGGACTACGAGACCAAGGACCGGGACGCCGCGAACATCCCCTACGACGCGCAGGTGGACCACGGCTCCGGCACCGTCAGGAAGCTCAATCTGAACCTTCTCGACAGCGTGTTCTTCAAGGCCAAGGCGTTCTGGGACGCCCAGAGCATCCGGAACAAGATCTGGCTGACCGGCCCCGGTTCCGAGGGCCGCATGACCCAGCTGATCAAGACCGTCGTGCGCGGCGAGATCCCCACCGCGCCGGTATCCTTCGGCGTCAACGGCGTGCAGACCGTCGAGGGCATGGCCGGGCCGGTCGTGGCGAACAAGTACAACGGCCTGGTGATCATCAGCGACAAGTTCGTCGACAACCACTACGCCGCCTCGACGACCGGTCTGGAGAAGGTGTACTGCCTCGACCTCGACCACCTCGCCATGTGGTGGTCCATGCCCTGGCAGTATCAGGAGTCCCAGGAGGTCATCGCGTCCGGCAAGCTCGGTAGGAAGGGCATCTTCCTGGCCGTGGGGAACGTCACCGCCGACCTGTTCGGCTGCCACGCCAAGGTGCAGTGCATAAACTGAGGTGGGCCACATGACTCACACAGTTACCGAGATCGTCAGGGGGGTGATGGGCAACATCCGCTACCTGATCGCGGACGTCGCCGTCTCCTCCTATACTACCGGCGGAGAGGTCCTGACCAACTCTGAGTTGGGGATCGATGTCGTCCAGTCCCTGACCGGAGCGTTCAAGGTCATCAACACCGCCAAGCTGGACTTCGACCCGGCCGGGCTCAAGATCATCGCCACCGTCTGCAGCACCGGCGCCCAGGTAGCGAGCACGACCAACATCGGGACCGTGAGGATCGTGGTCCTCGGCGACGCGGCCTGGTGAGATAGATGGGCGATGACTATGGGTACGGTCAGGTGAGCCAGAACCTTCTTTCGGGGGTGGCGTCGGTGGTGCACGCCACCACCTATACTCCTTCCACGGCTCCCTCGCCCACACCTGCTGATGTGGCCTATTGCGGTAGATGCCGGGTAAAGGTCCAGTTCACCGGTTCTGCCGGAGGTTCCGGGAATGTGACCTTCAACTTCGTGGCTATCGGTCACGTCGGGGAGGCCTATCCAACGGTCCCCTCGTTCAGCGTGGTGGTCGCTCAGAGCGGGGCCAATGCGGTGGGCAAGGATACCATACAGGACTGCGGCGGGTACATCGCCATCAAGCTGCTGAGCGTGCAGAACGCTGACGCCGCAGCGGACATCTCCCAGGTCATGGCCACGGTGGACTACAAGATCTGAGGAGGAACATGACCGACTACTGCACCGTGACCGATGTCGTCGCTCAGCTCCGCCTGACCAACCCCGACACCAGTCGTAAGGTCCTCGACGAGACCACTGACCCCAAGGCGTCGGAGGTCACCGGCGAGATCCAGGAGCACATGGCCTTCATCGACCGCTACTGCCTGGACGCTTGGCGGGAAACGGCCAGCGAGCTGCAGTTCATCGATGTGCAGCGGCACTACATGGGATGGACCTGCTGGG
The DNA here is from genome assembly GCA_964477865.1 of uncultured Methanomassiliicoccaceae archaeon. Taxonomy (GTDB): domain Archaea; phylum Thermoplasmatota; class Thermoplasmata; order Methanomassiliicoccales; family Methanomassiliicoccaceae; genus UBA6. The sequence goes on along the minus strand of CAYZEV010000001.1, from coordinate 133,310 downwards.
AGAACGGTGTCGGTCTCAGGGACATCGGGCTGTTCACGCTCGACAAGAGCAAGGGCGACGTCCTAAGCATCCGCAGTGGCAACCAGTGGATCGATCTGTTGGACGGAGCCCATACCGAAGGCGTTGGCGGCGATTACTGGCTGGACTATCAGCAGGGCATCCTGTACCTCGGCCGGCAGCTCCCCTTCTACTCGCCCTCGCAGATCAAGCTGCAGTACCGCTACGGCCATCCCGAGCTCGGGGCGGTGCCGCTGGACATCAAGCACGCTTGCATCAAGCTCGCAGCGGCCGAACTGCTGGACGGCGAGTTCTACGCCATCTCGCTTGGTTCGGGCGAAGGGTTCTCCACCAATCGCGGGCGTACGGCTAGTAAGTGGACCGAAGACGCCATGCTTCTGCTCTCGCAGCACAAGCGGGCATACATCCCGTTGAGGTGAGCTCGTGGCCGATAACCGTCCGAGGGTGGGACAGAAGGGACTGATCGGAGGCCTGCTGCTCGATCACTATGCGCTCACCAATCCTTCGCCGGAAATCTATTGGGATGATCAGCGCCGAGAGGCCACCGGCATCCGGCCGCTGATCAAAGTGTACCCGGTGAGCTCGCCGTTCGAGGTCAAGGGCATCGGGTATGGATACCGCCGGGTTGAGCACCACCTGACCGTGGATGTGCAGGGGAAGGACGACCAGGTAACGTGGAACGCCAAAGAGGAGGTCATCCGGGTGCTGGGAGCGTACCGGACGAATCCCTTCGCCGGCTACGACCTCATCGAGTTCGATGACGGCACACCTCGCTCTGGCTACGGCGGTTTCTACCGCTATGTCATCGAGGTCACACTCGTCCAGTTGAGGAAACCCGTATTGACTTGAGAAAGGAGGAAAGAACAATGTTGGAAAACATCGGACAGTTGGCCGAATACGCCGCATTGATCCTGGCCGTAACGGGCACGGGATTGGAGATCGTGCGCAGGAAGTACGGTAAGTGGGGGGACAAGATCCTCGCTGGAATGAAGGAGATGCGCGACAACGCCAACAAGCTGGCACTGAAGTTCCCGGAGCGGCCCACGATGGTCAAGTTCGCCCAGGACCTCGGTGCCGCCTACGACGACGCCAACGCGTGCTGGGCTTCCAATGAGTGGCTGAAGTGGAGCAACCTGATCAAGGCCTCGGAGGACTTCATGAACGTCTACAACGACATGATGGTCTTCGTCTCGGAGATTGCCGACGAGCTCAAGGCGCTGGAGATCAGAGTCGGACCAGCCTCGGCACCGCCTTCGGTATCGAGCTCAACCGCCGACTCCACTCTGGCGGATGGTAACGCCTCGGTGATGATGACGATGCCCGCGGAGGCCAAGGCGTAGGGTTGAGGACATGTCCCAGCCCCACGAGCCCGACAATCCCTCCTTCCGCGACCTCTACGCACTACAGAAGGAGATGCGGGACATGATGGACGATCAGCTCAAGGGCTGCTCCAATTGCAAGGCGGAGCTCAAAGAGAAGATCACCAAGCTCGACGGGCGGGTGGAGGTCCTAGAAGGCAAGAAGACTGAATGCAAGGCCAACCGCCGATCCTGGCGCGACTACACCGTCAACGGTGGCTTCGTCGTCATTGCCGGGGTGGCAGTGTGGTTCCTTGATCACTTACATTTCGGAAGCTGATATTGAGGTGTGTGTAAATGGCAACGGGAGCGCAAGTCAACATCATGTGGGGCCTGGAGGCGTCCTTCGGGACCCTGGCGACGAACGTGAACAAGGCCTTCGGTACGGCCCAGGAAATGAGCAACCTGGAGTTCGACCGGCAGGCGGCCGGCCAGCGGGGCGTGGGCAACCGGAACATCCAGGGGATGGGCTTCGGGATGGCCAAGGTCCCTTTCACGCTCAAGTTCGACCTGACCCAGGTATGGATCTTCCGGCTGATGACCGGCGGATGGGCCACCCAGGGCGCCGGGCCGTGGACCTACACCTTCGCCGAGTCGGACACGCTCCCTTCGTTCTCGGTGCTCAACTACATCCAGAACACCGATGGCGGCAACAACACCCTTCAGACCCTCACCGGGTGCGTGGTGCTCGACTGGAACATCGACGTCGCTAACAAGAACGACCCGATCAGCATCACCCTCAACTGCCAGGCGGCGCAGGTCCTCGAAGCGACAACCGCGCTGTCCCAGGTGGCCGAGGTGGACACCTTGACCATCACCGCGGCCGCTACGGTGTCCTCGAACGTGACGGTCACATTGGACAATGTACCGTACACCATCGCTGTCCTCAACGGCGACTCGACGACCGTGGTGGCGACCAAGATCGCCGCCGGCATCTATCCGGGATGGAACGTCTCGAGGTCCGGGGCCATCGTCACCTTCACCGCCGCCTACGGCGCAAGGGTCGCCCCAGCCTATGCGCCGGGCACCACCGGCGCGACCGGGGGCATGGTGCGCACGACCTCCGGCGTTGGAGGGTATTTCCCCACCGAGAGCCCGCTGACCTTCGCCAACGCGGTCTGGAACAAGAACGGGACGACCCTGGCGAGGACCGAGGGCGTGAGCATCAAGTGTTCTCAGTCCTCGACCCCCAAGCCGTACCTGGGGAACATCATCGCCCAGCGGGTAAGCTTCGGCAACCGGGACTACAACGTTGAGGCGACCAACTACTACTCGGACCCGACCGTCTACATGAACGACATGTATGGCGGCGGCTCCCCGACCGGCTTTGCCAACGTCGCTCCGAACGCCAACTCCTACAACCTGATCCTGACGACCGCAGCGAACCAGGCCCCTGCGAACGAGACGATCACCATCGCCATCGTCGGCGGCTACCCGGTGCAGATCGGTCGGCCGGAGAAGGACGGGGAGGACGTCATCGAATCGGTGAAGATCACCGGGACCGCCCTAACCGTGACCGTCGTGACCCCCGAGGCCGTCATCGCGTGGTGATAACATAGCCTTCAAAGCACGCACCAAGGCCGTCGACCTGACGGAGTTCGAGATCACCGAAGAGGTCAGGATCAAGACCATGTCGGCCAAGGAGATGCACGAGCTGCAGGCCGACATGCGCTCCCTCAAGGCCCGCAAGCTGGACGAGGACGAAGAGAACTGGGAGGCCATCTTCATCTGGACCAAGTACACCCTGGCCTCGGCCCCGGGCGGAACGGAACGAAGCAACATCGAGACGATGGAGGGGGCAGCGCTCGCCCACCTAGTCAAGGAGGCTCAAAAGTTCTCCACCCCTTTAGTGGGCCCGACGCCGGCCCCACCCGCAAAAGGCTCCGACACCTCGCCAAGCACCCCCGGCTCGGAGACCGGCCATCCTACGCTGATCTGACGCCCATCGTGGCGCGGGCGAGGGTGCAATGGAACAACGGCCATATACTGACGACCAAGGAGCTGGACGACGACATGGCGAACGCGGACCTAGAGGCCCTGATGGTGCTCCAGGACGTGTTCGAGGAACAATACTTCGACCGCCTGGCGGCGGCCGTGAACGTGGGGCTGTGGGGGAAAAAGTAGATGGGCGAAGAGATAGGGCTAACGGTCAGGGCGAAGATCAAGAGCGAATCGGGCGGTCTGGACAAGCTCCAGCAGGACGTCAAGAAGAACGTCAAGGCCGGCATCGATGGCGGCCTGAAGAACGCTAAGCTGCCTACCGACGGATTGGGCGCGGGCATCAAGGACACCGTAGGTAAGAGCTCCCCCAAGGCCACTAGCAGCCCATTGCAGGACCTGTTCGGCTCTATATCCGGGGGCAAGTCCGGCGGGGGCGGCATGGCCGGCATCCTGGGCGGTGGCGGGGGAATGATGGCAGCGCTCGGCCCCCTCGCGGCCCTGGCCATCATCGGTCAGTCGATGGTGGACCTGTTGAAGAAGGTCGTGGACATCCTCATGCAGGCCTCCCCCCTGCTGCAGGCGCAGATGACTATCATGCGGATGGGCTTCATGCAGATCCTCCGGCCGATCGGCGACGCCCTCGCCTATCTGCTGATGCCGGTCTCGATGTTCTTCCGCATCCTTGGGCTCTCAGTCGCTAGGAAGATGCAGGCCGAGGCGGCACAGCTGAAGGCCGAGGGCAAGACCCCCTCGCAGATCGGCAACGCCATGCTCGCCGACTATCCCCAGATGTTCCTGGGCTCGCTCGTTGATACCATGCAGAACTACGACTGGACGCCCATCATGCAATCACTGGCGGTCGCCCTGCTCGAAGGTCTCGGTATCGCCATCGGGGCCTTCGGGGTGGCCATCTACATCGGTCTCGCGACCCTGCAGCAGGCCCTCATCGATGGCCTGCGGGACGTCCTGATCATGGTGGTCCAGTGGATAGCCAACTCCCTCGCGGCCATACCGGGGCTCCTGGGCTCCTTCCTGGGCTTCATGGGCACGGCATTGGGGCAGGCGGCCGGCTGGATAGGGGATGCCCTCGGCGGTCTCGGCTCATGGCTATGGAAGCAGATCACCGACGGCATCGGCTCGATCGCCTCGTTCATTGGTGGGGCGGCCGGCTCCTTCGGGGCGTGGCTGTGGAACGGCATCACCGGGGCGCTGGGCGACTTCGGGAACATCCTGGGCGACCTGGCGACCCTGATCTACCACCTGTTCAACAACCTGATCGCTTCCCTGATCAACATCATCCGGGATTGGGACTCCGGCGTTCCTATCCTCGGGAAGCCGTTCACCTTCCTGCCGAACATACCCATGCTCGACACCGGCGGCGATGTCCTCGCCACGGGCCTCGCTGTGGTCCACCGGGGCGAAACAGTCCTCAATGCCAGGCAGACATCGGCCCTAGGTGGTGGAAGCTCCCAGAACGTGACCGTGGAGGTCCACATCCACGGCGACGTCTACGGGGTGGATGACCTGAACAAGGCCATCCGGAAGGGTATCGATAACTACGCTTCTGCAAGACTGAGGGGGTGCTGAGATGGTGGCTCCAATCATACTGCTCAACAAGGTGGGCCAGACGGCCTTCCAGATAGACTTCACGACCATCGGCCCGATCAAGGAAGACGAGAACGCCCAACTGAACTGCTTGGCGTCCCCATACTCGGACGCGGGACAGGCCATCGTATTCGATGCCCTCGGACCGCAGCGGACAATCACCTTCCAGGGGTCAAGGATCGACCAGGACATCAATAACGGCTCGGCCATGTCCAACTCGGCGTGGATACTGGCGATCCGGGCGCTGATGAACGGCAACCAGGACCTCATCGGGCCTTTCCGCCTGGTCAAGCAGTTGGCGAACTCGAATTACTGGCCCAACGAGACCGTCATGGTCAAGATCAACCAATTCACCCCTGAGATGGGCGATGGGCAGTGCAACACCATCACCTTCTCGATCAACTTCATGGTGGGGGCGAACTAGATGGCGCACTCCACGGTCCTATCCGGACTGGTGGCCGACACCCAAACGCTCGGGGCGTCCCCGGCCCGGAAGGCCCTATACGCCTCCAACCGGTGGTGGTTGTTCTTCGACAACAACGGGAACCTCTACTACACGACCTCGAGCGACGGGGCGACCTGGTCCACCCCCACCCTCATCGTCGCCCTGACCACCGGCCTGAAGTTCTCGATATGGTATGACGAGATCCACCTCAAGGTCTGGCTGGCCTACACGGCTGCCGGGACCGCGCCCCCGACAATCGTCTCTGGGTCGCTCCCCTCCAACGGTGTAATCGGGTGGGACGCCTCCCACGTGGCGACGTCCTCCGGCGGAACGACCCAGGACCGGCCCGCGGTGTGCATGGGCGGTGAGTACAAGGTCTGGGCGCTGTGGGGCTCGTCCGGAGGCGGTGCGCTCTCCCCGGTGGTCTGTCAGGCCACCGGCCCGGACGGTTCGGTGTGGGGCACGGTGACCACCCTCCGGACCAACACCAACCCCATAAGCGCGGCCGTCCTCATCCCATTCTCCAACGGCAACTGTGCGGCGGTGTGGGACGATGGCAGCTCCATCTACTACTCCTTCTGGAACGGGACCATCTGGAGCACCGCGGCAACCGTGACCACCACCTGCAGCGGGGCCGAATACTTCGGGGCGATACCGAGCTCCACCAACGACAACGAGATCATGGTCGCCTGGCGGGACGGAACGGTGAGCCCCTACACCATCAAGTTCAAGTGCATCCGGATGGGCGGCATCACCGGCGACAACGGCACGCTGGCAACGTCCTCTGCCAACATCGGCCAGTTGAGCGTGACCAGGGACCGCTGCAACGGCAACATGATCGTGGCCTGGGCCGACTCCGGGCGGTACATCAAGGCGATCATGTACTACTACGTGACCGACACCTGGGGGGCCGTCGCGACCCTCTATGATGAGGGCTCTAACGTCAACATCCAACACGTGCAGACGACCCAATACGCCTCGGCCGCCGGCTCGGTGACCTATGTCAACGGGGTCGGCGGTCTGTTCTACCTCAAGGGGAGCAACCCGTACACCATCGTCTTCGAGGGCATCGCCCAGACGACCGACCTCGGTTATGGGACCATCCAGGGACCGTGCAAGTTCTACACCCAGGCCGGGGGCCTGAAGATGAACATCTACTCGTCGGTGTACTGGATGACGATGACCAGGGACATGACATCCGGCGAATCGCGGGCCACCGTGTGCGTGTCCTCGACCCGGTTCCTGGCGCTGTGTCCCAACCCCCAGGTGAACGATACCTTCGAGGCGTTCACCCTCGGCCCCCAGGACCCGGCGGTGGGATGCCTGGAATCGGGCTTCATCGGCTATGTCTCGAACATCGACAACACCAAGCACGGGCTGATCACCTTCACCATCACCGGGCTCGACCAAAGGGCCTCCGAACGGGCCTGCACGAGCAACTACACCTCGGCGGTGAGCGATACCTCCCTGCTGCAGGACTTCGCCAACCAGATGGGTGCGGACGGCGTCCTGGACTGGACCAACGACGCCAACACCTGGGCCGCGTATGATGGGAGGGGGCGCAGGATCATCGAGTGCCTGCACGACCTCGACGGACAGGTGGGCGCGGGCCATTCCGGCGCGTACGATACCGCCGACTGGTCCTTCACATCGTTCACCATGCGGTGGGCCTTCCAGGGCGAGTATGTCATGTATGGCGGTTCGCCGTGGGAAGGAGCTCTCAGTTCCAAGGTCCATCTGATTGTAGACCAAACGACGCCTGTCCCCCAGGTCAATCCGCAGGTCTACTACTACGCCGGCAGCCAGCCGAACAACTGGTATGCGAGGGCGATGAGCGACGTCCACTACACCAACAACATAGATAACGTGGTGAACTCAGTCACCCTGACCGGCAACGGCATCACCTCGACCGCTTCGGATGCCGCGAGCATCGCTGCTAACGGGCTCCGGTCCAAGTCATTCTTCTTCTCCAAGATCAGCAACCAGACCGACCTCGACAACCTGGCGGCGCGGATCATCGCCAAGTTCAAGAACCCGACGAGCGACGCGACCTTCTCCGCACCGAACCGCCTGGCCGGGACGGTCAATGTGGCGAACGGCTATTACCAGGAGAATTGGCCCTATGCCTTCCGGCAGATGGGGGTCATCCAGGACTCCATCGCCGGCAAAACTGTGCAGGGCTTCGTCAAGAAGGTCGAGTACGATTCGAGGAAGCCGGTCTCGACAATCACCATCGGGAGGCCGACCATCGACCTCTCCACCATCATCAGCAACATGGCCTCGGCCCTTAACAATGTCCAGGCCGGGATGAACCAGTCATTGAGCACGACCGACTCGCCCCGGTTCGCCGCGGTGAACCTGGGCACGGGGAGCATTGACGGCGGAACGGGAGGGCGGCTGGAGATCACCACCCCCAGCGGCATGTGCAGTCTGGGCCGGGAGAACACGAACTACTGCTACCTCCGGCCCGGCTCGACCCTGGCCCTGGACCAGAGCATGATCCTGTTCGGGGCCGCCAGGGACATTGGGAGCTCGTCCTACAACGTGAACAACCTGTGGCTCGGGACCACGCTCAAGATGGGCGGCGTGGTCGTCCTGGACTCATCTAAGAACGTCTACGCCAACCTCCTGAGCCAGTCGGTGACGGTCGCCTCGAACACCGATCAGTTCACCAACCTGGCCGCCAACAACAACGGCCAGAGCACATCGTACATCGCGGTGAAGTCCATCCGGGTCAACTGCGTCCTGCACGGCTTCCGCGTTTACCATGAGATGTCCAACTCGGCCGGGGCGACGTCCTACTCCCGCGTCTACAAGAACGGTGTCCCATGGGGGGCGGAGCACTTCAACAACACCGGCGGCGGTGGATATGTGGCCTATACCGACGACCTCATGGACGCCAACCCGGGCGACATCATCGAGATCTGGGCCAAGTCCTCGGCGAACTACACCTACGTCCAGAACTTCCGGATCAGGTTCGACCTGACCACTGTGACGGCCACCTCCACCAATGACGTCTCGCCGGTCAACGCCCCGCCGGTCGGGAACATCTACATGACCGGGGACGAGCTGCGGATCAACGCGGTCTCGCTCGGGGGCCTGTCCAGGGGGTCAGCATTGACCTGGGGCGGGAAGAACCAGGCCAACAGCGGGTCCATCCGGTGGATCTTCTACAACGACGCCGACAACGGCTATGCGGGCATCGGCACCAGGACCTTCGCCCTGTGGAGCTATCCGATAAATGACGATGGCTCCCAACCACCCAACGGTTACATCGGGTGGCTGTCCCTCCAGATGACGAACTGGGCAACGGGGACCAGTGGTACCAATTGCGGCTATGGACGGGTGGCGAGACTGCAGCTCACCGGCCAACCAAGCGGCTATGGCGACTTCTACCTGGATCACGGCAACCTCCGCTTCACCATCGCCAACTTCCGCATGGACGACAACGGCGGTACGGGAACGAGCCGTCAGGTCCGGCTCGTTAACGAGGACGCCTCGAACACCATGGAACTGTGGATGGGTGGAGGTCCGGGCTTCAACCTCAACCTGGGCGGCAATCTGTCAGTGGCCGGGCAGACCATCGTGGACGGGGGGAGCTACCTGTGGGGCCAGCGCAACATCATGTGCAAGTTCCACCTGACTTCGGCCGGCGTGACCATCCCGGGGAACTCGTCCTGGAGCACCATCGGCAACACCTGGTCCCAGGACTGGAACAACCCCCTGTCCTCTCAGACCTTCACCCTAGGCCTGTGGACCGCCCCGGTGAACGGCGTCTACATGATCGATGCCAATATCCAGTTCGTTGCGAACTTCTCGGGCATCGTGGGCATCTGGCTGTGGAACTTCACCGACTCGGTGTGGGTCGGCCATGAGACCTACTACTCCTGGGGGAACGGCAACTATCCGACCGTTCACATGGCCCAGCTGCTCCTTCTGACCGGAGGGAAACAATACTGTCTCAAGGTCTGCCAGGGCTCGGCCGGCACGCAAACGCTCGACTCGGGCGGTGGCGTATGGTTCGCCGCCCATCTGCTGGCAAGGACCTCCTAAACCCTTTCCTGTTCAAGGTGAGAACATGCTAGAGGACGACATTCAGACCCTGGTGGGCCAAACAGTAACGGGATGCAAGTCATCGGACGGGAACAACCCGGAGGTATTCGTGCTGACCTTCACGGACGGGACCAAGCTGCGGGTATGGGTCCAGGCGGTCCGGGCGGTCAATCAGCAGAAGCAGGACCTCCGGGACCTCATCGACCAACTGACGGCGGAGAAGGACGCGGCCAAGGCTCAGCTTGATGCCCTCAACGCAGCATAGGAGGAACGCGACATGGACAACATTAAGGAAGCAACGCCAGAACAGCACCAGACCGTTCGGGATGCCCCGGCCGCACCGAAGGACAATCGCCGCCTGATCACCATCGAGATTGTGGGGCCGAACCAGTTCAACATCGACTGCACCCCGAACATAGTCCCGGAGGCCCTGCCAATCTACCTGATGCAGGCGGCCGACAACATCGCCGAGGTCCTGCGACCGAAGCGGCGTTGAGCTCCTTGGCGCAGTTCCTGCAGAATGCCATTTTCTCCATCATCAAACTATTTTGCCCTCTTGCGTGGTGAGAATGTCGTCGATCCAGCTCGGAGGCATATCATAGTTCAGATAGGAGCCGAACTGCATTATGCCGACCGTGTTTTTCTCTTGGAAGATATAATTCTTTGAATCGGCCCACGACCCAAGGTTGAAGTCGATCAGGAGGCACTTTTCGAAGTGTCCAGTAACGTTGGTAGAGATGGACATCTGGGAGGTTATATTCCTGTAAATAATGTCATATGCCGAACGGGCGCTCTCCACGCTGTCGAAGGTAGTGATCGATAACTCCACTACACCTGCTGGAGTTGACATCTCCCCCTGTCCCGTCGTGTTGAATCTGGCGCTAGCATTCCCGGTAATAGATATATCGGGAGCATCCCCTGTTGAGTTGATACCCTGCGTTGGTCCGCCGTTCTGCCATCCCGAAGGGAAATCGGCCAAGGTCAGAAGCATCTCCTGTGGGCTTTTGGTGACCATGTTCGAATTAGCGCCAACACCCGAACCTCCCAACGAGACTCCACCGTTAAGAACGAGGGCGGTTAGGAGCAGGGCGGCCACTACCAGGACCACTGCGACCGCGAGGGGCCACCTCTTCGGAGCTCGACCTTCTACCGGCCTCTTCACCGGTATGATCAGGTGTGGGGCCGGTCGGGGGGCGTCCACGCGTTGTTCCGTTCCAAGCTGTCCTTCAGGGGCCTGGGTTCCTTCATCAACAATAGCGTTATCGTTCTCGCTCATAGAAACTTCCTCCAGGCCTATATTTTATTGAGCCTATATTAGTTGATGCAAGAGCATCCATTCACTTTCACTCCGCCCCCTTCATCATTATCTCTTATCACGTCTCGGCGATTTCGTTGGAGCCAAATACCATATTATGGGTAGTTGCTCGCACTTTCGGCAGCTTCGGTGCCCCGGGTGTCATATTTATATGGTCCCCCACGAGATACCTCGGCATGGCTTACGATCTCTCCAAAGATGAGCTTGCTATGCTCCTCTATTTGCTAACGAAGAGATGCGTAAGCGAAAAACATTCCAAGGCGTACAATGCCATCAAACGTGACCTTGGTAGTAAAATGGACGTCGACGAGGTGCTGCAGTCGCTGTTGAACCAGAACTATCTGGGGTGCAAGAAGAAGAAGCCCGTCAATTATTGGGTCAACCCAGGTCTCGCAGCAAAGGCATTGAGATACAACAACATTCCGGTACCGATTGGCCATCAACACGTGTTGTAATATTCATTTTACGGAGCTGTAAAGTTAAAGTGACAATGGTTTAATACTCCTTTAGACATAGCAACATTGGAGATGAACATGGCAGAGAAACCATTTGAGGGAGTGCTCGGCAACAACGTCCAGCTACGTCTGCTCGAACATCTGATGTCCACGCCTGATCTGGACTTCAACATCACCGAGCTAGAGAGGGTTACTGGTGTGTCGCGGCCGGCGGTCGACAAGACAGTCAAGATGTTCCGCCATTGGGGAATTGCTAAGAAGACCCGAAAGCGCGGCAACATGACCTTCTATGCCATCAATGAGGATAGCCTGCTCGTTAGGCCGATGAAGCAGTTCAACACCGGTCTGATGGAAATCATGTTCCCGGAATTGTTCGAGGGCCCAGCGGCACCATTCGCTCCTCTTGTGACCATAGAGGACGTCCGCGCTCCGAACGCCTTCGAGTCGAAGATGAATGGAAATTTCAACATGGTCTCCACTTACAACGATGCCCCAACGGCATGATCGAGGTGACTACATGGAGCAATTTGTAAAGGTTGAGCTCATAAAGGAACTTAAGAACGTGTCCAAGAAGATGAAAGATGAGACGGATCCTGCTAAGAAAATATTCTACTACAGCGCCGCCTATGGTGTAGTAGATCGCTCCATGAGATATAGCTTCAGCAAGGACCTGCTCCTCGCCCAGACCATTTTGCAAGTCAGCTACACCGCATACACTGAGAGGCTCAGAGCCGTATCCACTGGAGACCGCGTAATCCCGTTAACCATGCAGCAGCTGGACAGGACCGCTGAGCTGGTGGGTGATCTCGCCGAGGCGTTCAAGAAGGACGGCGATGTCGTCGAGGTCCTCGAGAACATAATGGTCCTTAGCTACATGACCTCCGGTCCGGGGTATTATCTTCAGACCAACGGTGCATTTGAAGGCCTGATCTAAACCACTTTCGCTCGAACTTTTTCATCATTTTCCCTTTTCATATCTCGGCGATTTCGTTTTAGCCAGTAACTATTATGAATTTTTTAGAATGCTGCCTAAATGCGAGCTCGATAATCGGTCACCTCCCCCCGAAAATGAAGTCACCCCCTCGTTACATGGTCCGAGCAGAGGCAGATGGGCTATGACGGAAAGTTCGTTGGACGACCTGGCTAGGATCTTCGGAAAGCTCTATGACACGGCGCTCCGGGAGACTAGGTTGTGCGCCAAGAAGGATTGCAAGGGCCGACACGGCGATGGATCCTGCGCATGCGTCGATGCCACCAGGGACGTGGTGGACATGATCTGGGAAGCGAAGGCTGGGCGGCCGGAGCGGCTGGACACGTTCGTCGCCGAGGCTATGACCAGGAAGGGATAACATGGATCCAGGAGCCATACAATTTGAGAAGCGCCTGCGCACGTTGCGCGATCGATTGGAGCATGAGATCGGCACCGAGAACCGCTCGCGGTGCAAAGCCATCTACCTGATCGAATGCGCTCTGGACGCGGTCGAATCGGACACCGCGGCGGAGATATCATTCGAGATGAACCTGCCGCCCGATCTGCCAAAGCGCGATTGGCGATGCCCTCGCTGCGACAATGAGGCCTGCAGGGGGAAACAATGACGCGGCCCGTGCCTATCTCCAAGCAGATCGAGGACCTCCGTAGCGAATTGGCTCTTCTCAAGATGGCCCAGGACCGCCTGTCGAACGTCGCCTGCCTCGGCATGGTGCTGCGTTCGAGCGGCCTCGAGGTCCTCGGCTACGACGGGCCGGCACGGTATGAGCTCGGCAGGGCGGTGCAGTGCGAGCTGTGCGGGAAGCTCCTCGACGTTTCCGACCGAGGGTACGAGCTCAAGCTGCTGTCGAAGACGTGGGGATGGCGATACGGGTACCTGCACCAGGAATGCTTTCAGAAGGCAACTAGGTTGGATTGATGCTCTGTGATGCCCCATTTGTCAAATATGATCATCCAGTTCGTATTACAAAACAAATAGAATATAATTAAACCATCCAACAGTATAATGGCAGACGTTCATGACAACGGAGAGCGAGGCGGTAACGCGCAAAAACCGCATTGATAAATCACTAAAGGCGGCGGGTTGGGAACAAGTTACACCGTTCAGACTCGGAGCCATTTATAAAACCGCGGCGGTGGAGGAGCATCCCACGCTATCCGGTCCCGCCGACTATGTCCTGTTCCACGAAGGCGCCCCGTTGGCCATCGTCGAGGGGAAGAAAGTCTCCCTCGCCCCTCAGAATGTCATTTCCCAGGCGGAACGCTATGCTCGGGCATTCCAAGGCAGTCTCCTCCGCTTCGGCGAGTACAACATTCCCTTCGTCTACTCGACCAATGGCGAGGAGGTGTGGTTCCGCGACCTCCGCTGGAAGAACAGCCGGTCGCGGCAGGTGTCTTCGTTCCACAGCCCCGAAGCGTTGAGAGAGATGCTGCAGCGCGATGCCACGACTTCAGAACAATGGCTACGCTCGAACCCGGTGGAGCATCCCTGGCTGCGGCCGTATCAAAAGGAAGCGGTAAAGGGCATCGAGGGCGCGATGCTCGGGGGCCGCCGGAAGATGATGGTGGCCATGGCCACCGGAACCGGTAAGACGGTCACCATTATCGATCTTCTTCATCGCCTGCTGAAGTCGAAGACCGCCCATCGCATCCTATTCCTGGTCGATCGTCGCGCATTAGCGGCACAGGCCATCGGCGCCATGGCCGCATTCGAAGCGGAACCGGGTCTCAAGTTCGATCGCATCTACGAGGTCTACGGTCAACGATTCAAGCGGGAGGACCTCTGCGAGGAGGAGGGATTCGACCCTAAGGTGCTGCCGAACACCTACCTTACGGACCCCAAGCTCGGCACCTCGTTCGTCTATGTCTCCACGATCCAACGGATGCGCATCAATCTCTTCGGCCAAGGCGATGAGACTTCGGCGACCGGAGATGTGGAAGATTGCTCCGACGCCGACCGGTTGGACATACCGACCCATGCGTTCGATTGTATCATTGCCGACGAGTGCCACCGCGGCTACAATCCCGATGAGGAGAGCAAGTGGCGCGAGGTGCTTGATTACTTCGATGCCGTGAAGATCGGCCTCACCGCGACGCCGGCGCTGCACACCAAGGCATACTTCGGCGAGGTCGTCTACCAATACGATTACGAACGGGCCGTCCGCGAAGGCTACCTGGTTGATTATGATCCCATTATCATTAACTCTCAGATTCGCATGAACGGCCTTTTCCTCAAAGAGGGCGAGGAGGTCCGGGTCGTCGATACGACCACTGGACGCATTAAGTCGGAGCTGCTGGAGGACGAGCGGGAGTTCAGCTCCAGCGAGCTGGAGCGAGCCATAACTGCCCCGGACAGCAACCTCAAGATCTTGCAGGAATTCATGAAGCACGCTCGGGAGTTCGAGAAGTGGCGCGGTCATTTCCCCAAAACCATCGTCTTCGCTTCGAACGACTTGCCGCACCGCTCTCACGCCGACCAGCTGGTGAACTTCATCCGAGACGAGGCGGGACAGGGCGACGACTTCGCCTCGAAGATCACCGGCAGCCCGACGGTCGATAGACCGCTGCAACGGATTCGTGAGTTCAGGAACCGCCGCTCCCCCTCGGTCGTGGTGACGGTCGATATGCTCTCCACCGGCGTCGATGTGCCGGCGGTGGAGGCGCTGCTGTTCGTCCGTCCGGTCAAGTCGCGAATATTATTCGAGCAGATGTTGGGCCGGGGCACTCGAAAATGCATCGACATCGGGAAAACGCACTTCATGGTCTTTGATGCAGTGGGCGTACTAGATTACTTCTCCAAAGCGACCGCGTTCACCACCGACCCCCCGGCCAAGCCCACGCGGCCTATAGCCGAAATAGTTGAGGGCATCGCCAACAATCGTGATCGCGACTACAATGTTCGTGTGCTTGTCAAGCGTCTGCAACGCATCGATAAGAACATTACCAAGGAGGGGAGGGACGCGCTGGCGGAATTCATTCCCCAGGGCGACATTCGCACCTTCGGCGAGCAGCTGCCGATGATGTTGAAGGATAATTTCACCGAGTGCGTCGAAAAGCTGAGCAACTCTCGGTTACAATGGCTCCTGGAGAACTATCCCAAGCCCCCGCCGACCTTCTTCATCGTTCCTGGAGTGGAGGATAAGGTCACCTCCGAGCAGGTGTTCAAAACTCGTGATGGTAAGGAGCTGAAGCCGAACGATTACATCCAGGCGTTCGAATCGTTCGTCAAGGAGAACCCGGATCACATCGAAGCGTTATCGGTGCTATTGCACCGTCCCAAGGAGTTCGATACCTCTGATCTGGAGGAGCTGCGGGCCAAGTTGCAGGCCAGGACGGAGAACTTCTCCGAGTCCAATCTGCGTAAAGCGTACAACAACGAGATGGCCGACATCATTTCCATCGTCCGCCACGCCGCCCTAGGGGAGACGCTGGGCACGGCGCAGGAGCGGGTGCGGAAAGCTATGTCTCGGATCCGCGCCGGCATGACTCTTACTTCAGAGCAAGAGAACTGGATGAATCTCATCGAGAACCATCTCTCTCATAACTTGCTTATAGCGAAGGAGCAATTCGAGGACCTCCCATTCTCACGACACGGCTCCTGGAAGAAGGCCAATGCAGTGTTCGATGGGGAGTTAGAATCGTTACTTCACGAGATCAATTTGGCAGTGATTCAATGAGCGATGTAGTCAGCAAGCTATGGGGTTTCTGCAATACCCTGAGACATGATGGCATGAACTACGGCAGTTACATCGAGCAGCTGACCTACCTACTATTCCTAAAGATGGCCGACGAAAAAGGTCTGGCCGTGCCAGAGGGCTATGGCTGGGAATCCCTGACCTCCAAGTCAGGCACCGAACTATTGGAACACTACCAGAAGTTGCTCGCCCGCTTGGGTAAAGAGAGCGGCCTTCTCGGCAGCATTTTCGCCTCCGCCATCTCTCAGTTCCGCGAGCCGATCAACCTGAAGAAACTAATCACCATGATCGACTCGGAGAAGGAGGACTGGTCCTCGCTCGATGTCGATCTCAAGGCCGAGGCGTACGAAGGTCTTCTTCAGAAGTACGCCGCGGAGCAGAAGGGCGCCGGTCAGTACTTCACTCCACGCGAGGCCATCCGCGCTGTGGTTCGGGTCATGAAGCCGGACATTCGCGAGAACGAGGAGTTCACCATTCACGACCCCGCCTGCGGCACTGGCGGTTTCCTCATCGGCGCATACGAGTGGATGCTCCTGCAGACGAAGGAGGGCGCCCAGCTCTCGCCCAAGGAAAGGGAACGACTGAGGACGAGAACCTACTCGGGCGGCGAAATCGTGCTGGAGACCAAGCGCTTAGCGCTGATGAACCTGTATCTGCACGAGATCCAGGTGGACATTTTCTTCGGTGACTCGCTGGCCGAGGGGCCGCATACGACGAAACGATACGATTGCGTGTTAACGAACCCGCCATTCGGGTCAAAAGGTGCTGGGGAGATGCCGAACCGTGAGGACTTTACTGTGGCGACGAGCAACAAACAGCTCAACTTCGTGCAGCATGTGATTCATGTCCTCAAGCCGGGTGGAAGGGCAGCAATGGTCGTGCCTGACAATGTCTTGTTCGAGGGCGGGGCCGGGAAAAAATTACGCGAGATTCTCATGGAGGACTGCGACCTCCATACGATTTTGCGTCTTCCCATAGGCACCTTCACTCCTTACTCTACGGGCGTCAAGGCCAATATTATCTTCTTCCGCAAGGGTCTACCGACTAAGGAAGTTTGGATATTCGATTTGAGGACGAATGTTGAGAAGATCACTAAGGGACATTCCCTAACTTCTTTGTATTTCAATGACTTCGAAGAGTCCTACGGCTTAGATGCCAATGGCCACCCTCGTGAAGGTCGCCATGAGACAGATAGGTTCAAGTGTTACAGCCGCGAAGTCATAAAGGGCAGGGAAGAGAATCTGGACATTTTCTGGCTTCGTGACGAGTCATTAGAGAGCGGCGAGAACCTTCCGGACCCGGAGACCATTGTCAGCGAGATTCGGACGCAATTGCAGACTGTTCAGGATGCACTAGAAGAACTATCTTTATTGTTGGATAATGGCCGGGTGAGCAGTAATGACAACTGAAGTATTACATTCACAACTTCCCCGCGGATGGGCCATAGCCACAATAGGGGAGATATACGAGATCATAGGGGGAGGTACTCCATCTACAAAAAACGAAAACTTTTGGAACGGAGATATTCCTTGGATTTCAAGTGCCGATATAATTAGCACAACTGAAGTTCGTCCAAGAAAATACATCACAAAAGAAGCGATTGAAAATTCAGCAACTAATCTTGTTCCTGAAGGCAGCGTAATTGTGGTTACCCGAGTTGGTCTTGGAAAGGTAACGTTAACAAAAACTCCTCTTTGCTTCAGCCAGGATTCGCAAGCACTTATTCCCAAGGGAGAAATAATCCTTCCAGAGTATTCACTAGACTATCTATCGGTTGCAACTAAAAAATTCAAGAGTATGAGTAGGGGTACAACAATAGAGGGAATTACAAAAAACCAATTATCAGCATTGACCATAGCTCTTCCCCCTATTGCAGAACAACGTCGTATTGTGGCCAGGATTAATATATTATTTAATCAAATAAATGAATGTGTAAATGCTTTAAATAAAATCCAAGCGGTACTTGAGTATGATTCTTCTGAGAAGATTAGTGGAGAGAAGTTACGCGATGCTATACTTAAACAAGCATTCGAGGGCAAGCTTGTTCCCCAAGATCCTAATGATGAACCGGCGAGTGTTCTGCTGAGTCGCATTAAAGCTGAGAAACCAACGGGCAAAAGCCGGCAGGGGCGAATAGTTTAATATTTTATTCTTCACCCATTCTAATAATCTGCACTTTTGCTTTTTAATTATATCTTTATATTAATATGTCTTTGTCCCAAGGGTCATCTTAGATTCATAATTGTAATCTTGAATAACTCTTTAGATTTTGGTCATTATATCTGCTCAAGTCCATATTGCTCCAATATGATTGTTTTTGAGGCTTTTTCGTCTTAATGGGTTCGCAATTCGTCTGCGACCATGTAAGATTCTTCTTTGTTATTTCCAATGGTATTTCCAATCTGATCGGCCGCTCAAATGACCAAAGATACGCAACCTTCGTTTTGGGGATGTAATGGGATGGATAGGTCAAACGGGCAGGGCTATCATTGTATTCTTGGACTGTTCTGGCCGCTTCTTCTCTGCTTATTTTAACGCAATTGGTAATTTCCACTTTTCCTATTACGCAATCAAAGAGAAGTCGGTCCTCAGCGAAATAAATATCCTCCTCACACATCATATTTTTATATTGCTTATCAAGGCGACTCGTAGCAGCTATACCGACCTGGCCTCGCTTCGCAACTGAAAATGTCCGAATTAATATCGGTAACATTCCTTCAACAATAGCATCTGCCCAGGGTTGCTTTAGATTAATGCAAGATAACATAATGGCATCATTCAAGATCCCTTAACGAAGTGCTGCTTATCTATTGATCGTAGGCAAGGTAACAATGATATTAGATATTTACCAAATGCTATTATTATTGAAGTCTGGATAAGTATAAGGTTTGGTAAGATATATCCCAAATATTGAGGGTTGGGGATGCCAGAGGAACTTCAAAGGTTTCAACTTCAAATTGGTAGTCAGATTGTTTACCAAGGCTCTCCATTGGGTCCATTTCAACATTACATTATTGGTAGTACAACATTATCCCAACTAAAATCTGCCAATATTATAGCTGGATTTGTGACCGATATATCATTTAAGGCAAATACTTGGTCTGGCAATCCATCTCAATCATCTAAACCAGATGAGATCATTCTAGATGGCACCACTGTAGTTGCTGTAGTTGAGCGTAAGGATTCAATTGACCTAAAGACGCCACGTCAAGAAGAAGCTGCGGCTGAGCAATGTTTAACTTATATGCAACAGCTCGGTGCAAAAATCGGGATAATTACCGACTATCAAAAATACATTTGGATTCATAATATGGGCAAAGATATCACTGAATTGAGATACATTAGTGAAAATAGCACATTGATCTCCTTTGACTATCGGCAGCCCGGAGTAATACAAGATGTATTGGACCGGCTCGATCCTTTAACAGATTTTTTAATCGTTCCTGTTGCAGTCGATCCGTCTGATTTGGCCGATAAAGTGTGGCAATCGATCTGGATGGCCACCCATGAAGAACCGAAACTCTGCCTCTCTACATTTGTGGAATTATTTTTATTCAAATTTCTGAGTGATTTGCAGCTCCTACCAACAAGTATGAGCATAGATCAACTAAATACTGAAGAGTCAGCGTTTGTATCCCAGTATGGTAGTACACAAATAGAGTTTTACGTGGACCGAATAAGGCCTCGAATGAAGCAACTTTTTCCGGCCATTCAAAATATTCAATACCCCAATAATATCCTAAAGGGTTCAGAAGTAACCTCAGTAATTAATGGATTTGCATTTTTAGATCCATCCATAATTCGGCAAGTTGGGCAACAAACCGTTCAGATAAAGACATATAATGGGACATTTATAAAAATACTTGACTCGTTCGTTAAATTTGGTCGGGTCAATAGGGTAGAGAGTGAGTTTAAGTCTAGAGTTTACGAAAAATTCCTGAAAAAGACTGTGAAACAACAAAAATTGGGCCAATACTTAACTCCCAGAAATGTTGTGAGAGCAGTTGTTGGGATGTCAAATGCTGGGTCCCTCATGGCAAGAGATGATGCCATTATTTGTGACCCGGCAAGTGGAGTTGGCGGCTTTTTACTTGAACCTCTACTTTATCGTGAATATTTAGCAAATAATCTTCAGATAAATGGGAACAGGGTTAGCTTCAAAGTAAAACTCCTTGGCTTAGAACTTGATCCCCAAACAAATATTCTGTCAAAAGCAAACATGCTGATTCATTTGGCAGAAAAATACATCGCTATGAACGATCAACAGAAGACAGCATTTATCCGGTTGATGCATGAGACTTTTATTCTTGTCGATAATGAGAGGATTCTAGGCACCCTAAGATTTCCCCAGGATTCTGCTTTCGACCTAGTTCTGACTAACCCACCATTTGTTGTGAGTGGAACTAGCGTCGTGAAGGAAAAGATAGCTGAGAATACAACTCTGGCGCAAAGATATTCCGGAGCGGGCACAGGCATCGAGTCTTTGTTTATAAGATGGATTATCGATTCTCTAAAACCTGGCGGAAGAGCTTTTGTTATAGTGCCAACCGGAATACTAACAAGATCGGAAACATCCGTTAGGCAATATATTCTGGATAAATGCATATTGGATGGTGTAGTATTACTTCCCGAACGAACATTCTATAATACGCCCAATAGGACGTATATCTTAACCTTCACTAAGAAAATTGATATAAACGATATTCAGCCAGATTATATATTTGCTTTTGTTGTTCGAGAAGTTGGTGAGACTAGAGATGCCAGAAGATTCAGATGCCGGTCAGATCTACCTGATCTTATTAGGCAATTCAGAGCCTATTATGCGGATCGTTCCTATTTCGAGCCGAGAAATCTAAATTGTAAATTAATACCAAAAGATAACTTAACGGCAGCTGCAAGATGGGATATTGACCGATTCTGGACAGATGATGAGATTAGGAAATTGGGTCTGTCTGAGCCCGATACTATGTCGGTTGATGAATTTAGATCCGGAATCGACTCGATGTATGAATCTGTCGCAACAGAGGTAGATAGTTTAAGACAAGTCGATCTAAGTCAGATAAAGTATGTAGAAATATCCCTGTCAGATACGAATTATTTTAAAATTGAGCATGGGAATCGTATCACTAGAAAAGACATTAATCAAAATCCGGGCGATATACCTGTTATTTCTGGCCATGGGGAGCAGGATAGTTATTTAGGAAAAATATCTGCGGCATGGCTAAGTAGCAATGGAACGCCTGTTATGGGGGCCACAGACAGTATCATTACAGTTAATGCCAATGGCAATGTTGGTGCAACCTTCTTACGCAATGAAGAAAAATTTGTTGTCCATGATGATGTTAATATTGTTAAACTTCAAGATGCTAGATTGCATCCACAATACGTTGTTTACGCAATCCGAGAGGCTGTGGCCAAATCTAGATCGAGATATGATGCCAAATTGTATGCAAAACGATTGAAACAATTAGTAGTAAGGGTGCCCGTTGATCAGAACGGATCAATAGATTCGGACCAACAAAAGGCTCTGGCCGAAGAGTTAGAGAAGTTAGAGGAATTAAAACGCGCAGTTCTGGCCTTTTCTAAAGAGTTGGAGGACAAATTTATCACGGCAGAATTCGGAGGTTCGTCCGAATCAAGAGAAGGGCCACTAGACGCCATCACAGAGCCCAGGGCGGGTCCAGGCCCACATGATGAATAACCAATGAATTGGTCAAAATAATCATAATTATTGTACCTCCCCAATGAGGCAAGCGTCTACTCGTCTAACATAGCGATATTTTACTAAATTAACTAATAATCAACCAATTCAATGAGATGCTTGATGATTCATCAATCTCCTCCACCATCCTGGGTTTGACCAAGTAGCCATTAGCATTGTTCTCATTGGCCTTCCGCACATCATCATGCGACTTCGAGTCGCTGTAGATGATCACCTTGATGTTGCTATCATTTTAGGATCTCTTCGATCGCCTGCAGGTGCTCGGCCACCGCCTGCCCCTTTGGGGTGAGCTCGACGAACTTTCGGAATGGTCGTTTGTCCTCTTGTATCTCAATAACAAGGCCGACCTCCTGCAGCTCGATCACCCGATCTATTACTGTCCCAGCACTTTTGGCTAACTTGCTCGCCAGGACTCCCTTGATAATCGGCTCTTTTTCATTGGCCAGAGTTAAAAGAACAGCAATCGATAGCCTCTCCTCTAAGGTTTGGGCCTTGTAGATTGTAGAAACCATCATCCTTTCATTATATGGTGTAATTATATAATTTAGGTTTCGGTTGTTGGCATTCTGCAATACCGAAAGCATTAATATGCCTCGGCTCTATTGCGATTCGGCATTCCCGAAAGGCGAATGCATAGGAGAGTCTGCGGTCCGTGACCGTGGTAGGCTGATGAACACAAGACGATAGCAAAAGCTCTCGACACATGCCAGGGGGCGCTCTGTTCTAGCCCAACGGGACTCTCTGTTCCGCGCTTCCCTGGCGCCTTTGGAGGTTGGGCCATATGGACAACATTGATCAACAGGACCCGGTGGAGGCCGCGCTCGCTGATGTCGAGTCGGAGGAGAAGTCACAACAGGTGGACCGTATCCGGTCCAGGCTCGAAGCGCTAGACGACCACGTTACCATGCTCAAGGCCATGGGCATCAACGTGAGCATCACTCTCGACGCCCCGACCGTTCGGCCCCTCGACAAGATCGAACAGCCCGGCTCAGTGAAGGCCCCGGGCTGGTACGCCTACGTCGACTTCATGGATGAGGAAGGGACAAAGGCTCGCATCGACGCTGCCCGTCTCGCTGTTCAGTATGCAAGCAGACCCGTGGGGGCATGAACATGAAGGCCATCATCATGGAGCTGTCCTCCCAGGAGGACGTTGCCAAGATTCACGAGCTTCTAGCCGAAGCGCTCGGCGAGATGCAGGAGCAGAAGGCCAAGGACATCGAGGGCATTGCCTGCAAGTGCGAGAACCCCAATTGCATCAAACGCATCCATGCCGAGCGCATGAAGGACGGCCGGGTGGCCGTGGTGCTGTCCAAAGGGCCGAACATCGTCCAGGGCATCGTCGTCGATGTCGACGGGGCCAAGGACCTGGTCGAGCAGCTGCTCAACGCCATCGGGGGGCAGCGTTAGATGGTCTCCCTTTACCCGCTCGGCTTCTCGGTCGAGGCCGTGACCCCGGCCGACCTCAAGGCCCACCAGGACTGCGCCGCCTGCGCCCGCCGCGACTCGTGTGAGGGCGTCATCTGTGAGAAGGTGGTCTGAATGATGACCGAGAGGGAGGCTATGCGCTACCGCAAGGACCTCCTGTTCAAGGCCCAGAACTACACCGGGGACATCGCCCGGAAGGCCCAGGACCAGCTGGAAGCGGTCGATAAGATACTCAGCGGCAACCCCGGCCCCCTCGTCCGGGAGGCTCAGAGATGAACGCAGACACAGGGGCGGGGGAGCTCGTTGCTCAGCAGGTTACCTCCGACATCGTCACAGATGCCCCGCCCACCCTTCCACTGACCACCGGCCGGGGAGGATCCCCTTGCAATGTTTCTGTCCCGGCCGACCTCGACCCCCGCGTAGTTCACTGTTACTACTGCACCTCGCAGATCAACAACCTGCGATGCGGCAGGTGCACCGGTCATTCCGAGTTCCAGCTGTCGACGGCGGCGAGGGATCTCCCCGCCATCTACGAGATCAAGGACCGGGCGAGAGTGAAGCAGAGGACCAAGCGGGAGCAGGAGCGTGCTGCCGAGCCACTGGGCGCCATGGAGGAGTGATATGCCCGAGGCGAAGCAGACCGGTCTATTCACCAGGGCCTCGGAGCTCAAAAACGCACCGAGGTTCCATCGTATGGAGGCCTTGGAGACCTGCGACATGTGCGATGGTCGCGAGCCGGCCGTGAGCATCGGTAGCCGGTGTCTCGAGGCTACGATCGAGACGGTATTCGAGCGTATGGTCGATCAGGGGCGGTTCGATGACCACCTGCAGAAGGTTCTCGACCGGCGTCTTGCTCGAGCGAGCATCCCGCTCCCAACAGCAGATGATCATGCTCTGATCGACGAAGTGAGCGGGAACATAAGAGATTAGGAAGGGATGGAAAACGACGTTTACTCGTGGCGCTAATACAAGGTCCGGAGGTAACCATGCAAAGAAATGCAAGGCCGCCCCCGACCTGGAGGTGGCGTCCTTGAGACTGGGTCGCTACCCCTTCGCCGCGGGGATAAAGTACTACATGGAAAGGAAGAGAGGCGTCTGGAAAGCAGACACGACTATCCCGGTGAGGGAAAGGGATCTCCATCGGATGGCCGACATCTTCGAGGACCTCAAGGCTCGTGGTAAAATATCGACCACGGACCCGAGGCACCTGAAGGAAGGAGAGATCCGCACATACGCCGTCGAGATCAAGAACCTCGACCCGGACACCCAGGCGCTCCAGTTACGGCTTTTGAACGGCTATCTCAAGTTCATGAGGAACCGCGCCCTCGACGATATGCTCGACCTCGGGGAGTTCGTCATCCCTTCGGCCGGGCCTAAGCCGATCAAGTACATCGAGCCCGAAGATCTCAGCAAGATCTTCGAGGTCGTCGAGGGCTTCAAGGGCTGGACCGGATGCGTATGCCGGGGAATGGTGGCCAACTACTTCGGATCTGGGCTGAGGCCGTCCGAGCTCCGCCTGGCGGAGGCCAAGGATCTCGACCTCAAGCGGGGGCGCATCTTCGTGCGCCACCCCAAAGGGGAGAGCAACTGGGCGTCGCAGGTATGGGTGGACATCATCCGCGAGGATATGCTGCCCATGATCGAACGGTTCGTCACCGACCGCAAGAGCTACCTGCTGGAGAAAGGGGCCAAGAACGAGGCGCTGTTCCCGAACCTGTACTCGGGGAACGGGTTCTACTCACAGAACCGCTTCCGGGAGTTCAAGCAGCGCATCGCCGAAGCGTCAGGCGTGGACTTCTCATTGAAGATGTTTCGGAGCACCTTGTGCACGATGACCGTGAACGAGGACCTCAGCCGCCTGCCGGCCATGTCTGTGCAGCTGAGACACGGCAGCTCAGAAACCACCAGGAAGTACTACGCCAATATCGACCGCTCAGCCGCCGGTCGACAGCTCCGCGCCGCGTGGAGAGAAACACCGGTCATTAGACCGCTGGCTCTAAAAGAGCAAAAACACCCCTCTATTGATTCTAAATTTGAGGTGTCTGGATATGGATAGGTGGCGCACACGGGGGGATTCGAACCCCCGACTTGCAGCTTAGGAGGCTGCCGCCATATCCAAGCTAGGCCACGTGTGCTTTGGTGCGTCGATAGAAGATGGGATAGAAAAGGTTTGGGTTAGGGTTTTTACTTGTCCTGGGGGATCTCTTCCGGAGCGATCTCCTCGGGCGCGGCCTCTTCCTTGGGGGTCTCGGCCTTGAGGTACCCCTCGATGAAGCGCACGTTCTCGGCCTTCATGGCCTCGCGGAGGTCGGCGACGATGCGGTACTTTGCCAGGAGCCACTTCTGGTCATACTTGCAGACGTCCGGAAGGACCAGGTTGATGACCTTGCCATCGACGGTGATGCCGAAGCCTTCGGAGGTCCCGTAGTCCATCTCCAGGACGGCCTTGACCTTCTCCTCATCGTTCTCGGCCTTGGACAGCACCTTGAAGTGGTACTTCAGGTTCTTGCCCGCCAGGCGGCGGTTGAAGTCGACACGGACACGACCGGCGGTAACGGCGGTGACGATGCCCATGCGGTTCTTGATGTTGATCTCCATTCCGATGTGGGGCTCGACTTCCTGCCTCAGGAACTCCCTGAGGGGGAGCATCTCGACCAGCTTGGGGTCCCGGGGACCGGCGGCCTTCTCGGAGGGGATGACGATATCGTATTCCTTTCCGATCTCTGCGTTCTCCAGGGCCTCATCTAGACCGGGGAATATCCTGCCACCGCCGACCAATACGGGGATGGGGACATACTCGATCTTCTCATTGAATACGCCGGCGTCCTTGGCGGTCTGAGCGTTGGTGGTGTCGAACAGATCGTTCGAATCCTCGACCCAGCCGTCAAAGTCCATGCGTACGATATCTCCCTTGGCGACCTTGTCGGCGTGGTTGTGTTTTGCGTTGGACATTAAATCACCTGAATCAATAACTGAATATGGGTTGGTGTCATTAATTCGTTGATTTTATACTTTTTGGTTTCTAGAGGCCACATTTCAGCCCACCAATGGACGTCAGTGATTCGACCGTTTTTCCATCGAGGACCTGGACGAGCTCGATCAACAGTCGGAGGGTCGCCTCGACATCGGCCAGGTCGACTATGCCGACATGGGTATGGATGTGCCGGACCGGCGGTCCGAGCACGATCGACGGCACCCCGATATGGCTCATATGGATCGATCCACCGTCGGTACCGCCCTTGGAGTAGGAGAGCTGATATGGTATCCCCTTCTCCTCGCAGGTGCGGATGCACAGCTCCTTCAGCGGCTGGTTCGGGATCATGTAGTTGTCCCAAACGGTGATGGTGACCCCGTCCCCCATCTTCGACGGGGCCTGTTGGGCCGTCATGCCGGGCACGTCCCCCGCCATGTCCACGTCCAGGACCAGGGCCAGGTCCGGCCTCACCATGTTGGCCACGGTACGGGCCCCCCGCTCGTCCACCTCTTCCTGGACGGTCGCCGCGCCCACCAGGACGTTCGGATGGTCGATCTTCCCTTCGGCCAGGGTCCGCATGATCTCGGAGGCCAGGTAGGCACCGATCCGGTTGTCGAGGGCTTTACCGAACGCCAGCGCCCGCTCCCCCTCCCTGACGCCGTCGCGGAACCGGGGCTTGACGGCGGTGAAGAACTTGGATTCGGGCACCACCGCGTCGCCGGACCGCACTCCCATCTCCACCACCTCCTCCCGGTTGGAAGCCCCGATGTCGATCTGCATGTCCTGAGGCATCGGTTTTCCTCCGTTCTTGTCGCCCATATGAGGGGGCGGAGGGGAAACGATGACGCCGCGGACCATGCCCTTGCGGGTCATCAGCTGCACCCTCTGCCCGGCCAAGGTGTACTCCGACCAGTAGCCGAGGTTGTTGAACGATATGCACCCGTCGGGGTTGATCGAGGTGATCACGAACCCGATCTCGTCGATGTGGCCGGGAAGCAGGATGGTGGGGGAATCGGCCGAACCTCTCTTGGTGAAGACCAGGCTGCCCATCTTGTCCGTGGCCATGTGGTCGACGTGTGGCCGGACATAGTCCCGGATGGCCAGAACGACCTCCCGCTCGAACCCGGACGGGCCGGGGATATCCGAAAGATGCTCCAGGAAGTGAAGAGAGGATTGATTCATGACCCCTGATGCATCAGGGCCAACAAATATTGTTGTTTTATGGCCGGACCACGGGCTGGGCGGGGGCCTCTCGACGAGGTGGGTTCGCAAAATGTTAAATGCGTGAGCCTTATTCGAGGACTAACGCCACCATGGCCTAGTTGGTAGGGCGGCTGACTTGTAATCAGCAGGTCGCGTGTTCGAATCACGCTGGTGGCTCCATTCGTGGTCCTATGTTCGAAGATGAGATG
Organism: uncultured Methanomassiliicoccaceae archaeon; assembly: GCA_964477865.1. Taxonomy (GTDB): domain Archaea; phylum Thermoplasmatota; class Thermoplasmata; order Methanomassiliicoccales; family Methanomassiliicoccaceae; genus UBA6. Next base: position 105,904 of record CAYZEV010000001.1, on the reverse strand, counting down.
GCCGTCAACAAGCGGTGGTGGGACGGTGCCACACCGGTCCACTTCCGATCCAGGTCCTATGATGTAGAAGGATTCCGCAAGGGCGCTTCCTCCCTCCTGCCGATCGAGATACAAGAAATGGGCAACGTCGAGGGGAAGCACCTTCTCCACCTGCAATGCCATTTCGGCATGGATACACTATCATGGGCGAAAAAAGGGGCCATCGTCACCGGGGTGGACTTTTCGCCGGAGGCCATTGTCACCGCTCGCCGACTGGCGGCCGAACTCGCCATCCCGGCGCGGTTCATCGAGTCCAATGTGTATGCGCTACCCGAGGTCCTGGAAGAGAAGTTCGATATCGTCTACACCGGCTACGGAGCGATCTGTTGGCTTCCCGACCTGGAGAAGTGGGCAAAGGTCATCGCTCGTTTGCTACGCCCTGGCGGGACGTTCTATATAGTGGAGGCGCACCCCCTCACTAATCTCATTGACGAGATGGTCACGGACCGCGTGGCCTTGACGGGCAGCTATTTCGGCAATGGCCCCCTCCGCTACGAATCGCCGGACACCTATACCGATTCGGATTCTCCTCTGGAGGAGCAGGTCAGTTATTCCTGGGCCCATCCGTTGTCCGAGATCATAACCTCGCTCAGTTCCGCTGGTCTACGGGTGGAGTGGCTCCATGAGTCCCCGCTCGGGTTCTTCCGAGGGCACCCGTTGATGGAGCGCAGGGCGGATGGTCACTGGCAATTTCCTGAAGGGGTCAGCGGCATTCCTCTAGTCTTCTCGCTCCGGGCCTGTCAACCGGACTAGAGCCACACGGTGTCGTCGCCACGATAGTCGATCTTCATCACCAGGAAACCGAAATCCTCCTCCACCAGAGGCATACCGTGGACCTCCCCGGGTTCGCACACGATGACGTCCCCCGCCTCCGCATCGACCCTATGGCCGTCGATGATGATCGAACCCTTGGCGAGAACGAAGAATACCTCGGTCTGGACCCGGTGGTAGTGGGGAGGGACGGTGGAGCCTTTCCTGAACCTGACCTCCTGCACCAGATCGATCTCCTGCGGTAGGACCTCGCCGCCCAGCAGCCTCCTCTTTCGGTACCCCTGCCCCTGCTCCCAGGGGCGGTCGGCGGCCTTGAAATGCTGCATCTGATCACTTCGTGGCGTCCCGGAACGCCGAGTCCAGGATGTCCATGGCCTCGTCGATGAACGGCTCGTCCACTATGAGGGGCGGGATATAACGTATGGCCGAGCGACCGGCCGGCAGCAGCATGAGGCCGCGCTTGTACGACAGCTCGACCACCTTGTTCCGCTCCTCGATGGCGTATTCCTTGGTCTTTCGGTCCTTGACCAGCTCGGTGGCCTGCATCAGGCCGAGACCGCGGACATCGCCGATGATCTCGTGCTTCTCCTCCAGCTCCGTGAGCCGCTTGTTAAGATAGTGGCCCATCTTCGCGGCGTTCTCGAGGAGCTTGTCCGTCTCCAGCACCTCGAAGGTGGCCAGTGATGATGCGCAGGCGAGCAGGTTCCCGCCGAAGGTGTTGGAATGGGCGGACGGACCGAAGTCCATGTACCGCGGGAAGATGGTCGCGCCCATGGGGACGCCGGAACCGAGCGACTTGGCCGAACAGATGATATCAGGAATGACATCGAAATGCTCGATGGCCCACATCTTGCCGGTGCGCCCCATGCCCGCCTGCACCTCATCATCGACCAGCAGGATGTTGTGACGCTTGCATATCTTTGAGAGCTCCTGCACGAAATCCTTGGGCGGCACGATGTAACCGCCCTCCCCCAGGACCGGCTCCAGGAAGATTGCCGCCACCTCTTCGGGCGGGATATATGACTGGAAGTAGGTCTCCTCGATGATCTTGGCGCATTGGGTGCCGCAACTTCCCTTTTCCAGCTTGTATGGGCAACGATAGCAGTTCGCGTAGGGGACGTGCTCGACCCCTGGAACGGTGGGAAAGAACCGCTCCCTCTGGACGGGCTTGGATGAGGTCAATGACAGCGCGCCCATGGTCCGGCCGTGGAAGCAGCCGATGAACCCCAGATACATCTTACGCTGAGTGTACCACCGGGCCAGCTTCATGGCCGCTTCGATCGATTCGCTGCCGCTGTTGGAGAAGAACACCTTCTTCTCGAACCTTCCGGGCGTCACCTCCTCGAGCTTCTTGGCCAACCTCACCTGTGAGTCATAATAGAAGTCGGTCCCGGCGAAGTGGAAGAGCTTTTCGGCCTGGTCCTGCACCGCTTTGATGATGCGGGGGTCGGAATGCCCCACGTTCATGACCGACACGCCGCACACAAAGTCCAGGAAGGTGTTGCCGTCGACGTCTGTGACCTTGCCCCCCTTGGCATGGGAGACCGCCACCGGGTAGGTCTTGGTGGTGGTCGCGATATGCCGGTGGTCCGCTTCCACGATTGCCCTGGCCTTCGGGCCTGGTGGTTCCGTCACGATGTTGGCGATCCGTCCCATTTTATCTCTGCTCCGATATGCGACCGATGGCCTTCCACCCTATTTGCCGTTTTCCGGTCATCGACGGTGGAGCTTGTCCACCCTTCGACCGTTTCCCTAGATACAAATACCGGCAGCTCCAAAGGAGCTACCGGTCTGGATGAGGGGAAAAGGCTCGAGCGGTCTGTGGCTGTTAGTGATCGGACTGATAGCGTTGTTCATGGTGGCCACCATGGTCGCCCCGGCCCTGATCGACCAGACCAGAGGGGGAGCGAGCAGCGGCACCAACAGTGATGGCAAGAACCTGCAAACGCTCATGTTCAACACGCCGACCATCACCCTGGGGACCGGCGCGATGGTACAGGGGAAAGGGGCCGCCATCACCTTCCGTGCCACCCCGGTAACAAACACCACCGGGGATGGCGGCTCGTTCGCCTGGCTCATCTCGATCGAGGGGGCGAGCGGGCAGGGGAACGGATTCCAGACATACTATGGCGAGCGCTTGGTACAGTGGTTCGCCGGTCAGAACGGCGCCATCGTAGGGATCGGTCCTCGGTTCACCCAGGGGCCGGGGGCGGTGTCGGTGGAGGTATCGACCTCACTTTCGATGGTGCCCAACATGGCCGGCAACTTCATCCTTAAGGCCTGGATCGCCGAGGCCAAGGACCTGTTGTCCCTCGATCCCACCAACCTCAAGGCGCGCAGTCCGGTGCAGTCCCTGAGCTTCCAGGTTGCCGAGAAGGTCTCCACCGGCGTGACCTTGGTACAGAGCCTGAGCGGGCCGGCCAGCGCAAGGGAGGATAGCTATGTGGAGTATGCGCTGTCCTCCCAGGCCCAGGCCACCGGAAAGTGGAAGTCTTCCATAATCAGCTACATCGCCATCGCCAAGAGCGGCATCCGTTCCTCGGACGTGCGGGCCCGGGTAACGACCGACCTGGGGTCCCAGTATATCACCTGGACCGACTCCGGGGACCGCCTGGTCGGAACCCTGTCGATCTCATCACCGTTCCAAGGGGTCGGTAACTACGAATCGGCCGAATGGACGACCTCGATGGAGATCGAGTTCCGGACCTCCGCCAAGTACACCATCGAATGCTGGTCGGTGGAGTCCGGGACGGAGAAGGCCCTGAGTTCCCCAGTAACGCAAGATGTGGAGGTCAGGAGGACCTCTTCGACAGTGTCGGCGGCCGTCCCCCAACCGACGGTGAACGGTTCGATCACGAACGCACCTATGGCACCAGGAGAGGCCCCATCGGCACCGCTGGCTAGCGAGACCGCTCCAAGCACGGGCAATGCGACGGCCACGACAACGGAGACAGCGGTGAATGATCCGATTCCGGTCACCACATTGTGATTGATGTCCGGACGGTCCCGACGAACAAAACCTGATGGGCGCTTGCCGCGGCCTTAATCCTCGGATTGCAGGTTCTCGGCCGACTCGATGCACTTGGACAATATCGAGTACGCCTGCATCATGTCGTCCTCGCTGACGATGAAGATGGTATCGGTGAACACGCTGACCGACTCGAGGACGTTGATGCCGCCGTCGGCCAGGTTGTTGGCCAGGAAAGCGAAAACGCCGCTCGTTTCTGCGATGCGTTCAGGGGAGCGGACCGATATCTCCACTAGGTCCATGCGGATCTTGACCACGTTCTCCTGGCCCACCGCGTTGACCACCTCGTTCTTCAACTTCTCGTCGGCGATGATGGTGATGGCGTGGGTACCCTGGATGACCTGCATGATAGACTTGTCGTTGAACAGTTTCTTGAGGATGCTTTCCAGGCGGTGGAGCACCGTCCAGTCGTTCTTGGCCGTGATGATGGCGATCTTGGTCTTGAGCTCCAGGCGAGAATTGCGCAGGACCCTTAGTATATCCTTCTCGTGGTCCTGGCGGCCCAGTTTGACGGCGTAGCGCCGGCAGGCGATCATGACCGCTTCCTCGTTGCCAATGGACAGGTCCTTCATGATCAGCCGGGCGAGCGAAGAATAATTGATGAGATCCTTGGAAATGCAATCCTTGACGCTGGGATGAGCATCGATGTATAAGCGGGTCCGTTCAGCGATGCTTTCCTTCTGCACTTCCTTCTTCATGGGTTCGGAAGAATAACGGGGTGTGTTATTAAAGTTGTTGCGGTTCGTGAGGAAACTGGGATGTCCATGGGCACATTAGAAAGGGTCAGGTCGGTGTGCCGACCACTTCAATGGGTAACATCGGAAAATGTAAGATGAGAGGGCAGAAAGGATTCTTCTCAACACCCCAGATTACTATGGGCGGCCGCGTCAATAATGACAGACCATCCTGGGAACCTTGATTTCGAATGCTCGGGGCTCTGTAAGAGGGCGACCTTTTCCGTCCTGCCCGTCAAATAGGCTTTTTTGTCTTCTTGTTCCATCATTTTTTCAAATAGAGAAATAATAATATTCCTATTCGATATGCTGCGATCGGGCTTGACCAGCCTTACCACCTCCATAACATTTCAAGGATTTTGAAGCGTTATCAATCGCATTATATACGAATCGATTGAAGAACAGTTCATAGTGAAAGAGATGGGCACTCTGGGCATGATCGGTTGTAACACACTGGCCGACGAGATAGCTTATCTGCTATTCCGGGATCGTCAAATCGCCTGGGTCTTTGTCATATCGAACCCCGAGGGCGTCGCCTTCATTGCGAGGAAAATAAACCGTCTCCTCGCGGACCGGACCTCTCTGGTCCAGGAGAGCGACCTGGGGCACCTGGAGCCGGCTCCAGGGTTCAAGATAGTGCTGTGGGTGATCCCCTCGTCCCTCCACACTTCGCCATCCTCGCTTCATCGTGTCCTTGAGGATACGACGGCCAGGATGAGCTGCTCCGCAGACTCCATCTTCATCGTCCATGGCCTTTGCGGGATCCACCGACGTGAGGCGAGCGGGCTGATAGAAAAGGCCAAAGTCCCGGTCAACTTCCTGACCTATCCGGACGGAGAGATAGCCGACGACTGCTTCGGGTCATTGATCGGCAGCAGGGAGGGGTACCTCGACTTCATAAAGAAGCACAAGTTCGCCATGTTCGTCCATGGCGGGTACGCCGAGTACATGATGGGAAAGCATGAGGACCTGGACCTAATGACCATGGTTACCAAGTTCGAGGAGCTTGAGTTCGTCCTGAGTACTCTGGGTTTCAAAACGATCGTCAAGCTCGAGGCCGATGTGGGGGACGCGGGCGAGTTCGACAGGACCGTCAACATCCTTTCAAGGACCCTGGGCCTGGAGATAGTCAGCCTAAGTTGCGAGCTGTCGGTCTTCGAGAATTCCTATGACCTGGGGAAGAGGAACGCCCATCACGCCATGAGGGGCGTTATCGATGAGTTCCCCGGCCTCATATGACCATCCTATAGGATGTAGAAATCAACGCCATTTGAACAGCCCCATGCATTGATGATCGCTCACCGGAGGAGGGCAATTATTAATGAAGTCACAAAAGTGAGTGGAAGCCGGATTTCTGCCCGTAAATCCTCACTGTCTGAAATCATGTACTCCTTGGGCCGATATGTGGGAGATCGTTCCATGATTAACGCTCGATCTCGTTCTTCCTTATCGATATTATCCTGAACAATTTTATCTACAATCACAGAATTCTATAGTCCGTGGCGGGAAAGAAGATATTGCTGGTGGAGGACGAGATCCATTACGCCAAGTTCATCATCGAGTCGTTCGTTGATTTTGAGCCGACCTTTGATATCTTCCATGTGAACAACGGCCATGCAGCACTGGCTCTGCTTAAAAGCGAGTACAGGCCCGACCTCATTCTCTCGGACATGAGGATGCCCAAGATGGGGGGTCACGAGCTCGCGAGCAAAGTGAAAGCCAATCCTGCGTTCCAGGCCGTTCCGTTTTACATTCTATCGAGCTCGACCTGCGGTGAGGACTCTAGAAAGGGGGAAGTATGCCATGCAGACCTCCACCTAATAAAACCAAACAACTACGCCCAGGTCCTTGGGCTGGTCGAGCGCCTTAGGGCGGCATTCGCTCCGGAGGGCTTCGATAACCAGGAAGAGGATTTGATGATTGGCACGAATTCCTCTTATTAGTTAGATCAGCCGTTCGGACAGATCAACTATGCTCTTCCCCCGCGGAGAAGTATTTGTTCTCTTCCAGGAGCGGAACGCTTACCAGCCGGCCAGGAAAGCTAGGGAGAATATGCTGAAGCATAAGGTCCCCAGGAACAGGGCGGCCAACCACCTCCTGCGGTGCAGGTTATGAGCATAGGCCGCCCCAAGGATGGCGAAGAGGACCGTGGCGACCAATCGAGAGGCGTAGATGGCCTGAGATGGTTCGGCCCAGATGAACAATGGTGCGATAAGGGGGATGACCAGGACAGTATCGATGGCGAATATGCCCAGAGCATAGTACCAGTCCTCCCGGCCCGGATAGTACTTCTTCTTTAGCGGATCGGCCCCAGGGGTTCCGGCAGCGATCAGGTCGACCACTTTCTCCCGGTCCCCTTCACCCAGACCCGAGGTCACGGAGTCATCGAGCGAGCTCAAGACCGCCGTTCGGGAGGACATGTCCTTCCTGGACCTGAGGTCGTAGATCATCTGCTCGTTCCGGGCCCTATTGATGATATTGGTATGCATCACGGAAATACCATCGATCAGGCCCCAGGTCATATTGACAGCGAACGCGAGCAGAACGGCATAGGCGATCGCCCCTTGATCGAGCTCCGTGGATCCGAGGACGCCCAGTGAGATGACGGCCATCCATACCGCATAGAACATCTCTCCCAGGCGGTCCCCGACGGGCAAATACTTGCCGTAGAATGCCCTTATCCTCGGTACCAATCTCGCGACCATGCTGTCCTCGAATGTTGATTGAACTTGAGAGCGGGGAGAATATACATTTTTAGTAGGCGGCGTGGCCTCCCAAGGGTAAATGTAATTATTCCAGGTGCTCAAGAATGGTCAAGCAAGTAAGATCTAGATGACCGACCGGACTGCGGATGTAAAGAGGAGGTTCGACGATGTCTACAGGACCCTCCTGGTCATCGGTCCAGTGCTCTCGTTCGCCTTCAGCAACTATGCGGCCTCATCCATCTTCAAGCAGTTCGTCTTCAATTTTGGCTATCCGGCCCTGATGACCTCCATTCTTATCTGGGGGGTCGCCCACTTATTGGGCCAGCGTTGGGAATATCATATGAAGTTCATCGGCTACGTTTTAATCTGGTTCACCTTCCTGGTCCTGGCCTCAATGGTCTATGTCCAGGGAGAACCCCTGGGTTCCATCTGGTATGAGGTGGCGGCCGGTCTGGCCGTTTTGGTTATCATCCTCAGCGCACGGGCCATGGCCAGGACGAATGCCATCACGGTAGGATATGGGGTGACCATGATCGCCCTCGCCATTCTATTGGTGGTCCTGGCCCCCTTCCTAGTGGTATGATGTCCTCGAGCCCTCTGGCCATCAAACATAAAAAAATGATCAAAAAAAAATTGAGAAAATTGCTCAGCGGCTATCTCATCCGCGGCTGACGATGGCAATGATGCCACCGATCATTCCCAGGGTCGACCCGATGATGTACCCGCCACCGAGGAACAGGGCCAGAAGTGAGAAGATGACTATAGATGCTCCGATCACCACGTGTTGGTCTGGACTTCTGGTCAGCGCGTAGGCCGATGAGTACACGATCACGCCCAGGATGATCAGCATGATCCCCAGGAACAGGACGGAAATGCCCACCCCTAGGCTAATCACGATAGCATAGTAGATCGAGCTGAAAAAGATCGCGATCAGACCCTGGAGGATGATGATGCTCCCCCCGATCACGGAAAGGTAAAAACCTGCTCGCGAATAGCTTGCGCGTTGTTGGTACGTTGTTTGCGTCGTCATTTCGAACCTCCATTTTCTGGTGGCCGATCCGATCGGCCTCCCTAGCTATTTCTGCCCATTTCCTCGATTAATACATGGTCCAACGTAATTATGGGGTTCGGGCGATTGGGCGCAGAATCCGACGGCTTAACCTGGAACCGCCATAAAAAAACGCCTTTTTCTTTGGTCCGGGGCCGGGTGTCCTCGTTGACCTCTAACTCAAAAAGATCACCATTGGGCGAACGCCATTATGTGTTTCCGTACGCGGATTATTTTCCATTCTTGAATTATTAGAATGGCGAGCCCCATCGGTCCGCGAGCTTCAGGTGAAGCTGCGGATAACGGACATCTTGTAAAGGATGTACATGATGAGGGTCAGATGGACCGCCAGGAAGGCCGGTACCAGGAGGAACTTGCGTTTACGGGTCTTGTGATGGAACAACCTCATGGCCGTGAACGCACCGAACGGCCCGAAGAACGAGAGCCCCAGGAGGCGTCGCTCGGACGTCCGTTCCCCATGTCTTACCGCTCCCCTCTTGTCCAGGAAGAAAGCGATGAACGCGATCAGGTTCGATATGGTGTAGGCCAGTATGATGGCCTCGGACCAGCCTATAGCCATATGCCCCCTGGATGATCTGGCATGGGGGCCTAGAGCGATCCGGGGGGCTGGTCAAGGAACCGCTCCATCGTCCCGTTCAGCTCCCGGACCGACGCCTCGCTGACGATCAGGGGCGGGACCAGCCTCACGACCTTACCTCCGGAGACGTTGACCAGGATGCCCCGCTCCAAAGCGAACTCCTGGAACTGCTTGGCCAGCTCTCCCATCTCCAGTCCGATCATCAGGCCCTTGCCTCGGACGTCCGATATCTTCCCGTGCTGAACGGCGATGCCCCTCAGCTCCTGGGCCCAGGAAGAGCCCAGTTCGGCCGAACGCTCCACCAGATGTTCCTGCTTCATGGTGTTGATGACCGCCTTGATCACCGCACAGGCCAGCGGGCTTGCCCCGAACGTGGTGCCGTGAATGCCCGGTTTGAAGGTCGCGGCGATGTCCCGCGACGTCAAGCAGGCTCCTACCGGGAAGCCGTTCCCCAGCGCCTTGGCCAGAGTAACGATGTCCGGCACGATGCGGTGGTGTTGGAACCCGAACCACTGGCCGGTGCGTCCCATGCCGGTCTGGACCTCGTCAACGATGAAAAGGGCGCCCCGTTCGTCGCACACGTCCCGGGCGGTCCGGAAGAACTCATCGCCGGCGGGGATGACCCCGCCCTCGCCCTGGATCGGCTCGCAGATCAGCGCGGCGGTGTCCTTGGTGATCGCGGTCTTAAGCTGCTCCACGCTCCCGTAGTCGATGAAGTCGAAGGCCTTGGACAGCAGGGGCTCGAACCCGGACTGGTATTTGGGCTGACCGGTCGCCGACAAGGTCGTGGAAGTCCGACCGTGGAAAGAGTTGCGGGTGGAGACGATCCGGGACCGCCCGGTGGCCTTCACCGCGAGCTTGAGGGCCGCCTCGTTGGCCTCGGCCCCGCTGTTGACGAACATGGTGGTGCTGAGGGGGAGAGGGGCGATGCTGGCGAGGGCCTCGGCGGCCTCGGCCTGCTCCTTGATAAGATACAGGTTGGAAACGTGTATCAGGCGCTGGGCCTGCTCGCAGATGGCCTTGGTGACCGCCGGATGGGAGTAACCGAGCGAATTGACGGCGATGCCGGCCACCAGGTCGATGTACCGCTTGCCGTCTAGATCGTAGAGGAACTCCCTCTCCCCGCGATCGAAGCAGATGTCCTGGCGCGCGTAGTTCTGGAAGAGGAACCTCTGGTCCAGATCCTTTACCTTGTCCTTGTTCATTTTCATCCCTTGGTGATAGTGGTGCCGCATTCCTCGCCCTTGACCAATTTGCGGACGATGGAATGAGGTTCCTTACCGTTCAACATGTAAACGATCCTGACGCCGCTGAGCAGGGCGGTCCTGGCCGCCTCCACCTTGGGGACCATCCCGCCGGTGATCACGCCGGAGGCGATGAGGGCGTCTATCTCGGCGAGGGTCGTGGAGCGGACGATCTCCTTGCTCCCCTCTCCGCCCCTTAATATGCCGGGCACATCGCTGACCAGGACCATCTCCTCGGCGCCCGCTGCGCGGGCGACGTGGGCGGCCACGGTGTCGGCGTTGACATTGAACTTCCTGCCGCTCTCGTCGGCGCAGATGGGGTATATCACCGGGACCGCTCCCCCGGCCATGACGTCCTCGAGCTTGATGGGATTGATGTGGGAGACGTTGCCCACATTGCCCAGGTCCGCCAGCACCTCATGGCCGCTCTCGTCGATGACCTTCACCGGCGGCATCTTGACCGCGACGATCGTGCCGTTGGCGGCGCCGGCCATGCCCAGGGCGTTGACGCCGGCCCGGACCAGCGCTTCCACCACCGTCGAGTTGATGCGGCGGAGCACTTCCTCGGCCACCACCAGGGAGGCGTCGTCGGTGACCCGAAGCCCGGCGATCTTCCTGACCTTGAGGCCGCGCTTCTCCATCTCCTGGGAGATCTCCGGCCCGCCGCCATGGACGAGCACCGGATCGAAGCCGTCCTTGATCAGCGCAGCGATGTCCTGGCCGAAGCGGTCCAGGTCGCCATGGCCGCTCAGCGCGTTGCCGCCGAACTTGACCAGGATGCGCTTGCCTTTAATTACGGGGACCGGGGCCATGCGTCACCTAGGTGGTGTACTCGGCATTGATCTTCACGTACTCATAGGTGAGATCGCAGCCCCACGCCTCGGCCTGGCCGTTGCCCACGCCCAGATCGAGATGCATGATGATGACATGCTCGGACAGCAGTTTCCGGGCCTTGACCTCGGCCTCGGAGCACGGCTTCACCTGGGGAACGCCGCCCTCAAAGAGGATGACATCGTTGCCAGGGCTGCCGATGGTCAGGCGTACCTTGGAGATGTCGAACTCGCTCCCGGAGTTACCCATGGCCGCCAGGACCCGACCGAAATTGGGGTCGGCCCCGAAGATGGCCGTCTTGACCAGGCTGGAGGAGATGATCCACCGCCCGGTGGTCCTGGCCTCCTTGTCGGTCTTCGCGCCCGACACCTTGAGCTCGATGAGCTTGGTCGCGCCCTCTCCATCCAGGACGACCTGCTTGGCCAGGGACTGGAGCACGTACAGCACTCCGTTCCAGAACTCCGGGCTCTCGTCCGCGGGCTTGCCGCCGGCGGCGCCGTTGGCCATGAACACGGAGATATCGTTGGTGCTCTGGTCCCCGTCGACGTTGATCATGTTGAAGCTCTTATTGATGCTGTCCTGCCACTTCCATTCGGGGGACTTGGTCAGCACCGCATCGGTGGTGATGAAGCTAAGCGTCGTGGCGTGAAGCGTCCTCATCGACGGCGAGATCATCCCGGACCCTTTGGCCATGCCGGCGATGGTGACCACCGTTCCATCCTTAAGGGTCACCTGGCAGGCGGCCTCCTTGATCGTCTTGTCGGTGGGGAGAATGGCCATGTTGGCCTTGTGATCGTGCTCGCGTCCGGAGCCCAGCTGCTTTGCGATGGTGTCTATGCCCGTTAGCAACTTGTCCATGGGCAGAAAACGTCCTATGACGCCGGTCGATGCCACGCCGACCATGGCCGGGTCCACGCCCAAGGCCCTGGCCGCCGCTTCTGACATCGCCACCGCGTCCTTCATTCCCTGGGGACCGGTGATGGCATTGGCGTTGCCGCTGTTCATGACGAAGGCCTGCAGCTTCTCGCTGTGGCGCTGGATCATGAGCTCGATGGGGGCGCCCCGCATCTTGTTCTGAGTATAGGCGCAGGCGGCCATGGCCGGCCGGTCCGAATATATCATGGACAGGTCCAGCCGTTCCTTCTTGATGCCGCAGTGAATGCCTGACGCCTTGAAACCCTTGGGGGTGGTTACCCCGCCATCTATACAGTTCATCTCTTACACTCCTAATCCCGGGAAATCGAGACCCACGGTCTCGTCCAATCCGAACATGATGTTCGCGTTCTGTACCGCCTGTCCGGCCGCGCCCTTGACCAGGTTGTCGAGCGCTCCCATGACGACGACGGTGCTCATATCGGCCATCTCCAGCCCGACCTCGGCGAAGTTCGATCCCACGGTCGAGGGGATAGAGGGGACGGCCACCCGCCGGACGAACCTGCGCCCGGCGTAGTATGAATCGTAGACCTGCGCCAACTCTTCCTTGTTCTTATCCTTTTTGAGGGAAACATAGCTCGTGGTGAGCATGCCCCGGACGATGGGCAGCAGATGCGGGGTGAAGACCACCCCCGTTGCAGCGCTCGCCACCGATTCCAAGGCCATCCTGATCTCCGGGGTGTGCCGGTGCCCGACGATCTTATAGGGAGTGATGGATGCCCCGCAGGACGGGTGGTGGGTCTGCTTGCTGGGCTCGATCCCCGCGCCGGAGGTGCCGCTCTTGGCATCGATTATCACCTTGGCGTCGACCAGCTTGTTGGCCAGCAACGGGGCCAGGGACAGGACCGAGCAGGTGGGGTAGCAGCCAGGGTTGGCCACCAGGTCCGCCCGGGCGATGGCGTCGCGGTTCAGCTCCGACATCCCGTAGACCGCCTTGGACAGGCCCTCCAGGTCGGTATGGGGGTGGCCGTACCACCTCTCATAGACCTGGGGATCGGAAAGCCGGTAATCGCCGCTGAGGTCGATGACCTTCAGCCCGCGGGAGAGCAGCCCGGGGGCGAGGGCCATGGACGCCCCATGGGGCGTGGCCAGGAACACCAGGTCATAGTCGGCGTCCTCCTTCAGCTGGGCGTCGTAGACCAGGTCGGTGAAACCCTGCAGGGAGGGGAGCACCTTGGACACTGGAACCCCGGCATTCTGCCTGGAGGTCATCGCTTCCAGAGAAATCTCCGTATGGCGGCACAGGATGCGCGCCAGCTCGCTGCCGGTGTAACCCGAACCCCCAATGACTGCGGCCTTGATCATTCCAGTTATCCTCGATATTCAGTTTGAGGTCCGTTGATAAAAAGGTACCAATATTAAGGATGATGACCCAAATGAGACAATCGAGTCCCTAGCTGTTGCAGAAGGGACTATCTGGCCCTAGGGTTTTCCTGGGTGTCCCGGGGGAGACTAGAGGGGGGCTGTTTGTCGGAGTTCGCTCATCAATCCTTTATAATATTGTCATAGTGAACAGGACCGATCCCAATGGCATCCAGTAAGAACAAGGAAAGCGTTTCCAAATCAACCAAGCAGAAAGTGGTCCTAGCATACTCCGGCGGCCTGGACACCTCGGTGGCCATTCGCTGGCTCCAGGAGAACTACGACCTGGACGTGATCGCCGTCTCCATCGACGTCGGCCAGCCCGGCGATATGGAGAAGAACATCGCCCGAGCCAAGACCATCGGGGCGGTGGCCGCCTACGCCCTGGACGCCCGCGTGGAGTTCGCCGAGGACTATGTCTGGCCGTCCCTGAAGGCCAACGCCCTCTATCAGGGCGTCTATCCCCTCTCGACCTCGATCGCCCGCCCGCTCATCGCCAAGCTGCTGGTGGACGTCGCCCGCAAGGAGGGAGCGTCGTTCATCGCCCACGGCTGCACCGCCAAGGGCAACGACCAGGTACGTTTCGACGTCAGCATCGGCGCGCTGGCCCCGGACCTCAAGATCATCGCCCCCATGAGGGAATGGGTCATGACCCGGGAAGAGGAGATCGATTACGCGAAGAAGAACAACATCCCCGTGCCGGTGAAGAAGGCCTGCCCCTACTCCACCGACGAGAACCTGTGGGGCCGCAGCTGCGAATGCGGCGTCATCGAGGACGCTTCCAAGGAACCGCCCGAGGACTCCCACGAGTGGACCGTATCGCCGCTAAAGGCGCCCAACAAGCCCACCTATGTCGAGATCGGTTTCGAGCAGGGTGTGCCCGTATCCGTGGACGGACGCAAGCTCCCCCCGGTCGAGCTCATCATGAAGCTCAACAAGATCGCTGGCGAGAACGGGGTCGGACGGATCGACCACGTCGAGGACCGCCTGGTGGGCATCAAGTCCCGCGAGACCTACGAATGTCCCGCCGCCATCACCCTGATCAAGGCGCACCAGGCCCTCGAGGGCATGGTCCTCATCAAGGACGTCCTGGCGTACAAGAGGGGCATCGAACAGCGGTTCTCCGAACTGGCCTACGACGGCCTGTGGTTCTCTCCCCTCAAGGACGCCCTGGACGCCTTCGTGGACAGCACACAAAAATACGTGACCGGCATGGTCCGGGTCAAGCTGTACAAGGGCAGCGTCGAGGTCGTCGGCCGCGATTCGCCGTTCTCCCTCTACAATGAGGGCCTGGCCACCTATGCCAAGGGCGATGAGTTCGACCACACCTCGGCCAACGGCTTCATCTATGTGTGGGGTCTGCCGCTGAAGACGGTGGCCGCCGCCCACAAGTCCAAGATGAAGGTGGTGGAGCACGAGCCGGAGAAGGTCAAGCCCGCGGCCCGGAAGGCCCGCGTGGCCCCCCCCAAGAAGTCCGGCTGAGGTCCCTCGGGCAGCGGACCTGAAACCCCTTCAACACATCTCTTTTAATCAAAAAGTGGTTCTGGACGTGAGAGCGATGACATCCATCGAAGGTGAACGGCAATGAGCGAGGACAAGAAGACGTTATGGTCCGGCAGGTTCAGCCAGGGCGTGGCCGAGAGCACCCTGGCGTTCACCTCCTCTCTGGCGGTCGATCAGAGGCTGGCCCGCTATGATGTGCTCGGTTCCCTCGCCCATGCCAAGATGTTGGCTCGCCAGGGGATCATCTCGACCGAGGACGGCCATAAGATCGAGCAGGGTCTGAAGGAGATCATGGCCCAAGTGATCGACGGCACCCTGCCGATCCAGCCCCAGCTGGAGGACATCCATTCCAACATCGAGTTCCTGCTGACCGACCGGGTCAAGGACGCCGGGGCGCGATTGCATACGGCGCGGAGCAGGAACGACCAGGTCATAACGGACGTGCGCATGTTCCTGAGGGACGCGACCCTCGACACCATCGAGGCCATCGGAGCGGCGGAAAGGGCGCTGATGGAGCGGGCCAGCGAGAACCTGGATACCATTCTGCCGGGCTTCACGCACGTCCAGCATGCCCAGCCGGTGACGGTAGGCCATTGGCTCATGGCCCACTTCTTCCGGCTGCACCGCGATGCCGATCGGTTGATGGACTCGTACAAGCGGCTGAACATCTCGCCGCTGGGCTCGGCGGCCCTGGCCGGCACTACCTACAACATCGATCGCATGCATACCGCCCACCTGCTGGGCTTCGAGGCGCCGTGCGCCAACTCCATCGACGGGGTCTCCGACCGCGACTTCGTGGCCGAGTACCTGTTCGATGCCGCCCTGACCGCGGTCCACCTATCCTCCTTGTGCGAGGAGCTGGTGTACTGGTCATCGCCCGAGTATGGGTTCATCGAGATGGCCGACGCCTACTCCACCGGCTCGAGCATCATGCCCCAGAAGAAGAATCCGGACGTGGCCGAGCTGACCCGCGGCCGGGCCGGCGCGGCGCTGGGGGACCTGGTCAACATCCTCACCACCATGAAGGGGCTGCCCACCGCGTACAACCGGGACCTGCAGGTGGACACCCCGGCCCTGTTCGCCTCCTACGATCGCCTGGTCCCCTGCCTCCGGATGACCGCGGCCATGGTGGCCACCATGCAGTTGAACAAGGCCCGGATGCTGGCGGCCTGCCAGGACGGGTTCCTGAACGCGACGGACCTGGCCGACTACCTGGCCATGAAGGGCCTCCCGTTCCGCCGGGCCCACGAGGTGGTGGGGGCCATCGTCCGCCACGCCATCGATAACCGGAAGCGCCTGGAGGAGCTGACCCTCGACGAGCTTCGCGGCTTCTGCGACCTCATCGAGCCGGACGTGTTCGCGGTGCTGCCGATTGAGCGGTGCGTCGCCCGGAGGACGTCCATCGGGGGAACATCTCCCCAGGTCACCCCCATGCAGCTGAGCCAGGCCATGTCGGTCCTGCGCCGGCAGGGCGATTTCGTGGACAAGGAGAGGGGGCGGCTCGAGAAGGCGTTCGATGACCTGATCGCCTAGCTCGAACCCTTTCCGCCGGCGATAACAATATCCTCCCGTGGATCGGTACTGAGGCGGGGAACGAATGTCGCTCTTGGAACTGATAATGGCCGATGGGCCCATCGTCGAGGTTAAGATCGTCAAGGAAAGAAAGGGCCGGGAGAAGGACATGGAGAAACTGAAGAGCGGGACCGTAGGCCGGTCCAGGGGTCAAAGGGCGACGAACCCCCGAAGACGGTGATGTCGGCCTTACTATCTTTGAAATGAGAGGGGAACAGGGCGCTTACTCGGCGTCCTTGCCGCCCAGCGCGTTCCACTGGAGGGTGTGCTTGATGCCGTCCTTCGTGAGCATCTTGCTCACCTTCTCGCTGAGACGGACCACCTCGCTACCGGCGGTGTTCGACTTCAGGTAGAATTGCTTGCTGCCGATGGGGAACACCATGCGCATGCGGCCCTTGCGATTGTAACCCTCAGGCTTCTCGTTCTTCTGGAGGGCCTGCTGGTTGATGAAAATGAACATCTGAAGGACGTCCTCATCGTCGGGCATCTGGTCCGTTTCTTCCAGGAACATCTTCAATATCTCCGGGAACACCCCTTCGAGGTCCTTATACTGGAAGTTCTCCTCAAAGATGAAATGCCCGCTGGTCGCCTTCATTAGCTTTTTGAAGGGCCGGTGTGTATTTATAATTTATTCCCTCGCTTCAGCTAACAGCGAGTGATTTGAACGACGGCGTAGGTGAATATTAATTAGGCCTATCAAATACAAGAGCATGCTCGTAGCGCTGACCATTGCTGGCTCCGACTCGGTGGGCGGGGCGGGGATCGAGGCGGACATCAAGGCCTTCGCGTCACAGGGGGTCCACGGAGCGGTCGCCATCACGGCGGTCACCGCCCAGAACACCCAGAGGGTCTCGGCCATCTACCCCATGTCCGCCGATGCGGTGGTGGCCCAGATCGACGCGGTTCTCGCCGACCTCCATATCTCTGCGGCCAAGAGCGGGATGCTCCATTCCCAGGACATCGTTTCGGCGGTCGCCAGGCGGCTCTCCGGACGGGACATCCCGCTGGTCGTCGATCCGGTGATGGTGGCCGGCACCGGGGATCCTCTGGCGACGGAGACCCTGCTCGTCGCCCTGCGGGAGGACCTCATTCCCATCGCCACCATCATCACTCCCAACATCCCGGAGGCCGAGGCGCTGGTAGAGTACAAGATCGTCGATGATCGAACGGTCCGTCAGGCCTGCCGCGACATCGCCAACATGGGCGCTGAGGCCGTTCTGCTCAAGGGCGGCCATATGAGCGGCCCGACCTGTGCGGACACTTTCTTCTACAACGGCAAGGTCCTGCAGGTGGAAGCACCGCGGATAGAGGGCCGCGGCCACGGAGGGGGCTGCATCCTTTCCTCATATTTGGCGGCCAACCTGGCCAAGGGCATGGGGCTGTGGGAAGCATCCTTGGCCGCAAAGTCGTCGATCAATGACGCCATCGCCTGCCAGTACGCCATCGGAAAGGGGATCCCCGTGGTGGAACCGCTCGGACGGCAGCTTCGGGACGGGCAGAGATATCAGGTCGCCGTCCGCCTGAGGGCGGCCATACTGGAAATGATCGGCATCCTGCCCCGGGAGTGGGTTCCCGAGGTGGGAACGAACATGGTTTTCGCCCTCCCCGGAGCAAGGGACCGGGACGAGGTCTGCGCGCTGGAATCGAGGATCGTCGGCCTCCGGGACCGGGTCCATTCTAACAGCTGCGTAGCCTTCGGTGCCTCGCGCCACATGGCCGCGGTGGCCCTGGCGGCCATGAAGTACGACGGCGGCATGCGGTCGGCCATGAACCTGCGCTACTCCGATGAGAACATCAGGGCGTTACGGAAAGCTGGTCTGAGCATCGGCTCGTTCGAGCAGGGCGAGGAACCGGAGCATCGCTCGCCGGGTTTGGAATTTGGGACGGAAGATGCTATAAGGACCCTGGGATTTGTACCCGATGTGATATATGACCATGGGTCTCCTGGAAGAGAACCGATGGTCCGCCTGCTCGCCTCCTCTCCCGAGGAGCTGGTGGGCAAATTCAAGATGGTCCGGGTCTGAGTATGGAAAAATTGCGCATCGCCATGTTCACCGACAGTTACCTCCCTGCAAGGGACGGGGTGGTCAACTCCATCTTACTGACCAAGAGCCAGCTGGAGCGCTTGGGCCATGAGGTCATCGTGTTCGCCCCCGAACCGTGGGACGGCCACCGGGAGACCGGAGTATACTATTTCCGGGCGGTGAACTACAAGAAGTATCCCGGGTACAGCATCCCGATGTTCCCGACCAACAAGTGCGAGATCCTCCGGGAGCTGGACGTGGACGTGATCCATACCCATGGGCTCCTATTCATGGGCGTGCGCAGCATGTTCGCCGCCAGGACCCTGGGGAAGCCAGTGGTCGTCTCCTTTCATACCATGGTCACCGACGCGGCAAAGTACTACGCCCGGATCCCCATACCGGACTGGATGACCACCCGGCTGTTCTGGATCTATCTGCGGGAGCTTCTTGAGCGCGCCGACGCGGTGGTCGCGCCGACCCTGGCGATAAAGAACGAGCTGCTTACCTATGCCCCGGACATGAACCGCATCGATGTCATCCCCACCGGGGTCGATTGCGCGAGGTTCTGCCCGGAGAACGACGGATCGATCATCCGGCACCGCTACGGGCTGGATGGGGAGAAGGTGCTCCTGCATGTCGGGCGCATCGCCTGGGAGAAGAACCTGGACCTGGTCATCGACGGCTTCGTCAGCCTGGCCAAAGAGGACCCCCGGGTCCGCCTGTTGATCGTCGGAGAAGGGCCGGCCAAGAAACATTACCAGCAGCTAGTGGCCGAAAAGGGCATCTCCGACAGGACCATCTTCACCGGGTTCATCCCGGACGAGGAACTGCCCCAGGTCTACGCCGCCTGCGACGCCTTCACCATCGCGTCCAAGTTCGAGACCCAGGGGCTGGTGGCATTGGAGGCGATGGCCACCGGGAAGCCGGTGGCGGGAATTAACTTCAGAGCCATAGCGGAGATCATACGGCCGGGAGTGAACGGTTTCCTTTTCGAGGACGACCCCGCCTCCTGCGCCCTGGCCATGAAGGACGCGCTGAACAACCCCAACGGCGTCCGCACGAACGCGAGGGAGTTCGCCAAGGGCTACTCGGTGGAGGAAAGCGTGGTCAAACTGGTAGATCTCTATAAGTTCGCGATAGAGCACAAGAAGGCCAACCTGAACGGAAGGATTTTCTAAGGGATAGGGGAGTACCTGACAAATGACCGACATAGGCACGTTCTTCACCGAACTGTTCACCCCGCTTGGCCTATGGGGCGGTCTGGTATGCATCTTCATTCTGTTCTACATCGACGCGATCATCTTCCCGACCCTGCCGGAACTGTTCACCGTCCTCATCTTCTCCAACGCCTCAGATTACGGCATCGACACGTTCACCTATGGCGTCTTTATTCTGGTGACCATCGTGGTGGCGGAGATCGCTGGGGTCCTGACCCTCTATTATATCGTCAAGAGCGCAAAGTTGCCGCACCGGGTCAGCAAGATCGTGAAACGGTACCAAAGCTTCCTGTTGTGCCCGGACGAGCGCATGATATTGATCAACCGGTTAGCGCCCATCCTCCCGTTCCTGGGAGCGTTCATCGCCCTGGCCGGCTGGGGCTTGAAGAAATCGCTCACCTACGTGGTCGTGGGCGGCATCATCAAGTACGGGATAATCCTGGCCTTGAGCGGTCTGTTCCTCACCTACTTCAGCAAGGGCACCGCTACGACCGTGACCATAATCATGGTCGTTGTCATCATCATCTTGAGCATGCTGGTGTCCTACTACCGCAAAAGGAGGATGAAAGATGCGTGTCGTACAGCTTAACCCATACCATTACCCTTACATGGGGGGGATAGAGCACCGTATCCACGAGGTCTCCAAGCGTCTCTCCTCCAAGCACGAGATGATCGTGCTCACCGGCCGCTTGCCGGGTACCGAGGCGGAGGAGGAAACGGATGGATACCGCGTGATCAGGCTCCCGTCCCGGCTGGTGGACATCTACAATCCGCCGTTCATCTCCACCCCCGGCGTGCTGCGGGCCCTCAATGAGCTAGAGCCGGACGTGGTGGACTTCCATTATCGTTGGGCCCCATCCTATACCAAGGCCATGAACCGCTACCGCGGCAAATGGACGTTCACGTTCCACAACACCTACGGGGAAGGCCATGGGCTGAACCGGGCGGTGAGCCTCATCAACGACGCCATGTTCTGTCGCCGCATCCGTGAACAACGGGTCATCTGCATCACGGAGTTCATCAAGGGCGACCTGGTGAAACGAGGCTTTTCCCCGGACATGCTGGAAGTGATCCCTCCGGGCATCGACCTGGAGGAAGGCCATGGAACGGAGGGAGACTATATCCTGTTCATCGGTCGCCTGGTCGGCACGAAAGGAATACCGTACCTGATCCAGGCCATGGACAAGGTGGATGGGAAGCTGATCATCGTAGGCGAGGGACCGGAGAAGAGGCGCCTGGAGGCCGTGGCCCGCAGCGCCGGCGTTGCCGATAAGGTGATGTTTCCCGGCCGGGTGTCCGAAGCTGAGAAGGAGCGGTTACTGTCCAATTGCCGGGTGTTCGCCATGCCTTCGCTCTTCGAGTCCTACGGCCTGGCCGTCGCCGAGGCCATGTCCTGGGGCAAGCCGGTGGTGGCCTCGAGGGTGGGCGGGCTGCCCGAGGTGGTCGGGGATGGGGGCATCCTGTGCCGACCCCGCGACCCCCTGGCCATCGCCGCCGCGCTGAACTACATGCTCAAGAACGACCAGGCCCGCCATGAGTACGCTCTCCGGGCCCGGAAGCACATCCAACGGTTCTCCTGGACCAACGTGGTCCGGGACATCGAGGCCACCTATCAAAAGGTGGCCGAGGAATAGGCGCCCATGGAATCAGCGTCCCTGCTGGTGGTGGCCCTGCTCGTCATCGCCAGCGCGCTGCTTCTTGTCGGGGCGGTCGGGAAAGGGGCTTTCCGCCTCACCCTGGCAGGTGTGAGGAGGAATCTGCCATGGGTGATCTTCCTGGTGGTGGCCACAGCGCTCGAGAGGGGGTCCGGCCGACTGACGCCCGAGCATCCTTACTTGTTGACGATGACGGTGCGGGGGGAGATATTGGCCGGCGTTCCGACCTGGCTTCAGAGCGTCATCCCCGCCCTGGTCGGAACATCCTTTTTCGGCGCGATCTACGTCATGGCGTTCCTGGTCTGCCTCATCGTCCTGCCCCTGTACCTGTTGGCCGC
The DNA here is from genome assembly GCA_964477865.1 of uncultured Methanomassiliicoccaceae archaeon. Lineage (GTDB taxonomy): Archaea > Thermoplasmatota > Thermoplasmata > Methanomassiliicoccales > Methanomassiliicoccaceae > UBA6. Next base: position 84,302 of record CAYZEV010000001.1, on the reverse strand, counting down.
GGGGGAGGATGTCATCTTCCGCCGATACTGCCTGAGCATCGGTCTGGCCTACCTATTGCTGATCGTCCTCCATCTAGCCATCCTTTCGGTCCGGCCTGGCCTCGATCCCGCCTCCGGCATCGACGGGCTCCTCTATTTCGACCCCCTGTGGGGCCCCCTCTCCCAGGACCTGGTATCGCGAGGGAGCAGCCTGCCCTCCGGCCACGTCATCTCTTTGACCGCCACGGCCGCGGCGGTATGGCCCTTGAAGCGGCTACGGACGGGGGTCCTGGTCCTGCTGTCCCTGACCATGGTGGCCGTCCTTTACCTGGGCATCCATTGGCCTGTGGACGTCATCGCCGGCCTTTTACTAGGGGCTGCGTGCGGTCTGGCAGCGATCAAAATAATGGAAAGGTGGGAAAAGAAGGGGTTTATGCGAGAGAGACCAGGGTCACCGTGAAGGTCAGCGTTCGTCCGACGACCTCGTTGTTCTTGTTGATCACGGCGGTCCCGGCGGCCTCGTCGACGCTCTCGATGAACATCTTGGCTTTGTCGGTGTCCAGCCCCTTGACGTGCAGCGCGCTGGCAGAGGTCAGCAGATGGTGCACGGTGATGTTATTGTCGCTCACGGTGGCGTTGAGCGTCCACCCGTAGGAAGCGTCGCTGGTCGACCCATACACCTTGTAATCGGCCCCGCCGACGGGGACCATGTTCTGGACGATCACGTTGGTGCCATCGTAGGTGCTCACGTAGGCCATCCAACCATACTGATAGTCCTTGAACTCCTGGCGAGTGACCGGGTCTGAGCCGTAGTATGACTTGAACTCCGCCTTGGTCATGTTCTTCTGAACCGGCACGGTCTCGGTGAGATTGATGGTCTTCAGCTTGGAAGGAACCATGTTGCCGTAGCCTTCAGCGGGTGTAACGGTGATGGTCTTGGTCTCCCCGACCTTCATACCTAAGACGCCGCGGTCGAAGCCGGCGATCATGTTGCCCGCACCGACCGTGAAGTTCAGCGTGGAGTATTTCGTCTCGTTACCACGGTAGGAGTAAAATAGCGACTTCGGATAGGTGGTGTTGTCACTGGCCACCGAGAACAGCGAGGTGTCGAACACCCGGCCGTCGGGCAGCTGGCCGATGTAGTTGACCTTGATCACACTGCCGGACACGACCTTCCTATCGGCGGCCCCCTGGCCTGTGGCGAAGATGAACACTCCGATGGTCGAAACGATCAATATGGCCACGATGGCGACGGCGACCAATCCGGCCTTGGCGTCACGTGAGCCTGACAAGGGAGACCTGAATCTCATTAGAACCCGGCCACAGATTCGGCTAGCCCGATTTATAGTTTGGGTGGGGCGTTTTCCATTTTGTGACCTACTCCGGTCCGCTGGCCCTAATAAAATGAAAAAAGGGTTTATACCCTGCAGATATTATCTGCGGTTCTGATGAGGACCCTTTACATTCACGCTGATTATCTCGAGTTCAATGTCAAGAAGCCTACCCCCGTCGCTGAGCAGATCACCGATGAGGAGAAGCAGGGACGCTACGACGAGGTCCTTGTCGCGTTCATGACCGTGGAGAAGCAGGACGAAGAATGTCTGGAGGAGGTGGCCAAGAAGGTCGTCGATGACCTGCTCCAGGTCAATAAGAAGGTCAATGCGGAAAGGATCCTGCTCTACCCCTACGCCCACCTGTCCTCATCGCTCTCCTCTCCCGACGCCGGCAAGAAGATGCTCCGGGTCATGGAGGCCCTGATCCAGCAGGCCGGGGTCGAGGTCCATCGCGCGCCCTTCGGCTGGTACAAGGCGTTCAAGATCTCCTGCAAGGGCCATCCACTGTCGGAGCTATCCAGGGAGATCAGGATCGTAGGAAAGAAGGCGGAGGTCGAACAGTTCGATCCGGCCGTTCTCCTCAAGCAGATCTCCAAATCAAGACTGAGCAAGGAGGCCCTGAAGGATAACGACCATCGTATCATCGGGCAGCGGCTGGACCTGTTCAGTTTCTACGACGTTGCTCCAGGAATGGTGTTCTGGCACCCCAAGGGGCTGGCCATCAGGAATGCGCTGATCGAGTTCTGGCGGGAGGAGCACCGCAAGGCGGGGTATAAGGAGATCAAGACCCCACAGGTCATGAGCGACATCCTGTGGAAGGTCTCCGGCCACTGGGGACACTACAAGGACGGCATCTTCCTGACGAACTATGACGAGCGACAGTTCGCGGTCAAGCCGATGAACTGCCCCGGCGGGATCCTGGTCTTCAACAGCAGGGAGAGGAGCTACCGGGAGCTGCCGCTGAGGATGTCGGAGCTGGGCGAGGTCCACCGGGTCGAGCTGTCCGGCGTGCTGTCGGGGCTGTTCCGGGTCATCCAGTTCACCCAGGACGATGCCCACATCTACTGCATGGAAGAACAGCTGGAAGCGGAGATAAACGGGATCATCGACCTGATCGACCGGTTCTACAACCTGTTCGGGTTCCACTACCGCATGGAGCTGTCCACCAGGCCGGAGAACTCCATGGGCGATCCTTTGCTCTGGGAAAAGGCGGAAAGCACCCTCAAGAAGGTCCTGGACAGCCGGAACGTCAAGTACGAGGTGAACGAGGGGGACGGTGCCTTTTACGGGCCGAAGATCGACTTCAAGATTAAGGACTCGTTGAACCGGGAGTGGCAGACCGCCACTATCCAGCTGGACTTCCAGATGCCGGAGAGGTTTCAGATAAAATATGTGGGCGCCGATGGCAAGGACCACGCTCCCATCATGCTCCACCGGACGGTCTATGGCTCTCTCGAACGGTTCATGGGCATCCTGCTAGAGCACATGAACGGTAATCTGCCCCTATGGCTGGCCCCGGTCCAGATCCGGGTCATCGCCTTCAAGGACGATAATGCGAAGGCGGCCGAAGCGATCTACCAGAAGTTCTTCGATCTGGGCTACCGGGTCGAGCTGGACCTGAGCTACGGGACCGTGGAATATAAGATCAGGGATGCCGAGGTGCAGAAGATCCCCTACATCATCATGATAGGGGACAAGGAAGAGGCGGCCAACACCCTGGCGGTGAGGCGGCATGGGGCGAAGGCGCCAAAGTTCGGGGTCGTGTTCGAGGATTTCGCAGAGCAACTGAGCGATGAGACCCGGCTGAAACAGCTCCCCGACCTCTCCCATTAGGCGCCCCCCCATGAAAGCAGTGGATATCGGAAACGGGTTCCCGGTCGACGGGGTCGACCGGGTCCTAATTCTTTATCATCCGTAATGTTCGATCCCCTGGGCCCCCATTGCCCAAGGGCCCCTGTCCTGCCTCACTTGGCCATCGCTGAGCCGACCAGGCTAAGGAAGCCATCGATCCTCTTCTCGTACTCGGCCTCGTCAAGGCGCTTGACCCCGATGAGCTGGAGGGTGGCCATGGGGTCCTGGGCCAGGACCTCTTTCATCACATCAAAGGATTCGCTTTCCTTCCTATCCTGGGTGAGGAAAAAAGCGGCTTTGGCGATCTTGCCCTTGTTCATGGAAAGATAGGTCCGGACCGGTGTCGACACGGTGTTGTTCCATACAGGAGTGCCGACAATGACCAGATCGTACGCCGATGCATCCTTCTTCGGCGCCTCTATCGTTGTTAGGCTCCCTCTGCCCGAATCCCTACCGGCGGTCATGAAACCCAGGGGACCCCCTCTCTTTTTCGTATCGATTATCTCGTCGAGATCGCAACCCAGTTTTTTTGCGATATCTTCGGCGACCTGCCGGGTCTTACCGGTCCTGGAATAGTAAACGACCAGGACACGCGATGGTTGGATGGCTCCACATACATCGGAGCCGGTTTTTTGTGATTCGGCGTTCATGATGGATTAACCTCTTTTCTCTACCCCATTGAGATATAATTATCATTTACCTAGATAATTATGATGCATCACTAACCATAGAAACCCATGTAGGGGACCGACCATGAGATCAGTTTCCCAGCAGCAATGTTAATGAGCGGGAATTTGCTCGAAAGAGATCAATATTTCCTTGAGCTTCACCACTAACCTGGCGAATTCGTCCATGTCGATCGGCTTGGTGAGGAAATGATCGACCGCGAGTTCCGTTGCCCTGATCCGGTCCTGAGGGTGTTGGGAGCCCGTAAGGATGACGACCCCCAGGGCATCCTTGGAGAAAGAGGTCCTGATGTGCGATAGGACCTCCAGACCGTCCCCCTTGGGTAGTTTCAGGTCGAGCAGGACCAGGATCGGCCCGGTGGGTTCACCCTTCATCTTATCCTGAATGACCTCCAGGGACCTCTCGCCGTTCTCCACGACCGTCACCTGGACGTCGCGCCCTGTCTCGGCGATGATCTCCCTGGTCATGTCAGCGTCGGCAGGATTGTCCTCTACCAGGATCAGCTCCACCTTCGTCACTTCAATCGCTTCCCGTCTTCGGAAGAGTGAACAGGAACGTTGCTCCTTTTCCTTCTTCCGATTCGACCCAGATCCGACCACCATGCTGCTCGACTATCTTCTTGCAGATGGCCAGGCCGATGCCCGTTCCGGGGAACTCGCTCACCGTATGCAGCCGTTGGAACACTTCGAAAATCCTTTCGGAATACTTCGGATTGATACCGATGCCATTGTCCCGGATGCTGAAGACCCACTCCTTACCATCTTCCTGAACGGTGATGTCCACCCGAGGCGGCCGAGGTCCGTGGAACTTGATGGCATTGCTGATGAGGTTCTGCAATAGCTGGGCGATCTGCCTCCGGTCCGCCAGGACCGTAGGTAAACAGCCGGTGACTATGGTCGCCCTGTTCTCGTCGATGGAGGTCTTAAGGGCCAGCTTCGCCTCGTTGACCGCCTGGTCCATCTCCAGCGGTAAAAGTCTGGTCCCCCGACTATTGACCCTGGAGTATTCCAGGAGGCCATTGATGAGCTCCCTCATCCTTTCTGAGCCCTGGAGAGCATAGGCCATGTATTCCCGGGCTTTCGGGTCGAGCTGGCCACCATACCTCTTCTCCAGCAGCCCGAGATATGATGATACCATTCTCAGGGGTTCCTGAAGATCGTGCGAGGCCACGTAGGCGAACTGTTGCAGCTCGGCGTTCGAACGGGTCAGCTCCTTGGCGTTCTGGACCAGTTCTCGCTCCGCCTCCTTGATGGAGGTGATATCCTGCAGGACCATGACCCCGCCGAGCACCTGCCACTGCACGTCGATGATCGGCGCCGAGGAGACGGTAAGGGTGATGTTGGCCCCCCCGGGTTGGACCAGATCGATGATGTCCCCGATGATGGTCCTGCCCAGGGCGATGGTCCGATGAAGGGGCCAATCGTCCATCTGTAATGGGTCCCCGGTCAGATGGTTCCAGGCCGGCACTTTTTCCAGCTTCAGGGACTGGAACAGCATGGAACTTTCTCCGAACAGCATCAAACGGGCCATCAGATTGGTCTCGGTGACCTGGGCCTCCCGATCCGCCAGGATGACGCCTACTGGCAGGGAGTCCAATATCGTGGAGAAGAGCAGGTGTTCCTGGTCCGTGTTCTTCTTGACCCGAGAGAAACTAACTTCCAGGTCCTTGTTCCGTTCCCAGACCGACCGGTACAACAGTGCCAGGGAGAGCATCCCGGCGTACCCTTCCAAAGTTCGGATCTCATGTTCCGAGGGGTCCTCGCCCTTGGAGGTCAGCAGCCCAAGGACGCCGCTCTTCAATCCTCTGTTCCGGACATGCACCAGCAAATATCTTTGCCCTCCGCACCCTTCGTCCAGGAGGCCGGTGTGGAACGGTTCTTTCACGAAGAGACGGCAAGTTTCCTCGAGGTGACGATGGGTTCCGGCATACGCGCCCCATAGAAATCTAACGACATATGCTCCTTCCTCGATGGGCGCCAGGAAGGCAGCGGTACCTCCCTGCTCATCGACCACGGCCTTTAGGATCGATGTTATGGCCTGGTCGGGACCCTCGGCATCGGAAAGGTCCTTGGCCAGCTGAACGTGGCGCATGTTCAGATCATCCTGGTCGGTCATTTGTGACCCGGCATCGGGAACCTCGAGCGTGCTCCTTTCTTCTCTTTCCATTGGTACTCCTGTCCCCCTCCAGGTCCGATCCGTCATCAGTGCCCGATCCAATGATGCGCGATCCCAACGGATGGGCTAGGAGGTAGATGGGCCCCATAGAAGATTAAGCCATCCCTGGTGATCATCATCCATGCGGGTAGGCTCCGAGGATGATGATTATTTTTTGAACTAGTGAAGGGGGCAGCCACGCCGGTCACCCCAGCTCGAAGCTGGTCACGCCGAACACCTTGCTCAAGGGCACGGATGGGGCCAGCTTGGTGTAGATCCGGGCGGTGCGGAAGACCTCGGTCATCCGGAGGTCCTGCACCAGGACCATCCCCTCGTCATTGGGTTCGGGCACATCCAGGAAGAACTGCTCCCCCGGGACCGTCGCCATGAGGCCGCGCAGCACCTTCTCGGCGGTCCGGCGGTCCTCGGCGAAAAGCGGGCCGACCTTGTGGCCGGTACGGCACCGACGGATCGAGCCATAGCCAATGATCTCACCGTCCCTCAGTGCCGCCAGGGAGGTCTGGTCCTCCTGCGCCAGGAACGCCTTCAGAAAGAGGTTTCGGGGGGCCTGGAATATCGTTCGATCGTAATGGGCCAGGTCCTCGAAGGGGAGCTCGGAGACGGCCACCAGGTCCCTGGGCGCCTCTCCCCCTCCCCAGCCCTGAAAACGATGGTTCCAGTACGCGAACCGGAACCCTTTCTGTTCGTAGGTCGGCAGCATGGCCGCCACGCCGTCCCCGCCGATGTTGCGGCATCTCCCCTGGGAGAGCAGATGCTCGATCATCTTTGACCCGATGCCCTGCCCCCTCATGTCCTTGCGGACGATGAGCAGCCCGGCGAAGCTCAGCTCTCCAGAATAGTTTACCAGGGACGCCGAAGCTACCAGCTCGCCGGCGATCTCACCGGCGAAGAAGCCGTTGGGATCGGATGCGAAGAACGTTTCGGCGTCATGAAGGCCAGGATTCCATCCTTCCCGATCGGCCCAATCCATGGTCAGGTCGACCTCCTCTCTCCGCATGTTCCGTATGATCAATGGTCCGGTGGGACGGTACATCGTTTTCGACAATTATCTACAGATGAAGATTATGAAGGTTGTTCCTCGAAGGGGCCGTAATGATAATCAACGCTTTTTTATCTGACGACCTGGGCATTACAGCTGGGATCTCATGAATCGGACCATCGAGGAGATTAACGCCAGGGTCGCCCGGGGAGCGGCGGTCGTGCTGACCGCATCGGAGGTGGAGCAGCTGTTGTCCGAAGGCCGGGAACAGGAGGTGAAAGAAGTGGACGTGGTGACCACTGGAACGATGGGGCTGATGAGCGGGACCTATGCCGTCATCTCGTTCCCCATTTCCCGGGCGGGAGAGCATCGGCGGTTCGTCCGCGGCTCGATCAACGGCGTTCCCCTGGCGATCGGTCCATGTCCGAACGAGGGACTGGGCGTGATCGACGCGATGGTGTTCGGGACGGCCAGGAGCGCAACGCGTTCGGGCTATGGCGCTGGGCACCTGTTCCGGGAGCTGTTGGAGGGCAGGTCAGCAGACGTCGAGGCCACATCCGAAGAAGGCCTCACCGTCCGCTCTACAATAACTCTGGATGCCATGCGTACAGCCAGGTTGATGAGCACCAGGAACCTGTTCCGGAACTACCGGGCGCTGGTCAATCCGTCCGATGTGGCGATACCATCGATATTCCATTGCCGGCCTTTCCCACCCCGATTCACCGGACTGACATTCTCGGGCTGCGGCCACATCAGCCCCCTTCAGAACGATCCTCAGCTTCGGACGATAGGGGTCGGTACGAAACTGCTGTTCAACGGCGGTGAGGGATATGTCATCGGGGCGGGCACGAGGAGCACACCGTCCGACCCGAATCTGATGACCATTGCCGACATGCGATCGATGGACCCCTCACTGACCGGCGGGTTCATGACCGGGGCGGGGCCGGAATGCATCTGCTCCTACGCCGTCCCCATACCCGTGGTGGACGATGAGATATTGAGAAGAATCCAGACCAGGGACGAGGAGATCCCCCTGCCGGTCGCGGACGTAAGGGATCGCTCCACGATCGCCGTGGCCGACTATGGCCAGGTCTGGTCAGGAAGGGATGCGGGGGTGACGACCCGCTCGAACGATTGCCTCGGCTGCGACTCCTGCCCAGCGATGGCCGCTTGCCCGGCAGGGGCGATCTCGGCGACCGCCGAGGGGACACGGCTCGACCGCTCGAGGTGCTTCAACTGTGGAACCTGCCTGACCTCCTGTGTCGGTCAGTGCTACTCGGCAGACATGGGTCGAGTGCACATCGAGGTGGACGGTAGGGAACTTGACGTTCCTGTGGTCGGTAGGCAATCGAACCGCCAGGCCGCGCTCAGGACCGCCGAGGACCTTAAACGACGGGTGCTCGACGGAAGCTTCATCATCACCGGGAAGGTCGCCGACATTCGACCATGAACCGGTCGATGATCTGTCGCGGGCTTAGCTCGATGATGGGGCCGTCGATCGATTCGGGGGACACTTTCACCACCACCACGCCGGAGCGGATGGACCTTAACACGCCCTTGAGCTCCTCTGGCCCCGTGACCGTGCTCACCTCCCCCACGCCGGCCCCCCGGGCGATCGAGGCCAGATCGGCCCCGCGGGAAGCGCAGGTGGGCTGACCGCCGGTCGAGCCGTAAACACCATTGTCGATGATGGCCAGAACATAATTGGCCGGACATTGATCGGCGATGGTTGCCAGGGTGCCCAGGTTCATCAGGACCGCACCGTCGCCATCGATGGCCAGGACCCGACGGTCCGGCCGTGAAAGGGCCAGCCCAAGGCCGATCGAGGAGGCCAGACCCATCGAACCGAGCATGTAGAAGTAGTTGGGCGAATCCCTGATGGAATGGAGCTCCCTGGATGGATCGCCGATGTTGCACACGATCAGCTGATCGCCCATCTCCTCGACGATCACCGCCAGAGCATCGGTCCGACGCATCTCAGGACCTCCAGAAGTCCAGGTTCAATAGGACCGCCACCGGCCGGCGGAGGTCGAACGCCCGCTCGGCCGCCCAGAGCAACCTTTCCACGCCCTGGGCAGGGGTGGGGCAACAATGCTCAATCCCCAGGGCGTCCAGCAAGGGAACCGTGGCCCGACCCATGGGGACCTGGGCTGCGATCTTCTCCCCTTCGGTGCCGCGATGGGACACCACCATTATCAGCGGTATCCCGTATAGAAGGTCGAGCGAGGCCAGGGCATTGATGCAATTGCCGAGCCCGGAGTTCTGCATCAGCAGGGCGGGCCGTTTCCCGCCCATGTACGCTCCTGCGCAAATGCCGATGCCTTCCTCTTCCCGGGTCACCGGAACATGCTGAACGGCGGGGTCCTGGGAGATGAGGTTGAGAAGGGGGCCGAACTTAACGCAGGGTACGCTGGCAATGAAATCGATACCGGCCCTCCTGAGGCCGCAATAAACGACGTCGCCGTTGACCGGCGTTCCTAATGTTCCTTGGCTCATCCGTATACCTTCAGATCGATACCTTCGATGCGTACCTGGGTCCCTTCGGAACGGACCACCACTCCGGAATGGACCTTCTGCATCATGCATTGATGAGGGATGAACCTCACGGTCTCCCCGATCTCCAGTATACGATCGTTGAGGACCGTCCCCTCGAACGCCGCGACCATGCATATCCCCAGCTCGAGGGGTTCATAGCCGGCGACCCCCAGTCGGTTCAACGGGCCGGTCAGGTGGATGGTGAGGATGGAATGATCGACCTTCAGGACCTTCGCGTAATGAACGATGGGGCACCCCAGGGGGCGATAGGTGACGTGGTCACCGGCCTTCGCCCGTAGGTCATGGTCGAAAGGATAGATGTCCTCCCGGCAGGTCGGTTCGCCCGGGAGCGGGGCCAGTAGGATGTCCCCGCTCATGCCCCCCACCAGTCCTGGGAACGATCCCTCGGCGCTCTCGATCACAGTCTCCTGGAGCTCCGCCCGATTGGCGGCGTAGCGTTCCTGGCTCAGCAGGGGGCATTCGTCGACGTTTCCCCCTTCCCGGAGGTGGGCGGCGAAAGCGCGGCAGCTGGGATGACCACACCGTCCGCAATTATACCCTGGTAAAAGCTTGAGCACCTCCATGGCTCATTCCCCCGAATAGAACGCGGACCCCTCGATGTGCCGAAGGACCCCACGATGATGTCGCCGGGACACCCTGGTCTCCCCAGCGCACAGGGTGCACACCGCCAGGGGTGGGGTGTGTCGCAGGCGCAAATCCTCGGCGACCTCGACCGATGACGAGATCGCACTGGCCAGTTCCGCCGAACCTTTGCCAGTGAGGCCATTGGCCTCGATCAGGGTGCAGGACGGGTTCACCTCGAGCACCCGCTCCCTGAACACCTCCCTTTCTGCCTGGGAGATCATATCGCCCTTGGTGACCACTACGATGTCCGCGGTGGTGATCATCGGTCCGATCTTCAGTGGCGTATTAGGCCCGCTGGTGGCATCGATGACGCAGGCGGCCAAGCAGCGGTCTGGATAAGGGGCGCACCGCAGACATAGCCCGGCGGTCTCCACCAGGAGCAGGTCTGATCCCACGGAGTGGGCCCACTCCATCATCCCTTCGGTGTTGTAGATGGCAAAGTGGTCGGGGCACATGTCCCGCGCCAGGGCGATCTTGATGGGGACGTCCAGTTTGGCCAGTCTCCTCTCGTCGTCCGTCCATAGACAATCGACCTTGACCAGGGCCGGACGGTGGCCCTTTTCCTTGAGCGTGGCGGCCGCGGCGCTCAGGACCGATGTCTTCCCCGAACCGGGAGTCCCCGCGAAGATCGCCATCCTCATGCCGGGTTCACCACGCCGCCATCACGGATGGTTTCCCGCAAGGAGAGCAGCCAATCATCAAGGGTGGCCAACCGGGAGCAGATCGCGGCCTCACCGGCCGATCGATGGACCACTCGGCGCATGCCCCCTTCGGCCATGATCACCCGTCGTGAGGCCAGGAGGGCCAAGAGGGGATCGTGGGTAACTACCACCACGATCTTGCCGCTGCCGGCCAGTAGTCGGAGCGCCTCCTTCTTGCGAATGCCCGCGTTCTCGATCTCGTCGATCAAAACGATGGGTGAATCGGAGATGATGGCGATGTCGGCGGCCATAAGGGACCGGGACTGTCCCCCGCTGAGGGCGGTGAGGTGGCAGTCCATGGTGACCGCCTCGCCGGTCAGCAGGTTGGCCGCCTCCACCACCTTGGGGACCAGCGAAGCATCCTTCCCCCTGCTCTTGGCATGCATGAGCAAGAACTCCTGGACGTTCATATCGGCCAGGAAATGCATGTTCTGGGACAGCTGGGCCACCGGCTTGTTCCGGGGATCGAAACGGACCTCCTTCCCCTGCATCTGACCGTTCAGCAGGACCCTCCGCTTGGTGGGCGTATCACCAATGCTCATCTGCTCGATGTCGCTGATGAGGGTCGTCTTGCCCGAGCCGGTCGGACCCACGATGCTCACCACCTCTCCCGAGCCCAGGGTCAATCGGTCCACTTCTTCCCTCTCGCCCTTCTTGTCCACCCCGCCCAGGATTATCAGCTCGATGTCCGTCATGATGCCTCCAACAACTCGTGCACCTGTTCCATTAATGATCCCGTTTCTTGGCCCGGAGCCACCAGCAGGTCCTTCTTGATCCGCTGGACGGTATGGTCCTCTCGTAACCGGGCCATCCCGCCCCCGGTGATGTTAAGCACGCAACTGTCCCCGGGCCTCACAGTGCCCCGGGCGATCGCAGCGACCAGAGCGGCCACCGCAACAGCGGGGGCTGGTAGAATGTCGATCCCTTCCGAGCTCTCGAACAGTTTTTGGGCCTCCGCCGCCTCGCCATTGGTCACCCCCACGACCTCGCCCCCGGTCGCATCCAAGGCCTCGGCCACGCCACCGGGCATGCTGTAGGGAGGGCGGCGGTTGAACAGCACATCGTCATAGACGCCCTCCGGACAGCTGGTGGGATACGCCCCTCCGAGCCTGGCGTGATAGAGGGGGGCGCAGGGGACGCTCTGGGCCAGATGAAGGACGGGGAGAACGGCACCGAACCGGCCATCGGCCAGTAATCGGCGGGAGGCCTCGTAGGCGCTTATCCCGCCCGTACCGCTACCCACTGCCTGAAAATAATGCCGCGGGAGGGCGCCCATCGCCAGGGCCGCATCGAGCAGGACCGTTCCCATGCCATCGCGTCGGGCGATGTTCCTGGCGCCCCCCTCGGGGACGAAGCCGGGTTGGCCGGCGAGCGTGTCCGCGAGCCGGATCGCATCGTAGTAATCGCCTTCGACGGCGATGACATGCACCCCCTTGTGTTCGATGTCGGGGACCCATATCCGGTCCTGGGAGCTTTTCGGGATAACGATGATCGCCCTGGCCCCCACAAGGGAGGCGACATAAGCGAAGGCCCTGCCAGTGTTACCGGCTGAGGCCACCACGAAGGTCTCCTTGCTCCCCTTCTCCCTCAGCCTCCTCATCGTGGGCAGGGCCTCGAGCTCCTTGAAGCTGCAGGTGAGCATGTCGGCCCTACGCTCCGGCCAATAACCGTTGAACGTGACATACAGCCCCTTGAGCCCGAGCTCTCTGGCCAATCCCTCGCTCCTATAGGTCACCGGTCCGCTGCTGATCTCCCCCAGAGCCCCGCTCACGGGAAGCCAATCGATGAATCGCCACATCCCCGGTAGGTGCTGGACGGTAAGTGCTCTAGCAGAGTAGCTGGTGCGGAGCAGCGAGTCGTCCATCGGGCAGGTCAGAGCATAGGGGTCCTGCGGATGGCCGCACTTGGAGCATATGACACGATATTCGCCCATTGCCTTCCCTGTTGTTGGACGGGAATTTCATCTATTTATATCATCATTAACCCAGATGGGTAAATCTCAGGGTTGTTTTATGCATTATTCCAAAGATTCGGAATGCTGTGCCAGAACGATGAAGAAATGGCCTCGATGAGAAAGGCCCGGGAGGCCGCCATTCCGGACAGGGCGTTCCCCGCCGCATGTGGCCCCCGGGACCCAGCGAAAAGGGTTTATCCCGACGAGCGGACCAGCTCGGCGATGACGTCCCCGGCCTGCTGGGTGGTGAGGTTCCCGCCCATGTCCGCGGTGACCTGCTTCTGCTGCATGGCCCGCTTCACCGCGAACTCGATCTGTTTGCCGAGGTCCGGCCGGCCCAGCTGGTCGATCATCATCTTGGCGGCCAGGATGGCGGCGATGGGATTGGCCTTGCCCTGCCCGGCGATGTCCGGCGCGGAGCCGTGCACCGGCTCGAACATGGAGACGCCCTTGGGATTGATGTTGCCCGAGGCCGCCACCCCCAGACCGCCCATTATCTCCGCCCCGATGTCGGTCAGGATGTCCCCGAACATGTTCGGGCAGGCCACGATGCCGAACCGCTCGGGAGCGCGGACCAGGGCCATGGCCATGGCATCGACGTACATGTACTCGACCGGGATGCCGTGCTCCTTGGACTTGGCGGTGAACACGTCCCTCCACAGGCCGTAAAGGGAGGTGCACACGTTCGCCTTGTCCACGGCGGTGACCTTCTCCTTGCCCATCTGCTTGGCCAGCTCGAACGAATAGTCGGCGAACCGCTCGATGCCCTTGCGGGACATCATGCCCACCTCGAACGCGTACTCGTCCGACGAGGTGGACCTCTCGGAGACGGTCAGGTCCATCGTATAAAGCTCCCTCTTCAGCTGGAGGGCCACCTCGGCGTTGGTGCCCTTGAGCACGCCGCCCGCGCCCATGTAGAAGTCCTCGGTGTTCTCCCGCAGGAAGATGATGTTGAAGTTCTTCTCCGTCTTGAGCGGGGTGTAGGGATGCCAGGCCTTGGACGGCCGCAGGTTGATGTACTGGTCGAAGGTCGTCCGCATCTTGATCAGGATGCCTTTCTCCAGCACTCCCGGCGCCACGCGGGGGTCGCCGATGGCACCGAAGAACACCGCCTGGTGCTTGCCGATGAAGGCGATGTCCTCGTCGGTTAGCAGTTCTCCGGTCCTCAGGTAGCGGTCCGAGCCCAGGTCCATGAAGTTCAGCTCGAGGTCGATGTGCTCCACCTCGGCCAGGGCGTTGAGCACCTTGACGCCCTCGGCGATCACATCCTTGCCGATGCCGTCTCCCGGGGCCACGGCTATTTTGTACATTTTCTCGCCTCCTTGATGCGGGCCATCAGGCCTCCCGACCGGATCAGGTCCTTGACGTACTGAGGATACTGGGGGAAGGTCCAGGACAGCCCGGTGGTCTCGTTCTTGACCACGCCGTTATCCACGTCGACCGAGAGCACATCGCCCTCGGCGGCCTCGATCTTGCATTCGACGAGCACCAGACCGATGTTGATCGAATTGCGATAGAAGATCCGGGCGAAGCTCTCCGCGATCACGCAGTCCACCCCGGCCTGCCGTATCGACCGGGGGGCGTGCTCTCTCGACGAACCGCACCCGAAGTTCTTGCCGGCGATTATTATGTCGCCCTTCTTCACGTCCTTGGTCATCTCCGGGCGCACCCTCTCGAAGAGGAAGTCCCCCAGGCAGTTGTTGTTCTGGCTGATGAGCCGGTCCGCCGGTATGATCTGGTCGGTGTCCACGTGGTCACCGAACTTCCACGCCTTTCCCTTGAAGTTTTCCATGAGATCACCTCACTCCGGGGCCACGATTCGGCCGGCGATGGCGCTCGCGGCGACCACGGCTGGCCCGGCCAGATACACCTCGGAGTCCTTGTGGCCCATGCGTCCGACGAAGTTGCGGTTGGTGCTGGACACACATTTCTCCCCCTTCGCGAGCACGCCCATGTGCCCACCCAGGCAGGCCGCGCAGGTCGGCCCCGAGACGAAGGCGCCGGCCTTCACGAACTCGGCCAGGAGGCCTTCGTTCATCGCCTGCTCGTACACCTGGGTGGATGCGGGCACGACGATCATGCGCACATCCTTGTGCACCTTCTTTCCCCTGATGACCTTCACCGCGACCCGGAGGTCCTCGATGCGGCCATTGGTGCAGGAGCCCAGGAAGGCCTGGTCGATGACCACGTCGACCTCGCTGGCCACCCTCCCGTTGCTGGGCAGGTGGGGCATCGCCACCATGTACTCGATGTTGCCCAGATCATAGTCCAGGGTCTTCCAATAGTGAGCGCCGCTGTCGGCCGCCACGGGCCGGTAGGTGCCCCGCACCCGACCCTTCAGGAAGGCCTCGGTGGCGGAGTCGCATGGGAAGATGCCGGCCTTACCACCGGCCTCGATGGCCATATTGCTTATCGTCAGCCGGTCGGAGACGGGGACGTTCGTCACTCCCGCTCCGGCGAACTCGAACGCCTTGTAGTTCGCCCCATCCACCCCGATGTCGGTGATGATCTTGATGATGAGGTCCTTACCAGATACCATCTGGTTGAATTTTCCGGCTAAGCGCACATTGATCGCTTCGGGGACCTTGAACCACAGCCGGCCTTCGGCGAAACAGGCCGCGGCCTCGGTGCTCCCGATACCGGTGGAGAAGGCATTGATGCCCCCGTAGGTGCAGGTGTGGGAGTCGGCGCCCACGATCAGGCGGCCCGGAGCGGCGTACCCTTCGTCGACCATCACCTGGTGGCAGACCCCGCCGCGTCCGACCTCGAAATAGTTCGGGATCCTATATCTCTGGACGAACCGGCGCATCTCCGCGGCCTGCTCGGCCGAGGCGACGTCCTTGTTGGGAACGAAATGGTCGGGGATGAGGACGATCTTCTCCCTCATCGGCTCGCAACCTAATGCCTCGAACTCCTGGAACGCCAGGGGTGCCGTCACATCGTTGGCCATGACGTAATCGATCTCCGCCTCGACGATCTGGCCGGCCCGAGCATCCGTGCCGGAGTGGGAGGACATGATCTTCTCTGAGATGGTCTTCGCGCTTGACATCGTAATTACTCCTTCTTGCGGCAGTACAGGCGGTCCAGCGCCTCCATGGTGGCGTCCACGCTGGTCTGGACGATGTCCGTGCCGACCGCCTTGCCGATGGACATGGCCTTCTTGCCGCCGTTCTTGGCCACCCGGACGGTAACCTCGCACAGCGAATCGCTCCCGCCAGTGATGGCGCTGAGGCGATATTCCTCCAGGGATATGTCATTACCCATCACCACCTTGATGGCGTTGATGGCCGCGTCCACCGGCCCGATGCCGGTGGACGTCCCCGTCTTCTTCTCCCCGTTCACCTCGATGGAGACCACCGCGGTGGGCGTGGTATGGATGCCGGTGAACACCGCGAACTCCTTGAGCTTGACATTGCGGGCCTCCCGCTGCCCCACGATGTGGGACGCCAGCGCCACCAGTTCGGCGTCATCGACGTCCTTGCCGCTGTCGGCGAGCTTCTTGACCTTGTCCACCACCGTGGTGATCTGTTCATCGGTCAGCTCGATGCCGTACTCCTCCAGCTTGTCCTTGACCGAGTGGGCGCCGGAATGCTTGCCGATCACGATGTTCCTTTGGACGCCCACCAGCTCGGGGCCGAACGCCTCGTAGGTGGAGGGATCACCCAGCACGCCGTGGACGTGGATGCCGGACTCGTGGGCGAAGGCGTTGTTGCCGACGATGGCCTTGTTGCCCGGAATGGCCACACCGGTCAGCCGACTCACCAGCCGGGAGGTCGGTCCGATCTTCCGGGTGTCGACGGCCGTTTCGATGTTGTAGAACGCCATCAGCGCCAGGACCGTTTCCTCTAACGCGGCGTTCCCGGCCCGCTCCCCCAGCCCGTTAATCGTAACGTGAACCTGCTGGGCCCCCTGCCGCACCGCGGCCATGGAGTTGGCGACCGCCAGGCCGAAATCATCGTGGCAGTGCACCGCGATGGGGACCTTGGTCACCGTCATCAGCTCCTTGATCAGGTATTCCATGGCCGGCGGGGAGATCGTCCCCACCGTGTCGGGGACGTTGATCTTGTCCACCTTGGCCCCCTGGACGGCCAGGTGCATCTCCTTGAGGAAACCCAGGTCCGTCCGGGTGGCATCCTCGCAGGAGAACTCCACCGTCACCCCCCGGGACTTGGCGTACTCGATGGACTCGATCGCACGGGCCTTTACCTCCGACCGGGTCATCTTCAGCTTGTGCTGGAGGTGAATGTCCGAGGTCGCTATGAACGTGTGAACATAATCGAGGCCGCTGTCGATGGAGGCGTCGATGTCCTTCTTGTTGCACCGGGCCAGGCCGCATACGCGGGACCGGAGGCCGAGGGCGACGATCTTCTTGATGGCATCCCTCTCCCCGGGCGATGACGCCGGGAAGCCGGCCTCGATGACGTCCACCCCCAGCTCGTCCAGGGCCTGCGCTATCCGGATCTTGTCCTCCACCGACAGGGCGATCCCCGGCGTCTGCTCCCCATCGCGGAGGGTGGTATCGAACACCATGACCTTCGAGGGCAGCGTATCGACTAACGCGTAGGAATTGAACTGACTGGTATACACTCTCTTTCGGTCCAGCAGAGGACGGGTTGATGGGGATTGCTCTGTAGCACTTCGGTCGACCATAAGAATCGCCTCAGGTAGCCCAGGATTAAGCAATGCGTCTAATACTCACGCAAAATCAATGCCACTTTGGTGGCTCTGATGCACATTGCTCGGGCCTGGTTCACGGCAATCGTGTAAAATGGTTCGCAATATATAATCTTTCTATCAGGAACGAACTATGTTCTACCAGACAGTGAAGGGCCCTATGCAGATCATAATATTTATCGAAGGAAAGTAGAGGAGGGCGAAGTTATACTCCCCTGGCGGGAAGGTCCCATTGCTCTTCAGGAGGATGCTCTCACCACTGTCCAGACGGCCGTTTCCATTATCGTCCTGTGCCTCGAGGCCGAGCGGTTCATCATAACCATATGATATGCTCAGGTTCGAGCTCCCGCTCAGATGGGCGGTCGGTCCGTAGCCGCTGTTGTTCACCCGCAACCATGCTCCAAGGTCGTTCAATGGGACCGAGCGGGAGATCGCAAAGGTCAATCGCACGGTCGTGTTGTCTTCCAGGTCGGCAGAGATGATAGCGGCCGTCGGGGGGTCCCCTCCTCTCCTTGGTTCGATCCACGGAGCAGTGATGTAGAGTGCCACAATCATGCTCAGGGCGATAAGCAACGTCACCATTACCAGAAGGCGGCCTACTTTCATTCGATCCCCTGGACGAATGATTTTAAGCCTTATTAGACCAGCGGCCGCTACGAACCAGCGGACCTAAACGCCGCGCTTCTCTCCCCAGATGAGCTTGTGGAGCTGGGGAAGCACCCGGACGAAGATCTTGTCCCGGAGGACCCATTCCGCCAGTTCCTTGAGGTCGGTGCCGCCGACGGGCGTCATGATGATCGGCGCGTTGATCTCATGCTCCCTCATCACCTTCAGGGCGAAGAGGTAGTCCACCCGGTCGGCGATGATGAACTTCAGCTGATCGCGGGGGGCCAGGAACTCCAGATTGTCATATTCTATCTGGTCGCTCATGCCCGAACTTGGGCATTTGACGTCCATGGAGATCAGCACATCCTCCGAGTTCGGGATGCGTTCCAGGGGGATCGAGCCGTTGGTCTCGATGGTGACGTTGTAGGTATTGTCCAGCAAGGTATCGATCAGCTTGTAGATGTCCTTCTGGAGCAGGGGTTCCCCGCCGGTCAGGCAGACGAAGGGCGTGCCCATCTCCTCGACCTGGTCGAAGATCTGGTCGATGGACATCTCGCTGCCGCCCTCACGGGCGTACTTGGTGTCGCACCACGAGCATTCAAGGTTGCAGCCCACGAAGCGAACGAAGGTCGTCGGCGTGCCCATGAGCACGCCCTCGCCCTGCAGCGAGAAGAAGATCTCCGAGACCATCATTTGCGTCCCTCATAGGGAACGGGGTCCGGGTGGCCGGCGTCCTGGAAACCCTTGAGGCGGAGGAGGCAGGAATCACAATGACCACAGGCCTTGTCGCTGCCGTTGTAACAGGACCAGGTGAGATGGAGCGGAGCGTCCAGCTTCTTGCCCAGCTTGACGATATCGGCCTTGCTCATTCTCAGTATGGGCGCCTCGATCTTGATCGGCCTGCCCTCGACACCGGCCTTCGTACCTACCCTCAGCACCTCCTGGAAGGCCTCGAAGAACTCCGGACGGCAGTCGGGGTATCCGGAATAGTCGATGGCATTGGCCCCGATGAAGATGGAATCCCCTCCCTCCGTCTCGCACAGGCTGGCGGCCAGGCTGAGCATGATGATGTTCCTCGCCGGAACGTAGGTCACCGGGATCTCGCTGCCGATGCCTTCCACCGACGCATGCTGGGGCACCGACACGTCCCACGACGTCAGGGCGCTGGTGCGCAGGAAGCTGAGGTCCAGGTCCAGGGTGACGTGCTTCCGTAGGCGGTAGTGCTCGGCAACGGCCCGGGCCGAACGGAGCTCCCGCGAGTGCCGCTGCCCGTAGCCGATGGTCAGTGGTATGACCTCGTAGCCCTTGGAAAGAGCATAGGCCAGGGTAGTGGTCGAGTCCAGGCCCCCCGACAAAAGTACGACCGCCTTGCTCATACGCCCACTTCCCGCTTGGCCCAGGCGGTCTGACCCCTCTCCTCGTCCAGCCCGGCCTCGACGATATGGACGTTAGGGGGAAGGTCCAGCTCTTCCAAGAGGCGCTCCAGGACCAGTTCCGCCAGCTCCTCGGCGCTGGTCTGGGCGACATCAAGGATCGCCACGTCCTCGTTCGGGAATACATATCTCTTCGCTCCGACCAGGACCTCGACCTCCCGGCCTTTCTTGATCTTGACGGCCTGCGATCGTCCTGGAAGCAGCACCTTGTGGTCCAGGTCGTCGACGATCTTGCGGAGGGCCTTCTTCAGATCGACGAAGTCCATGACCATGCCGTCAGATGCCTTCTCACCATACAGCACCAGGTGCAGGATGTAGGAATGGCCGTGCAACCGGCCGCACTTGTCATGACCGGGTATGAAATGGGAAGCTGAGAACTTGATGCCCGAATACTCGCCGTCGATCTCGATCCTCATCGAGTATCGGACAGGATTTTCGATATTAACTATTTTGCCTGTATTGGGCCGCGAGGTCCGAAAAGATGGGTCGCAACGGTCGAAAACCCTTACTGGGCCATGTGGGAGAAGAGACCCCGTCCGGCCTGCCGGTGAGGATGAACGCCGATGCGCCCATCACCGATCTTCGCTCACTCGGTCGCTCGAGGGGCCGCCAGCGCCGCGGCCAGGTAGATGGAGTCGAGGTAGTTCTCCTTCGCCCTGGACGTATCGATGTAGACCCGGTCGATGTTCAGTATCGGTGCCCCCAGGGCCTTGCCTCCGCCCAGGAAGTGCAGGGTGCGGAACACCAGGTTGCCCGATATCCCATCGGGGGCGATGAGCATGTCACATTCCGACGCGGCGTTCTCGATCAGGATCTGAACGTCCCGGGCATCGATGCCCTCCCGGCGTAGATGGTCCACGACCTCCTGGGCGTCGTCGATGGTCCGGTCCACCTCCTTCATGCGCCCCTTGTCCGAGGAGCGGCCTCCGGACATGATGCCTATGACCGGCCTTATGCCCAATCGGCCCAATACGCTATGGCCCCGACGAGCCAGCTCCAGCTTCTCTTCGATGCTCCACCCTTCGTCGATCCCCACCGGCGCGAAAAGGAACATCCTTCCTCCCCGGGGCTCCAGGAACGCCGCCCGGAGGACCTTCTTCACTCCGAAGGTCGCGCGCACCGCGGCCATGGCCCCATTGGATTCGAGGTCCCCCCGGACCGCCGCATCGATCCGGCCGTCCCTGAGGTCTCGGGCCATTAGCACCGGGTCGTCATACGGGATCAGGTTGGAGAATCCGGCCCTCTCGGCCTCCGCCCTGCTCCGCAGGACCTTTTCCTTGTCCGCGCCCAGGCCGATGCCGATCCTCGTGCTCTTGTTCTTGACACGGGAAAGCAGGGTCTCCGAGGTTAGCATCAGGGCCGGTCATAGCCTGGGAATGCCTTTAACTTTTATGCGGGCATGATCATTGACAGAGGCCTCTCTGAAGACGCTCAATGACGCCAGTATCGGTTCAGCCTAGGATGCAGTCCAGGCGGTAATCGGACCACTGTTTTAGACCGAGGGCGATCTCCATCTCGATGGGGGTAAGGATCGGCTTGGGATATCTCAGGTAGTCGTCGATGGCGATGCGCGGGCAGGCCGTCGAAACGAACGCGTCGGCATCGTACGATAGTAGCTGGTCCGGAGAGAACTCCTCCAAGAGCACGATGTCCGCTACCCGCCCATTCGCTTCGGCCAGGTGGCGCAGCCGCAGCGCCTCCTCCATCCGCATCTGGCCCACTTTGGTGGAGACGAGGATGAGGAACTTCCTGACATCGACCGCCCGCTCGATAGCCGCATGCCTTTGCCTCAGGATACGGTCCTTGAGCTCATCGATCTCCCGGACCTCGCCCATAAGGGGGTCGATGATCAGGACGGGGCGGTTCCCGGCGATGGCCGCGCTCAGGGGATGGAAATCCCCGCTGCCGATGAACAGGAACTGTTCCACCATAGGCGCGATGGGGTCGATGGAACTGATGTTGCAGCCCAGCACCTGCCCCTCGAACTTGATGCGCGCGTCCCCCTTGCCCACGAACACCTGCCGGCACCGGGATTCCAGCCAGCTTCGCACCTGGGGGAGCATCTGAACGTGCTGCACGGTGGTGATCAGGCCGATGCGGTCCCTCAGCTTGGGGAGCGCCTTCTCCAGGAGCCCGCTGATGTCCAGATTGACGAACACCTCGACGAACAGGACCCGGGGATCGTGAGCTATCGACGGTATCTCGGAATGACCGAACTGCACCAGAGCGTCCGCATAGCTGCTGTACCGGGCCGTATAGTCGCAGGCGCCGTAGCAGGGATCGCCGATGGTCAGGATGGTCGCGCCGGTGTCCGTCTCCAGCTGGCGGGCGACCCGCTGAGCGTGGATCTTTAACCCCTCTGGCATCTGGATGGCCACGGTCCCCGCGTCGAAGCTCTTGATCCAAGCGGCGACCTCGCCGAGCCTAAAATCGTACAAACGGTCGTCCTCCGAAGAATATGAAAAATAACAAGAAAGTTGGATGATAAAAGGGTTTAGGTCAGGAGGTCGGCGCCCTTCACGATCTCCATGTGGCAGGGTGAGGGGAGCTTCATCGAGGCCTTCCAGAGCGCTTCCTTCGCGGCGGGGAACGCCTGGGGGGTGACCCGCAGGGTCATGATGGTGGTGCCGGCCTGAACACGGGCGGCGGTGCCCACGGCCTTACCAAAGGCCGCGCGCATTCCACCGGACACACGGTCCGCGCCGGCGCCGGTGGCCATCTTGTGCTCACGGAGCACGATGTGCGGGTAGACATTGATCTTGAGGTGGAACGAAGCGGCGGTCGTCCCCTTGCCCAGAGCCCGGTTGGCCGCGATACGCGCGGCTTCCAGGGAGGTATGCCTGACCTGGCAGGGCTCCAAGATGATGAGGTTCATTTCGATGGGGAACTCCCCGTTCGTGGTACCAAGGTCAAAAGTTGTGATTCGAGGAGCGGGTACTCCACCCATGTACTCCCTTCTAGTATAGGCCTGGCCCCTGATCTGGCGGTACATTCTTCCGGGCTTGCGAGACATAAAGATTCACCTGTGAAATCGATTTGGAGGGTTAGTTACATTATTGTTTTTGTATTTATAGCTGATGGGCCCGGGAGGCGGTACCAGCTGGCCCCAGAAAATATACCAGTTACTTCTGTCCGAGGACCTCTCGTTCCTTGACGAGGGTCATGTCCTCGACCTTGCCGTCCGCGAGCTCCATTTTCACACGAACCTCTCCGCGCTCCAGGAATATCGATGCCTTGCGAAGCAGGGACTGGTATACGGCGATCCGCTTACCAGATGATGAAACCCTCATCTCCACGCACTTGAGCAGGCCGAATCCTTCGAGCATGCGGATACGATTATAACAGGCAGATATCGGAATGCCCAGGCTCTCGCTCATTTCCGACGCGGTCCGCGGCACCTCAATGGACCAGACGAGAATTCTCGCAGCGTACTCGTCGTTCATCACACTTGAAGCAGTTGATGCGTCCATTCCATCCCCGGCCACCTGAATCACTCTCTAATCATATAATTGATTGTATGAAACTCATTTTTCGATATCCGCCGCTTTAAGAAAAATCCAATAGCTGTTCCGCCCCTTCCTTGTTCATGCCCGAGAGCACCAATGGCAAGGCGGCCCAGACCGACGTGGAGATCAAAAAACGCTTGAAGAGACTGGCCGATTTCTACGGCCAGGTCCCCTTTGTTTCAACGACCCTCGCCCATCACCCCGACGTCTTCCTACCATTCTCGGACCTGTCCATGCGCCTGCTGCTCGAGCCGCGGCATCTCTCATTGAAGGAGATGGAGCTGGCGGCCGTGGCGGCCGGCTCGGCCCTGGGCAGCGAGCATTGCCTTAACGTCCATGTCCCGCAGGCGCTCAAGGTCGGAGCGAGCAAGGACGAGGTCATGGAAGCCATCATGGTCGGCTCGTTCATGGCGATGACCAGAGGGCAGTCGGTGGCTCTTAGGAAGCTCTCCGAGCAGAAATAGAACATCCAGCAGTGCAATCCAAGGCGAGGTTTGTTATACTCCCTGCTCAAAACAAGTTTCGATGGGAGCAGTGGAGATTCAGCGGATGATCAGGTCCAGGGTACTGATGCTCACGAACGTCAATCCCGACCTGGAGATAGAGGATTCGGTGGAAGAAGGTGACTGGGGCCTGCTGACCCTGAGGGAAAGGGGGAATCTGGTCGGCTTCGAGTTCCTGGAGACCGAGGATAGCTGGAAAAGGCCGGACGCATTGCTGCAATACTTTGAGGCGTCCAACGACGGCTACTATGTGGGAGTGATCGTCCCGGACAACAACGTCGAGGACGTCACTGACATGATTTTCAGCATGGGCGAGGATCCAGTGGTCATTCTCAGCTACGAGAGGCTTGGGATCACCCCCTTCCGGATGGCCTAGACGCCCAGCGGTGCGGGTGGACCGCATTATCGGGAGGTCGGGCCGGTGAGTTCGTAGGTTATGATATGGTGGGTGACCGGGACAGCCCACTAGGGCGGCCGGACGGTCAGTTTGCACGCATCGAGCAGCATGAGGCCCCCTGCTGGTCCGGGGGGTCGTATCTAACTACGCCCAAACCAGGCTCGACCAGTAAGCATGCTCCCGCCCTTGCCATAGGAACGAACGCTGAAGGGCTCGAGGCGGGCCCATCGTGATCGGCCTATAGGCCTCGTCCCATATCGCTCCGATCGTGCCTGCGGTCAGGCGTCGGGGACGTCACTTCTTGCTCGTGCTGAGGAGGTCGATGACCGCCTCCGAGATGCTCCTTTTCCTAAGTTCGGCCCCGCATACCTTGCATTGCTCCGCCTCATCGGCCTCAGAGCTATTGCACTCAGTGCATACCTTCATACCTTCCCCATGGTAACTATGCATGCCACTGGATATAATATTCACGGCTAGTTCGGAAAGTGAGGGTCGACGTCCGCAGACCCCAGTTCGCAGCATCAGAACGAGCGGTGATGATATCGCTCACAGACTCGACAATCGCCGGAACAACCGATAGCTGACAGGCGGTCCGGCTGCCCCTGAGGCCCCTCGCCAGCATCTCCACTGCATAGAAACATATTTCATCGGCATCCCCTTCTCTCGTGCTAGGGCAAAGGGCAGCACATGGCTAAGAAGAGGATATCCAACCGAGAGGCCAGGGGCATCGCCCGCAGGCGAATGAACAAGCTCTTGGACCTCGCCGCGGTAGAAGCTAAGGTGGACAACCTCGAGCGGAGCCGAAGATATGTCACCCTTGCCCGGAACATCGGAATGCGGACCAACACGCCCATGCTCAAGCAGCGGCTATACTGCCATGAGTGCATGCTAGCGCTCGTCCCCGGCCACAATTGTCGGGTCAGGCTTCGTTCCAACAGGATCAGTGTTCATTGCCTCGTCTGCGATCATGTCAGACGGGTTCCATATCTGAACGAGAAGAGAGGTGTCGATAATGCCGGAAAAGAAAACCAAGAAGCAGCTGGTAAAGATGGGGTCGACGATAGACCCGACCGTACACGTGGGGAAGGAAGGTCTGACCGAGGGGATAGTGCAAGAGGTCAAGACCCAGGTAAAGAGGCATAAGCTGATCAAGGTCCGGGTCCTCCCCGCCGCGGACATGGACAAGGACGCCGTAGCCGCGGAACTGGCCCAGAGGAGCGGCGCTACCGTCGTGGATACCCGGGGGTTCACCGTGCTGCTGTCCGATTCGAGGCTGATAGGGGAGAAAAAGAAAAAGGTCGCCCCTTCCAAGGAAACGGTCGAGGAGCCTGAGCCTGAATCGGACGAGACCGAATCGATCTAGACACCTGGGATTTCGTCGACCCTGTCCGTGATGAGGATGCGGGCAGGGTCAACGGCCTCGGTCCACAAGCGTTCGTTCTCTTCAACCTTTTTTCTTCAGGATCCGATCAGATTTTACAACCCTTTGGCCGGGCGGGTCCAGCAAACCCATTTAACGGCGACCGGCATCGCCATCATTAGTATCGTTTTTTCTAGCCCCGATCGGCCCCACCGGGTGAGAACCTTTTTGTGGATAAAGCCCGTTAGCGCCGTAAAAGGTGACTGGCATTGCTCGACACCGAACTCATTCGCAATAATCCCGATCTCATTCGCGCCTCGCTCAGGAACAGGAACTATTCCGAGGAGATGCTAGACGAGTTCCTCCGCCTGGACGGCGAGTGGCGCAAGGTGGTGGACGAGGGTAACCGCCTGCGGCACGAGCGTAACAAGGCTTCCGAGCTCATCCCTAAGCTCAAGGGCGAGGAGAAGCAGAACAAGATCACCGAGATGAAGCAGGTGGCCGAGCGCATCAAGCAGATCGACGCCGCCATCATCGAACTGGAGGCCAAGCGGGAAGAGGTCGTGCTCAACATCCCCAACCTGCCGGACAAGAGCGTGCCGGTCGGCAAGGACTGCGGCGCCAATCTGACGGTCCGCACCTATGGCGAGGTCCCCAAGTTCGACTTCACCCCGAAGAAGCACTTCGAGCTGGCGGAAGAGCTCGATATCATCGATTTCGTTCGGGGGACGAAGATCACCGGCAGCGGGTTCTTCGTGCTCAAGGGCGACGGGGCCCGGTTGGACCGGGCGCTCACCCAGTTCATGCTCGACCTTCACAATAAGCAGGGCTATACGGAGATCTTTCCCCCGGCCATCGTCAACAAGGCCGCCGTCATCGGGACCGGCCAGTACCCGAAGATGAAGGAGGACATGTACTGGTGCGAGCGCGATGACCTGTGGCTCAACCCCACCGCCGAGGTGCCGGTGACGAACCTCCATCAGGATGAGATCTTCGAGAGGGACCAGTTACCGATCGAGTACACCGCCTACCTTCCGTCGTTCCGCCGCGAGGCCGGCCGGAATGCCGATACCAGAGGCATAATCCGCGTTCACCAGTTCAACAAGGTCGAGCTCGTGAAGTTCGTCCTGCCGGAGCGTTCATTCGAGGACCTGGAGGTCCTGAGGAACGATGCGGAAGCGGTCCTGCAGGGACTGGAGGTCCCTTACCGCGTTCTGCTGCTATGCACCGGGGACATGGGCTTCGCCAGCGCCAAGACCTATGACCTGGAGTCGTACGCTCCCGGCGCGGAGCAGTGGCTCGAGGTATCGTCGTGCTCGTGCTTCACCGACTTCCAGGCCCGGAGGGCACGCATCAAGTTCCGCCCGGAACCGCACCTCAAGAGCGAGTTCGTGCACACCCTGAACGGTTCCGGCCTGGCCCTGCCGCGGACGATGGTCTCGGTCATGGAGAACTACCAGACCAAGGACGGGACCATCGTCATCCCCAAGGTCCTGCGGCCGTACATGCAGGGACAAGAGCTCATCGAGTGAGGGTCTTCCGAACTCGTTAGCTAGAGCCCCGATTACTTTATCGTAAACCCTTTACGAGCATTCCTTTTCCGGCGCCAGTTCTTCTTGGATCTCAGGACCCTTATCCCGGACATCGGCCCGCTCCAGCGCCCACTTGAACAGGCTGGGTGTCACCAGCGCGGTGACGATGCCGATGAAGATGGCCATCGAGTAGACGCTCGGACCGATGATATTGCTCTGCAGACCGTAGATGGCGATGACGATGGCCACTTCCAAGCGGGGAGCCATCCCTATCCCGACGGCCAGGGCCTCCTTGTTGTTCATGCCCAGAAGTCGAGCGGGGACCCCGCAGCCGACCATCTTCGTCAGTATCGCCAGTACGGTGATGATGATCGCAATTACCCAGATATCGGCCAGGCCGGCGATGTCAAACAGTATGCCCGATGAGACGAAGAACACCGGAACGAACAATACCGAGAGATATCGGGTCCCTTCCTCGAACTCGTGCTTGCATGGGATCGATGCGAAGATCGTGCCGGCCACGAACGCTCCGACGATCGCGGAGATGCCGATCAGCTCGGAGACGAAGGCGTAGGCGAACGCCACGGCCATGGCCAGGATGAACCCGGTGTGGCGCATGCCGCTCATGGTGCACTTCTGTTCGGTCGAGTAGATCGCCTTGCACAGGAACCGGGTGCCGATGTACAAACCGCCCACGATGAAGACGGCCGCGGCAGCGATGAGATAGATGATATTGACCAGGTCGATGGAACCGCCCACTGCCCCCTTGGAGATGGCCAGGACGATCATGCCCAGGATGTCGTCGACCACCGCAGCGCCCAGGATGGCCGTTCCCACGCCCGACGAGATCGCCCCCATCTCCTGCAGGACCATGGCGGTCACCGCCACGCTGGTAGCGACCAGGATCGTTCCGACGAAGATGGCCTCATTGACGCCCGAGGCGGGGGACAGGTAGCTGAAGGCCAGGAACCCAGCTATCCAGGGAACGACCACCCCGCCAACGGCGATGATCATGTTCCTCTTGGTGTAAATCGTACGTAGATCGCACTCCAAACCAATCATGAACAGCAAAATGATGGAGCCTATCTCGGCGAAGGGTTTGACCACCTCCGCGCTGATGATGCCGTCCTGAAACAGGTCAATGCCGTAGTCCGTGTAGAGAACCCCGTTCACGCCGAAGATGTGGACCCCGATGATGGACGAGTCCCCGAGCAGGCTCACTCCGATGAAACCGATGACCACGCCCACCAGTATCTCCCCGATGATGAGGGGCTGCTTCATCCGGTTCACCAGGTAGTGAGCAAGGACGGAGACGAACAGCAACAGCGTTAGGCCGAACCAGATGGAACTGGACGTGAGGACACCTAGGCTGGAAACAACGATGGACGATTTAACATTATTCGAGGAGAAAATTTTCCAGAATCATACGCGCGCATAGAATTGAGCCCCGCCCCAGCGGGCGGGGCGGTCCCGTTCAGCCCACCAGGGTCTTATGCCCCTCGGTCTGGAAGATGTCCTGCATGCGGGTGATGATCATCGAGCGCACCTGGGGGTCCCTCTGCACATCCTTGCTGAAGACCACGATCTCGTACATGATGTTGTGACCGCGGACCTCCACCGCCCGGATGTCCGGCTTCGGCTCCTTGAGTATGCCTTCCACGCCGGTCAGCGCCTCCCTGACATAGCTCTCCACCCGCTCGTGCGATATCTCGAAGGAGACCTCGAAGAACACGTTGATGGCATGGTTGGCCGCCCTCGAATAGTTGAAGATCCGCTCGTGGATGACCTCATTGTTCGGCACGTCCACGATCTCCCCGTCGAGGGTCTTTACCTTGGTGAACACGAGGCCCTTCTCGATGACATCGCACATCAGGCTCTCCACGATGCGTATGCGGTCCCCCACCTCGAACGGGCTGGTGTCCATGAGCGCCAGGCCGGACACGATGTTCTGTATGGTGGAGTAGGACAGCGCGATGCCCAGGCAGATGAAGATGAGCGTGACCACCACCAGCAGTATGCCCACCTCCTTCATGCCTATCATCATGAAGAGATTGAAGATCACGATCAGGAAGGCGATGATGATGAGCGCGTACCGGATGGCCGACTCCATCAGGTCGATCACCTGGGGGTTGAACTTCTTGGAGCGGAACTTGACGTCCTCCAGAATCGTTTCCACCAGCTTGATGACGAAGTAGATGCCGACGATGATGGCCACGGTGACCGCGATGTTGGGTTCGTTGACCTCCAGGAAGTTTTGGACGCCCTTGAACACGGCATCGAGCTGGGTGAACATGGACACCACGATCAGAAGGACCAAAATGGCCGAGCCGACGTAGATGATGTAGCTGAACAAAAGGCTGGAGAACTCCAGCGCCGAGGGCATCGCGGTCCCGCCCCCAGCGTTGGCGCGACTGCGGCGGGCCACCCGGCCCAGGATGAGGACGATGAGCCTGGCCACAAGCAATATTATGATGATGGACAGGACCTTGAACACGTCGACGGTCAGGGTCGGCCAGAACGGATCAGAGGTGAGCTTCAGGGTCCAGGAGGCGACCACGTACGCGGCAATGGCCAATAAGGATATTATGAACAGCAACGCCATCCTGCGGGCGTAGTCGAGCACTTCCGAGTCGAAGTAGCGTCCCTCGTGCGCTTTCCAGATCTCGAAGTTCTTTCTCAGGTACGACCATAGGTAAAGCGAAAGGGTGAACACACCTACCAGGGCGAGGATAGCCCATCCGTAATCGTTCATCCACTGGGCGTCCCCGACCTCGAAGGGCAGGGAGGCTGGCACCAGGACCATGAACTGGCATAATACATGGTACATTAACTATTTTGCGAGCATGGGAGGCCGCATTGGTTTCTGGGGTCGAGGGTATGGTCGAGGACCTACAGCGTTCTCCGGAAGCGGCCGTAGGACCGGTCCGACGGATCAAGAGATCAGCCCGAGGGAGCGGTCACCGTCCCCTGTCGACTCAGGCCGGCCTGAGCGACCCCCGCAGCAGCCACACGTCATAGCACGCCTCGGTCGATGCGCCCCCCGGGCTCTTTATCTTAACGCCTTGAAGGCCCGTGACCACAAGGCCAAAGTTCAGCTCCCATCTCCCGTTGTCCTCGAAGAGGCCCATGGTCCTCAGGCTGACCTTTATCACGGCGACGGCGGACACTTTAACGCCGACATAATCCTTGATCAGGTCGGGCGCGCCGGCCGACACATAAACGCCGAGCTGAACGTAGACGTGGTCGGCCAACGTCTGCACGGGCACCGGAGCCCTAGTGGCCGCGGCCATCGGGTTGAGCGGGTCCCTCAGCAGCTCGCCGATGGCGTCCATGAGCCAACGGACACATTCCCGCACCGCCTTGCCGTCGTACACCAGGGCCACGTTCATGCCCGCCCCGACGCTCCCGGAGACGTCATCGAGCCCCAGTTTCAGGAAGAACTTCAGGGAGGAGACGGTCCGTTCGATCGAGTCGAGCATCCTATCCTCGAACCGCTGCAAGGCGTTCCTTATGACCTCCTCCAGGGTGCCCATGTCCAGACCAGAGCCGACGAGCTCATCGAACGCTTCCTTGAAGCAATCCCCCAGGACGGCGACCAGGCCGTCCATGTTCGCCTCGGACAGGAGGACGAAGCCGTTGGACGCTCCCTCGCTTCCTTCCCGCAGCTCCCAGTGGGAGGAGCCGTCGAAGGACCGCTGCCAGGTCCGGTCGTCGTCGCCGAGGTCCTTGAGCCAGGGGGCCGAGTCGACCCTATCTCCCTTCCGATCGATCAATGCTACCGATTCCAGGAGAGGGAACCCCTTGACCTCGCCGTTATCCAGGGCCTGGCCGGAGAAATGATGCACGAAGTAGCCATGGGCAGGGATCGTGCCGCTCAACAATTCCGTATGTGTCTGTCCCCGGGCCGTTCCGAGCGACCAGCCGGTCAGATCGACCGCCAGGTCGGAAGGGTTGAACAGCTCGACCCATTCCCGCGAAGCATCCTTGCCCCTAGGATTGAGCTCTATCTCGTTGATGAGGACGTTCCTACGGTCCAGGACATTGAACCTAAGTTCGATCCCCGCATCGATATAGAACTTGGTGCCCGGTATAGGGCTGGGGATGTTTTTCAGGGCCTGGGAGATGACCGGGATTCCGGATAGGGCGAACGAGGCCTTCTGAGCCCTCTCGTACTCCGGGGCCACGATCTCCAGGACATGGCCGCCCAGATAGCCGCGGACCTCGATCTGGTGCTGGTACACCTTGGTCCTTGGGTCGAGGGTGAGGTCCACTGACCAATCGCCGCCCCCCATGGTGACCGTGCCGGCGAGGGTGTTCTCTCCGTTGGGCAGCCTGAGCGCCCGGACGGAGGAGGTGATCGTCGCTCCATAGCAGGAAAGCGACAGGTCCGCACGAATGCGGTCCTCCGCCCCGACCAGGGCCGAATCGGACGGACCGATCACCACGACCAGACCGAGGCCCAGGATGCTGAGATCGATCCTTGTGCCGTTCAGCGCCCAGACGGTCGCTTCGGAAGTGGCCTCGATGATGGAACCCAGGAACCCGTCCATCGTCCCTCCCAGCGCCTCCAGAGATGACAGGAGCAGCTGGTTCAGGACCTCCAGCGGCTTGGTCGCATAGGACAGGAGCTGATCCGCCAGCTGGCAGAAGAAGGTGAAGGCCTTCCCCACCAGGCCGCCTACCGCCTGGACCGCCGACACCAGGAAGTCCCAGACCTTGACCAGGAGCTTCTGGACGTCCCCGGCGAGGGTGGCGGTGGCGGAATAGGACACGCCCTCCAGCCCCCAACCACTGAAGGTGATGATATTGAAGCTCGCATCGATCGCCAGCCGGCTCGAGCAGGGCGTATCGATCCGCTTGTCCGAACCCGAGCTGGAGCGCAAAGATATCTCGACGATCCCGTGGTACTCGATGCCCCACTCGGTCAAGTAGGGCGTGGTGGTCATGTCCAGCAGGTTGGTCACGTGGCGATTCGGATAGGACGTGTTAGCCCGATCGAACGCCCAGGGCTCCTTGACCTGGACATCAAGCGATCCGGCCCTGCCGTCATCCGAGAGCTTGAGCACCGTCGAATTGGTCTCGATCGTCTCGACCCGCTGCTGACCATCGGCCAGGGTCAAGATCAGTCCCTCATGGGATAGGGGGACCAGCACTTCGCCCCCCGCGGCGACCAGACCGCCCCTCAGGCCCTCTATGGTGTCCAGGACGGCATCGGCGGTGAGCCACTCCAATCCCGGCAGGCAGGAGATCCCGAATGACATCAGGTCCGTTATGACATTGCCCTCGCCGACCTTCTGAGATAGCCCGCGGTCCAGGCGCTCATGGATAGGGGCCGCCTTGTCCCTTACCGCGCTCAGGATGGCCTCCCGCGCCCCCCAGTAATCGCCAAGCAGCTCCATGTAGATGATGTGCTGAGCTTCGGCGATGGTGGATGTCGAGAAGTGGGCCGTGCCGTTCATCTGATGGGCGAGGGTCCAACTGAGCTGTTCCGCGCCCTGCTGAACGGACCGGTTCATCTGCAACAGCTCCGTCCACCGCTGGTCCATGAAATCCATTACCGCCTGGGCCAGGCCATCGCGCGCCCTGCTCACCTCGTTCGCCCTGTCCAGGGCGGGTTTGAGCCAGGATGATCCGTCCCGGAACGCCACCTCCAGCTGCTCATCCAGCTCCTGCAGGTAGGTCTTGTCGTCCCGGGGGTCCAGCGACAGCTCGATAATGGGGAGGGAGCAGTAGGAAGCGACGCCCGCGGCGACCGATGCTACGAACCTCTTCATGGTCTCGGCCACCAGGTGGGTCTCCGATTCATATCGACGATACAGGTCTCCCCAGGCCGGTGAGGAGAACACGTCGACCGCCGGCAGGTCCAATTGATACTTTCCCTGAAAGTAGCGATATACCTTATTGCCCTGGTCATCGAGGAAGCAGATTTTGTAGGCCGGGAGGTCGACCACCACGTCCGGGCCCCCATAGCAGAACCAGCGATAATCATACTCCTGGATCCCCACATCGGACAGGGCCTTAGAGATGTACTCCTGCATGTTCATCCGGTCCGTGTCGCCTCCGGTGAGGTCATCGAGCACGTCGGTCAGCCCTTGCTTTTCGAACTCGTAGATCTCCTCTGGAACATTGATGAGATCGATGATCTTGAAATAGTCCAGCCACTTCAGGACTATAGCATCGGCCCGGGCGTTGATGGTCTGGGCGACGATCGGGGCGAGATCTATACCTCCCTCGTCGTAGGAACGGAGGAACAGGTCCGCGGGGTCCACCGGCCCATCGATATCTGATAGCGTCGGGAGGACTCCCTCCAGATCGGCCCCACTGGACGAGCCGATATCTTGGAAGCAGTTGATCTCCTCCAGGATCAATGCTAGATTGACCGCCCGGACCACATCCTCGTTGGTGATGATGGCCTCGGTGCTGCGAATGCCGGTCTTGGCCTCCATGCCATATCCGCGCAGGACACGCTCCTGGGCCAGGGCCGACAGCTCGTAGCGCACCACGCTCTCCAGCTCGCCCCGGGGGACCGAGGCCCGGGCCAGGCGGTCCAGCCGGTACATCAGCAGGGGAAGAGGCACATAGATGTCCTGATCGAGCTCGGCGGTCTTTGACAGCTGGCCTTGGGGGCAGGTCACATTGATCGTGCAGTTACCGATCAGAACGAAGTAGGCCGGTACGCTCGCCCCCTCCCAGCTGGCGAGGTCCTGACCATAGAGGGCGTACGACTCCCGCAGGCTGGCCCGGAGGAACTGCAGTCGGAGATCGTGCTCGACGCGGGTCTGGATATCGCCCGTCCATGCCGGATAGGTCGCGCTCAAGGTGGCGTTGAGGGTTGCGGTAAAGCGCTGCTGCACCGCGCTCTCGTTCAGTTCTTTGGTGGCCTGGATCGATCCGATCGCTGACGAGTAGGCGATCCGGACGACGTCCTGGAGACCATCGTCGATGCACGCCCTCATCTGCTCCAGGGTCTTTTCCGGTATGGGCGTGCCCTCCTTTCTAGTATCAAGGCCGTAGACCAGGGCGATAGATGCCGAGGAGAGCACCAGAAGTAGCACGGCTATCACCGAGAAAGGCATCTGGGCCCTCCTGGACGTCCATATGCTCCTAACGCTCCTCCTATTGCTCGGGTTCGCCTGTGTCATCCCTCGTCTTGACGACCCGGGGGTTAAAAAGAGGTCGAGCTAACTGCACACTACATCACCGCGGCGTCGAACCTTCGGCGACCGTTTTCCCGCTCACTCGTTCTTTTCCAGCGCCATCTGGAAGAAGTGGTCGAGGTGAGCGGCCAGGAACGGATTATCGGTGAAGCCGCAGATGCTCAGGTCCGGGGACGCGATCATGGCGATCTCGTCATCGGTGATCACATCCGTGGCCAGGAGATCTATCTTCCGGATGACCTCCGAGGCCTCCGGCACCTTGGCCGAGGGCTCCGCGACCACCGTGATGGTCACACCGCGCCGTATCGCATTGGAGAACTTTAGGGCGTGAGCAACATTGATCTCCATGAGAGCAGGGGAGGACAGGAAGAAGCGTTCCTTGGCCAGGTCCAGCATCTCTCCTATCTTCGCCAGCACCTTCTCGCGGCCGGTGATGGTGTATACCAGCTGAGGAGTGCCCCGGTCCGTCAACGAGCCTTTCACGGAATCCAGCTGGCGGAAGGTGCGATCGAGTTCGGCGGCCAATCGTTCCTTGATCTCCATCGGTGGGACCGGATGGAACACCGCCGGTCGGCCGCCTCGGGCGTTGACAAAACCCTTCTGCTCGAGGTTTGTCAGCACCTTGTACGCCGAGGTCCGGGGAATGCTGGCCGTCTCGGCCACGTCCTCCGCCGAACCGTGAGAACGTAAAACCAGGGCCAAGTAGACCTTGGCCTCGTAATCGGAAAGGTCCATCCTCCGAAGCAACGCTAGTATCTTCTCCTTCTGAACATCAAGTTCGAAAGGGTCCACACGACTCTTTATCGGTCCGTTCATCTCCCCACATGTAGCTCTATTGGCTACAATAGTATTAAATTATCCCATGATGAATCCGGCCCAGCGGGATGACACTCGTATGATCGCGAAAGAGAGTGCGCTCAAGAAAGGATTGCCCAAGGAAACGCAGTCCCTATGCCCTGAATGCAAGAAGGTCGTACCGGCCAGGATCTTCGAGTCCGAGGGCAAGGTCCTCATGGAGAAGACCTGCCCCCAGCACGGCAAGGTCACCGACGTTTACTGGTCCGATGTTGGCATGTACCTCAGGGCGGAGAAGTTCGCCTATGACGGCATCGGCGTAAGCAATGCGATGATCAAGGATGCCAAGACCTGCCCGGACAACTGCGGCCTGTGCAACCTGCACACCAGCCACACCGTCCTGGCGAACCTGGACCTGACCAACCGCTGCAACCTGAAATGCCCCATATGCTTCGCCAACGCCAACCAGGCCGGCTACGTCTACGAGCCATCCTACGAACAGGTGGTGTTCATGTTGGAGACCCTGCGGGCCGAGCGGCCCGTGCCCTGCACCGCGGTGCAGTTCTCCGGCGGCGAGCCTACCATCTACCCTCGTTTCTTCGACGTCATAAAGAAGGCCAAGGAGCTCAAGTTCGCCCAGATCCAGATCGCCACCAACGGCATCAAGCTGGCCGAGGACCCCGAGTTCGCTCGGAAGTGCACTGAGGCGGGCCTCAACACCATCTATCTGCAGTTCGACGGCGTCACCGACGACATCTACAAGCGGACGAGGAACAAGCCCATGATGGACATAAAGCTCAAGGCCATCGAGAACGTCCGCAACGTCAAGGAGCACCGCCCCTCGGTCGTCCTGGTCCCCACCCTGGTCAAGGGGTTCAACGACCAGCAGATCGGCGACATCATCCGCTTCGCCCTCAAGAACCGCGACGTGGTCAGGGGTATCAACTTCCAGCCCGTGGCCTTCACCGGCCGCATCGACCAGAAGGAAAGGGAGGAAGGTCGCTACACCATCCCTGACCTGGTCCGGGACGTGGAGAAGCAGACCGGGTTCGCCAAGGAGAAGGACTGGTACCCCGTGCCGACGGTCGTCCCCATCTCCACCTACGCCTCGGCCATCCTGGGCGAGGAGAAGGTCACCTTCACCCCCCACCCCCACTGCGGCATGGCCACCTACTGGTTCGTCAAGGACGAGAATACCGTCATCCCCCTGACCGAGTTCGTGGATGTCGAAGGCCTCTTCGCCGAACTGTACGAACTCTCCAAGAAGACCGAGGGGTCCATCTTCCCCAAGCTCTCGCTGCTGAAGGCCCGGAAGATCCTGAAGAGCCACATGGACGAGAGCAAGATGCCCGAAGGTCTGACCACCAACCAGTTCCTGAAGGTCCTCACCAACGTGTTCAACAACGACACCAAGGAAGGCCTGGCCAAGTTCTCCTGGAGCATGATGCTGGTATCATCGATGCACTTCCAGGACGACTACAATTACGATATCGAGCGGGTCAAGAGGTGCGTCATCCACTATGTCGTTCCCGACGGAAGGATCATACCCTTCTGCGCCTACAACGGCGGACCGACCTACCGGACCGAGATCGAGAAAAAGTTCTCCGTGCCCCTGGACGAGTGGAGAAAGACCAAGGGCGAGGAATACACCTGAGAGGAATGCAAATGCTAGTGTCAATAGAGAAATGCCATCACTGCGGCGCCTGCGTGGGCTCCTGCCCCAAGAACGCCATCTATCTGAACGACATCGTACTGGTGTTCAACGAGGACTGTAACCGCTGCGGCCGCTGCGTCAAGGTCTGTCCGCTCGGTGCGATCCAGATGGAGGCCAAGGCATGAAGCGTATCGAATGCGACGTCGTGGTCGTGGGGGCCGGTCCCGCCGGGAGCATGACCGCCAAGTGGGCGGCCAAGGGCGGCGCGAACGTATTGATGATCGAGAAGCGCCAGGAGATCGGCGCCCCCGTCCGCTGCGGCGAGGGCATATCGAAGCACTGGCTGGATGAGGTCGGCATCACCGTAGACCCCAAGTGGATCGCCCGCGAGGTCCGCGGGGCCAAGATCGTCTCGCCCTCCGGGCATACCTTCCTGGTGGACGAGAGGCAGGCCGGCAATGAGGTCGGCTGGGTCGTGGACCGCGTGTTCTTCGACAAGGCGCTCGCCGCCGATGCGGCCCGCGCCGGGGTGGAGATCAAGCTGAAGACCTCGGCCACCGGCCTGATCAGGGAGAGCGGTAAGATCGTCGGCGTACACGCTGAGTCGTACGGCGAGCCGGTGGAGATTCGCGCCGGCTGCGTGGTCGGGGCGGACGGGTACGAGTCCCAGGTCGGCCACTGGGCCGGCATCGACACCTCGCTGAAGGCCGCCGATATCGATACCTGCTACCAGTACCGCCTGACCGGGATCGACTATGACCCGGACTATTGCCTGTTCCAGCTTGGTTCGGACGCGCCCGGCGGCTACGTGTGGGTCTTCCCCAAGAACGAGGACACCGCCAACGTCGGCATCGGGGTCCAGCTGTCCAAGGTCAAGCACCCGGGCGACCCCAAGATGTACCTCGACCGGTACATCGCCAAACATCCCGGACTGAAGAAGGGACAGCCCCTGGAAGCGGTGGCCGGAGCGGTCTCCATCTGCGCCCCCATCGACTCGACCTCGGTGGACAACCTCCTGCTGGTCGGCGATTCGGCCAGGATGATCGACCCCATCACCGGGGGCGGCATCTCCACCAGCTGCATCGCCGGCAAGTTCGCCGGACAGGTGCTGGCCAAGGGTGTGGAGGCCAGGGACTTCTCCATGAAGGTCCTGCAGGAGTACGAGACGGCCTGGAGGGACCGCCTGGAGAACAAGCTGTGGCGCAACTGGATGGCCAAGGAGAAGCTCACCACCCTGTCGGACGAATCATTGGACAAGATCGTCCATACCCTGTCCGAGGTCGGTGTGGAGAAGCTCTCGGTGCAGAGCCTGCTGGCCGTGGTCAAGAGCCGCTATCCTGAACTGGTCAAGGAGTTCGACGAGTTCATCTAGGAATTCTTTCTAAAACCCCTTCCTAATCCCTTTCCAGTTTTACCCCTTCGACGCCCGTTCTGACGATATATGGCATCCCGCCCCGGCTCCTGATGGCCTGGGCCACCTTTTCTGGGTGGTCGGTCAACGCGATCATGCTGCCCCCGCCCCCCGCTCCAGTGAGCTTGGCGCCGTAGGAGTAGGGCAGGGAGGCGTCCACCAGCTTCTGCAGTTCCGGCGTGGACACGCCCAATATGGCCAGGAGATTGTGGTCCCGGGTCATAAGGCGGCCCAGGCCCTCAAGGTCGCGGTCCTTCAGCCGGTTCATCCCATCCAGGGTAAGGTCGCCGATCTCGTCGATGATGTCCCGGGCGAACCGGGTGTGGTCGACGTACCTCTTCACCTTCGCCACCAGCGGACCGGTGGGGGCCTTGTGGCCGGTGAACCCCACCACCAGGGTCATCTCCGGCACCGCGCAGTCGTGGATGTACCAACGGCGGACGTCCCGCTCGATCTTCCACAGCAGGTCGTCGCCCCGTTCCGAAGTGATAAATATCCCCCTCCCGTGGACCGAGACCGAGGTGTCGATCGGGCTGGCCCGCCCCTGGACCACCGATTCGACGTTGAACGCCTGCTTGGCCAGGTCCTCCGGGGATAGTTTCCCTTTCAGCCCGGCGATCGCTCCCAGCGTGGCCACGGTGACCGCCGCCGACGAACCGAGCCCGGAACCGGAGGGGATCTCCGAGCTGATCTCGATCGCAAGGGGCTTGCCTGCCCAGTTCTCCTTCACCGCGGTCATGATGTAGGAATGCGCCTTCTCCGCGATCGTTTGCCCGTTCACGGTGAACTGGTCCGCGGGTCTGGCCACGCTCCGAAGCCTCAGCCCGATAGCCAGAGCTATGGCCGGTCTACCGAAGACCACGGCATGCTCTCCCAGCAATATGACCTTGCCCGGGGCGGAGGCGGTCGACATCCAGGAGCCATTCACTTCTCCGATAATATCGTTTCTCCCAGCCCATATGACGCATTTCAGGGCGGGGGACCTCCTTCTAGCGTCCAAAAAAACGCGACAAAGATTGAAATACGCTACGCTACAAAAGCACTTCAATTCAGAGAAATGAGGAGTTGTAAATAATGTCAGACCGTTGCGCCGTTCTTACCACGCTAAATGGGGAAATAGTCGAGTGGAGGGTCTTCGACCGCCCGGCCCAGGCCATGAAACATTACACCGCGGGGGTGGGGAAGCTGCAGGAGATGTTGCAGCATACGGACGATAACGGCGTATGGGAGATCATGCTCTGCGACGTCAAGCAGTATGCTCTCTCCCGGCAGAACGCCGAGCATCTGGACACCCGGGAGAGCCAGGACTGGTATTCCCGATATCTTACCATCATGGCCGGCCAGGCCCGCAAGATAACGGGCTATAGGCCGAGATACAGTCTTCATCTGTGGCACCGCCTGAAGCACCGGATGGACGGCATGCTCACCGAGGACGATGAGCCCGTTTCGGATGGATACTGATCATTTCTTGCCGCCGAGCAGGTCCCTCATCTGCTCGGCATCCATTCGAGCGTCCTGATATTCGACCACGATCTTCTCAAGATTCCTTTTCCCGACCCGCTCAAAGAGCCAGGAGACCACCTCGCCGGCGCCCTCGTCCGAATCGACCTCCACCGAGAAATGCAGTATGATGGGGAAATGCTTGACCCGGCGGGAGAAGGTCCTTTCGTACCTGAGGCGGGCCTGGGCGCTGAGGGCCAGCTCGTCCCCTTCACGCACCGGCTCCCTGCTCATGAGCGCGGTCAACAGCTCGGGATCGAAGGTGTGGACCTCCAGCCTCATGCTCCTCCATTCAACATCCCTGACCTATAAACCTTGAGAATTCTTCTTCCGCCCCTCGGCGACCGGGTCCCGGGTCCTTAGCAATGGGACGCTTAGGGCCACCACCGCGATCCCGGCCACGATGAACGGCAGGACGCCGACCGCCGCACCCGCCTGGCCGGCCAGGGAGGCCAGGGCCACCGGGGCGATGACGAACCCCAGGTCCCCCATGGTGCGGAACAGGCCGATGGCCCCGCCCAGGTCCTTCGGCTCGGTGACGTCGGCGACCCACGCGGCGATGGGACCGGACAGACCGATGGCGAAGCCCATGGCCATCAGGATGATGGTCAGGCCAACGACCTCGGTGGTGAAGGGCAGCAAAATGATCAGGAAGGCCAGGAGGGTCAGGCCGGCCATGAGGAATGGCTTGCGGCCGTATCGATCGGTCAGGCGGCCGGCGACCACCATGATGGCCAGGTTGCAGACCGCGCTGAGGGTGAGGACGATCCCCAGCAGCCCTTCGCTGATCCTCAGATTGTACATCGCGTACAGCGGCACCATGGTGTTCAGTATGCCCTGGCGCACCACGAACACGGCGATGGTGGCGAGATTGATGGAGACCAGGTCATACCGCGTGATCAGGCGTCCGAGCTGGCGCAGCGTCACTCTCTCCGCCTCCTCGGGGGTCGGGCGGATATCGGCGATCCACAGGAAGACCATGATGAACGAGACGGCCCCGCAGATGCCGTACACAAGGAATGGGGCGCTCAGGCCAAAGTAGATCGATACCGTGCCGCCGATGGCCGGCCCGAAGGCGGTCCCCAGCAGGAACATGCTCAGGTAGAAGGATAGATGGGCGCCCCGGGACTCGCGGGGGGCCAGTTTGCTAATGACCGTGATCGATGTCGTGGTGTACAACGCCGAGCCGACGCCCTCCATGATGCGGGCGACCAGCAGGGTCGTGTAATCGGTGGCGAGGCCGGCGGCGATCGATGAGACGGCGATGATGCCCAGGCCGATGAGCATGAACCGCTTCATCCCGAAGCGCGAGGAGAATATACCGGCCGGGATGTCCAGCAGCACCCGGGCCACCGCGAACGCCGATATGAGCAGGCCGACCAGGGCCAGGGAGACGCCGAAGCTCAGCGCGTAGGATGGCAGCACCGGCGCGATGATGGATATGCCCATCATCACGAAGAAGGCCACCACTGACAGCACTAAGGTCGGTCGGAAATCCTGGCGCATCAGCTCCCCAGAGGGATCGTCTATAGGCTATATTTCTCGGCCATCTCCTCAAGGGCGTCGTTGGGCGTCTTCCCCTTCAGGTCATCGCGGGCCGTGTTCCACCATTCTTCCTCGAACTTGCTGAGGGCGGCGATCAGCTTCTCCTCGGTGGGGAAGTTCTCCCCTTCCTTGGCCCGGAAATCCTCACGGAAGGTCTTCAGCAGGTCCACATCATATTCGTGGTTGACCATGGTCACGGTCAGGTAATCGTCCAGGTTCCTGGCGTAGGCCAGGGCCATCTCTTCCGGAACAACGTCCATGGTCATGTCCAACAGGGCATTGGCCAGGGTCAGGAACAGGACCTCCTCCCGGGACTCCTTGGGCACCGACTTGTCATTGATGACCTCCTGGAGGCTGGAGAACCACACGTCCCGCAGAGCGTAACTTCGGCTCTGGTTCTTGCCGAAGATCACTTCCTCGGCGATGGTATCCAGGTCGGTCGCCAGCTCCTCGGGAGAGGGGATATCCTCAACTACCGGCTTCACCGGCATGGCCTTTTTGGGGACCTTCTCCACCTTGGGCGACGCTTTCTTGACTGGTTTGACCGTCTTCTTAACACTGTTCATGAATGTGACCTCCCTGTTCCGGCCCCAGCTCCCGTCCGCCTCCCTGGATAAGGGACTTCGATGGACCTATGGGGCGGTAGATGACCGGTCCCGGCACTCGAATAAAGGTCGTGCCAGTATATAGTTCCTCTTTGGGCCGGGAGGCGTCTAACGCACCTTTTCCACGACCTTCCGGACGACGGCCAGCCCCTTCCGGATGTTGGCCTCCGACGCGGCGTAAGAGAACCTAAGATGGCCTTCTCCCCGTTCCCCGAAGGCGGTACCCGGAGCGCAGATGACGCCGTTGTTGACGATCTCCCGGGCCAGGTCTCGGGACGAGATCTTAATATCGAACGACGGGAAGGCATAGAAGGCACCCTCCGGGAGGTGGCACTCGAACCCGGCGATGTTCCGGAGCTCCTCCACCATGGCCTTCCGCCTCTGATCAAATATCGGGACGAGACCCTTGGTGAACTTGTCCTGCATATCGAACACCTGGGCCAGAGCGTACTGCGGCGGGGTGGGGGGGCAGGCCACGAGATGGTAGTGCATCTTGGCGATATCGTTGACGATGCTCAGCGGCGCGGTCAGATAGCCGATGCGCCAGCCCGGGACGGCGAACGATTTGGAGAAGGAGTTCAGGACCACCGCGGTCTCGATGATCTCGTTGAACGAACGGTGCTTGCCCTCGTAGACGAAGTCCTCATAGACCTCATCGGAGACGACCCAGAGATGATGGTCCTGGGCGATGTCGACCAGGGCCCGGAAGTTCCCCTCGGTCAGCACCGATCCGGTGGGGTTGGAGGGCGAGTTCACCACCAGCCCCCTGGTCTTGGGGGTGATGCTCTCCTTGAGCGCCTCGATGTCCGGCTGGAAGCCGCTCTCGTCCAGTAACGGATAGGGCACCGGTTTGGCCCCCACCAGCACGCTGTCCGGTTCGTAGAGCACGAACCCCGGTTCGGGGATGAGGATCTCGTCGCCGGGATCGAACAACGTCTGGAACGTGGCCATGGTCCCCTCGGTCCCCGAGGCGGTGATGATAACGTTCTCCATGGTGATGTCAGCGCGATACCGCTGCACCTTCTGGGCCACCGGGGCCCGCAGCGCGTCGATGCCCTTGGTGGGGCCGTAGCGGTTGCGGTCCTGGTCCAGGGCCTCCTTGAACGCTTCCCTGACCTCTACCGGCGGCTCGAAGTCCAGCTCGCCCAGTCCCAGGTTGATGGCGTCCTTGGTGGCCATCTCGAAAATCTCTCTTATCCCCGACGGCTTGATGCCCTGAACGCGCTTGGAGACCATCGGACCCTGAGAACGGGTATCACGGTAATATTTGTTTTTATTTGCAAAATCCAGATGACAGTTATCGGGAGCGATATATATTCAGCTCAGCATTCCTCCCTAGCTGAATCCTATTATGGGAGGAGGAAATTTTGCATCCTGTTGACCGACCGAGCCGCCGGACCGTGATGGCCCTGCTGCTAGTAATCGCCATGCTCTCGACCGTTCTTCTCACCCCGGCCGCATCGGCGGCCGGAGGGGTCGTTCTGACCGCGGCGGACAAGAACGACCTGGCCGCGAAATTCGCGCCCACCATGTACTTCCACGGCGGGGAAGAGGTCTACCCGGTCGATGTGACCTATTTCATATCCAGCTCGAACCTCAATGAGAGCGTCAATGACGCGGCGGTGCTGTTGAACGCGGCCCCCAATACGACCTCGTTGGGCGATTACTCCAATTCTGCCCGGAACTTCTATCTCGATGACCGCCTGGGAAGCATCGATGACCGCCGCATCATAGACGCTTACAAGAAGAACGAGAGCGCCCTGGGCTATACGGTATACGCCCACGTGACCGCGAATGCCACCAACATCGCCGTCCAGTACTGGTTCTTCTATATCTTCAATGTGGGAACCTACAATGCCCACGAGGGCGACTGGGAGATGATCGAGGTCGTTCTCGACAGCGATCGCACTCCCGTATCGACCGCCTACAGCCAACACGAGGAAGGCCAGAAAGCGGCCTGGTCGGATGTGGAGAAGAGCGGCAATGGGCCCATCGCCTATGTGGCGAAGGGGAGCCACGCCAACTACTACCGCGCTTACCAAGGCATGATGGGGGCGGCCCAGGACGAGGTCGCCAATGATGGTAAGGTTCTCAGGCCGCTAGATTATTCCCTGGTGGTCCTAGGAGAGAAGGGGGCGGGGAACCATCCGGCATCCCAGAACTGGCTCGACTACACTGGATGCTGGGGCGACTGGGGCAACCAGACCTCGGACATGATGGGGCAGCGCGGGCCGCTGGGACCGGGATACCGCATGGACGGACAGATGTGGTCGGGCCTAGCATGGGCCGACACCAGGGCGCCGCTGGACCAGAACCAGTTGCTCATCGAGATGTTATTGAGCAACCTACCTTTCATCATACTGGCCCTGCTGATCATACCGATCGCCCTGATGGTGCGTCGGGTGATCAAGAAGCGCAGGACCGGGGAGCTTAGGCCACCCTACATCTACCTGCTGGACATCAGGGGGAAGGACCTCCGCAGCATCGGGAACCTGCTGGCCGTCATCGGCCTGGTGCTCGGTCTGGTGGCGGCGTTCCTGCCCTTCTACGAGGCGTCGGTCTATGCCAAGACCGGCCCCTATGCGACCGATGGCTATGAGCGCGTGCTGCTCGTCGACGGCATCTCGGGCATCCATGTCAATACACTTGACGCGAACGCGGGGGTCGTCCAGGTGGGCGCTTTCCCCATCCCCATCTGGATGTTCATCGTGGTAAGTATCCTCGCGTTCATCATCTCCACAGTTGCCAGGGAGCCCAGGAAGGCCGGCCGCAAATACATCGCCCAGGGGATCGAGCTCATGGTGCCGTTGATCGTTATGATCCTTATCATCGGTTCGATAGGGAGCCTGGCCGGATCGTCCGATGGCCCGGGCGGCGATGATTCGATCCGGACCGTCCTGAAGACGATCTCGGCGAACCCGCTGGGTGGGGAGAAGCTCGTTCCAACCTCCGATTTCGGCTCGGTTTCCCTCCGATGGGGCATCGGCGTGGGCGCCTACCTGTTCGTGCTCGCGGGGGCGATCCTGATAGTGGCCGGCGTCCTGCAGTTCGCTTCCAGGAAGGACGAGAGAATGAGAATTGATCCCGCTCCGACCGAACCGGCCCTTCCCCAGCA
The DNA here is from genome assembly GCA_964477865.1 of uncultured Methanomassiliicoccaceae archaeon. Lineage (GTDB taxonomy): Archaea > Thermoplasmatota > Thermoplasmata > Methanomassiliicoccales > Methanomassiliicoccaceae > UBA6. Next base: position 39,669 of record CAYZEV010000001.1, on the reverse strand, counting down.
ACCGGTCCAGCAGTACGCTCCGGGGAACGATGGTGCCGTGGTCCAGCCTCCCTCCGAGGCGAATCCGGAAAGCGCACCACTTGGTGGACGACCCCAGGAAGAGGTGGCCGTAGGGAAAGAAGAGGGCAAGAGCGCTCCGTGAGGCCGGTCCCAAACCTTTTCCGTTCTCTTTTTTATTGACCTCTTCCCTTCTACACGGTGCTTTCCGGGCCTTAATGACGGAGCGGACCGTTTACTTCAGATTGCCCATGAGCCAGGTCCGGACCTCGTCGTAGACCTCGGTGGCCACCTCGTCCAAGGAGTGGGTGGCATCGTCATGCATGATGAACTCCTTGGGCTCCTTGGCGATGTAGTAGGCGTACGAAGAGCACCGGGGGGGCAGGTCCCGGTCCTTCCCGCCATGGATGAACAGGCTGGAAACGCCCTCCTTGAGCTCGGTCAGGGCATCGGCTCCGTTGCTCTGGGTCGAGAGGGTCACCAACGTGGTCACGATGGAGGACTTGGCCGCGGCCTGTATCACTGCCGCCCCGCCCAGGGAGTGGCCGATAAGGCCGGCCTTGGCCACTCCCTGCGCCTTCAGGAACCTCAACCCCGCTAGGACGTCCAGGGCGCATTCGAGCAGGTTGTTGGGGTTTCTATAGCGGACCCGTAGGGACGCGATGCCATTGGTCGCCAGTTCCTCGGCCAGGACCGGATACAGCTCCTTGGCCGGTGAATCAAAATCCCCGCCCGTCCCGCCGACCATGATCACTCCCTTGTCCGCCTTTTCGGCCGCATAATATCTGCAGAGTATTTCGCCCCGGGAGGTGGTGATGGCCACTTCCTGGAACCCGTTCTCGGTGGGGACCGTTCTCATGTCCGTGATGCTCATGACCACGTCTTCCCCCAGTATCTTGACCCGCAGCGGCCTCTCCATGCTAATTGCATACGGCCATCATGCCTATAATCTTATTCAGGGGTCGGATTAATGACCGGACGCTTGCCCGCACCAGGGTTGTTCCAGGTCAGGCGGTTCCTCGCAACGGTTGCGATATGCCCTGCTCACCTCCGCGATGATGGCTTTTCGATTGCTCATCCGGAGCCCCATAATGGATTCAAAGGTGGCCCGGCACCTCTGATCTATGGCCCCACCGAGCTCCCGATAGAGCTTTCAATCCACATCCTGGTAATTCTTAGCCTTGACAATCAGGACCGAGGAACTAAATCGCATCGGTCGATGAGCATTCATGTCGGAAAAACCACGACCGATCGGTGTGACCTTGGTAGGCATCCTATACCTACTGATGTCCCTCATAGCGTTCGTTGGGGCGATGGGATTCTTCTTATGGGCGGGGCTGAGCCATAACGAGCTCACCGCCCAGTTGCCTGACGCCCCCATATGGCTGGTGGGCGGCGGCTCCCTGGTCCTCGCGTTCATAGGGCTGATCATCTTCCTGGTGGCGGTGGTCAACCTCGCCATCGCCCTGGGATGCTTCCGAGGGTGGGGCTGGATCTGGACCTGGGCCCTGGTGTTCGCCATCCTGAACATCTTCTTCGCGATGCTCAATGCGTTCGGCCAGGGCTTCACGCTCAGCGCCCTGTGGATAGGCCTCATCGGCTCATTGCTACCGATCGTGGTCCTCCTCTACCTCAACACGCGGAAGGTGAAGGTGTTCTTCGGCAAGGCCTGAGGGCCGATCTTTTCCTTTTTTATTATAGATATTAAAGATGACCGAGACCATGAGGTCAGGCCAGGATGCGAGGAGAGGGCCGAGCCTTGCTTTTTTTACGTCCTGACGACCTAGCATCTCAAGGCTCGATGTTCCAACCCGGTAGGAATCATTTACTCCGAAGCCGATGGTAGAAGGATGACGAACTTAGCTCCTTTATTTATTTCACCAGGAATACGGTCCTCCACCCATACATGGCCATTGCATCGTTTGACCAATTTACTAACTAAATAAAGGCCCAACCCTTTCCCGCTTGCGGTGGTTTTTCCCCTCATAAGTCTGGAGAAGATGGTGGTTTTAATCCCATCCGGGATGCCTGGACCGTCATCCTCCACGACAAACTTCCAGTAGCTCTGTTCATAGCGAGTTATTTTTTCCATATTAATGTCGATCGTTACTGGACCTTTAGAGTGTTTGATAGCGTTCTCTATCAAGTTCCTAAATACCTCACTCAACAGGTCAGTGCTGAGGACCTCGCAATTAGGAGCGGGAGTGAAATTTATTCTTACCCTTCCCCCTTCCTGAAGTGCTCTGACCGATTCGACCGCCCGTTCGATAGCGGCATTGGCATCGACACCGACACAACCCGCTTCATCTCGTTCCAGGGCTTGGAGCTTCCTGACCACCTCGATGAGATTGGTGATGGACCTCTGGGCCTCTAGGGCTCTGGTTATTTTTTCCTTATCCTTTTCCACAAGGTGATCTCCGGACAATACCAGATCGATGTTCCCTTGTGCCACCGTGTTGAGGTTGGCCGTATCATGAGTGATGAGGTCCATGTAAAGCTCTGCCCGAGCTCGAGATTCCTGTTCGAGATTGTACAATCTAGCGTTCGTCAAAGCTATGGTGCAGCGTTCTGCTGCGACCCCGATCAAAGCGACCTCCCGATCCGTTTGGGGGTGAGGCGAGATCCACCCGACAAACAACACCCCGACCAGTTCCCCAGCGTATCTTAGGGGCGTTCCTACTATCGAGGTCACATCCTTTCCTGCTATGAAAGGGATGAAGATGTCGCTTTCATGAACATTTTCGATGTAAATTGGAGAAGTTATCTCGGCGATCGATCCTGCCGTGACGTTGCTGATCTCCCGAGTAATGTTCGAGCCCGACTGGTCTATCCCGGCGCTCGCTCTGATGAACGAAGTGGTGTGCTCTTTCAGCAGGATGACCACCACATCCCCTTTCAGCACACCGAGCATGACCTTCAGCAATGTGTCAAGAAGTTCATCCATATCCAAGGTCGCTATCGCCGTGCTGGTGACCTGTTCTAGGGAGAGAAGGTCATTGGTCGTGTCAGACATTTCCTTTCTTGCTTCCTCCAGCTCTCTTCTAAGCACATCAACATACGGCGATTGCACGCATTACGATTCTAACAAAAATTATTACTAGTTGTGGGCTGGCCACAATCGCCCTTAGTGCAAGGGCCATATCTTTGTTGTAATCCAGAGGGCTTTACTATCTTCCCTGCAGAGTACGTGATCGATCCCACCATATTGTGCCTCAATAATTATCACATCTGTTTTAGAGGGAGGGCGCCGTAAGTGCTATTGCGTTGAGGTACGAGAGCGGGGCCCGTGGCGAGCTCGGTCCTCAGCTCACCGCTTTCTTCACGAGTTCGGCGATCCTTGCCTCTTCGGCGGCAGTCAACTCTTTCAGAGCGAAGGCGATCGGCCACATGTGGCCTTCATCGAGGTTCGCCACGTCATTGAAGCCGAGCGTCATGTACCTCTCCGTGAACTTCTCCCCGCTGCGGAAGAAGCAGACGACCTTGCCGTCCTTGGCATACGCGGGCATCCCGTACCAGACCTTCGGTGAGAGGGCTGGCGCGCTGGCTTTGATGATAGCATGGAGCCGCTCGCCCATGGCGCGATACGGTTCCGGCATCGCGGCGATGGTCGTGAGCACGGTGCTTTCCCCGTCCGCGCTCGGGCCGGGGCGAATGGCCGCCTCTTTCGCGGCCTGCTTGGTGGTGCCATTGACGGACTTCTGCGTGCCCTTCTGTGCAGGTCGTGGTTGTGTTTTCTCCATCCTTTTCACCTCACTTTCTATTCTGAAAAATGTTTTCTTACCATATGTAGGTGCCCAGGGAGCAGGCCGCCCTGGTGACTGGTTTCCTGTCCATGAGGTGTAAGGCCCGGCAGGACTACCATCATTTGCTTGATTTACGTGACCCGCAAACCAATGGAGAAGTGGCCCCAAGCACCGGCTGATTTCGCCGCCGGGGCGGTTACGGAGACGACGAAAAGCAATATTGGCCAGGGTACGCCTCCTGAAGGACAAACCTTCCTTTGTACAGCTCGAGGGCCCGGCACGTTCCCGATGCTAGCCTGTCCTTCGGAACGGCGGAACGGTAGTTACCTTTCTTCCTTGAAAAAATTAGGAATTAGGAAGCGTGAGAGCGAAACACGCCGCCTTTCCCTCCGACTTCGAATCGTGGTTGGCCATTCCGCGGTGTTCTCCCTAGCCAGCACACGTTAGTTATCCGGAACGGCATCGGACTTTATCGTCCCAACACATGGACGGTTGAACGACTCGTGTCAGGCTCTGCGCTCCATTGTCGAATTTCGTGTGGCGGACCAAGGTAGGGGAACTCGTCCAACATATCAGCGTGCGGTCCACACTTATCCCATGTCAGCCTGCCGTTTAACACGGTCAGAAAAACGTCTTTGGCATCGTCTCTGGGCATCCGCCCGTTCCCGGGATACGCTGCGGGCGTCTTGGGATCGTACGGCAAGACATCAGGCAACAGGCTCCTGGCTGCCGCCTCGGCCCCTTTCGGGGTGTACCCGCCGGTCTGCTCGAGGGCGTGAGCGAACATGGGCACGAATCTCTCGTCCTGCGCCGGCTCGCCATCGAGATACGCGTCTCTTTTAGCTTCCGCCAGGAAGGGGGTCTGTGTGGGCCGTGCCCCCCGATCGGCCTGCACCCATTTGCCGTCAACCAGCACGAGGGACCGATGCCATAGGTTCAGGCTCTTTCCGCCGCCAAGGTCGCCTAGGGGGATCTCCAAGGCTATGCTGCAAACATCCTTGTCGGCGAACCAGTCCGTCCCCGTGAACTGAAATTTGTTCAAAACACCATTAATGTCAAAGAAGAACGGGTCGCTGCGCCAGCCGGTAAACAAGCGATATGCACCAGACTCCGTCACCTGCGCTTCGCGACCCATCGAGACGGGCGATTCCTCGAAGATGACCTTCCCTTCCTCGCCTCTGCCGGCGGCCTCGGGCCCCTCCGCCCGACGCACGGTCGCCGTCATTGCACCATCTCCGCTTCGTGAGAAGCGCACTCGATAGGCGATGTCGGCAACCATGTCCCCGTTCGTATCCACCCTCAGCTCATAGAGGGCCTCCGGCGCGAAGGGTTCAGCAGTTGTCGGTTCAGGTGGATTGAACGAAGATGAGGGATGCGCGTTCATGATAATGGTGGACCTGTTGGGGTCGCCGGGTTTGGGGAACGCGAAAAGGTCAGTGAGGTCTAAGCGGGCGTCTCCTCGCGGAAAGCCGAACTTCGGTCCTGAATAGTGGTGTGTCAGTTTTTCTCCTCCCTGGGGTATTCACTAATAATTTCCAGCCTAAGTCCGCGGTATTTATTGATGGTCCAAATTGGGAGCGGGTGGATGAGCTATGTATTCGATATTGTGGCGTCATTTACCGCGACAGACTGATCCAGGGATTGGTTGTGATTGCTTGCCTTCCCTCAATAATGCCGATGGTTATTTGGGACCTAGGAAGGCCCGGTTGTTCATTGCGCCGTATCAGCACAGTAAAGATCAGAAATCGTTGTGACCGATGGGATAATGAGAAGTGGACAGGGCGGGATTTCTACTCGTGAAACTGTCTGGCTAACGATTGTTTTGGACGGTCCTCCGTACCACGCCCCCGTTCGAGAGTTGATGAGGAAATAACCCATACCTCTTCACATTTTTCTTTTTACATTTCCTTTTTATTAACTTTCTTAACTAACTTAACCTATTTTGTTGTTCGATAGTTGCTGAATGCAAAAGTGCCGGTGGTTAAGTTCTTGTTAAAATGGTTAAATGCTCACTTAGTCCTTCTTTATTCATTGTCCAATATGTAACAAAAGTGATAGATGTTGATTCAAGTTTGCCCGGACTTCAATCACGCGTTAGCCAGATAGCTTAGTCTAGCGGGTATCATGGTCAATAGAACTAAGGTCGAATTTTAGCAGATTTCTGGAAAACCTTTTCCAAGTTTATTAATTGAGGTCGTATGCTTATTTTACATCTATTCAAGTTTCCATACTTCCCCCTTTTCGAATCTCTTTCTCTTTTTAAAATATAATGCTGGTCTCCCGTTCTACCGTTTTAAACGGATAACTGACCAAGTAAACAGTTTACGCCACAAATGCTGGCCCAAACAAACATTTTCCTATAAGAATAAGTAAAAATTGACATATCCGGGTCGAGTCGGACGGCAAGAATGAATCATCATTCACCTTCACCATCTCTGGGTTTAGGAAGATATGAGGGTAAATCCATAGGCTCATCAAAATTCTTCCCAAAAGATCTGTCGACATCTATGCCTTGCCATAAACAACAAATGGAAGACAAAATAGTCGATGTATTCTTCGAGCTTCTATGACATGCTTTCCCAGATAAAATCTTAAAAAAAGAATAGGGGTGTTAACCCTCACATCCTCTGCTTCATCGGCTCCGGTACGTTGACGGTCTTGGTCATACTCCTGACCTGGTCTGGGGTCATCGGCATGTCTGCATGGAAGTCCTTTCCGTGCATGTCGACGTGCTTCATCAGATCCTCTTCTCCCTTCGGGGTCATCACGGTGAACCCGCATACCGGACATGTGAATTGCTTTCCTTCAGCCATAGTAATCGACAATTTCACGTTACCTACCGATATTTATTGTTATCTATTTAGATTATGAGTGTGACCTTGGTCTACTGGTCCTGACATTACGTTCTTGTGTGTGGAGGATCTTGCCACCTAGCCGATCAAAAGCAATCCATCCGCTATTAGGCGGACTATTCGCCTATAAATTTTATAAATTTCGAACAAGGTCCCAATAGAGATGAAACCCCGAGGAGCACCATCGGATGATCGATGAGAGGTGAGTCGAGTGCGCAGGCATCTGACGAACCACCATGCTCACACGTAGATCGGATCCTCCAGCAGTAAACGCCCATGTTTTACCATTGAGATGAGCGTTGATGAGCGAATGGGTGACAATGTTCATTGGATGGGCCACCTCATTTCTGGGCCCCTGGTGCCGAATATTTCCCGGGAGGGATGCGAACCAATTGATTCATGGATATGGCGGAAACCAGAGGCGATGTGGTAGAATCCAGAGGTGTTTAATAGGGTCCCCTCGAAAACAATAAACGAGGGTAAATGATGGCGGAGAAGAACAAGGTCTTGATGAAGTGCCCGATGTGCGGCATGGAGTTCTCAGGAGACACCGAAGCGTAAGTAAAGGAAAAAATGGAAGCGCACAAGAAGTGAGTTAAGCCCCATAGATTTCTGCCCACTGTGGAATTGAACAACAAAATCCTAATTTCGGTAACTTGTGTGAATATTACACACCTTTTCGATCCAAAAAGAAGAACCAAGAAAGGAATATTCCGTGGTCATCTGCCAATAGCAAGGGTGGCAATTCGCAAGTAGGCCGATATCCCTCTGTTCTATCAAGACCGGTCCGAAAAGCTGTTTTTCAGGCGTTCGAGGAACCAAAAATCTGTTACGAAGGAGGTCCGGAGGATATGCTGGCTCCACTGTCGATTAGCATGGCTATTGGGGTAAACCTGTCAGAAATGAGACCAAAACGGTCGAGGTGGTTAGCTTAAATAGGGGTATATAAATAAGTCCTTAGTGGTGTTCCAATTTCCACTTACAAGATAGAGAACGTGGTGGCCTCCACCTCATTGGGCAATGAGCTCGACCTGCAAGCGATCGCTTTGGCCTTGGACGAGTCGGAATACGAGCCGGAAAAATTCCCTGGCCTCATCTATCGGGTCAAGGACCCGAAGGCTGCACTTCTCCTATTCAGGAGCGGTAAGATCGTCTGTACCGGGGCGAAGAACATTGACCAGGTTAGGGCGGCTATCGACAAGGTAAAAAAACTGGTCGAGAAGACCGGCATCGCCGTTATCAAAGAACCGGTGATCGTGGTCCAGAATATCGTAGCCTCAGCCGACCTGGGACAGCAATTGAACCTCAACTCCATCGCCATGTCGTTGGGCCTGGAAAGAGTGGAGTACGAGCCGGAGCAGTTCCCTGGACTGGTGTATCGCCTGGACGAACCAAAGGTAGTGCTACTGATATTCGGCTCGGGCAAGATCGTATGCACTGGCGGGAAAAAGCCCCAGGACATCGAGGCGGCGGTCGAGAAGGTCACTGCCGAACTACGCTCGTCTGGTCAGATGCGGTAAGGTCCATTAGCGTTACTAGTGGAGCGCCGCCGACCAGCGGCGCTTTCCTTTTATTGATCAGGCACATCCTTATAGGTCTTTTAACCAGTTTGCAAGATCTTTGTCTGCCCGGTCAACACTGCCGCCTTGGATCGCTAAACCGGATAGCACCTTTGCATTGGGACAAAGTTTCTTGATATCGCGTTCGCTGCTTCCCATTCCGCTTCCTTCATGTGTGCAATATGGAACAACGGTCTTGCCAGAAAAATCATACGACTCTAAGAAGGTAAAGACGGCCATCGGCATCGTTCCCCACCAATTCGGGTACCCGATATAAACCACATCATATGAATCCATATCAGCTACTTTTTCGGTAAGTTCGGGTCTGGCATTCTCCCGTTTTTCTTCCTGTGCCACATCTGTTGTTTCCGTATAGTCTTCTGGATACGATTTTACCGTTTTGATCTTGAACAGGTCGCTTCCTGTTAAACCCTGCATTTTCTTTGCGATCACTTCCGTGTTACCAATTGGCAGGTTTACAATGCCGCCCCCTACATAATTATCCCCTTTGCGCGAAAAATAAGCGATAAGACTCTTTGATTTTGCCATCCCCTAGCCCTCCCGATCGGTCATCATTTTTCTACCTTCTAAATCATCATATTTTTCAATACTGAGTCATTTCACGTTTTCCGGCTCGTTACCTGGGCATTTTCCTTTATTAGTTCTCGATTTTATCTGGATCATCCTTCCGTTGATAGTTGATTATGAAAGAGTAATTAGCTGGTATTCGCGGCTGCCCAGGCCGATCTCCTCGCCGTAGCTCAGCTGGACGGTCGGCTCGGTGCTGGACCTGAGGCCGCGGAACTTATCGGCACCAGCCTCGAGGTTGCTCTCGAGCATCGAGCCCGCCACACCGACCTGCGCGTTAACCAGGTCGAAGCTGGCCTGGTCGATGGCCACCGGATCGGTGGAGGCCAGGAAACCGATGTCCGGCACGATGGGCGCGTCGCTCCACGGCACGCAGTCACAGTCGGGCGTGATGTCAGTGAGGAAGTTCATGTAGCCTACGCGACCGTTGAGCGACTTGGCCACGCCATAGGCGTACTCGGTCATTCTCTCCATGAACGGCGTGATGGCCGTGGCCCAATCGAGGTCGATGGCCTTCTCCGCGCAGACCGTCATACATTCTCCACAACCGATGCAATCCTCCTTGGCCACGTTCGCCTTTCCCTCCTCAAGTGATATGGCCCCCTCCGGGCACACCTCCTGGCAGGCGCCACAGCCGATGCACGAGTCCCTGTTCGCCGTCATGCGGCAGGCGTGCTGCTCCCTCTTCCCAATGGCCGGCGCACCGCCCATGGCCAGGTTCTTGATCGCCCCGCCGAAACCAGCCATCTCGTGGGCCTTATAGTGAGTCATGACCACCATACTGTCCGCGTTGGCGACGTCCCTGGCCAGCTTCACCGAGGAGAAGTGTTTCTTCCCGATCTGCACCTCCATGACGTTGTCGCCCTTGAGCCCGTCAGAAATGATGATAGGTGCCCCGGTCACGGTGTAGTCGAATCCATGCTCCAAAGCGGTGATGAGATGGTCGACGGCGTTGTGGCGGCTGCCAGAGTACAGAGTGTTAGTGTCGGTGAGGTAGGGCTTGGCCCCCTCCGCTTTTATGCGGTCCACGACCGGGCGGACCAGGACCGGGTTGATGTAGCTGTCATTGCCCCGCTCCCCGAAGTGGAGCTTGAGGGCAGTGAGGTCGTCCTTGTTGATAAGCGGCCCAAATTGGGCTTGGTCGAACAAGGCCCCGACCTTATTGACCTTACTGCCTTTTTCACCCCTCGTCCGCAGGCTATGGAAGTAGACTTTGCTTGCCATGATTTTTCCCTATTTGATGCCCCCACCTATTTGCCAGCATCGCTGGAAGGTGGTTTAAGTATACCAATGGTATGTACAGTACAAATATTTGGTACAGACATAAGTGTTACATACGGACAATGTTGATACCTTACCTCGCTATGCCAGGAGAACCCAAGTACAACTGGGGGATCGAAGCGGCCCTTGACATCGTCGGCGGCAAATGGAAGCCGTTGATACTTTATGAACTGAAGGACGGCACCCTGCGGTTCAGCCAGCTGCAGGGCCGGGTAAAGCCGCACATCACTCAGCGCATGCTCACGAAACAGCTCCGACAGCTGGAAGACGACGGGCTCATCACCCGGAAGGTGTACCCACAGGTCCCTCCAAAGGTCGAGTACTCCCTCACCGAGAACGGCAGATCCATCATCCCGATCTTGGACCGGCTATGCGAATGGGGCGAAGCGCACCTGAGCGAACGTATAAAATATCGGTGTGACGACCAGGATAATGAAATCTGATAGTATACATCCCCTGTACCGCTCTAAAATTCAGGGGGGGGGGCCAGACATGCGAAGGTTCAGAAATTCGCTCTGTCCACACCCGATAATCATGAGCGCGGAGAGGGCGGCATCGCTCTGATCGATCGAATGATACGGAGGTTGGGATATCTCGTGACCATATCCATTAACCTCGCACGATTTTTTGGGGGAAGAGCGTCAGTTAAGATCTATTCTAGCACGAGCGGATGTTTAAGGTTGTAGCGATCGCAGCACTTGAGCATCATACTTCTAGACGACTTCCGCACGAGGGGCACGATACGAACTTGTCGATGCCACACGGAAAGGGCATGGTCTCTTGGACCCTTACGGCCCTTCCCGCCAGCACATCGTCCAACGCGTTCCTTAGGTCGTTGGTCCTAACAAATGCAGGATTGGGTGAATCATCTATCCGCCCGCGGTATCTGACCCGCCGATCTTGGTCGAGCAGGAAGGCATGTACCGTTAGCTGGGCTCCGAAGTCTCCGGCAACGCTCTGATCCTCATCCTTGAGGTAGGGGAAGGAATAGTTTCGCTCCTTTGCCACCTTGATCATCTCCAGATAGCCTTCGGAGGGGAGTTGCTGGGGATCATCGGAGTTGATGGCGACGACCTGCACGCCGAGTTCCGCATACTCTCTTTGTATCGCTACAATTCTATCAGCGTATGCCTGGGCCGTAGTGCAACGGTTGGCCATGAAGATGATGACCAGAACCTTCTTGTCGTTAAACGAGGCGAGGGAGTATACCTTCCCATCCACTCCAAGAAGGTCTTGAAATGAAGGCGCCCTCTCGCCTATTGTGATGGGGTCGGGCTGATTATTTTTTGTCATTTGGGAATCCTCAGGGCAGTGACTGTCTTGAGAGCCGCTCCATCAAGAAGTATGGGGAGGCCCCCATAGGTCAACGAACAAATCTCGCGCCTTGCTTTATTATAGGTTTTGTCGGGTGTTGTTGAAAAGCGAGCAGACCATGCTGGAAAGGGAAGAAATTTGTCATATACCGTCCCTTCGACGTGAAATTCCAAGCATGGTACAAATACGGGTCGATCGAGAGAATTTGTGATAAAAATTCCAGCTCTGTCCACTTCCGATTGACCAGAAAAGGAGAGAAGTATTGCTCTGATAAGTATGGGCCCGGGAAAGCATTTTAAAACGATTCTACGCGGCGAACATCGGACGGACACGCGAATTACGCGGTTAAATTTCGTACTCTGGGATTACCATCGTGGGGGATCGATACTCCGAGGAAAGTAAAAAGAGGGCCTGCCTTAATCGTAAATAATAATTACACTCGTGTGAAAAATGGTGAGCACCATGCGAATTGGCATTTTGGGCTCGGGATTGATGGGCGGTAAGCTTGGAACGCTCTTCGCAAGAGCTGGACATGAGGTGGTATTCAGCTATTCCCGTAGCGAGCAGAAGTTGAAGACGCTCGCTAGGGACGCCGGGGTTAAGGCAAAGCATGGCACACCTCGTGAGGCCGCACAGGACGCAGATGCAGTATTGCTGGCCGTGCACTGGTCGAGAATGGACGATGTGCTTCAACAGGCCGGCGATCTGTCAGGCAAGGTGGTCGTCAGCTGCAGCCTGCCGATGAATGATGATGACACTGAACTGGTAGTGGCCCATACCTCGTCGGGCGCGGAAGAACTAGCAAAGAAGATTCCAAAGGCCAGGGTGGTGCTCGCATTCAACACAATACCAAGCGAAGTGCTTTTCAGCGTTTATGAGGCTAAGCACAAAGCCGATCGACCAAGCCTGGTGTACTGTGGCAACGAACGGAGTGCCAAAGAATTGGCGGCCGGGCTGATCAGCGATGTGGGGTTCGATCCCGTGGATGCGGGACCACTTAAGATCGCCAGATACAGTGAGCCGTTTACGTTGCTCATCGCACAGCTCGCATACGAAGGAGATGGAGGCCCGGAACTGGCCTACCGTTTCGAGCGGTTTGGAGATTAGATTTTGATAAAACCACTGTTGGGGGCCATTTCAAAACGATCTCTAATACCCCAAAATAGGTGGTGCGAGGGGCCGTCCACGCACCAAGCATGAGCCAGATTTCCATAAACTGGTTTCAATCAAAGGGTTTTTGCATAAACCACTTCCCCATTATTTTTTCAAGGGGATAAAGCAAAGACCAGTCTATAATCAAGAATCGAGGGGTTGTTAACATAGCGTGGGCCTATGACAACCCTGAGATAAGGGACCTGTTGCACCAGGGCCTCATTCATCCTGACGAGGGAGATATGGAGCGGACATTCCTAGAGTGGAAGGACGAGGATTGTGTTCTATACTTCCAAAACAAGGAAACGGAAGAAGTGGTCGAGACCATTTCACCAAAGAGGGGCAACGCTTCCTATGCAAAGAAAAAGAGCATGAAGGCCTGGGAGATCAAGAAGGGGCTGGACGGGCTGACCCTGGACTATCCGGTCCGTGGCATGCGGTCTAGCCTGATTAGAGATTCTCATCTCCTACTCGTCACCCTAACATTTGACCAGAAGAAGACCGCCAAGCAGGAAGCATGGCGTTTGCTTACATCGAAGGGCAAGGCCTGCAATCGCTTCTCCGCAATGATCTCAAAGGTGTTCGGCACGAAGGCCACTTGGAAGATCAAGGAGGGGACGGTGTCGGGCTATCCTGCTCCGCATATCCTAGTGTTCGTTGACAAGTCCGTCCGCATCTTCCGCTACAAGAATGGATGGAGGCTCCAGTCACAAGAGAAGCTGGAGAGGCTGAGGAAGGCGTGGCCGTACGGTTTCATCGACGTCCAGGCGATAGTATCCAACAAGGTCGGCAAGCGGAACGTCGTTTACTACCTGACCAAGTACCTGACGAAGACAATCTCCCCGAAGGCCCACAAGAAGGTTACATTGAGTTCCAAGGAAATGAAGGTGGAAAGAATAGCTGTCCAGACCCACGTCTGGAACAAACTGTTCAAGAGCAGGGATGTGCTCTCCAAGGCGTTCAAGCAAAGGCTAAACCAGCTCCGACCACTGAAAGCTAAACCAGAGCCTAATGAAAAGCCGTGGTCCCTGCTCTCGATTGAGTACGCGATCAACCCATTGAAGCTCAAGTTCCCAGACGTGACGAGAGTATTGCCAATAAAAAGTGGGATTGGGTAAAAGAAACCCATCATACATTCTCAAAGAATTTGACGGCAAAATCACAGAAATTGATGATCGTGTCCTTGTCAAGATCGAACTCTTTCATATTGCCTAGGTAATTCCTTGTGCTTGGCGTGATTTCCTTGCCTGCCCTTAGGTCCTGGACCGTGATGCATTTGATGTGCTTTTTCGAGACGAGGATGATGTAGGCATTATCGTATGGATAATCTGGGGGTAGATCCCTTATGCTGAACTCTTCGCTAGCTCTGAACTTGACCTCAACAAAGTAAACATCCCTGTCCTTCTGAATCACAAAATCGGGCATTCTCTTAATATTGTCGGCAACATCGCTCCTCACGCCCTTTAGGAGCTTCATGATGCCTGGTACGGTATTTTCCATACCATATCTAAAAACATTATACTCCATCGAGAGGAAGAGCTCCTCGATCAATGTCTCAGCGATCCTAGCCTTGATCATATTTTGACGATAGATCAAATCCTTTTCGGAAAGGCCATTAGTTTCCGTCGTTACCTTCTCAACCGGTGCGGGCTTCTGCTCATTCTTCTGTTCATTATAGCATTTAAGGCAGAGTTCGTATCTAGCATCCTGTCCACACTTCTTACATGGCGGCATGATTCAACTTCCAAAACTATGATTAATCAAGGGCTTTGGTATGTTAATTATATCGTGAGGAGTCGTTATAATTGGAAATGAAGATGTGCTAACTACAACGCGTCTAGTGTTCGTCATGGATATGACCGTTCGTTTTGCCAATAACACAGCCTATCCTCTTGCCGCCCGCCGGAGGCGGGGGGGGGGACCCGCGCCCGCAGGCGTGGGGTGAAATCCGAGGGTCCGAGCTGGAGCCGGACCCGAGGCTTCCTTCTTATGACAAACAATAATAGATAAATATACATGAGGTAATTATTTACAAGAGCAAGTTATTCCTAATATGGGTAAGGACCAATATTGACAACTGTTGATAAACTTATTAAAAAATACGCATCATTCGGAAATAAACAAGTTACACCCAAGGGTCTTTTAGAGTTGGCAGCCATCATTAATAAAGAATACTTGTTGGAGAAAGAAAAAGCACAGGAACTTAAGCAACTGGTTGAAGAGAAATATGTCATTAATGACATAGATGGCTCCCAATACGAATATAAAAATTACCAAAAGTTTGTAGATGACAACTATATTTCAAAAAAGAAAGTTGGAATTATTCGCTTATCTTTTTATAACATCAACAATAAAAAAGAAATTAATATCGTTTATGACAATCAAGGAATTCACTATGCAATAAACACAATAGAGATTATCGCGAATAACGAAGATTGGGTAAATGCCAAAGTAAAGCAGATTGAAGAGGAGATAGCCAATTGGGAAGATCAAAAATATCCCGAACCTGTGATTTCTCAGACTATCTCTTCTGAACAATCAAACACTCAACCAGGTAATAAGACTGGAAAAAGGAAAGTAACTAAACCAATAACGATAAAAAATAAAATAATTACTTCTCGCAATATTATCTCATTAGCGTCCATATTCTCCAGTGAAAAAGTTAGAGAAATTAGAAACAGCAAAGGACTTGGAAATAGGGGTATACTATCGTTTACCTTAAGTGATAACAATGAAATGAACATAGAATATGAAGATCTAGAAACTCTCAAAGAGGACAACTACCTTGAACTTAAGAAAGTTGTAAAGGTCTCTCTATTCTTCATGAGCTCGGACTACAACAAGAAAATGAGGGTTAGCATCTACGATTCATCATATTATACGCCAGCTAGTACAGTAAGCATTGAAGGGGATGACGTAGATTGGGTAAATGCCAAAGTAAAGCAGATTGAAGAGGAGATAGCCAATTGGGAAGATCAAAAATTGAAGGGTATGAGCACTGTATTGCTACATATCTCAATTGGCATAGCATTCGCAACTATTGCGACCTATCTGCTTGATTTATCTGGGGTCCAGACAAAAGGAATTGGTCTCTCTCTTGGCCAGTTTTTCATCAGCTTCCCCATATTTCTACTTCTAGGTAGTTTTTTTTCCTGGTTATTATTAGATGATTGGTTAAAAAGGCTATTTCCTGTAATTGAGTTGGGAGTGGGTCCTGAATACCTTAACGAGGCTCTGCGGAAAAGGAAAATGTTACGATATATTCTGTCAATAGTTGGATCTGGAATAATCCTACCAGTGATACTAAAGATACTACTCGGCTAACAGCTAGTGTAAAGTCTACGGTTTTCGACTTGATACTAACTCTTCTGAATTAAAACCCTGATCTGGCTTATGGAATAAAGAGGTTTATGAAACGGTTTAGGTTGAGTTAGCCCGCCGTTTGTCTAAATATGGCAGGATGAACGAAAAGGCGATAAGCGTGATTCCTGCCAGTACATCTAACATCAATATCAGAAAGAACTCCAATGACCTAGCTGGACCAACCAGTACCTCCACCATGTAATAGACGACAAGCATCAGGATCCCCAGAGCGAAGAGGAGATAGCTCACCCTTGGCGCTGTCTTTTCTTTAAATGGCTTTACTTCATTAACAACTTTAGGGGCCCCTTCCTCCTTGATCCCCATCTCAACGTTGGATAATGAGGGGGCCCCATAGTTATGTCCACAGTAAGGGCAAGTAACCCATTCCGCTTTGTTCTCTTGACCACAAGCAGGGCACTTGATTTTCAATGACGTACCGCAGTGGGGACAAGCTACATAGCTGTCCAATATTGGGTTACCACAGTTGAGGCAGCGGTTTGATTGTTTGATCACTGGTGTCGATGCAATGAAGGAATAGATAGTAATAAAAATTCCAGCAGAAAACATCAGGCCAGCCAATGCAAAAAATTCAGACCCTAAACTCTCATAACGAACCAGATATCCATTAAAATACACCGGAACTTTTTGGTTAAATACAATAGCGAGAGCGATCACTCCCAAGATTGTTGTAACACTACCAAGAATAAAGATTCCTTTTCTCATGATCCAACCTTAGCTGGATAGGGATGTGATTCAGGATATAAAATGACGTTTCACAATAAAACCAACTGAACCATTCATCCATAATAAACCGAAGATGAGAAAGGATTCATCCCTGGCTCGGGTGCTTATATACCCATAGGGATAGAATAAACCTTATATTTGCCAACAATGATACCGTTTTTACCCCAAGATAGAGAACCAAGCGTGAAAAACCTGGCCTAAGAAGAATACCACCGCTGAAAACCTACCTCCCAAAACCTGTTGTACCTGCTTCCACTGTTGTTAAAAACGCTTCAAACACGCTTGAATCCCTCTGATGTGAAAGTCTTGGATCGTTCCAAGCGCTCCTACCAAGTTAAAAACTTGAGAACCTGTAAAAAAACATGTGCTGAAAACTTGAAAAACTGTGCTGCTGTCGGTTCCATCGGGGTAGGAGCAAGAGCACAAAATGGTCTTGAAAGAGACATCATGCCAGAACGATTCAAGAGATTCATCTAACTCGCCCGATACAAGAACAAAACTATTAGCCGATGGACTCCCATCAAGCCATGAGGGTTTGAATGCTAGGACAAAGCCTAGCGACGGTAAGCCCTCTGTGGTCAAACGCAAACCAGGCAGGAAAAGGGGGGCTAGAAGCATGGGCCGATATCCCTTCTTGACCTGGGTGAATAAGTTCCTCTCGATGAGAGGGCCAACATTCGCCAAGAGTACCGTTAAGGAATTGGACAGGAGATATCGTCGAATGGAAAAGGATCTGAAGACGCTCGTCGAGGATGAAAAGGTCTCGTCGGCTAATCCGGAAAAGATGAGCGCCGAGGATATCCTTGCTTATGTGAACTTTTTAAATTCTAAGGGGCTAAAGGAGAAGTCAATAAGCCATAACCTCTCGGCCCTGAATGATCTCCTGTCATATGCCAAGAATCCGGCAGTTCTAACCTTTAGGGTTCAATACCCTTTCGCGATTCCGAAGCACAGGACGATTAGACTGCCCAGTATGGAAGAAGGCTTGTTCCAGAAGATAATACAAAACGCTAGAAGAGTCGATGAATCCGAATGGAATAGGCTTAAGGCATATGCATTGGTCGTTATTGCTCTTGGAACGGGCATGCGAAACAAGGAACTCCGACTTTGTGAAATCAATGACGTTTTCATTGATGGATCGACCATTAGAGCTGCGCATGTCAAGGGCGAGGGAACCTATGGTGAGCCAAGAGAGATAGCCATCAGGCCAGAGGCCCAAGAGATTCTAAAGAAATATCTTAGAGCTAGAAGCAGAATGGTTGCTGAGAAAAGTCCAGGGAACTTAGCCCTATTTCCAGCCTTAAAGGGAGAGGGGGATGGGTTCCTTTCGACCAACAGCATAGAGAAACTTAAGAGAGTTGTAGAGTTGGAAACAGGTTCTCAGTTTGATCTGAGGATGTGCCGGAGAACTTATGCTCAAAAGGCCATCGATGAAGGTGTAAAGTTAGAACACGTTTCTCGCCTACTAGGCCATAGTACAACAAAGACCACAGAGAATTCTTACTGTCGTGTAAGGCAGGATGTTGCGATTAGGGAAGCTCAAAAGGTATGGAATGTGCCAGAGAGCTACCCAGATGTAAAAACCCCCAAAATTGATTCCAGATTCGAGGTGACTGGATATGTGTGATAGTGCGAGGGGCCGGATTTGAACCGACGAACCTCTTCAGGAACAGATCTTGAGTCTGTCGCCTTTGGTCGATGAGAACTTCATCATTGACCTGGCTTGGCTACCCTCGCGTTGGGCTCTCGTAAATACTAACGCCTTATAAGTTTGTCGCTAGAATATCTGCGATCCCGATTATTGATTGAGGGCGCTCTAAGCGGCAGGCTCTGGCGAGGCCCATATCCAATACCTTATGAGCTGCCCCAATGGGACAAACCCGGAAGCTCGAGGTGTGCTCGCAAGATTATCAATGGCAGTGAGCGTGATGTTCGGACGAGGGCCGGAGCTCAATAATCTTGAGAAGCCAGGCTTCGGCATCTACCCAGTCCTGACAGACGATGAAATCGTCGGTCAGGGGCGTATCGCGATCGATCTCGTAGGCATGCTCCGGGGCGGGGCTCTCATAGTGAAGGATGTAGAGGCGGAAGGTCCCCCGGGCCGCCTTGTCCGCTCTAGGCGCCGACACCACCGAGGCGCCGTAATCATTGGGGAAGCGGTAGATCTTGTGGACGCGATCCCCTTCCATGCAGCCGCACACACACTTCGCGTTCAGATCGACGGCGTATTCCTCGAAATCCATTCTATCCCCGACCCATTATCGGATGATCGGCTAATGAAATGTTCTTCGCTCACGGCAGGACGAGCGAGCCGGCCACCCGCAGCTTCCCGCCCTCCAGGTACATCAGCACCGCCCTCGATCCCGGAGGATGGACCACCGGTTTATCGAGCGCTAGGGTAACGGTCGGCCTCCGGAAGTCCCCGGAATCCTGGACCGCCTCCACCCGCGCCGACAGGAACTGCATCCAGTGACCCAGGTGCATGACCATGCCCTCCTTGAGCGGCAGCTTCCAGAAGTTCACCAGCTCGGCCGGGGCGGTGATGGTGGTCTCGCTCTTGACCTTGGGGTCCTTGCTCAGCACGTACCCGCGGTCCAGCTGCTCGACGTCGATGTTCTTGAGGGCCAGCCCCACGCGGTCCCCCTGGACCGCGTCGGCGAAGTCATCGTCATGCTTCTGGATCGACCGGACCAGAGCGCTCTTGGTGGTGGGCAGGACCTTCAGGTCGTCGTGCTTGTGGATCTTGCCATAGGCCACGTAGCCGAGGATGACCACGCCCACGCCCTTGACGTTGAAGAAGTGGTCTATTGGCACCGCTCCGGCGCTCTCGTCGGTCAGGGCCGGCAGGTTGCGGGCCTCGTCCAGCAGCATCTCCCGCAGGGCGGTCTTGTCATCGCTGACGAACTTGTAGGATTCGAGCACCGTCCCCTTGGTGAGGGGGGCGAGCTGCTCGGGCGTCAGGTAGTTCAGCAGCACGATATAGCCCCGCTTGATGCCGGCGCACTGCAGCATGACCATGCTCTCCCCCAGCTGGGCGTTGATGGCGTCCACGACGAACAGCGCCCGGTCGGCCATGGAGACGGCGTAGAACAGCGGCGCCACGCGGTCGGGGTATTTGGTCGGCTCGATGAAGGTGACGGTGTCCGTGCCCTGCTTCAGATCGTACAGGGTGATGTCCGAAACGGTCCCCTTCTTGCCCAGGTCCTTGGCGTAATCGACCGGGCCGATGACCGCGACGTTGAGGTTGGCCATGAGCTTAGGTAAAAAAGGCGGGCATAATAGTCTTGCGGTAGAAAAAGGGGAAGGGGTAGGCGAGGCCTGCGTTACAGTGAGCCCGTGGCCAGGGTGCCGCCGAAGACCAGCCAGGCCAGCGCGGTCTTGGCGAACAGGCTGAGCAGGATGTACACGTACTCGCCGAACAGGTAGTCCTTCCACCGCCCCACCTTCTTGTACTGCAGTACCATGTTAAAGGCGAAGCTGAAGAAGAATATCGCGATGACCACGTATATCCAGTAGACGAAATCGGGGACCTGGCCGCCCTGTCCGGAGCCCCATAGGTATATCGAGATGACCAGCCAGGGGACCATGCCGGCGTAGGTACCGTAAATGTAGGAGGTCCAGTCGGTCCTCTTGGTGGTCTGGTTGTGCTTCTCCATCATCAGCCCGAAGAGGTTCATGACCGAGTTGATGGCGAAAAGCGGAATGATGGCGGCGATGTCCCTGACCCCCACAAGAACGGCGATGACCACGATCATGACCGAGGACGAGATGGCATACTCATACCATCGGGCGTAGTTGTGGTTCTCCTTGAGCCCGGCCACGTACCATCGGTAAAGCGGTCCCGCCAGCAGGAAGTGGTCGAACGCCGAAATGAACAGGAACAACGCGACCATCGGCCCGAGGGGCAGATTGAACAGCACCTCCTGCTGGGACACCAGGCTCTGGGTGGCCGGATCGAACTTCAGGAAATAGCTGTAGATCGGCTGCGAAGTGTTGTTCGCCAGGACCAGGATGAGGACGGCCTGGATGAAATGGACCGCCGCCATGATGCCATTGAACCTCCTCAGCCGGTTGAATTTGCTTTCCTCCGTCATCACCATATTGAATACCGATATAGTTCTAGACGGTCCGGCATATAATAAGTTTCCCCGAATTTTAACCACATCCACCCGGTGGCCGAGGGTAAATTAAAATCCCTGGCAGGCATTGTGGAAATCTCCATGGTGTTATAGTGGGCCGCCTCAGCCGTTACGCCGGCAGTGTCGTCAGCGAGACGCAGGTCGACGGCTTCTCGTTCCTATATCGAGGCATACCGCGGTCCTTCCTCATTCTCCTGGGCCTGTTCCTGGGCGTTTACGCCGCCTATTGGTCGGCCTCCTTCCTCGGCGTTGCTAGCGACATCAGGCAGGTACTGCTGCACGCCCTGGGGCTGCTGTTGGGCATCACCTTGGCCATCACCGTGATGAAGCTGTGGCCCCGATTGGAGGTGACGCTTCCCAGGTGGTTCCGCTCCGAGCTGGAGACCCCCGTGCTCCGCCACCACCATAAGGTCCTGGCTTGGGCGGCCATGATCGCCCTGGTCCTGCTTTCGATAGTGGGCGTCACCCCCCTGGTCTTCGGCGCGATCATGCTCATGGGCCTGGTGGGAGGGGTGTACATCCTGTTCCGGACGGAGAACTACATCCTGAGAAACCTGAACAGGGTCAAGAACCGGCTCCCCTGGTTATGGGCCGGGGGAGGCTGGAGGATCTTCGTCCTGCTCACGATCATTTTCTTCATCCTGGTGGTGATCGTCACCACGGTCGCGGTGCTGGTAGGCCCTAACGAGGTGTCCAGCACCCACGAGGTGAAGTTCCTTCCGACCCTGCTCGTTCTCATCCCCGCCATAGCCCTGGTCATTCAGACGTTCGTGTTGGGCAGCTTCATCATTCTCCAGTTCGGGCGGTCCTGGATGAACCGCCGCCAGCGCAAGGGTAAGGTATACGGACAGCGCCGCAGGGCATTGCTACGAACACACCCGGCGACCTTGGCCTATTACCTGGCCGGGGTCAATTACGCCACGGGGAGCTTCTTCTTCATGTACTCGGTCCTGCTGGTCCTTCAGGCGATCGCCGAAGCCCGCTCCCAGGGGACCAACGTGGGCATCGATATGACCGGAGTGCTGGTGCCAGGGGCCGTATTGGACTACATCGCCCTGGCCACCTTCGCCATCGCCTGGATCGCCCTGCTGCTGAACCTTTCCGGTACCGCCGCCAGAGGCGGCCGGAGATGGCTTAACCGTCGGGTCTTCGCCTCCCTGAGCGTCTTCTTCCTCATGGTCCTGTTCATGCAGGTCATCGTCGCCAACGGCGACGAGTTCTTCATCAGCGTGGCGTTCCGGGCGGCCTACATGCTCGGCCTCGCCCTGGCGCCCATCTTCATCATCTGGCGCCGCTGGAAGGCCGTGGCCGCGGTGGAACCAATGGTATCCGATGACGCCGTTATCGCTCCCGGCCCGGTGCCCCCGCCCGCCTAGACCCTCCCGTCGGGGGCTCACAGGTTTTTCCCCCACCTCGCGCCAGGGAGGTGACCGCGCCTGCGAACGCGATGATCGCGGAGACCTGGAAGGCCAGGCTCATGCCCGCGATGAACTCTCCCGCCAGAATCGGGGAGGCGATGTCATTGCTCCCGGAGAACAATTGGGACACCACCGAGGACGAGGTGGCCACGGCCATGACCGCCCCCATGACCGCCAGGCTCAGCGACTGCCCCACCGTCCGCATGGTGGCCAAGGTGCCGGAAGCAACGCCCAGCTGCTCCCTGGGCACGCAGCCCATGACCGCGCTGGTGTTGGGCGAGGAGAACAGCCCCATGCCCACCCCCACCACGATCAGGAAGGCGAGCACGGCGAGGGTCGATGCGTTCTGGTCCAATGTGCTCAGCAGGAGCAGCCCCACACCCACCAGCGCCATGCCCCCCGACGCCAGCACCCGGGAACCAAGACGATCGGAGGCCCACCCGGAGATGGGGGACAGTATGCTCATCACCAGGGGCATGGACAACAGGACGAGACCGGTGAGGTAGAGGGAGTAGCCGAGCACCCGCTGCATGTAGAACGAGAGGACGAAGGCGATGCCGAAATATGCCGTGTAGTTCAGCAGGGTGGAGATGTTGGCGAAGGCGAACAGGCGGTTCCTGGTGATCAGCTCGAGGTCCAGCATCGCCTCCCGGCCCTCCCGCGATTCGATGAACAGGAACAGAACGATGCTGAGAACGGACAGGACCGCCAATGCGATGACCGGCGGGGCCGTCCAGCCCAGCTCCTCTCCGATGGTCAGGGCGATGAGCAGTGAGATCAGCCCGATGCCGAAGGTCACCGCCCCGGCGATATCGAACCGCCTTGCCCTTATCTCCCGCGCCGGCTCGGAGAGCTTCCAGGCGGCCAGGGCGATGACCGCGATGCCGATGGGGATGTTCACCCAGAAGATGGATTGCCATCCCAGCGTTCCGGTCAGGAACGCGCCGAGGGGCGGGCCCAGAGTAAGGCCGATGTACACGGACATGGCGTTGATGCCCAGGGCCTTGCCCCGCTCCTGGGGAGGGAAGGCGGCGGTGATGATCGCCGTCGAGGTGGCCATGATGAAGGCCGCCCCGATCCCCTGAACGATGCGGAACGCGATGAGCTGACCCCCCTCCTGGGCGATGCTGCAGAGGAACGAGCCCGCCACGAAGACGGCGAAGCCCAGGATGAACAGGGGCTTGCGGCCCCTCATGTCGGACCATCGTCCGGCCGTGAGCAGGAGACTGGCTAACGTCACCAGGTAGGCCGTGGGGACCCATACCGATGTCGCGTAGTCCATCTGCAGGTCCTGCGTGATGGTGGGCAGGGAGACGCTCACGATGGTCGAGTCCAGCGGCCCCATCAGGGCGCCCATGCAGGTGATGACCAGTACGATCCATTTGTCGGTCTTTCGGTCAAGGGACATGGACACGGACCCGGCCCGAGCCGGACCTCGGGACGGTCAAGAAATCGGGCCCGATGTAGATAATGGTGAGGGCTGAGGGGCGGCCCCCTATCCGTTCTTTCATCTTTTCGCGGGTGATAAGCGAAGCGAAAGCGATAATAATCGACTACCTGTTACAAATCAAGTTGAAGGGAGATATAATAATGCGATCTGAGGACGGCGTACCGGGGGTCGAAGCTCTCGTCCGTGAAGAGACCAGCGGACTGAAGGGGATCGAGAGCAGGTTGTACAATGGCCGGGTCATGAGCCGCTGCCCCCGCTGTGGCGTGTTCGTCCAGGACGATTATCTGGTCTGCCCCTACTGTGCCCTATCGCTCAAGAAGGAGTGCCGGAAGTGCCACCGGCAGATCCCGCTCAACTGGAACGCCTGCTCGTTCTGCGGTCATGTCATCGTCCCCATCGTCCCTCCGAACTCCGAGAAGCTGTCCATCGAGCTGCCCACCAAGACCGATAACCGCCCAGTGCAGGTCATGGTCAGCGGCAAGGTCCTCCTCCGGGGCCGTTGCGCCAAATGCGCCCGGTTGATCATGGACGATGCCCGATACTGCGACAGCTGCGGCTGGAAGGTCGAGGAACGCCTGCTCCGTCCGATAAGCAACGACCCCGAAGAGTGAACGACCGGGTCCCTCGGGACCGCTTACAGGCGGTCCTTTCGATATCCTGGATGAACCGTACCAGCTCGTTCCTGGACCATATCATACCTTTTCTCATCGTTCCCGCCCACCACGACATCCATGGTATGCCGGCGGTAGAACCACACCTTCAGAACGTCCACCAGGATCAGATAGGTTATGGCCGCCCCCGCCAGGAAGAGATAGAACCCTCCGGGCAGGTGGACCAGCTGGAACGGGATGGCCAGCGGGGAGTAGGGGACGAGCAGGGCGAAGGCCACCACCGCCATGCTGCTCAGCACCAGGAGAAGGCTGGGCCGGCTGAGGAAGAACGGCGTCCTCTGCGTCCGGATCGCGAACACCACCAGGGTCTGGGTGACGATGGATTCCACGAACCAGGCGGTCTGGAACAACGCATCGGTGGCGTTGAACACGAAGATCAGGATGAAGAAGGTCAGGAAATCGTAGAGCGAGCTGATGGGGCCGAAGAACAGCATGAAATCCCGGACATACCGCACATCAAGTTTCTTGGGCTTTTTCGTATATTCCTCGTCCACATTATCAGTAGGTATGGTCGTCTCCGAAAGATCGTAGAGAAGGTTGTTGAGCAGGATCTGCAACGGGAGCATCGGCAGGAACGGTAGGAAGAGCGATGCTCCCGCCGCCGAGAACATGTTGCCGAAGTTGGAACTTATGCCCATCTTGATGTACTTCATGGTATTGCCGAAGGTCTTCCGGCCATCCAGCACCCCGGCGTTGAGGACCCGGAGGTCGTTCTTCAGCAGGATGATGTCGGCGGACTCCTTGGCCACGTCCACGGCATTGTCCACCGAGATGCCCACGTCCGCGGCGCGGATGGACGTGGCATCGTTGACCCCGTCGCCCAGGTAGCCCACCACATGCCCGTTGGCCTTCATTGCCAGTATGACCTCCATCTTCTGGGCGGGGTTCAGGCGGGCAAAGATGTTCGCCTTCTCCACCGCTTTTCTCCGCTGCTCCTCGTTCATCCGTTCCAGGTCGCTGCCGAGGACGATGCCGGTGATCTCGAACCCCAGCTCGGAGCAGACCTTCCGGGTCACCAGCTCGCTGTCGCCGGTGACTATCTTGGTGCTAATGCCCGACCGCTCCAGCATCTGGAGGGCCTCCCGTGCGCTCTCCTTGGGAGGGTCCAGAAAGGCCACGAACCCGGTGAACACGAGGTCCCTCTCATCCCCCACCCCGTAGTCCTCGCGATCCTCCACCTTCTTGTACCCTACGGCCAGCAGGCGCAGCCCGTCCGCGCTCATCCGTTCGTACGTCCTCCTGAGCTGGCCCACCAGGTCCTGGTCCAGCTCCCGAACGGCCCCGCTCTCGTCGTAGCGGGAGGAGGCCTGGAACATGCCTTCGGGGGCGCCCTTGGTGATCATCAGGACCTCGTCCCCATGGCGGACGATCACCGAGACCCTCCGGCGCTCGAAATCAAAGGGCAGCTCCTCGATGAACCGGTAACCGGAGACGTCCACGCCGCCATGGGCCAGGATGGCGTCGTCGAGCTGGCTCTTCAGACCGGTCTCGAAGACGCTGTTCAGATAGGCCAGTCGCAGGACGGCGTCGCAGTGCTGCCTCCCCCTCACCCCGATGTATTGGACCAGAGCGACCTTGTTCTGGGTGAGCGTTCCCGTCTTGTCGGTGCACAGGACGTCCATGCTGCCGTAGTTCTGGATGGCCTCCAGGCGCTTCACGATCACCCCCTTGCGGCTCATGTCCAGGGCTCCCTCGGACAGGTTTATGGTCAATATGAGGGGGAGAAGCTCCGGGGTCAGTCCCACGGCCAGAGCGACGGCGAACAGCAGGGATTCCAGAAGGCTCCGCTGATAGAGCGCGTTGATCAGGAAGACCACTGCCACCAGAATGAAGGTGACCCTCATGATCAGGTAACCGAACCGGCGGGACCCCTTCTCGAACTCGGTCTCGGGGCGGCGCTGGACCAGATGCTGGACGATGTGGGCATAGCTGGTACGGGTCCCCGTGGCCACCACCACGGCCACCGCGGAGCCGTTGACCACCGATGTGCCCATGAACAGGTAGTCCGACCATTCGGTGCTGTCGGCGACCTGGTCCGGCGAGATGGGCCGGGAGCTTTTCTCCACCGCCATGGACTCGCCGGTCAAAGCGGACTGGTTCATGAACAGGTTCCTGCAGGCCACGGCCCGGCAATCGGCCGGGACCAGGTCCCCGGCGGCCAGGTGGACGATGTCCCCGGGAACGAGGCCGGACAGGGGCACCTCTTTCTTCGTCCCGGCCCGGACCACCGTGGCGGTGGTGGAGACCCTCTGGGAAAGCTTGACGGAGGCCTTATCGGCCCGGAACTCCTGCGCGTAGGTGAGGACGGTGCTGAAGGCCACGATGATGTAGATGACCACGGCGCTGACCGCCTCGCCGGTGAACAGGGTGATGGTCCCGGCGAAGAGCAGGATGATGATCAGGGGGTTGCGGAAGTAGGATAGGAATCTGGAGACGCCCAACCCCTTCCTCTGGCCGGCGACCTCGTTGGACCCGTAGCTCACCAGCCTGCGCCCCGCCTCCTCATCGCTCAATCCGCTCTCGATGCCCGTCCCCAGTTTCTCGAGGATGATCTCTGGGGACAGCGTGAGAATTTCTTCCGTCGTAAGCGGGCCTTTGCCATCGGACCGACCGTCGGCAGAGGTGGGGGACTTCCCGGCCATGGTCACATTACGTTGGGTTTAACGACTATTTTACTCCCCGCGGATTACTCGCCGTGGAGCGCTGGATGCGGTCCCAAAGAAGAAATACCGGCGGTTCAGAGAGAAGGCGAGGTGAATATATGGCGGAGAACAAGGGTTTTTACTCATTGCCAAAACTGCCCTATGGATACGGTGACCTGGCCCCGTTCGTTTCCGAACAGCTGCTGAAGGTCCACCATGATGGCCATCATCAGAAATATGTCAATCAGGCCAACGCGCTGCTCGAGAAGTTCGACAAGGCCCGGGTCGATGGCACCGCGCTCAATATGAAGTGCGAGGCCCAATCGCTGGCCTTCAACGTGGGCGGGCTCCATCTTCATTCCATGTACTGGGATAACATGCGCCCGACCACGGCCGGGGGAGGCGGGCGGCCGGGAGGGCGGATCGCCGATGCCCTGGACAAGGAGTTCGGGAGCTTCGACCGCTTCCAGAAGGAGTTCACCGAGACGGCCAACAGCGTCGAGTCTTCAGGGTGGGCAGTGCTGGCCTTCTGCACCACGACCCAGCGGCCGCTCATCGTCCAGGTGAAGGACCACGACCTCTATGCCATACCCGATTTCAAGCTGCTCCTGGCCATGGACGTCTGGGAGCACGCCTATTACCTGGACTACAAGAACGAGAAGACCAAGTACACCGCGGCCTTCTGGAACGTGGTCAACTGGGATGCGGTCGATGACCGACTGGAACATATCGTCGGGGGAAAGAAGGAGGAATCGCGGAAGAAGGTCCCCGCCGCCACGGCCGGGGCGATCCCCATCCGGTGATCCGTTCTATCATCTCCCTCGAAACTCAAATATAGTGAACTGCGCTTGCCGGATAAACGATCCGAGGGTACGGGGTAGATGCGATGAAGAGATGGTATGACGAACTTAAGAAGGGGGATCACGCCGCTCACATCTACCACACCGCGGGGGAACAGGTCAAGGTCATAACGGACCTCCTGGCCTGGATGGGCGAGGGCGAGAAGCTGGTGATCATGAGCGATCGCGAGGACGGCGGACGACCGGCCCTTCGTTCCCGCCTCTTGGACGCGGCGATGGAGGACGGGCACTTGGACCTCATACCCGCTCGAAGCTCGCTCGTCAGCGCGGGAAAGTTCCGCGCGGAGGCTCTGATGGAGGCCGTCTACCTGGAACTGGGCAAGGCCCTGGACGAGGGCCGGTCCGGGCTGGTCTTCGTCTGGGACCTGGACTGGTTATCCCGGGAGCCGGAGAACTTCGAAGCCCATATCGTGCAGCAGTCCAAGCTGACCCTCACCGCTTTACCGCGCGATCTGACCCTCATGGGCCAGTACGGCATGGCCGCTTTCTCTGCCCAGCAGGTCGAGCGCGTGCTGCGGGTCAATCAGCTGGTTCTGGAGGATGGTCGGCTCAACCGCAACTTCTGGGTGGTCTCCACCACCGGCATGGGCGGTCCACCCCGCGACGTCAGCCCACCTAACCGCCATGCATCGGAGAGGGCCCCGGCCAAGAGCTCATAGTCCGGGATATCTGACCACTGGCTCCAGGATCATGGTCACCTCGATGTTGAGGAAACCGAGGGGCCTGATCTTCTTGTCGATGATCTCGATAAGCTCGGTGTTGTTGGAGGCTCGCACCCGGAACATTATCCTCCTTTCACCGGTCACGCGCAGGATCTCCGACACGTTCTCCATGGAGAACAGGGAGGCGATGGCGTTCTGGGACCGATCGGGCATGACGTCGGCCGAGATGTAGGCGTCCGAGTTGATCCCCACCCTCTCCTGGTTCACGATGGCCGAATACCCCATGATGGTCTTGTTCTCTTCCAGCTTCTTGATGCGGTCGCGGATGGTGGAGGGAGACCGATCGACCATGGCCCCGATCTCCTCATAGGTGAGCTTGCCGTTGCGCTGCAACAAGCGAAGTATCTTTTGATCTAGGTCATCTTGCATCATCCAATCAACATACGCTCCCGACTGGTAAAATAGCTTTCTGATTCGCCGCGGGAGCGGTAGTAAGGATAAATCCTCAGAACGCTCGTTTGTCGCCCGTTCGCAGGAAGTCCGATATCATCCGCTGATGGTCAAAGGCCAGTTCAGGCAGGTCATCCAGCCGGTGGACGGAGACGCCGTCGGCATCGTCCCCCGCTTTCAGCTCGCCGCCCCGGTTCCGTAGGAAGAACAGCGCGGTGATGACATGGCCCCGGGGGTCCCGGTCCGGGTCGGAGTATGTCCCCACCAGGTCCAGCACCTCGGTCCTCAGGCCGGTTTCCTCGAACACCTCGCGGACGACGCACGCCTCCAGCGTTTCCCCGTACTCCACGAACCCGCCGGGCAGGGCGTACTTCCCCTTACCCGGCTCATTGCCCCTCCTGATGAGAACGATCTGGCCATCCACCAGGACGATGCCGTCGGTGGTGAGGACCGGGTTCTTGAACAGGTGGGCCAGCTGCTCGTCCACTCGGCGCTTCTTGTTCTCGAACTCCTGGAGGAGACGCTCGCCCTCTGGAGTGAGCGCTGCCCCACCCCCCTCGCCCCGGCGTGTGACCACGATCTTGAGGCCAGCGTCCCGCTCGATCCGGCGGAGCCGGGCCCAGGTCTGACGGCTGGTGACCGCAAGTTCGTTAGCCGCGTCCCCGATCGAACCTTTCTCCTTGAGCAGGCGGAGCAAAATTGCCTGGTCCTCGCCCAGCACGGGGCGATCGTTCTCCGTCAGCCAGACCTGGCATTTGACCTCGCGCCTCATCGCTTCCGGCGATGGTATAGAGGAAGATTAATAACTTACCCCATCTTAGGCAGGCCTATGCAGAACTGGAAGCGGCAGATCCCGACCATCATGACCTCCCAGGAACTCCTGGACAGGGCCTATGCCCGCGCTTCCAAGGCGGAGGTCCACGGAGCGGCAGCCTTCGACGGGATAAAGAAGACCAATATCGCCAAGATCACCGCCATCGGCGACATGACCACCACCACCCTCCTGAAGTACGTCCGGTCCTTCCCCAAGATGGAGAAGGAGGACGAGTTCTACTCCCAGCTCATCGACGTCCTCATCGGCCACGACAAGTTGAAGAAGGCGCTGGCCAACATCTCCTGGTGCGCCGAGAAGTGCTCGGACCTGCAGCGCATGTACCTGCACCGGGTGAGACGAGCGCCCAACATCGATACGGTGGCCAAGATCACCAACGAGTTCTACGGCCGCTTCTCCTCGGTCATCAACCGGGTCGAGCCGGAGCTCAAGTTCGCCCAGCAGGCGAGGGACCAGCTGCGCCAGCTGCCGTCCATCGACACCACTGTCGAGACGATCGTCATCGCCGGCTACCCCAACGTGGGCAAGAGCCAGCTGGTGGACCGGATCTCCACGGCCAAGCCGACCATCGCCGCGTACCCGTTCACCACCAAGGGGGTGGTCATCGGGCATCTCAAGAGCGGCTGGAGGACCTTCCAGGTCATCGATACGCCGGGCCTGTTGGACCGGGAGCTGGACAAGCGCAACGCCATCGAACTGCAGGCCATTCTGGCCCTGCGTTACCTGGCCGACATCATCGTGTTCGTCATCGATCCCTCGGAGACCTGCGGCTACACCATCGAACGCCAGCTGGCGCTGCTCGATTCGATCAAGGTGAACTTCACCGACATCCCGTTCCTCGAAGTGGAGAACAAGGCCGACCTGGAGGGCAAGCCCACCGGCCGGGAAAGGATATCGGCGCTGACCGGCGAGGGCGTCGATGACCTGGTCAAGAAGATCGAGGGCATCCTGAAGGAGCAGCGAAAATCCGACCCGGACAAACTGCCGACCTAGGACCAAAGATTCCAAGGTCCGGTCATTCCGAGCGTCGCATTTATCTTAACGTCGGCGCTACGACGTCCTAGCCGGCCTCGCCGAGGTCGGCGGACGTGTGGGTGGATTATATGCCGAGCGTTGCGTGCAGCAAGGCCATGGATGAGTATTTCAAGGCCCTCTTCGCGGATACCGATCGATGCTACGGCATCGCCCGCAAGGCACGCTCCCGGGGTCTGGACCCCGAGGTCTTCGTGGAGATCCCTCGGGCCGAGGACCTGGCGTCCCGGTGCGAGAAGCTTTTGGAAGCGTGGCATGTCGAGGGCATCGCCGAGCGGATCAGGGAACTGTCCAAGGACCACAATCGAGAGGAGGTGTCCCTGCTGATCGCCAAGGAGATGGCCAACCAGCCGGCCAAGACGAAGGAGGACGCCATCGACCGCGCGGTGCGGGTGGGCCTGGCCGTCCTGACGGAAGGGATCCTGGTCGCTCCCTTGGAGGGCATCGCCGGGGTCAAGATCGGCCGCAACGGGGACGGGACCGACTATCTGGCCATCTCTTTCGCCGGGCCTATCCGGGCGGCCGGGGGCACGGGTCAGGCGCTCAGCGTGCTCATCGCCGACGTGGTGCGCCGGGAGATCGGCATCGGACGATACATCCCCACCGAGGGGGAGGTCCAGCGGTTCAAGGAAGAGATCCCCTTATACAAGCAATGCCAGCACCTCCAGTACGCCCCGGGGAACGAGGAGATCGAGATCATCGCCCGGGGCTGCCCGGTGTGCGTGGACGGCGAAGGGACCGAGGACATGGAGATCTCGGGGTTCCGGGACCTGCCCCGGATCGAGACGAACAAGGTGCGGGGCGGGGCCTGCCTGGTCATCTCCGAGGGCATGTGCCTGAAGGCCCCCAAGATCCAGAAGCACACCAAGAAGCTGGGCATCGACGGCTGGGAGTTCATCGACGAGTACATGGCCTGGAAGAAGAGGCATGACAAGGGCGATGACACCTCCACCAAGAAGATCGTGCCGGACGCCAAGTTCCTGAAGGACATGGTCGCCGGTCGCCCGGTCCTCTGCCACCCTTCAAGGGTGGGGGGCTTCCGCCTTCGCTACGGCCGGGGAAGGACCACCGGCCTGGCGGCCCTGGCCATCAACCCGGCCACCATGGTCGCCCTGGACGATTTCTTGGCGGTGGGCACTCAGATCAAGATCGAGCGGCCCGGCAAGGCCGGAGCGGTGACGCCCTGCGATAGCATCGATGGCCCCATCCTCCTGCTGAAGAACGGGGACCTCGTCCAGGCCAATACGAGCAAGGAGGCCCACATGTACCGCCCTAACATCGCCGAGCTGGTGGACCTGGGGGAGGTCCTCCTGCCCTACGGGGAGTTCGTGGAGAACAATCACATCCTCGCCCCGGGATCCTACGCCCCGGAATGGTACAAGGTGGAGCTGGCGTCCAAGGTCGCAGAGCTTCCCGCGGACTGGAAGGAGCCCACCTACGAGCGGGCCAAGGAGATCGCCTCGACCTACGGGGTACCCCTCCATCCCAGGTTCAATCTGTTCTGGTTCGATCTTCCCGTGGAAGAGCTGAACGCCCTGCGGGCCCACATCCTGCTGACCGGCTCGTGGTCGGACGGAAAGCTCACCATCGGAAGGGAGAAGGTGACCAAGCATACGCTCGAGACCCTGGGGGCCCTGCACAAGGCCATGAGCGAGATCGTCATCCTGGACTTCTACGCCCTGCCGTTGCTGGAAGGACTGGGGCTGGGGCTGGATGGGGACGTTATCATCGAGCGTTCGCCGCTGGCCGATCCCGGCGGTCCGGAGCTGGCCTTCGTCTCCCCGACGTTGCGGGCGGTGTCCCAGGCCATGGGGATCGAGGTCAGGGCCCGCTCGGTCACCCGCATCGGCTCGAGGATGGCCAGACCGGAGAAGGCCAAGGAGCGCAAGATGAAGCCGCCGCCCCATGCGCTTTTCCCCCTGGGCCATAGCGGCGGCATGCAGCGCCTGGTGTCCACGGCCATGGACGAGGCCCGGGTCGATGTGGAAATGGGGCTGAGGCAATGCCCGGAGTGCGGGAAGAACACCTTCCTGTGTAGCTGTGCCGAATGCGGCGCCCACACCTTCACCTCGAACAAACCGACCTCTCAGCGCATCGATCTGAAGAAGATGCTGGAGGCCGCCATGGCCCGTGTCGGCGTGGCGGTGGCCCCGGAGATAAAGGGGGTGCAGGGAATGATCTCGAAGCACAAGACGCCGGAGGCGCTGGAGAAGGGACTGCTCCGCGCCGTCCATGACCTCTTCGTGTTCAAGGACGGCACCATCCGCTTCGACATGACCGATGTGCCGGTGACCCACTTCCGCCCCTGCGAGATCGGTCTGACCGTCGAGAAGGCCCGCTCCATAGGGTATCTACGCGATGTTCACGGCCAGGACCTGACCGCTGGGGACCAGGTGTGCGAGCTGCGGGTCCAGGACATCATCCCGTCCGTGTCCTGCGGCGAGTATCTGATCAAGATCGCCGATTTCATCGACGACCTCCTCGACAAGTACTACGGACTGCCGAGGTTCTATAACGCCAAGGTCCGGGAGGACCTCATCGGGCACCTGACCATCGGGCTGGCGCCCCATACCTCCGGCGGCATCCTGTGCCGGGTGATCGGCTACACCAAGACCAACGTGGGCTACGGCCATCCGTTCTTCCACGCCGCCAAGCGCCGTAACGCCGACGGTGACGAGGACTCAGTCATCCTGCTCCTGGACGGCCTGCTCAACTTCTCCAAGCAGTTCCTGCCGGACCGCCGCGGCGGCCTGATGGACGCCCCTCTGGTCCTCACCACCCGCCTCGATCCCAACGAGATCGACAAGGAAGCGCATAACATCGACGTGCGGTGGGAATATCCACTGGGGTTCTACCAGGCGTGCATGGAGTACCGCCATCCCAAGGAGATCGACTCGATCATGGACCAGGTGGCCGGAAGGATCGGCTCCGCCCTTCAGTACGAGGGGTTCGGCTACACCCACGACACCAGGGACATCTCCGAGGGGCCGGACGAATCGGCCTACAAGACCTTGGAGACCATGATGGACAAAATGAACGCCCAGCTGGAGCTGGCCCGCAAGATCCGCGCGGTGGACGCCAAGGACGTGGTCTACCGGGTCATCACCAAGCACTTCCTGCCGGACATGATCGGCAATCTGAAGTCGTTCTCCTCGCAATCGCTTCGCTGCACCAAATGCGGGGCCAAATACCGCCGCATCCCCCTGTCGGGCCGTTGCTACTGTGGCAATAACCTAACCCTGACCGTCCACGAGAAGAGCGTCAGGAAGTATCTCGAGATCACCAAGGAGGTCAGCGAGCGGTTCGACCTGGACGCCTATACCCAGCAACGTGTCGCGCTGATCGAGGAGTCGATGAAATCGCTGTTCCAGTCCGACAAGATCAAGAAGTGCAAGCTCAGCGATTTCATGTGAGGTCGCAGCTATTTAAAGAAGCTCAACAGGAGGACGATGGCCAGGACGATCAATATGACTAGGAGCGTTATCCAGCTCGGTGTCTCCGGTGTCCACCTGCCCCCCGCCGCCGAGCCCTGAGGTCCGATGTCCCTGGGCCCCCTTATGGGAGGTGTGTAGCCTCTTCTGCTCATGTTTCCCCCATGGTTCAGGGAGTATGAGCACAAAGAAGTGATGCGGCTTACGCCGCAAAATTGTTCAGGCGAGCCCCATGACCGAGTCGAAGCTCTTCATGCTCTCCTTGTCAACATTGCAATAGGGGCAATGCCAATCCGCCGGGAGATCCTCGAAGGCCGTTCCGGCAGGAATCCCATGTTCGGGGTCGCCCTTCTCAGGGTCATAGACATATCCACATTCCGGGCACACGTACTTGTCCATTACCTTTTCCATCGTCATAAGTTTTCTCCCCTTATAACTTATATTTTATAAGCATGTCCCTAATCACTAATTATAATTTTCTATCAGACACAGCATTCGCCCCCTTAGGTGGTTCGGACATGTCCGAGGCCATATATCTCGCGTCATGGTCGATCTCTGATGGGTGCTGGGCGGCCTTTCCCAACAACGCCTTCGCTACGGTCACGCCACCTATCGGCCGTCAGTCCTTGGTGCCCCGCACGAACAAAAGCGCCACGATGAGAAAGACCAGCCCCGCCGCGGAAATGCCTACGCCGAGCCAGAACGAGGGATATTCCGTGTGGGTCTCGGTCATCATGATCTCAAAGGAACATGGTTCGATGCTTTCGAACCATACGATGCCATAATACTGCCCCGCCGGGATCTCATAGTTCAAGGTCGCGTTGGTGACCTCAAGCCTCGACGGGCCAGGATCAAATGACAATGGCCTTGTCGAGTTGTTGCCGGCCCAGACCCGATCCATCTCCTGCTCGCTGACGAAATACAGGCCTACCCCGGACCCACGCACCTCGATCGATACCTCCATGGGTTCGTTCGAATGGGGTTGGATGTAAAGGACGGACCGGTTGGAATAGTATTGGAACGTATCCATCCCGATGCTCGAGGCGGATCGGTCGATGGTCTTCTGCGTCTCAATGACCAGAATCCCGCCTATGATCAGAGCCATGCTCAGCCTAAGACCGATGATCAGCCCCGTCCTCAACACGAGGCGGTATCACAATACAAGAATTAAAAAATCCTAATTGCGGAAAAGGAGTAGATAGAAAGGTGTTTAAGCGTCGCCCATGGCCGAGACGTCCTCGCGGAAGTCGTCGAACTTCTTCTCCATGATCTCCAGCGCCTTCTTCAAGGTGTTCCGGGCCGACAGCGAGCCGTCGGTCTCGAACTCGAAGATGAACTTCGTCTTGTCGCCCTGGATCTTGATGGCGTCATGGGTGCAGGCATCCTCGCAGGCCTTGCAGAGGGTGCAGTTCTCAAGGTTCTCCACCACCAGCTTGCCATCCTTCTTGCCGAGGACGCCGCGGGGGCAGACCTTAATGCAGGCGTCACCGTTGTCGCACTTCTTCGTGTCGATGGTGACGGTGGGGTAGTAGCGGTAACCGGTGCCGGAGGTCACCTGCCACTTGATGTGGCGTTGGGCGGTTCCCAGTTCGGCGGAGGCGTAGACCAGCAATGCCTGCTTGGGACCCAGCTTGACGATGGGGACCAGTTCGTCCTTCACCCGGAGCTCCTGGCCTCCCAGGGGTTCCAGGTCACCGGAGTATACCTCGGCGGGGCCCTTCTTGTTGAGCGAGTACATGATGGTACAGCTCGGGCAGCCTTCGCCTTCGCAGGTGCACTTGTCCTTGGTGACATATAGGTCTGGATCGGTAGGGATGGGGATCAGGCCCAGGCGGTGGGCGATGATCTCATCGAAGAGCGGGCTGACGCTCTCGCATTCCTTGCCGTCCTCATCCCTGATCGGCCCCAAGTGGAACTCAACGGTCTCGATGGCCATCTTGGGTACCTCGGTCATGAGCGCACGCCGCAAGGCGTTGGCCATGTCCGGGCGGGTGCCCGAGACGACGAACTTGGCATGGGTTTCGGTCAGGTCGATGAGCTTCAGGTCCATGTATGCAGCCTCTATACTCTCCGGCCCCTTCTGCCGCCCTTCTTCTTGGTCCCGTCGTGGGGAACAGGGGTAACGTCCTCGATGCGCCCGATCTTCATGCCGGCGCGGGCCAGGCCCCTGATGGCGGCCTGAGCGCCCGGACCGGGCGAGGTTGCCTTGTTCCCGCCAGGTGCGCGAACCTTGACGTGTATGCCCTCGATGCCCTTCTCCTTGGCGATCTCAGCGACCTTCTCGGCCGCCCTCATCGCTGCGTAGGGAGAGGACTCGTCCTTGGCCGCCTTGACGACCATTCCACCGGTGGCCTTGGTGATTGTCTCGGCGCCGGTGATGTCGGTCAAGGTGATGATGATGTTGTTGTAGCTGGCGAATATGTGCGCGATGCCCCACTTTACCATGTTCACTCCTCCTTGACATCGGTCTCTTCAGGCAGATCGGCCGGGATGACGTCCTCAACGACGTCGGCAGCGACCTTCTTCAGGACCTTTTCCACCTTCTCGAGCTGGGGGTTGGCCTTGGGTCCTTCGACCTTGGCGACCTCATGGGGCTTACCCGGCTGGGCAGTGGTCCTTAGGGGGTGGAGCTCGTTGGATATGGGAGACTGGGCGTTGTAGGTGATCTTGTCCTCTTCAGCCCTCTTTACCACATAACCGGGAATGGTTACCTTGCGTCCGTCGATGGACACGTGGCCATGAACGATGAACTGACGGGCCTGCTTGCAGGTGGCGGCCAGTCCCTTGCGCTGGACCAGGGTCTCCAGGCGGCGATTAAGGATCGCTTCCTGGGTCAGACCTAGGACATCATCGAGGGTGCTTCCCTCCATGGGCAGCAGACCGATGCGGGCGCACTTCTTCAATAGAAGGCTCGCTTCCAATCTGGCCTGCTCGTCGTTCAGACGAACGCGGGCCTGCAGCAGCTTGGACTGGTTCCTCAGGTTCCTGAGGACCGCTTGGGCCTTCCACAGCTCACGCTTGTTCTTCAAACCGTACGCTTTGCATATCTCGGTCTCGGCCTTGATCCTCTCTCCTCTCCAGGGGTGAGAGGGAGAGTCAAATGACCGGCGAGGGAACTTTGGGTCTCCCATTTTAGCACCTACTCAGATATTTTATTACTTCTTCTCTTCGGCTGGGGCGGCGCCAGGCTGTGCAGCCTTTTGCCTGCTAACTCCCATAGTAAGGCCAGTCCTTCCGTTCGACCGGGTTCTTTGACCACGAACTTTCTGTCCCTGCTCGTGCCTTACGCCTTTGTAACAGCGAATCATCTTCATGCGGTTGATATCGTCCTTGTTGGCAACACCGAGATCGATCCCGAAGACGTGCATGTCCTCACCGGTCTCGACATCGTTCTGCCGGTTCACGGCCCAGTGCGGAGCGAACTCGGGGTAGCTGGCGATGATCTTCTCGATCTCATCGGTCTGCGCTTCGGACAGGTTGCCCATCTTCTCGGTGGCCTTGATGCCGGTTCTCTTGGCCACGACACCGGCCACGCGAGGACCGACGCCCTTCACGTTCTGGATGCCCATCATAAGGGACTTGGCGCCGTCGATATCGGTGTTCATGATGCGGACGATGTAGCGGAAATTCTCATCTACCTTCTTTTCTACAGGCTTCTCGACTGCCTTCTTCTTTTCCGCTTTCTCCTTCTTCTCGCCCTTCTGCGGTTTTTCTACCTTTTCCGGTTTTTCCTGTCCTTCAGGTTGAGCCAAATTGCTACCTCCAATGAAATTGAATGACTTTGATCCATTCTATGTATATAGTTTATGGAGCGTCTCCCCTACAAGCAAGTTCCTATTTAATCGTTTCCCTGTTCGCCGGAGGTCCCGCCGACCCCACTGGCAGGGGTCAGGGCGGGCGCTCCGGACCGGGACCGTCTTTGATATCATTTCTTGGCTAGGGCGGCCCTCACGATGACCATCGCCCCTTTTAGCGCCGCCGGCAGCTTGGCCGGATCGCCGCCTCCGCCCTGGGCAAAGTCCGGCTTTCCGCCGCCACCGCCCCCGACGAGGGCCATGACCTCCTTGAGTATGGGGCGGCAATCGACCTTGAGATCGGAGGAACGGGACACGAATACCTTGGGGCTCTTGTCCGCCAGGCCCAGGACGGCCAGCACGCCGGGCCGGGACGTCAGCACCAGGGACATGGCCTGGGGGTCCTCTCCTTCGGCGACCTGATAGATCACGACCTTCACGCCATCAATGGTCTCGGCCTTGGCCAGCAGATCATCGGCCACGATCTGGTTCATGCGGGCGGAGAGCGCTTCGAGCCGCTTGCGGTCGTCCCTCATCTCGGCCATCAGCTTCATCGTCGCCGGCAGCACCGTGTCCCGGGTCACGTTCATCCGTTCGGCCAGAACGTCCACGCACACCTTATCGGCCTGCATGCCGGCCACCGCGGCCAGCCCGGCGGAGTACTCGATGCGGACGACCCCGTCCTGGATCCGCTTGGTGCGAAGGATGCGTATGGGACCTACCCGAGAGGTGCGGTTGCAATGCATGCCTCCGCACGCTTCCACGTCCACATCGGTGGTGTTGACCACCCGGATGATCTTGCCGGGGACCACGCCCCCCTGGTAAAGGCGGAAGCCGAACTTGCGCTCCGCCTCGTCCCGGGGCATGAACTGAATGTCCACGGGATGGTCCTCGAGCACGACCTCATTGCACCGGCGCTCCAGCTCGGCTCTCTGCTCGTCGGTGAGGTTCTCGAAATGGGTGACGTCCAGCCGGGCCTCGTCCACGCTCTTGTGGGCCCCCGACTGCCAGATGTGATTGCCGAACATGCGCCGGGCGCTCCCATTGATGATGTGGGCGGCGGTGTGATGGCGCATCAGCTGGCGGCGGCGCGGTTCGTTGACCGCGCAGCGGACCAGCATGCCCGGGGCCAGGGAGTGCTTGTCCTTGAGATAGTGCAGTATGGTGTTGCGGACCTTCTGCACGTTGATGACCTCGTGGCCGTCCATGATCCCGTAGTCGGCCTCCTGGCCGCCGCCCTCCGGATAGAAGTAGGTGTGATCGAGCACGACCGCGTCCTTGACCACCGCCACGACCTTGGCCTCGAAGGCCATGACCTCGGGGTCCTCGTAGTAGGCCATGCGGGTCTCCGGCATGTCCAGGGGGAACTCCTCCGCCTTGGGACCTTCCTCGGCGACCTCGGTGGCCTCGTGCTTCTTGGCCACCATCTGGTAGAAGTTGTCCGGGATCTCCATGGGGACGTCCGAGAACTCCTTGACGATCTCCGGGTTCAGACCATGGGAGTCGTAGAGCTCGATGAGCTTGTCCAGGGCGATCGGCGCCCCCTTGAGCTCCTTGGTCATCCGCTGGACGGTGGACCGGCCCCGGTCCAGCGTCTCATAGTACCTCTTCTCCTCGACCAGAACGAGGCTCATGATGTCCTCGCGGTTCTCCACCAGCTCGGGGAAGTACGGACTGAAGTAGTCGATCTGCTGA